>NZ_RZAA01000001.1:0-688045 GCF_003994535.1 Pseudomonas sp. PAMC 29040
TTGTGGGAGCTGGCTTGCCAGCGATGCAGACAATTCGACATGACTGCCGGACCGCGGTGCTGCCATCGCGGGCAAGCCCGACTCCCACAAAGGGTGGAGTGGTGCGGCTCCCCGGTACCTGTGGGAGCTGGCTTGCCAGCGATGCAGACAATTCGACATGACTGCCGGCCCGCGGTGCTGCCATCGCGGGCAAGCCCGGCTCCCACAAAGGGTGGAGTGATGCGGCTCCCCGGTACCTGTGGGAGCTGGCTTGCCAGCGATGGCGGTGAGGCCACCGCGGGGTAATCCAGGTTGTGTGCAACGCCCAGGCTTTGTGGGAGCTGGCTTGCCAGCGATGCAGTGATGCCACCGCGAGGTAGTCCAGGTTGTGTGCAACGCCCGGGCTTGGTGGGAGCGGCCAGTAATATCAGTCGTGAGCCTGGTACACGGATTTACCCTCGACGATGGTTTCCAGCACTTTGATGTCCTTGATGTTCATCGGGTCGACTGTCGCAATGTCGTCCGACAGGACCACCAGGTCTGCGTATTTGCCGACCTCAATCGAGCCGCGCTCCTGCTCTTCGAAGTTCTGCCGGGCCGCGTTGATTGTGGTGGCGCGCAGGGCATCGGCCACCGGTACACGCTGCGCGGCACCCAGCACCTTGCCGCCGGTGGTCACCCGGTTCACCGCCGACCAGATCAGGCGCATCGGCTCCATCGGCACGATGGGGGTATCGGTATGGATGGTGTAGCGCAGGCCTCTGTCCTGGGCGGAACGGGCGGGGCTGATGCGCTCCGCGCGGTCCTTGCCGATGAATATATCGCGATGGCGGTCGCCCCAGTAGTAGGTGTGCAGCACGAAGAACGAAGGAATTATATTGAGTCGCTTGACCTCGTCGAGCTGATCTTCGCGCATCATCTGCGAGTGGATGATCACTTGCCGAGCATCCTCCCTCGGGTAGGTTTCCTGGGCCTTGCGATAGGCATAAAGCACATCGTCGATCGCCGCATCGCCATTGGCATGGATCATCATCTGGCGCCCGGATTTGTGCACGGCCAGCACCCGGGCTGCCAGCTCCTCACGGCTGAAACGGGGGAAGCCGCGGTAGGTCAGGTCGTTATTGAACGGGGTGTGGTAATGCTCGCTCAGGTAGCCTGTATAGCCTTGAATTGAACCGTCCGAAAACTCCTTGACTCCGCCGACCTTGATCATGCCGCTGGGCAGCGCAACTTGGTCCACCGCGTCCATGGTTTCCAGGCTGCTCCAGGTCATCACCCGGATAGGCAATTCTTTGGCCTGCACCGCATCTTCAAGCATTTTCAGCAGTGCCGGGGTGGTGCCGGCGCCGTGATTGGCGGTGGTCACGCCGTGGGCGGCATACCACTGGCCGGCAAGACGGATGCCTTCCCGTTGCAGGGGCTCGGTCAGGGCCGGGCGCAGTTTGCCCACCAGGGCCAGGGCCGACTCTTCCAGCACGCCATTGGGCTGGCCGTCGGCATCCTTGCGGATCACCCCGCCCGGCGGGTTGGGGGTACTGGCGGTGATGCCGGCCAGGGCCAGAGCGGCACTGTTGGCGACCGTGAGATGCCCCGAGACATGGGTGATGTAAATCGGCCGGGTGCTGGACACCCGGTCGAGATCGGCACGGGTCGGGTGGCGCTTTTCGGCCAGCAGGGTGTCGTCATAGCCGGCGCCGCTGATCCAGTCCCCGGGGCCGACCTTGGCCTGCTGGGCCTTGAGGCGCGCGACGATATCTTCGATGTTGCGCACATCGCCGATGGGCGGGCTGTTGAGGTCGGCGACAAAGGTCCCGGTGATTTTCGAACTGGCAAAATGACTGTGGGCATCATAGATCCCGGGGATCATGGTCTTGCCGTGCAGATCCACCACCCGGGTGTCGGGCCCGATGTAGCGGGCGAGGGCGTCGGACTCGCCCACCGCGAGGATTTTCCCGTCGCGCACCGCAACGGCCCGGGCCGTACTGTTGTCCTTGTCCACGGTCAGTACATTGGCATTGGTATAGACCACCTGGGCGTCGACTTTGGCCGGATCGGCGCTGGCGTTGACGGTCAGCGTGGCGAGCACTGCAAGCAGATAGTTGGCGTTCATTCAAATCCCCGGTGTATGGGTGGCTGCGATGGGTGTCAGGACATTTTTTGCCCCGGTGTCTGTCGCCGTACGCGGCTGCGACCGGGGTGCCGGGCCGCTATCAAGTGCCAGTTCATCGGCATCGGCCTGCTCGGCCGTCGACAGTTCTGAGGCCGTATGGCCAATACGCTTGAGCAGCATCAGCATGCACACCAGCGAAACCAGGGCGTAGCAGGCCGAGGCAATCGCCACGCCTATGATGCTGCCGGTGGAGTTGAGAATGCCCTGGGCCAGCACCGGGGTCGCACCGCCCACCAGCAATGAGCACAGTTGATAGGAGACCGACAGTCCGCTGTAGCGCACCTTGGTCGGGAAGGCCCGGGCCAGGATGCCGCCCACTGCACCGTAAAACATCGAATGGGGAATGGTCGCCAGGCACATGCCGAGCACGGCGATCCAGTAGATTTTGGTTTCCACCGCGAGGAACATCGCCGGCATCAGCAACAGCTCCGGGATCACCATAAAGGCCACGGCCTTGCGCATGTCGATCTTTGACACCAGCACCGCGCCGAACGGCTGGACCAGGAACTGCACCACCAGAGAAATGATGATCACGCTGAGAAAGGTGCTTTGGGCGTAGCCCAGTTCCTTGGTGGCCCAGGACAGGGCAAAGGTACTCTTGAAGTAAGTGACATGGATGATCGGCAGGACGCCGGCACACAGCAGCACAATCCGCCAGTGGTCGCGCAGCACGGCCACAACGGGCAGTTTGACGGTCTTCTTTTGTTCCATCAGGCGCTTCATGTCATCCGACTCTTCGAGCTTGAGACGAATCACCATGCCGACGATCACCAGTGCTGCGGAGAGCAGGAACGGAATGCGCCAGCCCCAGAGCATGAAGTCCGAGACCGGCAGGGCGCTGAGGGCGAAGAACACGATGGTCGCCAGCAGGTTGCCGGCGGGGGACCCCTGCTGGGCGAAAGCGGCATACAGGATGCCCTTGCCCTTGGGCGCATTCTCGCTGGCTATCAGAATGGCACCGCCCCATTCGCCACCCACCGCGATTCCCTGAATGACCCGCAGCACCACCAGTGCGATCGGGGCCCAGATACCAATTTGCAGATAGGTGGGCAACAGGCCGATGCAGGTGGTGGCCACGCCCATCATCACCAGGGTGATGACCAGGGTGGTCTTGCGCCCGATCTTGTCACCCAGGTGACCGAAGATAATGCCGCCTATGGGGCGCGCGATAAACCCGGCCCACAAAGTAAGAAACGACAGCATGGTGGCGGTGCCGGGGTTCAGGTCGGCGGGAAAGAACACTTTGCCGAACACCAGAGCAGCGGCAATGCCGTAGGCGTAAAAGTCATACCACTCGATGGTCGTACCGATGAACGAGGCCACTCCGGCCTTGCGGGCTCTTTTGTGGGCGGCAACTTCCTGGGTGGCATTCATAGTTTTTTCCTGCTCATTATTATTGGTCTATGTCCTCTCCCGAACACCTGGAGAGGCTTGCACGGCACATCAGCCTCCAGGCGGGCGAGGAGGTCTGATGGCTGGAGCCTATACAGGCAGAATTGAAAAAAATAATGATTAAATTTTATTGTTTGATACGTGATTTCGTATCGTCGAAAGGCTTTAGCGGCAGTTCTGTTGCTGGGCCTTGAACAGCTCCAGCAGGCTTTGTGCCGCCGCCGAGGGCAACGTGGCCTGGCGAATGGCATGAATTTCGGAGTGCGCGCCGCTGCCGTTGATTTGGCAATAGTGCACCCCCTGTTTCCAGGTTGCAGCCAGGGTCTGGGGTACCAGCGCCACGCCCAGGTTGTAGGCCACCATAGACACCACGGTTTGCCAGAGCCGGGTTTCATGGCGGATTCGCGGACTGAAACCGGCGGCCACGCAGTGGGCAATGATCAGGTCGTGATAGTGGGGAGACACGTTGCGCGGGAACAGAATGAAATCTTCGTCCGCAAGGTCCTGCAGATCGATTCGCTCCTGACCCGCCAGCCGGTGCGAGTCGGGGAGGCAGCACAGGAACGGCTCGCGCAGCACCGGCTCGCAGCAGATGCTTTCGGGGAATTTGCTGCGGTGCACGAAGCCGATATCGATCTGCCCGCGCTGCAAGGCCTGGACCTGCTCGGCACTGTTCATTTCCATCAATACGATTTCGGTGTCGGGGTGCTGCTGCTCGAAAATCCTGACCGCCTGTGGCAGGCCGCGATGCAGGATCGAGTTGACGAAGCCGACACTCAGGCGCCCGACAAAACCCTGGGCCGAGCGCCGGGTCAGGTGCCTGGCCTGTTCGGCCCGCAGCAGCAGGTAGCGGGCTTCGTCGAGCAGCACCTGACCGGCATTGGTCAGACTCACTGACTTGTTGTTGCGGTTGAGCAACTGAATGTCGAGCTGGCTTTCGAGCTTTTTGATGTCGAAGCTCAGGGCTGGCTGGGAGATAAACAGGCGGGCGGCGGCTCGGCCAAAATGCAGCTCTTCGGCCACAGCTACAAAGTAACGCAGTTGCTTGAGATCCATGGGGATTGGCCTCGGCTTACGATAATTTTTGGTTATCGTAGTTGATTAACTTTGTATTAGATACTTATCGATGGCGACCCTACTCTTGGACCACAAGAATCAGGAGAACTGCCATGGATACCCAGCCAGACCGCGCCTACGACCCCTTGAATATCCCCGACAGCCGGGGGCTTAACCTGTTCGATTGCGATGCCGGGCTGGCCGCGCTGCTCAAGGTGTATCTGCCAGCCGCGGTCTATGACCACTGGCTGCCGACCTGGCGCAAACTGGGCGCCAGAGCCGGTGGCGAACTGGATCTGCTGGCGCTGTCGGCCGACAAAAATCCGCCGAAACTGTTGCCCCGCACCCGCCGTGGTGAAGACCTGCAAAGCATCCAAAAACACCCGGACTTCGTCGCGCTGGAGCGGGTGGCCTACGCCGAACTGGGCCTGGCTGCCATGAGCCACCGTGAGGACGGCACACTGGCGCTGTCGAAATACGCGCTGACCTACCTGTTTGTACAGGCCGAGTTCGGCCTGTGCTGCCCGGTGAGCATGACCGATTCCCTGACCCGCACCCTGCGCAAGTTCGGCTCCCCGCAACTGCAGGCGCGTTACTTGCCGTCGCTGGTGTCCCAGGATTTCGACAGTCTGTTCCAGGGCGCCATGTTCATGACCGAGCAGGCTGCAGGCTCCGATGTGTCGCGCACTGAAACCCGGGCCCGGCAGATCGATGGCGAGTGGCAGTTGTTCGGGGAAAAGTGGTTTTGCTCCAACCCCGATGCTGACCTGGCCATGGTGCTGGCCCGTCCCGACGATGCGCCATCGGGCATGAAAGGGGTCAGCCTGTTTCTGCTGCCCAAGCTGCGCCCGGACGGCTCGCGCAATGCCTACCGGATTCAACGGCTCAAGGACAAACTTGGCAGCCGCTCCATGGCCAGTGGCGAAATCACCCTTGAGGGCGCCACGGCGTATCTGATCGGGGAGGTCGGGCGCGGGTTCCAGCAGATGGCCGACATGATCAACATGTCGCGTCTGTCCAACGGCGTACGTGCGGCCGGGCTGATGCGCCGGGGTATCAACGAGTCGCTGTACATTGCCCGTAACCGCCGGGCTTTTGGCCGGCACCTGATCGAAATGCCCTTGATGCAGCGCCAGTTGCTGAAAATGATGCTGCCCACCGAACAGGCTCGTTCGATGTTCATGCAAATTGCCACGCTGCTGCCCAAGGCCGATGCCGGCGACGAGGCCGCCCGCAAATGCGTGCGCATCCTCACGCCGCTGATCAAATTCCGCGCTTGCCGCGACGCCCGCCGGGTCACCGGCGATGCCATGGAAGTGCGTGGCGGTGTGGGTTACATCGAAGAATGGAGCGATGCCCGACTGGTACGCGACGCCCACCTGGGTTCGATCTGGGAAGGCACCAGCAATATCGTGGCGCTGGATATCGCCCGTGCCGTGACCCGCGAGCAGGCGCTGGAACCCTTGCAGCTGTTTCTCGCCAACCTGCTGGCCGAAGCGCAGTTGCCTGCGGCCAGCCAGCGTCTGTTCGAGGGCGTGCTGCAACGCACCGTTGCCAGAGTGGCCGAGGTGGCCCATGAGCAACGGGACGAGCAGGTGCGGTTGGCGGGCAGCGCGCTCTATCACATTGCCACGGCGATATTCATGGCCTGGGAAAGCAGCCGGCAGGCGGGTGATTACCGGCGTCTGGCTCTGGCGCACCTGTTGCTGCAACACAAGCTGTTGCCACGGGACCCGCTGAGCCCGGAGCCGGAAATCGAGGCCGGCCTGCTGGCGCGTCTGGCCAATGAAAGCCCGCTGACGCAAGCCGACGCCCTGCAGCTGTTACCCAAAACCCTGTAGGAGCGAGCTTGCTCGCGAGCATTTGGAAATACCGCGCAAAATCTCGTTTCTACAGGAAATCAGATTGAATTCGATATTCATCAGAGCGTATCTATGAGCACTCCCAAAGGGGCCCTCGACGGCCTCAAAGTGATCGACCTCAGCCGCGTACTGGGCGGCCCTTATTGTTCTCAGGCGCTGGCCGACCATGGCGCCGAGGTAATCAAGCTGGAACCCTTGAGCGGCGATGAAACCCGCGGCTGGGGCCCGCCGTTCGAGGGTGACGACGCGTCCTATTTCCGCGGGGTCAATCGCAACAAGCAGGGGATTGCAGTGGACTTGTCCCGCCCCGAAGGCATCGGGTTGCTGATGCAATTGCTGGAGGACGCCGATGTCCTGATCGAGAACTTCAAACCCGGTACCCTCAAGCGCTGGGGAATTGATTACGCCGATGTCCTGAGCCAGCGCTTTCCCGGGCTGATCCACTGCGCGATCTCCGGTTTTGGCGGCGACGGCCCGCTGGGCGGCCTGCCAGGTTACGACGCAGTGATCCAGGCCATGGCCGGGCTGATGAGTGTCAACGGCGAAGCCGATGGCGGCCCGTTGCGCATTGGGCTGCCTATCGTCGACATGGTCACCGGGCTCAATGCGCTGGCGGGGGTGCTGCTGGCGCTCAATGAACGTCATCGCAGCGGTTTGGGCCAGTCGCTGGACATCACCCTTTACGACTGCGGTGTGTCATTGCTGCACCCCCATGTGCCGAACTATCTGGCGGCCGGCAAGGTTCCGCAGCGTACCGGCAATGCCCACCCCAATATCGCGCCCTATGACAGTTACCGCACCGCCAGCGAGCCGATTTTTCTGGCCGTGGGCAACGATCGGCAGTTTGCCAGACTGTGCGAACAACTGGGCGCCGGGGACTTGCCACAAGACCCGCGTTTTATCGACAACGGCGCCCGTTCGGTGCACCGCGAGGCCTTGAAACAGGCGCTGGAAAAGCTCCTGGCCCGGCACGACGGGGCGACGCTGGCGCCGCAGCTGATCCAGCTCGGTGTGCCCTGCGGCTCCATTGCCACCATCGACACCGTGGTTGCGCACCCGCACACCTTGCATCGCGGTCTGCTGGTGGAGATCGGTGACTATCGCGGCATTGGTTCGCCAGTGAAGCTCTCGCGTACCCCGGCCACCTATCGCAGCGCGCCTCCGGCCCTGGGGCAGGACACCCGCCAGGTGTTGCAGGGCATGGGGCTGGACGCGCAGATGATCGAAAAACTTTATGCCGCGGGCATTGTGCGCGGCTGATTCCTTACCAATACCGGAGTCCTGCGCATGCAATTACAACAACCCATCGGTCTGGTCGGCACGGGCGCCATGGGCCAGGGCATTGCTCAGGTCATGGCTCAAGCCGGGTTGAAGGTATCGCTGTTCGATACGCGCCCGGGTGCTGCCACCAACGCCCGGGAACAACTGGCGTCGACCTTCGCCATGCTCCGGCAAAAAGGCCGGATCACCCCCCAGGCGGCCAGCGCGGCGCTGGATCGGGTACAGGTGGTCAACAGCCTGCAGGAACTGGACGATTGCCAGGTGGTAATCGAGGCCATAGTCGAGGACCTGGAAGCCAAGCAGCAGCTGTTCCGGCAACTGGATGCGCTGCTCGATCCGGCGACACTGCTGGCAAGCAACACCTCGTCTCTGTCGATCACGGCAATTGCTTCGGTCTGCGCGCATCCGCAGCGGGTGGCTGGGCTGCACTTCTTTAATCCGGTGCCCCTGATGCGCATCGTCGAAGTGATTGGCGGTATCGCCACCGCGCCGCAGGTGATTGATCAGTTACAGGCGCTGGTGCGCCATGTCGGCCACTGTCCGGCGATCTGCAAGGACTCGCCGGGCTTTATCGTTAACCACGCCGGACGGGCATTCGGTACCGAAGCGCTGCGTATTCTCAGTGAAGGGGTGGCGCCGCCGGGCCTGATTGATGCGGTGCTGAGGGTCGGCGCCGGGTTCGCGATGGGGCCGTTCGAATTGCTCGACCTGATTGGCCTGGATGTCAGCCTGCCGGTGATGGAATCGGTATATCGCCAGTTTTATCAGGAACCGCGCTACCGGCCCCATCCGCTGTTGCACCAGATGCTGGCGGGCGGGCACCTGGGGCGCAAGAGCGGGCAGGGCTTTTATCGTTACCAGGGCAAGGCGGGTGCGCCACGCTTTGCCCAGCCGGTACCGGACTGCAAGCAGATCCCGCCCGTGTGGGTGGCAGGTGATGATGAAACCGGCAAAATCCGGCTGCTGAGGTTGCTCGAGCAACTGGGGGCCAGGATCGAGCATGGTCCGCAGCCATCTGCCGAGGCCCTGTGCCTGCTGGCGCCCCTGGGTGATGACTGCACCGAGTCGGCCCTGCGCCATGGCACCGATCCGGCGCGCACGGTGGCGGTCGACACCTTGCTGGAACTGGATAACCTGCGATGCCTGATGCCCACTCCGGTGACCCGGGTCGATATGCAACACGTCGCCCACGCCCTGTTCAGTGCCGATGGCGCCACGGTGGTGGTAATCGGTGACAGCTGCGGTTTTATCCTGCAGCGCACCCTGGCTTGCATCGTCAATCTGGGTTGCGACATCGCCCAGCAGGGCATTGCCTCGGTGGCTGACATTGATGGCGCGGTGCGCCTGGGTCTTGGTTATCCGCAGGGGCCACTGGCCTGGGGCGACCTGCTGGGCGTCGGGCGGGTGCTGCAGATTTTGCAGCGCATGCATGCCTTGACCGGCGACCCGCGTTATCGCCCCAGCGGCTGGTTGCGGCGCCGGGCGCGACTGGGAATCGCGCTGTGCCAGACGGAAAACCCGCTGCCCGCAGCCCACCTTGTTCAGCAGGAGATAAATCATGCTTGAGGCTTATGTTTACAGCGGTTTGCGAACGCCTTTTGGCCGCCATGGCGGCAGCCTGTCGGCGGTGCGCCCGGATGATCTGGTGGGTGAGCTGCTGGCCCGTCTGGTGCAGACCTCGGGCCTGCCCGTGCAAGCACTGGAAGACGTGATTCTGGGCTGCACTAACCAGGCCGGCGAGGACAGCCGCAACCTGGCGCGCAATGCTTTGCTCAGTGCCGGCTTGCCCATGACGGTGCCGGGGCAGACGGTCAACCGCCTGTGCGCCAGTGGTCTGTCGGCAGTGATCGATGCCGCCCGGGCCATTACCTGTGGTGAGGGTCGCTGGTATCTGGCGGGCGGGGTAGAGAGCATGTCTCGGGCGCCACTGGTTATTTCCAAAGCCGAGACTGCGTTCAGTCGCAGCCAGGAGATCGCGGACAGCACCATCGGTGCCCGTTTCGCCAACCCCCGGCTGGTACAGCGTTATGGCAATGACAGCATGCCGCAGACCGGCGACAACCTTGCCCGGCTGTACGACATCAGCCGCGAGGAGGCCGACCGCTTCGCCGCCGGCTCCCAGTCCCGTTATCAGGCGGCTTTGCTGGCAGGGGTGCTGGACGACGAAATCATGGCTGTAGACGTGCCTTCTGCGCGCAAGGGTGAGTCCCGTCAGGTAAGTGTCGACGAGCATCCACGGGCCCAGTCCGACTTCTCTGCGTTATCGCGGCTCAAGCCCCTGTTTGAGGGCGGGGTGGTCACTGCAGGCAACGCTTCGGGAATCAACGACGGCGCGGCCGCTCTGGTGCTGGGCAACCGAGAGATTGGCCTTGCCCATGGCGTGGCGCCGATGGCGCGGATTCTGTCCTCGGCGGTGGTCGGGGTAGAGCCACGGATCATGGGGATTGGTCCGCACCAGGCGATAGTGGTGGCGTTGCAGCGGGCCGGTATCGGCCTGGAGCAAGTCGATCTGATCGAAATCAATGAAGCCTTCGCGCCACAGGTGCTGGGGTGCCTCAAGGCCCTGGAACTGAGTTTCGACGACCCTCGGGTCAACCCCAACGGCGGGGCAATTGCCATGGGCCATCCGCTGGGCGCATCGGGTGCGCGGCTGGTACTGAGTGCCTGCCGTACCTTGCAGCGTCAGCAACAGCGTTATGCGGTGGTCAGCCTGTGCGTAGGTGTCGGCCAAGGCGTGGCGATGGTGATCGAGCGCGTGTGATTTTTTCGCAATACCCTCGAACCTAAAATAAAAACAGGGCGTGTAACCGCCCAAGGGAAAACTTTGCCATGAATACACCTTCACCCCTGTCCTGCCTGGTTCTGGGGACCTTGAGCTGTGCGGTCGGCCAGGCCGCACACGCCGACTTTGTCAGCGACAGTCATGCCAGCCTGGGCTTGCGCAATCTGTACTTCAGCCATGACTTTCGCGACCAGCGCGGACCGTCCGGGCAGGCTAAAACCGAGGAGTGGGCCCAGGGTTTCATGCTCAATTTCACCTCGGGGTTAACCCGGGGGACCCTGGGGTTTGGCGTGGATGCCCTGGTGCTGCAAGGCCTGACCCTGGACAGCGGTGCAGGCAGGCATCGCGGCAGCAGCATGATCCCGGACGATGGCCAGGGGGTTGCCAGTGACTGGAGCCGTCTGGGCCTGACCGGCAAGGTGCGGCTGGGGCAAACCGAAGCCCGGGTGGGTACTCTGCAGCCCAAATTGCCGGTACTGGTGGCCAACGACGGCCGTCTGTTGCCGCAAACCTTTGAAGGTGTACAGCTCACCAGCCATGACCTCGACAACCTGACCCTTACGGCCGGGCGTATTGAACAGGCCACCGGGCGCGGTTCAAGTGACCGCACCGGGCTGGCCGTGGCGGGCGGAACGCGCCAGAGCAATGACTTTGTGTTTGCCGGCGCCGATTACAAGGCCGGCCGCGATCTGCTCCTGCAGTACTACGCGGCCAACCTGGAGAACTACTACACCCAGCAGTTTTTCGGCTTGCAGCATACCTGGGCACTGGGTGAAGGGCAGTCGATCAAGACCGACCTGCGTTACTTCGACACCGGGTCGAGCGGGGCGAACGGCAGCGGCGGTGGTCGTTCTGACGGCTATCGGGTGGGGGGCTATACCCGCGATGGCAGAGGTGAAATCGACAACCGCACCTGGAGTGCGATGTTCACCTGGAACCTGGGTGGCCATGGGTTGACCGGTGGTTATCAAAGCGTTTCGGATGCCAGCAACTTCGTGCAGCTCAATCAGGGCTCATTGCCCGACAAGGGCGCGGGAGGTGCGAGCCTGTACCTGTTTACCGATCGCTTGCTGACCAGTTTCAACCGGGCCGGTGAGAACACCTGGTTCGGGCAGTACGCCTATGATTTTTCCACTGTTGGTGTCCCGGGTTTACGGGCGTCGATGGTCTACCTCAAGGGCGACGGGATCCGCACCGTTTCAGGGGATGAGCACAAGGAATGGGAACGCGATCTGTTGCTCGATTACGTGATCCAGGAGGGGACGTTCAAAGGGCTGGGGCTCGGGGCGCGGTATGCAACATTGCGTTCGCAGGCGGCCCCCGATCAGGACCAGACCCGATTGATTCTCAGCTATAGCCTAGCGTTGTTCTGAACGTAGGCGCGAGCTTTGAGGGAGCGGCCAGTAACCTGTAGGAGCGAGCTTGCTCGCGAGCTCTTTGTTGCGGTGTTGAAAAGCTCGCGAGCAAGCTCGCTCCTACAGGTTGTATACAACGCCCGGGCTTTGTGGGAGCTGGCTTGCCAGCGATGCAGACAATTCGACATGACTGCCGGACCGCGGTGCTGCCATCGCGGGCAAGCCCGACTCCCACAAAGGGTGGAGTGGTGCGGCTCCCCGGTACCTGTGGGAGCTGGCTTGCCAGCGATGCAGACAATTCGGCATGACTGCCGGACCGCGGTGCTGCCATCGCGGGCAAGCCCGGCTCCCACAAAGGGTGGAGTGGTGTGGCTCCCCGGTACCTGTGGGAGCTGGCTTGCCAGCGAAGCAGACAATTCGACATGACTGCCGGACCGCGGTGCTGCCATCGCGGGCAAGCCCGGCTCCCACAAAGGGTGGAGTGGTGCGGCTCCCCGGTACCTGTGGGAGCTGGCTTGCCAGCGATGCAGACAATTCGACATGACTGCCGGACCGCGGTGCTGCCATCGCGGGCAAGCCCGGCTCCCACAAAGGGTGATCTGTGGGAGCTGGCTTGCCAGCGATGGCGGTTAGGCCATCGCGAACAAGTTTGGGCTTAACCCCGGCGTTTGCGACGTGCTCGCCATACCAGCAGCAGGATCAAAACAATGACGCCGGCGGCAATCGCGCCCTGGGCCAGTGCGGCCAGGTGCGAGACGGGGCCGCCTGCGCGGGTTTGCTTGACCTGGGCGGCGCTGACTTTGACCTGCGGGTTGCCGTAATGCTCGGTCAGCCAGGTGGCCAGTGTCGCTACCTGCTGGTCACTCAGGGTCTTGGCGAAACCTTGCATGCGGATGTCCTGACCGTCAGCGCCACGTTTCACGCCTTCCAGAATCACCATGACCAGGTTGGCCGGATTACTGCGTCCGACCGCCGTGTTGTGCAGCAACGAGGGCAGGGCGCCTTCAAAGCTGCCCTGGGCCTGGGCCTGGTGACAGGAACTGCAGTAGGCATCGTAGATCTGCGCGCCGGTCATTTTGTCGCCATCAGCCGGCAACTCTACGCCACGGATGCTGTTCAGCTCGTCGGTGGCTTGGCCAAGGGCATACACCGGTTTGCTGTCAGCCGGGTTGTGCTGAGCAGGCAGGGCCTTGAGGTAAACGGCAATGGCCTTGAGGTCGCTGTCGTTCATGTACTGCAGGCTGTGATCCACCGCTTCGGCCATCGGCCCGGCAGCTTGTGCCTTGCCCCGGGCTTCGCCGGTTTTCAGGTACGCCACCAGCTGCGCGTTGTCCCAGCCACCGATACCGCTGTTGAGGTCGGAGGTGATGTTCGGCGCGTGCCAGGTCCCTACATCACCACCGGCCAGCTCTTTGGACGAAACTTCGGCCATCAGCAGATTGCGCGGGGTGTGGCAGGTGCTGCAGTGGGTCAGGCCCTGAACCAGGTAGGCGCCACGGTTCCACTCGGGGTCGCGGCCGGTATCGGCAACGAAGGTGCTGTTGTCGAGAAACAACAGGTTCCACGCCGCCATGGACAGGCGAATGTTGAACGGAAACGGCAGCTCGGTGGCTTTGGTCGGGCTGTCCACCGGCTCCACGGCGTTCATGAAGTAGGCGTACATATCCTTGATGTCTTCATCGCTGACTTTGGCGTAAGCGGTGTAAGGCATGGCGGGATAAAGATGCTGGCCGTCGGCACGCACACCCTTGCGCAGGGCATCGCTGAACTGCTCCAGGCTGTAGTTGCCGATACCCGCCGTTTTCGACGGGGTGATGTTGGTGGCGATGATTTCGCCGATCGGCGTAGGCAGCGCCAGACCGCCGGCAAAGGGTTTGCCACCGGGCACGCTGTGGCAGGCGACGCAGTCACCGGCGGTGGACAGGTACTGGCCACGTTTGATCTGTGCGTCATCGGCAGCATTGACGTTGAGTGCCAGCAGCATCAGCGCGCTAAGGGAAACAAGATTCCAGTTCATGGCTCAACCCCGTCCCTGTTCAGTGGCAATGATCCGGTTCGGCAGGATGTGTTGCGCAGTGCGCAAGGTCAGTGCCGCAGCGGTCAGGGTCGAGTTCATGGTGGCGGAGGTCGGCATCACCCCGGTGCTGCAAATGAACAGGTTGTCGTGGTCGTGGGTACGGCCATAGCTGTCACAGACCGAAGTCTTCGGGTCGATGCCCATGCTCATGGTGCCGGTGATGTGCTGGTTGTTGGCAAAGCTGCCTTCGGCGCTGTAGCGCAGATTGGTCCCGCCCATCATTTCGGCAATCCGGGCGAAGTCTTTGTGGGACCGCGCTGCACCCTTGCGGGTGTATTCGTCGATGGCGTAGTTGACCTTGGGTTTTGGCAGCCCCAGCTTGTCTTTCTGGTCGCTCAGGCTGATGCGGTTCTCAGGGTTGGGCAGTACTTCCAACACGTCCTTGAGGCTCATTTCAAAGGCGGCGCGGTGACGCAACTGCTTCTCGAATTCGGCACCGTAGACCCCGGCCGTGATCAGCGCGTCAGTGGCGCTGTTGACCCGGGAAATATTGGTGAAATCCAGGCGATACGGGGCGTGCTCAGAGCGGAACTCGCCATCGCGCATGGTATTGATCGAGCTCGGGCTTTGCGGGCCGCGACCCAGCCACAGTTCTTCATCGGCATCGAAGGTCAGCGAGGTGCTCGGGTGGTCCATCAGGTTGCGACCCACCATGCCCGAGCTGTTGGCCAGGCCGTTGGGGTACTTGTCGCTGGCAGACATCAGCAGCAGTTTCGGGCTTTCGATGCCGTTGGCCGCGAGGATGAAAGTCTTGCCGGTGACTCGGTGCGACTGTTTGTCCGCGTCGAAGTAGTGCACGGCCACGATATGGCCCTTGTCATCATGTTCGATGCGGTAAACCACGGCGTTGACCTGCAGTTGGGCGCCTGCGTCCACTGCGGTCTGGATCGCGATGCCGCCATGGTATTGCGCGTCAATTGGGCAGATCGGCTGGCAGCTGTTGTTGCCACAGCAGGCCGGGCGACCGTCATAGGTGCGGCTGTTACGGGCCGTGGTGTTACCCACTACCGGGAACGCCGGGGCCAGGCGTTCGCGGATGCGGCGCATGGCGTAGGGTTCGGTCACGGGCTCCATCGGGAACGGCTGGCTGCGGGGTGAACCAGTGTTTTCGGCGCCTGACACGCCCCAGATCTCTTCCGCTTGCTGATAGAAAGGGTCGAGTTCTTCGTAGCTCATGGGCCAGTCGACGCCCAGGTTGTAGAGGGTCTTGATCCGCATGTCGCCGGGTACCAGGCGCCATGCCTGTGCTGCCCAGTGCCAGGTGGTGCCGCCGACGCCACGGATGTATTCGGCCGGGTACGGGTAAGGGCCGCCCTGGACCAGATAACCGTTGTCAGTGGGCTTGTAGATCGGGTGTGGGGCAATGTCGCTACAGGTGTAGGGCGACATCCAGTCACTTTTACGTGTCGAGTTGCGGAACGCGGCCACCACACGCCCGCGATCGATAGGACCGCCGGCTTCGAGAATCAGTACCGAAGCGCCTTGCTTGAGCAGGTGAGTGGCAGCCATGGCGCCGCAGATACCCGAGCCGATGATGACGATGTCCGCGGACAGTTGATCAGACATTGTTCACCTCTTTTTTCAATTCGACTGTCGGGTTGCGAGCCCAGCTTCCATAAGCGCCATAGGCATAGGTCGGTGGCTTGAGCACGTCAGCCACGATCTGCGCATTGAGTGCATGCTCGTACGCCAGGCAACGGGCCTGGGCGCCGCTGCCGACTACGCCCATGAACCAGGCCATGGCCACTTTGCGCGGCACGCTGGCCAGGGAGGATTTTTCGTCGTCCAGGGTCTTTTGCAGTTGCATGGGATCAATCTGGCGTTGATTGATCAGTGCCAGCAGCTCTTTGGCCGCCTGGGGAAAACCGGGGTCTTGTTCAACCAGGGCGTTGTACAGCATGCCGGCCAGCACCGGATCGAGGCTTTGACGCCCGGCGATGATCGCTGACAGCGCCACAAAGGCACCCTGTTCTGGCGTGTCGACCGTTTCGGCCAGGGCGAAGGGAATCAGGGACGCGGTATAAGCAGTCAAGAGCCCTTGCAGCAGCACGCGCCGCGTAGGCTTCTTCAGTTCATTCAGGCAATTCATGGTATTTCCTGTCGTGGCAGGTTTTCGTTATAGGAGTGAAGCTTGCGCAATCAGCGAAGTGATGGCGCGGGGGGACGCTGGCGGTGGTTAGTCGCCAGCGGTAGGGGGAGGCAAGAATAACAAATGTTTAGCTAACTATCTTTAATTCTTTCAGTGCCCTGGCCGCTGC
This sequence comes from Pseudomonas sp. PAMC 29040, assembly GCF_003994535.1. Taxonomy (NCBI): domain Bacteria; kingdom Pseudomonadati; phylum Pseudomonadota; class Gammaproteobacteria; order Pseudomonadales; family Pseudomonadaceae; genus Pseudomonas; species Pseudomonas sp. PAMC 29040. The sequence goes on from NZ_RZAA01000001.1 coordinate 16,213, forward strand.
TACATAAGTGCCAGAATGCGCTGGCCCAGGGCTTCGGCGCTGGCTTGTGACGGGATGTTGGCAAAGCCGAGCAGAAGAGCCGACTGAGGTGTGCTCTGCAGGCTCCATTCGCTCAGTGCTTCGGCGAACAGGCCGTGCTGGCGCATGCGCTGTACCAGTAACCGGTCTGGTTGCGGATCTGCCAGGCGCAGGATCAGATGCATGCCTCCGGGGTTGGCATCAATCCGGATGTGTTCGCCCAGCACTTTGCTCAGCCCGCTCACGGCCATGGCCCGGCGTTCGCCATAGAGTTTGCGCATGCGCTGGATATGCCGGGCAAAGTGACCCTGGCTCATAAAGGCCGCGACGATGGCCTGGGTCAGTGGCGGGCAACCGCTGCGAAAAACCTGGCTGATGCTTTCGAAACGCTGGATTTGCGCTTCGGGTACCACCAGATAGGCCAGGCGTAGCCCGGGGAACAGCACTTTGCTGAAGGTGCCGCTGTAAATCACCCGGCCATCGCGGTCCAGGCTTTTGAGTGCCGGCAGCGGGCGACTGCTGTAGCGGTACTCGCCGTCGTAATCGTCTTCGACAATCCAGGCCTGTTGCCGGCTGGCCCATGCCAGCAATTGCAGGCGGCGCGGCAGTGCCAGGGATACACACAGCGGGCTTTGATGGGCCGGCGTGACAATGGCCGCCCGGTATCCCTGGCCCATGTCGTCGGGCAGGGCCATGCCGTCCTGATCCACAGCGGCGGGGACCGCTTGTATATCCAAGGCTTCGAGCAACTGCCGAGTGGGCGGATACCCCGGGTCTTCCACCAGCACCAGCTCCCCCGGTTTGAGTAAGGCATGGGCGATCAGCGACAGGCTGTCCCGATAGCCGGAGGTGATGAACACCTGGGACGGCGTGCAGCTAATCCCGCGGGCAACCTGCAAGTAACCGGCAATGGCGGTGCGCAACGATTCCAGGCCCTGGTCCGAAGGCAGGGCCATGTCCTCGATGGTGGCGCTGCGCACGCACCGAGCACTGATCTGGGCCCAGGTTTTTCGCGGGAAAACGTCCAGCGCCGGCAGGCCCATTTGAAAGGGCATGATTGCCGTTTGCCGGGGCAGGGCCGGGCTGGCGGCGGCAAGGGCAGGTAGCGGTCCGGGATTGAGGCTGATCCCCGGTGTCACGACTGTGCCTGCCTGACCTCGCGCCTGCAGATAGCCTTCGCCGGTCAGCAGTGAATACGCGCTGTCCACAGTGCCTCTGGCCAGGCCCAACTCCTTGGCCAGAGCCCGTGCTGCGGGTACCCGTTCACCGGGTTTCAGCGAGCCGCTGGCAATGGCCGTGCGCAAATGCTCATAAAGTTGACGGTAGATGGGTTCGCTGGAGCCCGGGTCCAGGGGGGAAATGCGCGGCGCGGTGGTTTTCATGGTCTGCCTGAAGGAATCATGGCCTATGGATAAAGACGATTCTTGGCTCTTTTGGGCAGGGCCAAGAATCGGCACTATGGCCCCACCTAATGTGCCACTGCAAGGACAGTTCATGAGTCAGCGTATCGATTACTCCAAGGCGTCACCGGAGGGCAACCGGGCATTTGCCAATGTCTATGCCTGTGTGCAAAACAGCAGCCTGCCCAAAGCCCTGATCGACCTGGTGTATCTGCGGGTTTCACAAATAAACGGCTGTGCCTACTGCATCGATCTCCACTCGCGGGATTTGCTCAAGCACGGCATGGCCGTGGAAAAACTGGTGCTGGTGCCAGTGTGGCAGGAAGGGGGGGAGTTGTTCAGCGCACGGGAACGGGTTGCATTGAGATGGGCTGAAAGCGTCACCCGGGTCGAGCAAACCGGCGTTGGCGATGCGGACTATGAACGGGCAACCGCCGAATTCAGCGACCAGGAACTGGCAGACCTGACCTATGCCATCGGCCTGATGAATGCCTTCAACCGCTTCGGTGTGGCCTTTCGCATGACCCCGGCAGCGGCCCGGGGTTGATGCCATCGCTGGCAAGCCAGCTCCCACAGGAGAAGGGATGCCTTCCATTAGTGGCAAGCCAGCTTCCACAGGAAGAGGGATGTCTTCCATCAGTGGCAAGCCAGTTCCCACAGGAGGATGGATGTCTTCCATCGCTGGCGAGCCAGCTCCTACAGGAAGAGGGATGCCTTCCATCAGTGGCAAGCCAGCTCCTACAGGAAAAGGGATGCCTTCCACCAGTGGCAAGCCAGCTTCCACAGGAAGAGGGATGCCTTCCATCAGTGGCAAGCCAGCTTCCACAGGAAGAGGATGCCTTCCATCAGTGGCAAGCCAGCTTCCACAGGAGAGGGATGCCTTCCACCAGTGGCAAGCCAGCTTCCACAGGAAGAGGGATGCCTTCCATCAGTGGCAAGCCAGCTTCTACAGGAGAGGGATGCCTTCCATCAGTGGCAACCAGCTCCCACAGGAAGAGGGATGCCTTCCATCGCTGGCAAGCCAGCTTCCACAGGAAGAGGGATGCCTTCCATCGCTGGCAAGCCAGCTCCTACAGGAAGAGGGATGCCTTCCATCGCTGGCAAGCCAGCTTCCACAGGAAGAGGGATGCCTTCCATCGCTGGCAAGCCAGCTCCTACAGGAAGAGGGATGCCTTCCATCAGTGGCAAGCCAGCATCCACAGGAGAGGGATACCTTCCATCGCTGGCAACCAGCTCCTACAGGAAGAGGGATGTCTTCCATCAGTGGCAAGCCAGTTCCCACAGGAGGATGGATGTCTTCCATCGCTGGCAAGCCAGCTCCTACAGGAAGAGGGATGCCTTCCACCAGTGAGAACTGGCTTGTGTGGGAGCCGGCTTGCCGGCGATGGGGTCGGCCAGGCCTTTCTTAGAACTTCCAGCTGACCGACGCCGTCACGTTGCGCGGATCGCCATAGTTGCTTTGGCCGTAGCGCACGCTTTGCAGGTACTTGCGGTTGGTGAGGTTGTCCAGGTTGAGCTGGGTGCTCCAGTGTGCATCGATGTCGTAGCTGGCCATCAGGCCCACCAGCGCGTAGGCCGCCTGGTTGGCCGCCGGGGCATCGTCGTTCTCGATTTTGCTTTGCCATTTCAGGCTGCCACCCACCTTGACCTTCGGCGCCATCGGCAGTTTGTAGGTCATGGATGAGGTCAGGGCATTGCGCGGGATGAATTTGCGCCCGCGGTCATTGTCGGCATCGGTGATGTACACATAGGTGTAGCCGCCGCTGATTTGCAGGCCCGGCGCCAGTTCCCCGGACGCCTCAAGCTCTATCCCGTCGCTCTTGTAGGACATGCCGTCATACAGATACCCGCCCAGCGCCGGATTAAAGCCGGCATAGGTGGCCACGTTGTCCTGCCTGGTGTGGAATACCGCCGCGCTGACATCCAGTTTGTTATCCAGCAAATGGCCCTTGATGCCCGCTTCGTAACTCTTGCCTTGCAGCGGGTCGATCACTTTGCCCTGGGTGTTGAGGTAGTACTGGGGATTGAATATCTCGGTGTAGCTGGCATACAGCGAGTATTGCTCGGTCAGGTCGTAAACCACGCCCGCATAGGGCGTGACCTTGCCATGGATGCTCACATCCCGGGCCGAGCCGTAGTTCTCGCCGTCGCTGTCGGCGCTGAGCATGCGCGCCCCGATGATCAGGTGCAGATCGTCGGTCAGGCTCAAACGTGTGCCGGCATAGACACTTTTCTGCCGGTCGGTGTAGTTCGAGGTATCAGCGGCATTGGCGATGTTGTAGGTGGGCTTGGGAATTACCCCGTTGAGGGCATCTTGCAGCGAGACGTCGGTGTAGTACGACGAGGAGCCATACAGCGAGGTCTCCTGGGTGCGCGAGCGGGCCACGTTGGCGCCGAAGGTCAGTTGGTGTTCACGACCGCCGAGGGTAAAAGGCCCGCTGAAGGAAATGTCGCCATCCAGCTCGCGGGTCTTGTCCTTGTAGTTGGAGGCAAGACCGGTGAACCCGGTGGCCGAGCCGCTGTTGCCATACACGTAGAACATGTCGGTGTCTTCGCGGTGCTCCATGGCGGTCAGGGTCAGCGTCGACTTCCAGTCATTGGCGAAGCTGTGTTGCCACTCGGCAAAGGCGCGGGTGGTATGCACGTCCCAGTACACCCAGGGTTGGGCGATGCTGGAACGGGTGCTGCTGTAGTGCAGCGCCTTGCCGCTGGCATCGGTCAGCGGCAGCGCGCCCCAGCTGGCGCCGTTGGCATTGCTCTTCTGGTCTTCGATGCCCAGGGTCAGGGTGTCGCTATCGCTCAGGTCGAAGGCCAGCAGGCCGCTGAAAATATTCTTCTCCCGGGAGTAGCGGTCGAGGTAGGAATTGCCCGTCTCGTTGGCATAAATCACCCGTCCACGGACATTTCCCGAGTCGGTCAGCGGCCCTGAGACATCGAGGTCGACGCGGCGCTTGTCCCAGGACCCGGCACTGACACTGACCTTGGCTTCGGTGTCATAGGTGGGGCGCTTGCGCACAAAGTTGACCGTGGCCGAGGGGTTGCCGCTGCCGGTCATCAGGCCGTTGGCGCCGTGCAAAATGTCCACTTGCTCATAGGGCGCCATGTCGATATCGCCCACCAGCACCCCGCCGTTCAACGGCATACCCATGCCGTCGTACTGAAAGTTGGTGATGTCGAAGCCGCGGGCAGTGAAGTAAGTACGATCGGTCTCGATCTTCTGCACGTTGACCCCCGGGGTGCTGCCCAGCACGTCGCGGATACTGTTGAGTTTGAAGTCATCCAGTTGCTCGCGCTTGATGCTGGTCACGCCTTGAGGGGTTTGCCCGGCGCTGAGGTTCAGGCGGGTGGTGCTGGCATTCGGCCTGGCCTGATAACCCTGCGGTGCGTCTTCACCGTCGCCGGTGATGCTCGTGGTGGGCAGGTCCAGGGTGTCGGCAACGGCACTGTTGAGAATGCCCAGGGCGATCAGGGTGAGGGCTGACGTGGGCAGGGTGAACATTTTGCGCATGATCTGCGAATACTCCGGGCATGGAACTGCGTAAACGAGAATGGGTTACAAATTTTTACATTCTCGCAAATAACAATCAATGCCATTTACCAATCTTTACGATTCGCGTTTACCGGAGGGGCGGTCATGCTGCGGTCTACCCAACGGTAGGAGCGAGCTTGCCTCGCGAGCTTTTTGTACGTGGCGCATAAATCGCCAAGAGCTCGCGAGGCAAGCTCGCTCCTACAGGTTCAGGGTTCAGGGTTCAGGTTGTTATTGGTCGATCAGGATCTTCGGGTTGGAGTTGCCCCATACGGTGTACAGGTCGGCCAGCAGCGCGCCGTTGATGTCTTCGACCTCTGCCTGGCTGATTTGCGCCTTGCCCTGTTGGCCGAACAGCACCACTTCATCACCGCTTTTCACGTCCGGGGCATCGGTGACGTCAACCATAAGGGTGTTCATCGATACCTTGCCCACCACCGGCACGCGGTGGCCGTTGATCAGCACAATGCCTTTGTTGGTGAACGCACGACGGTAACCGTCGGAGTAACCGACTGTGATGTTGGCCAGTTTCGAGTCACGACCCAGGGTGTAGGTGCGGTCGTAACCGACGGTATTGCCCTTGGGGTAGCTATTGACCGAGGCCACGTGGGACTTGAATTGCATCACCCGTTTGTAATCTGTGTGGGACGGTACGGTGTCACCGAACAGCGCGCCGCCGGGGCGGACCATGTCCAGATGCGACTCCGGCACTTCCAGGGTGGCGAACGAGTTGGCCGCGTGCAGGGTGATTTTGCTGCGATCGAGCCCGGCGACGTTCATCAGCCACTGCGCCTGCTGGTTGAAAGCCTTGAGCCCGGCGCGCACGTCATCGGCATCCTCGACGGCGAAGTGGGTCATGATCGCCCGTATTTCAAGGTTCGGCACTTTGGTGATGGCCACCGCGTCACGGCGCCCCTGGGCGGTGGTCATTTCCACGCCGTTACGGCTCATGCCGCTGGAGTTCAACCCCAGATGGACCACCAGCGGGCGACCGTGTTGCTCGGCAATCAGGCTGGCCCTGACCGCGAAGTCGAGGTTGCCCACCAGTTCTTCCATGTTGTACGGCAGCGCTGCTTCCAGCTCGCTGAGGGCGGCGGTGCGTACGCGGATCAACTGGCCCTTGAAGCCGCTTTCGCGCACCACACGGGCTTCTTCGTTGCTGGCAACCCCGACACAGGGAACGCCCATGGCAATCACCGACGGCATCAGCAGACCGATACCGTGACCGTAGGCATCGGCCTTGAGCACGGCGCAGATTTTCGACTTGCCATCCAGAGTGGCTTGCAGCACCCGGATATTGTTTTCAAAGGCAGCCTTGTTGATTTCGACCCAGGTATTGCTGTCCTGGGTACTGACCTGTGCCACACCATCGGTCATCGTCAGGGGCGGGGCGGCGAAGGCCGGGTTTTGCAGCAGAGCCATACCCAGAGAGAGGGCGAGCAGGGTGCGAGTGAAGGGCATCATCAGCGTTTCCATACTTTATTTTTAGGGAGGTAATAGGGCGGGGCGATACTAGATTTGACGCTGGCTAAAGTCACTCCCCTGGCCGCGGATCTGTCTCATTGTGTCGTGATGCCGATGATCTGTGGCCGATCCCCAAAGCTTGGCTATGCTCGAAAGTTTGCGGGGGGACGCGGGCGATGATTTCAGATCCGGAGATGTGTTTACGTTTGTTATTGGCGGCCTTGCTGGGCTGTCTGATCGGGCTGCAACGGGAGCATCTGTTCTGGTCCGCAGGGTTGCGTACCCACATGCTGGTGTGTACCGGCGCCTGCCTGTTCATGATGGTCTCGGCCTTTGGTTTCCAGCAGGCCCTGACCATGCCCGGTACCCAGCTGGACCCTTCGCGGATCGCGGCACAGGTGGTGACCGGCATCGGCTTTTTGGGTGCGGGCTCAATTTTGCAGCGTGGTGCCGTGATCAGGGGCCTGAACACCGCGGCCAGCTTGTGGGCAGTGGCCGCCATTGGCCTGGCGGTGGGTGGCGGGCTGTATACCTTGTCGGTAGCGGCCGCAGCCTTGATCCTGGCGATTCTGGCAATTCTCGGGCCGCTGGAGCGCAAGTACCGCGATTACCTGAAGGTGCATGTGGTCAGGCTGGTGGCGCCGACCGCTACGCTGACAATGAGCCGGCTCAAGGAGGTACTGGGTGCCCGGGCCGATAACATCAAGCATCTGGTGACTGAGCGGGGGCCGGTGCATGACACGGAAATCGTCACCATCGAGTTCAGGAACACGTCCCGGCTGGAGTACAACGCCATCGTCAACGACATCCTCGGCATACCGCAGGTTACTGAAGAGCAGTCTGTTCAGTAGCCTGCGGTTTTGCAGCGGTCACGACTTGCTGTTGGCTCGCCCCGGATAATTGAGCACGAACTGCACGTGCGCCTTTACCCCTGTGGCCAGGGTCGCGTCATCGGCGGTGAAGTAGGGGCTGTGATTGTTGGGGGCCGAGGCCATGTCCTGGTCTGCGGGAGTGGCCCCCAGAAACACGAACAGCCCCGGGACCTTTTGCGCGTAATACGAGAAGTCTTCGCTGGGCGACAGCGAGGCGGGCAGCCGCTCAACCTTGCCCGGTGCTGCCAGCTCCAGTGCCGGCACCATGGCCTCGGTCAGGCCCGGGTTGTTGACGGTTACCGGGGTATGGTTGAGCAGCAACAGATCGCCCCGGGTCTCATAGGCACTGGCAATGCCCTGAACCAGTGGCGGCATTTTTTTCAGGATGGTGTCGCGGATCGCCGGGCTGTTGCTGCGAATGGTCCCGGTGAGCTCGACTGACTGCGGGATGATGTTGCTGGCCGAGCCGCCATTGATGGTTCCGACACTGACCACGGCCATGCCCTGGCTCAGATCCGCACGGCGGCTCACCAAGGTCTGCAGACCACCAATGACGGCGCTGCTGGCAACAATCGGATCGGCTCCGCTCCAGGGTGCCGAGCCATGGGTTTGTTGACCGTTGAGGGTAATGCGGAACTGATCGCTGCTGTTAAGCACCGTGCCGGCCTTGTAGTACAGGTGCCCGGTGGGGTAGCCCGCCATAACGTGAACCCCAAATATGGCTTCAACCTTGGGCGCGTCCAGTGCGCCGTCACGGATCATGGCCTGGGCACCGATCAGCGTATCGGTCTGCGAGTCATCCACATCGGCGGCACCTTCTTCGGCCGGCTGGAACAGGAACACCACGGTACCGGCCACCTGGTCCCGATGCTCGGCCAGTACCCTGGCGGCACCCAACAGCATGGCGGTATGGGTGTCATGACCACAGGCATGCATCACCGGCACGGTTTTGCCCAGGCGTATGCCGGTGGCTTTACTGGCATAGGGCAGGTCGTTCATTTCCTTGACGGGCAGCGCGTCCATATCGGCACGCAGTGCAACCACCGGCCCGGGGAGGCCGCCCTTGAGCACACCGACCACACCTGTTTTACCGACCTGGGTCCGCACTTCGATCCCCAGCGCCTTGAGCCGATCGGCCACCAGCGCAGCGGTTTTAACCTCCATATTGCCCAGTTCGGGGTTCTGGTGAATGGTGTGGCGCAGATCGATGACGTCCTGGTTGACCGAGGCAACCGCCGGGTCAACCCAGCTCAGGTCGGCGGCCTGGGTGGTGGTGGCAGTCATTGCGCTGATCAATGCAAGGTATAAGAGGCCAGGTGGTAGCGGCATGGGCATGCTGTTCACTTCTTGTTGTTGTGGATCCGCTCAGGGTATGTGGTTGCCCTGACGGGTTCAAAGGCAGCCGGCCGATAGTGTTCGATTACCGGGCATTGGCGCCGGGCCACCATCGTTGCCATCGCGGGTTAACTCGCTCCTGCAGGGGCCGCGATGTTGCTCAGGTGTCTTTGAATACGGCCATCAGCAAGGGGTCATTCAGGTACGCCACATTGAGCCGGGTCCAGGGGTTGATCCGCGACTGCTCGGGGGAAAAGATGTGCCCCGGGGCGATCATGAAACCCTTGGGCAGCAGCTGCCGGGTCAGCTCCCGGGCATCGTCGATGTGCTTGAACCTGGCCCACAGGTAGAGGCTCTGCTCCGGACGGCAGAATACTTCGGCGCCGATCTCGTCGAGCATCTGCAGGCCGGCCGCCGTCGCAGCCTTGAGCCGCTCCTGCAGGCGGATCAGATGCCGCAGGAAATGCCCCTCGGTCAAAATCACATCCACCGTGCGCTCGCAGAACTCCGATGAGCTGGTATGCAACAGCATCTTCAGGTCACCCAGTTCGTCTATCAGTTCCTTGCTGCCGGCGATGAAACCGACCCTGAGCGCCGCCGAGACCGATTTCGAAAAGCTGCCCACATACAGCGAGTGCCTGAGCTGATCCAGTGCCGATACCTTGATGGCCGAAGCCGGCTTGAAGTCGGCCAGTGCATCGTCATCCACCAGAATCAAGTTGTGCGCCTGGGCCAGTTGCACCAGGCGATGGGCGATGCCTGGCGAGATATCGGAGCCGGTGGGGTTGTGCCCCACCGATTGAATGAAGAACAGCCTGGGCTTGTGCAGGCGCAGATGCTGCTCCAGCACTTCGATGTCCGGCCCTTCGGCTCGCCGCGGTACCGACAGCATGCGCGCACCTTGCAGTTGCAGCTTGCCGAACAGCGGGTAGTAGCCGGGGTCTTCCACCAGCACCGTATCGCCGGGGGCAATGAAGCGCCGGATGATCAGGTCCAGTGCGTGATTGGCGCCATGGGTGGTGACGATTTGCCGGGGTGTGGCGTTAATCGAATAGCTGGCCAGTTTCTGCACCAGATGCTGGCGCAAGCCGGCATTGCCCAGGCGGTTGCCATAGCGAAACAGCGTGCTGACGCCGGTGCGCATGATCTGTCGGGTGAATTTGTCCAGGCGCATATCCATCAGCCATTCCACCGGCGGGAAGCCCTCACCCAGGGGCGAATGCCCCGGCTCGCGGACAAATTGCTGGCGCATCAGCCAGACGGTGTCCATGGCCCTGGCGTAGGGCAAGGGTTCGTCGGCTTCGTGGCTGGCAAGCGCCCCCTGACGCACGAAAAATCCCTGCCCGTGGCGGGCTTCGACCAGCCCCTGGGACGCCAGCGATTCGTAGGCATTGATTACCGTGTTTTTCGAATGGCCGAACAGGCGCATGCATTCGCGCAGCGACGGCAACCGATCCCCTGCGCGATAGGTTCCATTGCCGATTTGCTCGCACAACGAAGCAGCCAGTTGCTGGGGGAGTGTCAGGCGCGTCATGGTCCGGAGTCCCTGAAATCAGAGGAGGGTACAGCTTGGGTACTGTTTGTCCGAACTGTACCTTTTACCCGGGGCCAAGGCGAATTAGGGTGCAGGTCAAACAATAAAGACCACAGGATTTGTTTATGAGCCTTGATTCGCGCCTTCCGATGTTCCGCAGCATGACCCCGTCCGCGCGTCTGGGGCACTTGCAAGAGGTGCTCAAACTGAGCGCCGAGGACGTTGCCCTGCTCAGCGATGCGGGTGCACTGGCGCTGGAAGTCGCCGACGGGATGATCGAAAACGTCATAGGGACCTTTGAACTGCCCTACGCGGTTGCCAGCAATTTCCAGATCAATGGCCGCGATGTGATAGTGCCGATGGTGGTGGAAGAACCTTCGGTGGTGGCTGCGGCGTCCTTCATGGCGAAACTGGCGCGCGAGGCCGGGGGCTTTCAGACTTCAAGTTCGCTACCGCTGATGCGGGCCCAGGTACAGATTGTCGAGGTTCCGGACCCGTACAACGCCCGGCTGAGTCTGATGCGGCGCAAGGACGAAATCATCGAGCTGGCCAACCGCAAGGATCAGTTGCTCAACAGGCTCGGCGGCGGTTGCCGCGATATCGAGGTGCATACCTTCGCCCAAAGCCCGCGCGGGCCGATGCTGGTTGCCCACTTGATCGTCGATGTACGCGATGCCATGGGCGCCAACACCGTGAACACCATGGCCGAGGCCGTGGCTCCGTTGATGGAAGAGATCACCGGCGGCAAGGTGCGGCTGCGGATTCTTTCCAACCTCGCCGACCTGCGTCTGGCCCGGGCCCAGATCCGCGTGGCACCGCAGTTGCTGACCACGGCTTCGTTCAAGGGCGAGGACGTGATTGAGGGCATTCTCGATGCCTACAATTTTGCGGTGGTTGACCCTTACCGCGCCGCCACCCACAACAAAGGCATCATGAACGGGATCGACCCGCTGATCGTTGCCACGGGCAATGACTGGCGGGCGGTGGAGGCGGGTGCCCACGCTTATGCCTGTCGCAATGGTCATTACGGCTCCCTGACCACCTGGGAAAAAGACACCGCAGGCAATCTGGTGGGCACCCTGGAAATGCCCATGCCTGTGGGCCTGGTGGGCGGCGCCACCAAAACCCATCCGCTGGCCCAACTATCGTTGCGCATCCTGGGGGTGAAGACTGCCCAGGAACTGGCCGAAATTGCCGTGGCCGTAGGCCTGGCGCAAAACCTCGGCGCATTGCGGGCGCTGTCTACCGAAGGCATTCAACGTGGACATATGGCCTTGCACGCCCGCAACATCGCCCTGTCTGCGGGGGCCCGTGGCGAAGAGGTGAGCTGGCTGGTGGCACAAATGGTCGAGGCCGGTGATGTGCGTGCCGACCATGCGGCCACCTTGCTCAAACACAAGCGCGGGCTGTAGGACTGCCCCGCCAACCCTGTAGGAGCGAGCTCTTGGTCGCCGGGTTGAAAAAGCTCGCGAGCAAGCTTGCTCCTACAGACAAGATGGCCCCTGCCGGGGTAGGCGCCATCTCTTCATCTCCATAACAATAAAAGTGGGAGAACTCTTTGAAACCCGAACTCTACGAAGTATGGGGCGACACGGTCGATGCCCGTCACCTGGTGTACGCCATTGGCATTGGCGCAGTGGTCAGCCTCAGCGCATTTTTCGTCGCCCAGCACTTTCTGCTGATGTGGGTGGAGTCGGCGCAGATGGCACGGGCCTACGCCATGCTGGTGGGCATCCTCGGCTGTCTGGCAGGCGGGGCCATCAGTGCCACCCTGTTTAAACCCAAGCGCCATGTGGTGGAGCATCAGGCTGACCCGGCATGGCGCGCGCAAGTGCTGGTGGAATTGCAGAACGAGTTCGGCGACCTCGGGCGGCTCGCTGACTTGCCGCCAGAAACCGTGGCCGAGCTTCGGGAAATGGACCTCTACGATCTGTTCGCCAACTATGAAAAGGACCTGGCTGCAGCCCCGGTCGCTGATGCGGCCAGTGGCCTGAGTGTCAGTGGGAGCCGGTCATGATCGCGCCCTTGCTGGAGCAGATTGTTATCGCCCTGGGCATGGGCATTTTGGGCGCGGTGATTTTTGCCGGTATCGGGCTGATTTCCGGCAGCGATGAAACCACGACCCTGGCCCCTTTGACCCTGCTGGTGGTGTTGCTCGGAGTTCCGGCCCCCGGCGTGCTGACCTTTTTTCTCGCCGGCGCCGTGGCCAAACACATGACCCACGCCGTGCCCACTGCACTGCTGGGTATCCCCGGCGACACCCTGGCCACACCGCTGATGCGCGAAGCCAACCTGTTGCGCAAGCTCGGGGTGCCGCATATCGCCTTGCGCAAGATGATCTCGGGGGCGGTGATCGCCGCCTTGATCGCGGTGCCGATGGCCGTGTTGTTCGCGGTGATGCTGGCGCCGTTCGGCGATGCCATCAAGCGCAGTGCACCGTGGATTTTCCTGGCGGCGGCCATCGCCATTGCCTGGTTTTCCAAGGGCCGGCTGGCGGCCGTACTGGCCTTGATTCCCTTTGTGCTGATCATCCTCGGTTTGCAAGCCCTCACCGGGCAATTCGGGGTCAAGCTCAGCGTCAGTTACTTTCTGGGCATTGCCATAGGCCCGTTGATCGCGGCCCTGTTCGCCTTGCTTGCACCTGACGAGCGCCGCAGCATGCGTCGCAGCGAAGTGCGCACTTTCTCCCTGTCACCGGATGTCAAAAGCGCCGGTGGCTACTTCCCCAATCCGTTGAAGGTGCTCGACAGCCAGCAAAGCCGCTGGACCGCCATCACCGCGGTAATTTCCAGCGCCACCTTTGTCTTCAGCCCGGTGGCCATGACCGTGATTCTGGGAGAACTGGTCGGCTCCAGAATCAAGCATGTCTACCATCGCCTGACCACGGTGATCACTGCGCGCAACGGGGTGACGGAGTCGACCTACATCGCCGAAGCGCTGATCCCGCTGATTGCCTTCGGGCTGCCCCTCAGCCCGGTGGCGGCGGGCCCGGCAGCACCGCTGTTCAATGCACCGCCACGCTTTACTGTGGACTCGGCCACCGGTGAGGTGCACAACCTGCACACGCTGCTCAGCACCTGGGAGTTTTTCGGCTACGGCATGCTGGCGGTGATCGTTGCGATTCTGATCGCCTATCCATTCACCATGAACTACGCCTACCGTGCGGCTTCCTGGGTCACGCGCAAGATCAGCCACGAGGCGGTAATCGCCACCTTTGTGGGGCTGATACTGGTGATCGGCATTTGGGAAGGCGGCTTGCTGGGGCTGCTGGTGATCGTCACCGTGGGGCTGCTGGGCGGGTTCCTCTCGCGTTTTCTGGGCTTCAACATCGGTGTGCAGTTCATGGGCTACTACACCGCCGTACTGACCGTGCCGGCGCTGCTATGACTCTGTAGAAGCGAGCTTGCTCGCGAGCTCCTGGTCTTGAAATAGCTCGCTCCTACAGGTTGGAAGGGCAAAAAATCATAAATTCGAAAAGCCCCGCCCGGGGCTTTTTTTATGCCTAAGGTAATGCGAATAAGTTATTGGCTGACTCTTTTTAAGATCGTTTAGCTTTAAGTTATCGCCGGTTACAAACCGCTAAACGTCTTTTTGTTGATTCTTGGGGGAGTAAGCCATGCCGTATACACGGGACATTAGCGCCTTGCCGATTCTGGATCTGTCTTTGCTGGACGGTAGTGCGCTCCAGCGTCAGGGGTTTCTTGACGATCTGCGCCATGCCGCGCGGGATGTCGGTTTTTTCTATCTGACCGGGCATGGCATCGACAGCGGGTTGTTGCAGCAGGTACAGGCCAGCGCCCGGCAATTTTTTGCCTTGCCGGAGAGCGAAAAAACCGCGGTGGGCATGATCAATTCACCGCACTTTCGCGGCTACAACCGCGCCGCTTCCGAGATCACCCGGGGTCAGCCCGATCTGCGTGAGCAGTTCGATGTGGGCGCCGAAAGAGCAGTGCTGCCCAGCGCTGACAACAGCCCCTGGTGGGCTCGCCTGCAAGGCCCTAACCAGTGGCCGGCGGCGCTGCCCGAACTGAAACCGTTGCTGCTTGACTGGCAGCAAGCCATGACCGGCATGTCACTGCGGTTGCTGCGGGCCTTTGCCGAGGCGTTGTCGCTGCCGCAGGACGCTTTCGACCGCTTGTACGGCGATAAGCCCAATGAGCATGTCAAGTTGATGCGCTATCCGGGACAGGCGCCAGAGCAAAGCAATCAGGGGGTGGGGGCGCACAAGGATTCGGGCTTCCTCAGCTTTCTGCTGCAGGACCGCCAGGGCGGTCTGCAAGTGGAGATTGAAGAGGGGCGCTGGATCGATGCACTGCCGCTGGACAACACCCTGGTGGTGAATATCGGTGAGCTGCTGGAGTTGGCCACCAACGGCTATCTGCGTGCCACGGTGCACCGGGTGGTGTCACCGCCCGTGGGCAGTGAGCGGCTGTCGATTGCATTCTTCCTCGGCGCGCAACTGGATGCCGTGGTGCCGCTGTATCCATTGCCCACGGTATTGCTGCGTGAGGCGCGGGGACCGGTCAGCGATCCGGATAACCCGTTGTTCCGTGATGTGGGCTGGAACTATCTCAAGGGCCGCCTGCGCTCGCACCCTGATGTTGCCCGGCGCTACTACGCCGACGCCCTGATTCCCAACGCGCTGAGCGCTTGATTAAGGACTGCACCATGTTCAAAAAAACTGGCTTGACCCTGGCTGTGCTTGGCGCGTTGCTGACTTCCTTCGGTGCCCTGGCCCAGGAACCGTTGCGGGTGGCGGTGGACCCGGTACCCCATGCGCAAATCCTGGCGTATGTACAAAAAATCGATCCGCAGTTGAATCTGAAGGTGATCGAGATCCCCAATGGGGTGAACTCCAATGAGCTGCTGGCCCATGGTGAGGTGGATGCCAACTATTTTCAGCATCTGCCGTATCTGAAAACCCAGGAGCAGGCCCTCGGGCAAAAATTTGTGGTGGCCGCCACGGTGCATATCGAGCCACTGGGGATTTATTCCCATCGTCACAAGACCTTCGCCGAGGTACCGCAACAAGGTACGGTCGCCGTGCCTAACAACGTCACCAACCTCAGTCGCTCACTGTACCTGTTGCAGGACAACGGGCTGATCAAGCTCAAGTCCGGTTTCAATGACCCGGCCACCGATCAGGCGACGCTCAAGGACATTGCCGAAAACCCGAAACAGCTGAAGATTCTGGAAATCGAATCGCCGCAGATTCCCCGCGCCCTGGATGATGTGGACCTGGCGGTGATCAACGGCAACTACGCGCTGGAAGCAGGCCTGGTGCCGGCCAAGGATGCGCTGGGGCTGGAGAAAGCCGAGGGTAACCCCTACGCCAATATTCTGGTGACCGTCCCGAAACTGCAGGACGACCCGCGAATCAGACAACTGGCCAAAGACCTGACTTCCCCAGAGGTTGCCAAGTACATCAACGACACTTTCTCGGGCTCGGTGCTTGCGGTCGCGGTCGCGGTCCCGGACAGCAAGCCATGATTGTCGTCGAGCAGTTGAGCAAAACCTACGCGCCCGGGCAGCCGCCGGCGCTGGATCAGGTGTCGCTGAGCATTGCCGATGGCGCGATTTTCGGGATTCTCGGGCGTAGCGGGGCGGGCAAGTCGACGTTGCTGCGGTGTCTCAATCTGCTCGAACGCCCCAGCTCCGGGCGCATTCTGCTGGATGGTGCTGACCTGACGGCCCTGTCTGACGCTGAACTGCGCCGCCAGCGTCAGCGCATCGGCATGATTTTTCAGGGTTTCAATCTGCTGCACTCACGCAATGTCTTCGACAACGTGGCCGTGCCCCTGGAGATTGCCCGGGTGAGTAAAGAGCAGCGCCACAGCCGGGTCCGCGAGCTGCTGGATCTGGTGGGCCTGAGCGACAAGGCACAGGCGTTTCCATCGCAGCTGTCCGGCGGGCAAAAACAGCGGGTCGGTATTGCCCGGGCCCTGGCTGGACGCCCGGCTTACATCCTGTCGGATGAAGCCACCAGCGCTCTGGACCCGGAAACCACGGATTCGATTCTGCAATTGCTGCGCAATATCAACCGGCAATTGGGGGTGACCATCGTGTTGATCACCCACGAACTGGAGGTGGTCAAGGCCATTTGCGACAGCGCAGTGTCCCTGGCCGCCGGACGCATAGTGGAGAGCGGCAGCCTGGTGCAGTTGCAGGCTGACCCGTCGTCAAAACTGGGGCGTTTACTGGCTCCGGGTCTGCAAGTGGTGAGGGCAGGATGAAAACGGACTGGCATGACATTCTTCAATTGTTGCTCACCGCCACTGGCGAAACCCTGTACATGGTGCTGCTGGCTGCACTCTTCACCGTGCTGATCGGCCTGCCGCTGGGGGTGCTGCTGTTCATCAGCCGTCGCGACGGGTTGTTTCCCTTGCCACGGCTTAACCGGGTGCTGGGGGCGGTGATCAACCTGGGGCGCTCGTTGCCCTTTGTGGTGCTGCTGATTGCCCTGATTCCGCTGACCCGGTTGCTGGTGGGCACCACCCTGGGCAGCACGGCTGCGGTGGTGCCGATCACCATCGGGGCCTTTCCGTTTTTTGCCCGGATTGTCGAAAACGCGCTGGATGAAGTGGACAAGGGCCGGATCGAAGCAATCCTGGCGATGGGCGGCCACATTGGCCATGTGATTTTCAAGGTGCTATTGCCCGAAGCGCTGCCGGCCTTGTTGGCGGGCATTACCCTGACCCTGGTGATGCTGATCGGCTTTTCATCCATGGCCGGGGTCATTGGTGGTGGCGGCCTGGGTGACCTGGCGATCCGTTATGGCTATCAGCGCTTCAATAATCAGGTGATGGTGGCCACGGTGGTGGTGCTGGTGATTCTGGTACAGAGCGTGCAAAGCCTGGGTGACGGGCTGGTGCGGTCACTGGCCCATCGGCGCTGAAGGATCGAGGGCAGGCAGTCTCAGGCCATAATTTTTTCTTTGCCAGGCTGGCGATGTGATGCAGGATCACGTCCAGCCGTACCTCTCAAGTCGCGACTTTTGAGGGTTTGCGTTCAGGCCGTTGGGCCGCGCATTACCAAGCAAGGAAGAAGGAAGCCCTTTTGACCATTACCCTGTGTGCTAAAAAAAATAATCTTTATGTGATTGGTTTGTCGGCTCTGGCCCTCTTGATCGGGGGGTGCCGCAGCGAGAATCCGGGGCTTGAAAAAACCTCCGGATTGCCGCCCGCCCCCGAGATTGCCTCTGGTTATCGCAACGATATGGTTCCTGTGCATGCGGCGCGTCATATGGCTGCGGCAGCGAACCCGCTGGCAACCGCGGCGGGTCAGCAGATGCTGCGCAAAGGCGGGTCTGCGATCGACGCGGCCATTGCCATGCAGGCGGTACTGACCCTGGTTGAACCCCAGGCCAGCGGCATCGGCGGCGGTGCTTTCATCATGTATTGGGACGGACACAAAGTGCAGGCCTTCGATGGCCGGGAAACGGCACCGGCCGGCGCCGACGGGCGCATGTTCCTCAATCCGGCCGGCCAGCCGATGGCCTTTGCCGACGCCCAGATCGGTGGGCTGTCGGTGGGCGTGCCTGGAGTGCTGAGGGCGCTGGAAATGGCCCATGCCCAACATGGCAAATTGCCCTGGAATGAGCTGTTCCAGCCTGCGATCCAATTGGCCAGAGACGGTTTTCCGGTGTCTCCCCGTTTGCACGCGCAAATCGCCTCTGACAAGTTCATCGCCCAGTCGCCGGCACTGGCCAAATACCTGCTCACGGCCCAGGGTCAGCCCTTGCCGGTGGGCACGTTGCTGAAGAATCCGGAACTGGCACTAACCCTCCAGGCCATTGCCGATCGGGGCGTGGATGCGTTCTATCAGGGCGCCGTTGCACAAGGGATGGTTGATCAGGTCAACGCCCATCCCAACCCGGGTTCGTTGTCGTTAGCCGATATCAGTGGCTACCGGGCCAAAGAGCGTCACCCGGTATGTGGTGATTACAAACAGTGGCGTGTGTGCGGCATGCCGCCGCCTTCTTCCGGTGGCGTTGCCGTGTTGCAGACACTGGGCATTCTTGATGCCTTGCAACGCAAATCTGCCGCCCTGGACCTGGCCACCATGCCTCCTGTTGGTCTGCAGCCGACGGCCACTGCAGTGCACCTGATGGCAGAGGCCGAGCGTCTGGCCTATGCCGACCGTGCGCAGTACCTGGCGGACAGCGACTTCGTTCCGGTGAACGTTAAAGGCCTGACCGACAGAGCCTATCTGGAGGCCAGGGCGACCCTGATCGGTGACAAGAGCATGGGCCGTGCGCAAGCCGGTACACCACCGGGAATCAACCTCGCGCTGGCGCCTGATCGCTCGCCGCTGCGCATTTCGACTTCGCAAATAGCGGCTGTCGACGATCAGGGGGGCGCCATTTCGATGACCACCTCGGTTGAATCGGCGTTTGGTTCACATGTCATGAGCAACGGCTTCATTCTCAACAACCAGCTCACTGACTTTTCCTTTGTTGCGGATGAAAACGGCAAACCGGTTGCCAACCGTATCGAGCCGGGCAAGCGACCACGTTCTTCAATGGCGCCGACCCTGGTGTTTGATCGCAACACCGGCGCCCTGGTTGCCACCATTGGTTCCCCTGGCGGTTCGCAGATCATCGAATACGTGAACAAGGCGGTGGTGGGGCTTGTGGACTGGAAGCTCAACCCGCAGGACGCCATCGGGCTGCCCAACTTTGGCAGTCGCAATGTGGGCACCGAGGTCGAGGCCGGACGAGTCAGCCCGGCACTGATACAGCAGTTGAAAGATCGCGGGCATGAGGTGTCCGCCATCGAAATGACCAGCGGGACCCAGATCATCGTTCGTGATCAGAACGGCTGGGCCGCCGGTGCCGATCCCCGCCGCGAAGGGACAGCATTGGGCGATTGAGGCTGGTGACTGACACACCGCCATCGCCGGCATACCACCCACTCCACTGTAGGAGCGAGCTTGCCTCGCGATGACGCAATGTCAGCGCCGGGTGTATTGACTGACCCACCGCCATCGCTGGCAAGCCAGCTCCCACAGAGGAGGGGTGATAGCAGCATTTGTAGGAGCGAGCTTGCCTCGCGATGGCGTAATGTCATTGCCGGGTGTATTGACTGACCCACCGCCATCGCTGGCAAGCCAGCTCCCACAGAGGAGGGTCGATAGCAGCATTTGTAGGAGCGAGCTTGCCTCGCGATGACGCAATGTCAGCGCCGGATGTATTGACTGACCCACTGCCATCGCTGGCAAGCCAGCTCCCACAGAGGAGGGGCGATAGCGGCATTTGTGGGAGCGAGCTTGCTCGCGATGGCGCAATGTCATTGCCGGATATATTGACTGACCCACCGCCATCGCTGGCAAGCCAGCTCCCACAGAGGAGGGGCGATAGCAGCATTTGTAGGAGCGAGCTTGCCTCGCGATGGCGTAATGTCAGCGCCGGATGTATTGACTGACCCACCGCCATCGCTGGCAAGCCAGCTCCCACAGAGGAGGGGCGATAGCAGCATTTGTAGGAGCGAGCTTGCCTCGCGATGGCGCAATGTCATTGCCGGATGTATTGACTGACCCACCGCCATCGCTGGCAAGCCAGCTCCCACAGGTTGGTCGCGGCATGCGGCACCATGGCCACCTGCACAAAGCCACGACTGCCTCATAAACCCGGGGTCAATGAACTGGGGGGGGATTGGGTAATTTGCCAAGGCTTCCAGGTCTGCATCGGAGTGCGATCTGCCGGACGACATTCAGATTACACTCCGATGCGACCTCCCGTGAGGGATCGGGCAGTTAGCGACAGGCTGTCGTTGGCGCTGGTTGTTCTATGGGAACCTTCATATCTGATTGAAGCTTGATTGCAATGATCTGCACTGTTTTCTACAGGTTTATTTGCATGCAGGGATGGCGTAGTTAACGGAGTAGGCATAACGATGATTGTGGTTGTTGAAGGTATCAGCGCCAGCGGGAAAACCACCTGGTGCGCCCAGCATGGAGGGCAGCATGTCATCCCTGAAAACGGCCGTTTTGAGAACGAGCCGGACCGGATAAAAGATCCAGCCGGTGCAGCGGCTTTTTGGGCAGAGCGAAACGTGGATCGCTGGCAAACGGCGCTGGCCATGGAGGCCGCTTATTCATGGGCGGTGTGTGACAGTGACCCCCTCAAGCTCCACTACATTTGGACTCTTTGGCAGATCGGCGAGGCGAGCGAACACGACTGGCGAATAGAGCTGGAGGCCACAAGAGAAACGATCGCCCAAGGACGTATCGGCTTTGCTGACTGTTACATTGTCGGTCCCATAGATCCTCGGCTCGCACGCGAGCGAGCCAGGTCCGACACCACCCGCCGCCGGAGCAAGTTCGAGCTGCACGTGCGCCTCCAGCAAGCTCTGCTTGGCTGGTACTCAGCTATGGATGAAGTGCTCCCCGGCAGAGTGCGATTCGGGTTTCCTACACAAATGCCCACCGTGAAAAGCCTTGATGGAAGATATGCGGTGGCGGCCTTTGATCAAATGATCGCACTGCTTCCGCGATCCGGTTTGTTGTTCCAGGCACCCATCAGCAGCACATCATGTTCAGTGCAGTAGCCGCAGAGTTGTGGTTGCCCATGCACCGGGCAATATCAGTGCGAAAAGGTTCAGGCGATGGGGCGACTGACTCATTAGGCATGCTTGCTTGCGGGATCACCTTTTGCAGGTGAGTCGCAGAAAGATAGCCCAGGTTTTGAGCATGTAACCCATGCACGCAGGCCTCTGGCCGACTGCAGCCAGTCACTATGGCTTGCAATCGTCCAGATGCTGGCGAGTAGGCTAAGGTTCACACGCGCGATGACTCGTTATCAGCTGCCGCCCGAGCGCTACATCGGAGTTCGGGAGGTGGTCAGGCATCACGAAGAGCTGGACTCCAAGGGTACGCAAGACACTAACGTACTCACAGGAAACTAACTTTACCGTGGAGGCTGCCTTGGCTTTCACAGTGGTCTAGGAGAAATCGAATGTCTGTCAAATACAAACGTCTGGACAAAGATCAAGCTGCCGTATTGTTAGTCGATCATCAAACAGGCCTGCTGTCTCTGGTGCGTGATATTGACCCCGACAAGTTCAAAAACAACGTATTGGCATTGGCCGATCTTGCCAAGTACTTCAACCTTCCTACGATTCTGACAACCAGTTTCGAAGACGGTCCCAATGGCCCGTTAGTCCCTGAGTTAAAGGCAATTTTCCCTGATGCGCCTTACATCGCCCGTCCAGGGCAGATAAATGCCTGGGATAACGAAGACTTTGTAAAAGCAATCAAGGCTACAGGTAAAAAACAGCTGATTATTGCTGGGGTTGTTACCGAAGTGTGCGTCGCGTTCCCGGCACTTTCTGCGCTGGAGGCAGGCTTTGACGTGTTTGTGGTCACAGATGCTTCCGGAACATTCAACGAAATCACCCGGCACTCGGCATGGGATCGTATGTCCAGCTCTGGTGCCCAATTGATGACCTGGTTCGGTCTGGCTTGTGAGCTACATCGAGACTGGCGCAATGATGTGGAAGGACTGGGGGCGTTGTTTTCAAACCACATTCCTGACTACAGGAACCTGATCACTAGCTATACCAAGCTCACCACAGCCAAGTAAATCAATCGTCAGTGGGTTCCAATGGGCCCACTGACGCCAGATACTCAGAATCGCCAAGCCAACCGCCCCGAAGCAGACAGTTACGCAACACGATTAACCAGGCAAAGGTATGGCCAAAGATAACCAGGTGTTCCAGCCCTCCGGACGGTTCTTTGCATCAAACTCGTAGTAGCCTTTGAGGTTGACGTACCAGAGGTCTTTGCCAACCTTGAAGAAATGCCCGGCCTGAGGCCCTACGGCGCTGACTTTTGATTTGAAGTCGCCCAGGGTGGCACCGCTGCCGCTATCCCCTGTGATCTGATTGAAGAAGTAGCCAACCACGCCCAACTGAGTCTGGCTTGTGATGAAGTGCGAAGCACTCCAATCCAGGTGGGCGTCGATGCCATTTTTATAATGGGTGTCCGGGTTCTTCCAGTTGTAGGTCATGCCCGCCACAACGGAAAACTCGTTGGTTTTGTCGAAGTAGGTGTAACCACCGCCGGCGTCCAGCGCGGCATGGCCGAGCCCGATGTTCACCAGGCGGTCAGGGTCATAGGCACCGACCGGCAGGTTACCCATGCTGTACGCCATGAGATTGTGCACGCCATGGTTCCACTTCAGGGTACCCAACAAGTAAACGTCGCTTGCACCCTTTAAACTGTCGTCCGTGCCACCGGAAAAACTTTTGCCACGGGGGCCGCTCAATGTTGCATCAACGCTGGCTTCGGACCTTCCAACGGCGGCTACCATCGAGATCGCCGCTTGAGCCCCGAGCAACGGCTCGGCGAATGTGTAGGTGGGACTGGCAAATAACAAATCAGCTTTCGCATCCAGCCCAAGAGTGGTTCGGCCGCCCCTGGGAAATGGCTTGCTGCCGCCATCGCTGGCGTTAACGTGGTAATAGACCAGTGGCAGGCTCCAGCCCGGGGCAGTGGGCGCCGCCGCTAGTGTGCCGAATTGGCCCGGTAGCCAGAAACTGATGCCACCGTCATCAGCGTGGGCGGTGCAAGCAGTAAGTAGGGCAATAAAGCCAATCAGTCTGTTTGTTGTCATCAGGGGGCTCTTTCAGGCGAACGATGATGATTCTTACGAGTAGAGCAATCGAGTCAGAAACGCACTGAGAAGTAGCGTAGGCCAATTTGCGTTTTTCGCCGCTGGCTTGCGTGAAGGGCCGCAACTGGCCGACCTCTTAGATTGAGCGCTGGTTGACCCTGGCCATCAACTGCTCGGCCGACTCCTTACGCTCTGAATAGCGATCCACCAGAAACTCCTGTCGGTCGCGAAGCAGTACGGTAAATTTCACCAGCTCTTCCATCACGTCGACAACGCGGTCATAAAAAGGCGAAGGTTTCATCCGCCCCTCTTCGTCGAACTCCATGTAGGCCTTAGGTACCGAGGACTGATTGGGGATAGTGAACATACGCATCCAGCGCCCCAATACGCGCAGTTGATTGACCACGTTGAACGACTGCGAGCCTCCACACACTTGCATCACCGCCAGGGTTTTGCCCTGGGTGGGGCGAACTGCGCCGAGCTCCAGCGGAACCCAGTCGATCTGCGCCTTGAACACTGCCGACATCGCGCCGTGGCGTTCCGGAGAACACCAAACCTGGCCTTCCGACCACAACACCAGATCACGCAACTCCTGCACCTTGGGATGATCCACCGGGGCGTCATCAGGCAACGGCAACCCCGATGGGTTGAAGATGCGTGTTTCAGCACCAAAGTGCTCAAGCAAGCGCGCGGCTTCCTCCACGAGCAAGCGGCTGAAGGAGCGTTCGCGGGTCGACCCGTAGAGCAACAAGATGCGTGGTTTGTGCGATGCCGGCGTAGAAGGCCGAGAGCCGTCGAACAGAGTCAGGTCCAGATTGGGCAGATGTTCAGACATACATTTTCCTTAAAGCACGCCGATCCGATCGAGCTCGGTTTTGAGCTCGTCGCGGCTGAGGCGGTTGAGGGGCAGTTCGAGAAAGGCTTTGCAGCGTCGTTCGATATGCGCCAGCGTGGCGCGGAAGGCAGCATCAATCGCAAATTCATCACCCGTCACTTCGGACGGATCTTCCAGACCCCAATGGGACTTCAGTGCCGGGCCGAAATACACCGGGCAGCTTTCGCCTGCGGCTTTGTCGCAGACGCTGATCACGATATCCGGCGGGTGGCCTTCGAAGGCGTCGTTACCTTTGCTGTACAAACCGTCGATCGAGATGCCGGCCTGCTGCAAGGTAGAAAGGCTGCGAGGCAGCACTTGGCCCTTGGGCAAACTCCCGGAGCTCACTGCCTCGAAACCCTGCGGTGCCAGGTGATTGAACAGGGCTTCTGAAAGAATGCTGCGGCAGCTGTTGGCCGTGCACATGAACAGGATTCGCATGGGTTTATCCTTCCGCTTCAGGCGGACGTCAGAGGCTGAGGCGCCGAGCCAGGGCACAAAGGGTGATCGACTAAACCGGGAAGGTCAGCAGAGCACCGCCCTTGAAGTCATTACTTCAAGGCTCGAAACATATGGATAAACGAATATATGCATTTCCATATATTATGGCAATACATGAATGTATGCGCCTGCGCATCTCCAGAGCTTGAGCGTCCATTTTGGTCGAACCCACACCTTCAGGAATGGCTGCTGTTGAGCAGGTATTAACGCATCAACGTTGGCCAGGATGGCGCGGCCTATCGGCAGGCGCTGTACGCCCGGGCGCTCAAGGTGTTGGCGTGAAGATCGATGCGGCGAAGTGGGGCGGGGTGCAGTTGATCATCCTGGCCCTGATGGCTGGCAGCGCGTGGGCCGCATGGGCATGGCAGGCCAACGCTTATGAACGGCGACTGGCCGCCAAGGACGCCGCCCTCCAAACAGAGCGCACAAATCTGGCCAACGCCGCGTTAGTGCCGGGCGAGCAGGGCAAGCGCTTTGCCCTTGAGCAGTGGCTGGCAGCCCGTGACCAAGCACGTTACGCAATGAGCTTGCAAGGTGTCTAGAGAATACGGGGCGGTTCAGCGTCCGGATGACAACACCTGCCCAAGCAGGATGTTGTCATTCTCAGAAGTGCGTAGCTTACATGCTCCACTTCATGGTCACGGCCACGTTACGCGGGTCGCCGAAGATGTTTGCGCCCGCCGGGTTACTGATGCTCTGGTAGTAATGCTTGTCGAACACGTTGTTCAGGTTGGCTTGCACCTTGAGTTTTTTGTTCACGTTGTAGCCGGTCATCAGGTCGACGATGCTGTAGCCGCCCTGAGATACGCCGTAGGTTGTGTATGTGCTGCTCTGGCTGCGGAATGAACCGCCGATCGACCATTTTTCGAGATCGCCCGGCAATTGATAGGTGGTGGACAGCTTAAGCAGGTTGTATGGCGTGTCGCTGTCGAAGCGACCGCTGCCGCCCTTGACGTTCTTGGCGCCGGCATAGGTGTAGCCCGCCGAGGCCTGCCAGCCAAGGGCAAGCATGCCTTGCAGTTCAAGGTCAACGCCTTTGGTTTCCACTTCGCCGGAGGCCACGGAGCAGGAAGCAACACCCTCGGCACAGGCATCAAGCCCTTGGGCGAGGTTCTCCTGGTTCAGTTGGAAGTAGGCCAGGCTGGCGTTCAACGCACCGTCAAAGTACTCGCCCTTGATCCCGATTTCGCGGTTGGTGCCGGTGACCGGCGGCAGCAGGCTGCCCTGGAAGTCCACGTTCGCTTGCGGCTGGAAGATTCTGGTCCAGCTGGTGTACACCGAGTAGGTATCGTTGATGTCGTAGATCAAGCCGGCGTAGGGGGTGTATTCCCGCGTCGCCTTGTAGTCGGCGCCGAATGTGTAATCGCCGGAAATAGTGTTCTGTTCGTATTCGTACCAGTCCAGGCGTGAACCGAGGATCAGTTTTAGGTCGTCGCGCAGATGGAAGCGTACGGTGGCGTAAGTGCTGTATTGATCGACCTTGCCCTTGCGTGACCAGTTGTAGTTGATAGCCGGTTTCTCTACGCCGTGATAGTCGAAGTTTGATGGATCGAGCACGATATTCGGGTCGTTGAGGAAACCACCGCCGGGGCCATCGTCGGTTTTATCATTTCGATAACTGCCACCGAGCACCAGTTCGTGGGTCGCACCAAGCAGGGTGAAGGGGCCGGAAACGTAGCCGTCGACGCTTTTTTGCGTGTGCTGGTAGGTGTAGCGGCCCACGTTCAGGTTCAACTGATCTGCACTGGGATCCAGTCGATAGAAACTGGTGCCCAGCATGTCCAGGTCGCCTCGCAGCCACGTGGTATTGAGGCGCAGTTTCCAGTCGTTGTCGAAGCGGTGCTCAATTTCGGCAAATGCGCTGGTGTTTTTCTTGTTCCAGTAGGTCCAGTTCGGGCTCATGCGCGTCGAACGGGATATTGGCAGGAACGTGCCATCGGCACGGGTCGGAATGCCTGACCAGTCGGCCCCCGGGTTGTCCTCACGGTTGTAATACGCTCCGAGGGTCAGGGTAGTGGCTTCACTCAGGTCAAACTCGGTGATGCCGTACAACAACTGGCGCTTGCTGCTGTAGCCATCGGTAAAGCTGTCTTTGTCCTGGAAGGCACCGACTACGCGGCCCCTGATCGAACCGCTGGAATTGAGGGCACTGCTGGCATCGATTTCGGTGCGATAGTTGTCCCATGAACCGGCACCCAGGGTGACAGAAACTTGCGGCTCGACAGTGGGCCGTTTGCGGATCAGGTTAAGGGTGCCGGACGGGTTGCCGGCACCGAGCATCAGGCCCGACGCACCGCGCACAACTTCAACCCGGTCGAACATCGCCAGGGTCGAGGTGCCAAGGGTGTCGCTATCATACGCGACTGGCAGTCCGTCGATCATAATGTTGTCGATGGCAGAACCGCGGGAATAGAACTCAGGGCGCTCACCACCGGTTTTGCGCATGGTCAGGCCTGGGGTGTATGTCGAAATGTCCTCCAGAGACTGCATGTTCTGGTCATCCATGCGTTGGCGAGTGATTACCGTGACCGATTGCGGCGTCTCGCGCATGGAGGCCGCCAGTTTGGTCGCGGTACTCATGGAGCTGGTAGTGTAGGAACCGGTGTTTTCGCTGACTGAGCCCAGGGCCTGGCCGGAGATGGTTGTAGCGCCCAATTGCAGCTCATCACTCTTGGGCACGGGCACCAGCACATAAGCACCATTAGCCTGGCGTTGAGCCTGCAAGCCACTGCCCGCGAGCAAGCGTGCCAGGCCTTCGTCGGTGCTATAAGTGCCGCTCAATCCCGGTGTGGTCATGCCTTGGGTCTGCTCGGCGTTGAACGACAGCGTGACATTGGCCGCTGTCGCGAACAGGCTCAACGCCGCGCCGAGCGAGCCCGCATTGATTTGGTAAGTGTGGGTCTGGTTTTGCGCCAGCGCATGGGTTGGCGCCAGGCTCAAGGCCGAAAATACACCAAGCGCCACAGCCAGGTGAACGGCATGCGCAAGCGGCCGGGCGGCGTTGAGGGTGAATCGTGACATACAGGTTTCCTTCCGTTGGCAGGGCAGGCAAGCAGTCGTAAACGCTGCTTTCTGTACATGGCCGAACGAAAATAGGAATCGGCAACCCGGGATGGGAATAATTCGCAAAAAACTTCAGGCCGCTTCGACACTGGCCCAGTAACGCGTCACGAAACGTACGCTGACCGGCAGGGATTGGCTGAGGTTTTCCAGAATGGTATCGGTGTCGTCGATACGGAATGCACCACTCAACCGCAGGCTGGCAACGGACGGGGCACAGCGCAGCACGCCGCGACGGTAACGGCTGAGCTCGGCGATAAAATCCCCCAGGCGCCACTCGATGACAGTCAACATGCCTTGGCTCCAGGCACCGACACCTGCCGGGGAGGGGGTCACGGCGCTGATCTGGTCGCGGTCGAAGTGGGCCTGCTGGCCGGCATTCAGGCACTGAACCCGTGAAGGATGATTCAGAGGGCGTAGCTCTACCGCCTTATCCAGCACGCACACATCGGTGAACGTCGGCCCGCAACGCACGACAAAACGCGTGCCCAGGGCACGCACCGAGCCTTGGGGGGCTTCGACTATAAACGGGCGACTATCGCTGGCTGTGTCTACCAGGATTTCGCCGCGGTGCAGGCGGATCAGACGCAAGTCGGCGCTGAAGGCAATGTCTACGGCGCTGTCGGTATTGAGGTCCAGTTGGCTACCGTCGTCCAGACGCATGTGCCGACGCTGGCCGGTGGCGGTGCGTTGGTCGGCAAGCATCGCCTGGTAGGGCAGATGCTCGGTGGCCAGCCAGCCACTGCCGCCCACGGCGAGCAACAGTCCAAGGGTCTTGAGCACAGCGCGGCGGCGGGCCTTTACCCCGGCCAGCGTCGGCAGTGACACGTCTGCGGGCAACCGAGCCCATTGGCTTTGCAGTTTTTCTACCCGTGCCCACGCTCGCGCGTGCTGTGGGTTGGCGGCCAGCCAGTGGCGCCAGGCCTGTTGATCGGCCTCTGTGGGCGGCATGCTGTTAAGGCGCACATACCAGGTGGCTGCGGCTTCGAGGGTGAGCAGATCCAGGGGCGCAGCCATCAGTCTTCCGTAAGCAGCAGGCAATGGGTCATTGCGCGGATCACGTGTTTCTTGACGGTGGTCACCGACACGCCCAGGCGTTCGCCAGTGGCCACATAACTCAGGCCTTCCAATTGCACGGCGAGGAATATCTGCCGCGTACGCTCGCCCAGGCCATCAAGCATGGTGTCGATGGCTACCAGGGTTTCGAGAATCATCAGGCGTGTTTCAGGTGAGATATCCAGCGGTTCCGAGCGCAGGGCCAGGACTTCGAGGTAAGCCTGCTCCAAGGCGCGGCGACGGAATTTGTCGATCATCAGTGCCCGGGCGATAGCGCTCAGGTAGGTGCGCGGTTCGCGAATCTGTTCGACGTCGCGGGAGGTCAGCAGACGCACAAAGGTATCCTGGGCCAGGTCTGCTGCATCGGCGGCGTTGCCCATGCGGGCGCGCAACCAGCTTTTGAGCCAGCCGTTATGTTCGCTGTACATTAGATGCAGGGCATAATAATCGGGAGCAGGCATGAGAGGACAAACCAATAGCAACAATTGATAATGATTAGCATTATCCTTGTTGCTCCAGATTTGCGCAATGTCGGTGCTAATGGAACGCCAAGCAGGCTCCAGACCACGGCTTTAAAAGGCTTCCAGCTCTGATTGCAAATCCGTTGTAGTGGACATGAGTTATTTCGGGTTTGTGTTCATTCGGCAGGACGCCAGGGGAGGGGTAAAAAAGGAATTGCGCAGCGGTTTGAATTTTTGCGGTGCAAAAACAAAGGGCCTGCACGAAGAATCTCATGCAAGCCCTTGATTTGTTTGGTGCCCGAAGCCGGAATCGAACCGGCACGTCCTTTCGAACGGGGGATTTTAAGTCCCATGCGTCTACCAATTTCGCCATTCGGGCGGTAGCGCTATAAAGCGGGTCAGGAAGGAAGGTGCTTCGGGATCAAAGTACTCAAGAGCCTGCGTGACAGGTGGACGAATATATAGAGCCTGCACCGATGAGGCAAGTTGGTTAGTGCTGATTGAGTGAGTTTTTTTTGCTCCTTGGCTTAATAAAACCGTCGAAAAATCATAGGGCTAGGTAACCAGTGGGGGTTTGAGGGGGGATATGGCTCGTCCATTGCCAGAAAGCCGTGGGTACCAAGGGGTAATGCCAAGTGCTGCCGCTGGCTGCTGCTGATTCAGGTCGCGTTGCCTGCGCGCTGGTCTAGGCTGCTTGCACGACTGAAACAGAAGTGGATGTGATGAATACAAGTGTGATTTATGCCTTGGCGGCGGCGGCGCTGTTCGGGGCCAGTACCCCGCTGGCCAAGTTGCTGGGCACAGAAATCCCGCCAGTGCTGTTGGCCGGGCTGTTGTATCTGGGCAGCGGCACAGGCCTGGTGTTGCTGCGTTTGCTTCGCGATCGGGGCTGGAAAAGGTCCGGGCTGAGTGTCAGCGAATGGCCGTGGTTGGTCGGGGCGGTTGTGTTCGGCGGGATTCTTGGCCCGGTCGCACTGATGGTGGGGCTGACTCTGACCAGTGCCGCCACGGCGTCATTGATGCTCAATCTGGAACCCGTGCTGACTGCCGTGCTGGCGTGGGTAGTGTTCAAGGAAAATGCAGACCGCAGGATTGTCGTGGGGATGCTGGCAATTATTGCCGGTGGCATTGTTTTGTCGTGGCCGTCCGGCCAGGCAGCGGGTGTCGCGCAATCCTGGCTTGGGCCCTTGGCCGTGGCGTTTGCCTGTTTGTGCTGGGCGGTGGACAACAATCTGACACGCAAGGTATCGGCTTGCGATGCGCTCTTTATTGCCGGGGTAAAAGGGTTGTTTGCAGGGCTGGTCAACTGCGCGATCGGATTGACCCTGGGGGCCAAAATCCCGCCTCTGGTGGCGCTGACGCCCACTTTATTGATCGGCTTTCTGGGCTATGGCGTGAGCCTGGTGCTGTTTGTGCTGGCCTTGCGCGGACTGGGTGCGGCGCGCACGGGGGCGTACTTCTCGACCGCGCCTTTTCTGGGCGCTGCGATTGCAATTGTGCTGCTGGGGGAATCAGTCTCGCTGCTGTTCTGGCTGGCCGCCGCGTTTATGCTGTTCGGGGTCTGGCTGCACCTCACCGAGCGGCACGAGCATATGCATCAACACCAGCCGCTGCAGCACACCCATCGCCATACCCACGATGAGCACCATCAGCATGAGCATGCCGAGGATGTACCGCCGGGTGCCGCCCACAGCCATGGGCATGTGCATTCTCCCGTTCGGCATAGCCATCCGCACTTTCCGGATATTCACCACAGGCACCGGCACTGACTGGCTGCGTGTTAGATTGCGCCGGCTGGATGCAGCAATACTCTCTTCCAATGGAGCTACAGAGTGCACATGTTTGAACACATCGATTTCAACTACTTGCTGGCGACCTATGGTTACCTGGCCATCTTTATCGGCTGTTTGCTGGAAGGTGAAACCATCCTGATTCTGGGGGGCATGGCAGCCCATCAACATGTGCTCAAGCTGTTGCCGGTCATTATGTATGCGAGTCTGGCCGGGATGCTGGGTGACCAGTTGCTGTTCTGGACCGGTCGCTACTTCGGTGCCCGGCTGTTGCCCAAACTGCACAAGCATCAAGCCGCCATCGAGCGGGTGACGCAGTTGATCAACAAGTACCCTACGGCGTCGATTTTCTCCGTGCGCTTTCTGTATGGCATGCGTCTGGTGGGGCCGATGGTCATTGGTGCAAGCCAGGTTTCACCGGTCAAGTTTACCTGCATCAACCTGGTGGGCGCGGCGGTATGGGCGACGCTGTTCGCCAGCGGCGGGTACTGGGCCGGAGAGTTTCTCGAGGGCTTGCTGGGGGATCTCAAACCCTATCGTTTGCCGATTGCCCTGGGCGTTATCGTATTGATGGTGGTGGTCGCCCTGGTGCGTCACTTTAGGGCGAAAAACCGGTCGCCGGCCAAATCGCTTTGAGCCTTGGGGCGCCAGGTTTCTGGTTGCCGGGCATGGCTTGTGATGAGCATTTCGCCATGGGCGACAGATCCGGATGCTGTTGCAAAAAACAGGCTTGAAAGGCAAAGTCCGGGTACCCGGTTGCGTGATCAAGCCCGTGGCCTACGCTTTGAATGACAAGCTCAACGCCACGGGTTTCAAGGTATTGGCAGCACACCCACGAACCCGGTCCGCTAATAAAAGGAGTTCTGGATGTTTATCCGTTTATTGATCCTTACCGGCCTGCTGGTGACTGGCATGGCGCAGGCTGTTGAAGTTCCAAGCCCCCTTGAACAGGATCGCGGCAAATTTCGCCCATTGATCATCGTCGCTCGTACAGAAGTCGATCCAACCCTGACCACACTCAAGCAAGCGCTGGCCGATCCGGCCAATCAGAAGGGCTTCGAAGAGCGCAACATGGTGCTCTATACGATTGTTGGCATTACCGGCAAACGTGATGGCAAAGACCTTGAACCCCAGAGCACGATGTCGCTGATTCGCGGACTCAAGCCGGGGATGATTATCGACAAGGCCAAAGTGATTCTGATTGGCAAGGATGGCGAAAAGAAGCTCGAAACCGAGGGTGATGCAAACCTCGCTGAGTTGTTCAAAACCGTAGACGCCTTGCCCGCTGCCGAAAACCAGATTCAGGCCCAGGCCGAGGTGGTGACGCCGGATAAAACAGCGCCGGCCGGCAAGCCGGGCAAGGCTGCAAAACCGGTCAAGGCTCCTGCACAGCTGGATGATTGAGGCCTGTTAAATCAGGGCCAAAAAAAGGCCCGCTGAGGGGAGCGGGCCAAATGGGATTCACAAAAGGAGTGGATCCAATCTAGGCCAGTCGATGTGAAAGTGGCGTGAAAAGCATGTATGCAAAACGCAATTAATTCTCAATTTATGACGATTTCAGATCCGGCCTGCACGGCCCTGATGATGGCCCGGGCTCAGCCCCCGGCCTGTTCGTTCATGACTCCTCAGCGCCCGCATCATTAAGCCATTCCTGGCTCAGGGTGGGCGTGTCCCCCAAATATTCCAGCAACCAGTTCATCGCCGGAGAATGATTGTTCTGTACCCAGGCTAAGCATGAGGGGCTGGCCGGGAAAGGGCGTTGCAGATGCAGTGCCTGCAATCGGCCTTGCTCGATCAGGGGCTGGGCCAGGTGGGCAGGCACCATGCCCACGCACAGTCCATCGCTAAGGCAGGCCAGCCCCGTAGTCCAGTCGGGCACCATCATCCGGCGCTGGTTATCCAGGGTCCAGGTGTCACGTTTGGGCAGGTTGCGCGAGGTATCGTCCATGCACAGTGAAGGGTAGGGGCGCAGTTGCTCATCGCCGAGCAAGCCGTCAACCCGGGCCAGTGGATGCTGCGGGCTGACCACGCACAGCCAGTGCAGAAAGCCCATGTCGCGAAAGGCAAAACTGCCTGCCACCGGCACTGCCCTGGTGGCGCCGATGACCAGGTCGGTACGCCCATCCACCAGCGCATCCCACACTCCGTTGTATACCTCGTACTGAACAATCAGCTCCACATCGGGAAAGTGCCGATAAAAGTCGATCACCATTTGCCGGCAGCGCGGGTGTTTGATGATCGAGTCCACGCTCACCCGCAACTGGCCGCTCCAGCCATTGGCGACCTGTTGGCACAGGCGCCGGGTGCCGAGCATTTTCTTCATCACATCACGGGCTTCTTTGACAAACACCTGTCCGGCCGGGGTCAGCTCGACATCGCGATGGCGACGCACAAACAGGGGTACGGCCAGCCACTGCTCCAGTTGGCGCACTGTGTAGCTGATGGCCGAAGGCACACGGTGCAGCTCCTGGGCGGCACCGCTGAAGCTGCCGTGGCGGGCGACGGCATCGATTACGTCCAGCGAGTATTCAGACCACATGGCTTGCCTTCAAAATTATTGATGTCATTAGGCAATTATTATCGCTTCACAAGCAAATGTGCAGATGGATAATGCACGCCAGTCAACAAATTGTTTGATGGCAAGTTTTGGAAGCCCATGAAAAACTCTTTTGGTTTTACCTGTTACCTCGCGGGGCTCAGCATGCTGGGCTACCTGGCCATGGATATGTACTTGCCGGCCTTCGGCACGTTGCGCAGCGAGCTGGGGCTGTCTTCCGGCGCGGTTGGCGCCAGTCTCAGCATCTTTCTGGCCGGTTTTGCCTTTGGCCAATTGCTCTGGGGACCGCTGTCTGACCGTCTGGGTCGCAAGCCGGTGCTGCTGGCGGGGCTGTCGATGTTTGCCCTGGGGTGCCTGGGGATGTTGTGGGTCGATAACAGTGTGTTGCTCCTGAGCCTGCGGTTTATCCAGGCGATCGGCATCTGCGCGGCGGCTGTGACCTGGCAAGCATTGGTAATCGATCGCTTCCCGGCCGATAAAGCCAATCGGGTATTTGCCAGCATCATGCCGTTGATGGCCTTGTCGCCTGCGCTGGCACCGCTGTTGGGGGCTGTGGTGCTGAGCCATTTGGGCTGGCAGGCGATTTTCAGTGTGTTGCTCGGTTTGGCGGTGCTGTTGATAGTGCCGACCCTGTTGCTCAAAGAAAAAGCCCGCGCCCCGGCAACAATCGTCACCTCTAAAGTGAGCTATTGGCAGCTGCTGCGCTCGCCCGGTTTCAGCGGCAACGTGATGATCTTTGCCGCCTGCTCGGCCAGTTTCTTTGCCTGGTTGACGGCTTCTCCTTTCATCCTTGGCGATATGGGCTACAGCCCCAGTGATATCGGCTTGAGCTACGCGTTTCCGACCCTGGCCTTCATGATCGGCGGTTACAGCTGCCGCAGTGCCTTGCAGCGGATCAAGGGCCACACGCTATTGCCGTGGCTGTTGCTGGCGTATTGCATCAGCATGGTGGGCCTGTACTGCGTTGCCACAATGACCGAGCCGACCTTGACCACGTTGCTTATCCCGTTTTGTTTGATGGCATTGGTCAACGGCGCGAGCTACCCCATCGTCGTGGCCCATGCTCTGATGCCGTTTTCGGAAAATTCGGGCAAGGCCGCCGCTTTGCAAAACACCCTGCAACTGGGTCTGTGTTTTCTCGGTAGCCTGCTGGTGTCGGGTTTTATCACCGAGCCCCTGCAGATCACCGTTGAGGTGATGTTGGCCACGGCTCCCCTGGCTGTGTTGGGGTATCTGATCCAGCGCCGCAAATCACCTGCAGCGAGCTGTGTCACAGGCTGAACTTTGTAATGGACGGCTCTATCCAACAGTGTTCGAGACATTGCCCGGGCGCTGCGGATGAGCAAAATAATTACGTCGCACAGTGAGTTACAGATTCAGAGCGAGCACGATGCCAAAATGTTCGGCTCGCCCAAGGACCGGCTGGATTTCTACCGGCGTGAAATCCAGTACGAGACCAGCATCCTGTCCCACCGCACCGATGCGTATCTGGCGGCCCAGTCATTTCTGGTGATCGCCTTTGCATCCTGCATGGCTAACCTCAACCCGGAGTGGGGCAAGTTTTTCACCCTCACAGTACCGCCCATGCTGGCGGTGCTCGGGATACTGATCTCACTTAATGCGTGGCCGGGGATCCGGGCGGCCTACGACATCATCGATCACTGGCACTTCAAACAGAGCGAACTGCTCAGCAGTCAGCCGGTCATGGGCATGGCCTACGATGAATCACCGTTGTTTTGCGAGATGGAGTCCACCCACAAGGGGTATAAAAAATCCTTGATGTTTTCCGTGCGCTCGCCTTGGTTGTTCGCCTGTTTCTGGCTGGTGCTGGGTGCATTTTCTCTCTACATCCAGATCGACAATCCCCTGAGCTGAAGCCTGTCGCCGGCACGGCCGGCGCAAGCGTGCAGGCTATAAAAAAGGCCGGACACCCCTGAAGGTGCCGGCCTTTTTTCAAGTCATCAATCAGGCGATATCCACCAGCACGATCTCGCTGTCTTCAATGGCCGTGACTCGCAACCGGGTCTCATCAACCACGGCCACTCCATCCCGGGCGCCGGCGCGCAAGCCGTTGACTTCAATCATCCCGGTGGCAGGCACCAGATACGCCCGGCGGCCGCTGTCCAGTGCATACTCCGCTGTTTCCCCGGCCTTCAGGTTGGCCGCCACCAGGCGTGCATCGGCGCGGATGCGCAAGCTTTGGTCATCGCCGTCCTTGCCACTGGCCAGGGTTACAAAGCCTTCGCGCCGGCCTTTGGGGAAGGGTCTGGCGCCCCAGGCCGGTGCGTCACCTTGCTGATTGGGAATGATCCAGATCTGGAAGATTTTGCTCGGCGTCGACTCCATGTTGTATTCGCTGTGGGCAATCCCGGTGCCTGCGCTCATGACTTGCACATCGCCGGCTTCAGTCCGGCCTTTGTTGCCCAGGTTGTCTTCATGGCTGATGGCGCCTTCGCGGACATAGGTGATGATCTCCATGTCGCGGTGGGGGTGTTTCGGGAAACCTGTACCGGGGGCAATCACATCGTCGTTCCACACCCGCAGGTTGCCCCAGTTCATTCGGGTCGGATCGTAGTATTCGGCGAACGAAAAGTGATGGTGAGCGTCCAGCCAGCCGTGGTTTGCGCCGCCCAGGGTGTTGAAGGGTCTGAGTTCAAGCATGATGCTTCTCCTGTTCAGGTGGCCCGTGCGCTGTGGACGGTTACCCGGTTGCTGATGGGGTGATTTTCCATCAAGAACATATCGATAAAAAGCTGAAAATATGCTTTAAAACTATCTATTTGTTAGATGTATTTTTCCGTCAACACATCCGTGCCTACTTTCATAAAATGCTCTAAAGAGCTGATTCTCCTAGATATCTTGGCGCAATGCAGCGACCATAGCCCATCCGCCCGGACAGCCTCACACCCTGGAGTCAGCGTGCCGCAACACATTCCCGATTTGCCCGAAGAACTCGCCCCTCTAACCCGATTACCCTTGCTCAAGCGCCTGGCCGCCAGACTCTTTGGCAGCGGCCTGAACCATTTACGTGCGCAACATGCCGCCTCCTGGTTGCAGGGTCAGGCCGACGGGTTTCGCAGCGGGCACAGCGCCGGGGTGGATTATGGCTTTGAAGAAGGGCATGCCGAGGGGCTGGAACAAGGCCGGCAAGTATTGTTCATCAGTGATACCCGCCCGCAGGTGCTGCGTGCGCCGGGCATCGACGACAACCTGTTCGATGACTGGCGCCTGCCGCTGACCGCCGAGCTGAAAAAGCAGATCAAGGCCGATGTTGCGGCGATCCTGCCCGAACAGGCACAGCCCAGTGCCGCCCAGTGGAAGATGATCCTCAGCGATACACCTTCGACCTCGGTGGTTGCCGGGGCCGGGGCTGGCAAGTCGACATCGCTGGTGCTGCGTATTCTGCTGCTCAGCCATTACCTGGGTTTTGAACTCGGTTCGATGACGGTGGTGACCTTCACCCGCGAGTCGCGCAAGGACTTCATCAGCAAACTGCAATCCATTTTTGCCTTGTGGGGCCGCACCCTGAGCCTCAAGGAAGCGCGGGATGTGGTGCGCACTTTCCATTCACGGATCTTGCCCATGGTCCGCAGCTTACCCGGCTACAGCCAGTTGCAGGCATTCGAGACCCTGAGCACGCGCACTTTGCTCAATGACGATGACAGCGACAGCAACCCGTTTGATCTGCGGATCAATGATGCCCAGCGCCAGCAACTGAATGCCTGCTATCACGGGCTTTACACCCGGGATCAGCGTTTTCGCGAGACCCTGGCACCCCTCTGCCGGCATGCCCTGCAACTCAAGGAGCTGGAACGCGATCACCCGGATGTGCAAAAACGCATGGCAGTGACCGAGCTGGCCGCCAAGCGCGACGAAGAGTTGTGTGACACCCTCGAAGACCTGTGGTTTGCCGCGGGCGCCTGGCCGATCCAGGGCATTGAGCCGAGCCGGGAAACCGTACAAATCAATGGTGCGCAGTTCCATTGCCACGGGTATGTGCCGCAACTGGATGCGTGGGTGGTGCTCGGGTTTGATCCGCGGGAAAACCCGCAAATCTGCAGGCCGGGGGCCAAGTTGAGCGTGCGCGCCGAATGGGCAGTAAAGCGCACTCTGTTTCGAGCTTTTTGCAGTAAGCCTTTGATTTGGCTGGAAAGCTATGATGCTGCAAAGCGTGTTATTACCTCGCTGGCGGGTGATGCCAGTGCGGGTCCGGGTTTTGATTACAAGCTCAAGGGCGAACTGAGTTCGGCGCCGTTGCTGGACTGTTTTGTCGCGGCTGCCAGCTTTATAGAGAACCTGGGGCTGGACGTTGCCGCGGCCGTGGGGGACATGGCATTTGCCGCCGATGATCCGGACCGATTTTTCTTCGAGGCCCTGAGCCTTTACTGGCGCGCGCTGGAAGATCACTTGCTGGCACAGTCGCCGCCGGTGATGACCTATAACCGCATGTTTTCGCTGTTCGGCGAGAACACCCCACAAAACTTCAAATTGCTGAGCCATGAGCAACTGCGCCCGCTGTCGCATTTGATGATCGATGAGTTCCAGGACGTTTCGCCGCAAATCGTTTCCTGGTTAAGGGCCAGCCTGCGGGAAATCCGCAGTCGAGGCCCGGCGATGCATGTCGGGCGTGGTGCCCAGCGTTCATCGTTACTCTGTGTGGGTGATGACTGGCAGTCGATCTATGGCTGGCGCGGCAGTTCGCCCAAGTACTTCATGGAGTTCAACAAGGAATTCCCGTCGCCCGCCACCACCCGGGTGATGCTCAGCGACAACTTTCGTAGCCATCAGCACATCATCGATGCTGCCGAGCATATCGTGCGTGCAGCACCTTCGATTGCCGGCAAACGGGCCAAAGCCAGTGGCGAGCCCAAGGTGCCAGTACCGGTGAATGTATTGAGCCGCGATGACCAGGCTTTGGCAGCGCGGTTGATTGAACATTACAACGCTGGGGATAGCGTCTTAATGTTGTATCGAAAAAGCAGCGATAAGTTATTGATTGAGAAGGATATTCAGTCGGTAGTTAATGTGGATTCTAGGTTGGCGCCTGAAGACCGTCGGCTCAAGCAACTGACCTATCACAGCTCCAAGGGCTTGCAGGCTGACGCGGTGTTCCTGTTGGGTGACTGTCAGCACCTGACGTCTTCGCCGTATAAAAACCAGGTCTATCGCATGGCGGGCCTGGGCAAGGATGGTGACCCGGACCCTTACGATACGGCGCAGAAGGATGAAATCCTGCGCCTGGCCTATGTGGGCATTACCCGGGCGGTGACGCATTGTTACTGGTATCTGGAAAACCCGGATGCCCAGGGTCCGAACATCCCCAGGGCCTCAGACCGCATCCCTCGGGGCAAGGTATTCTTTGAGGATCTGCGCAAGGTATCTGAGCCCGCCGGATAGACCTTTTGCAGGAACTGGCTTGCAGATTTATGGGCCGGTGAGATTTATTGTGGGAGCTGGCAAGCCCACTCCCAAAGAGTCATGCACCGGTCAGATTTCTTGTGGGAGCTGGCTTGCCAGCGATTCAGGCGGCAAGGTCAGGCGGGTAGACCGGGTCGATGCCATCGCGGGCAAGCCCACTCCCACAGGTGGCAAGTGCCACTCTGATTTACTGTAGGAGCAGGCTTGCCCACTCCCACAGAGTCATGTGCCGGTGAGATTTATTGTGGGAGCTGGCTTGCCAGCGATTCAGGCGGCAAGGTCAGGTGGGTAGACCGGGTCGATGCCATCGCGGGCAAGCCCACTCCTACAGGTGGCAGGTGCCACTCAGATTTACTGCAGGAGCTGGCAAGCCCACCCCCAAAAAGTCATGCACCGGTCAGATTTCTTGTGGGAGCTGGCTTGCCAGCGATGCAGGCGGCGCGGTCAGGCCTGCGCCTGCCAGGTCATCGGCGGGACGAAGCTTTCGAGTTCGTCTTCCACCGCCTGGATGATATTGCTCACCTGACCCGGGGTCATGGTGGTTGCGCAGGGGATGCCGGCGATGGCGATCAGGGTTTCGCCACTGGCACGATCAAACAGGCGGGCAACCAGGCTTCCCGGCGCATCCATGGTCGCCTCGAAACCCATTGGATGAAAATGCCAGCGCATCAGCTGGCAGGCATTGGGGAAGGTAACCTTGTGCATGTCGCGTGTTTTGTTCATGGAGCACTTCCTTTTGCTCTGAATTTAAACAGCCAGAGAACAATCTCCGGCAGATGTTTTAGCGAGTGTTTCGTGTTTAAACCTATCATCCATATTCTGTGGCGCTAAGCCTTTTGTTACATACCGATAGACTGTTTAATCCGGTTTTGATGCACATCAAGCCCTGAAGCGTTTTTTTAGCCGTTTACCCCTGCACCTGGCCATTGCTGCCAACGCACAAACTCGGCACTCTCTGCTCTTTTTGCCTACGAGCGTTCCATGTCAGACCCCGATGACGGCCCCGAACAGACCCGCGCTACCGGTCAGACCGTGATGCGTTACCACTTGTGCTGGAAGCACCGAGACCTGGACGGGGTGATGGCGCTTTATCACCCGGACGTGTGCTATCACGATTTTTTTCAGAATCGGGTCATGGCCCTCGACGAACTGCGCGAGTACGTGCGTCTGTCCATGCCAAGGGAGCCGGATGAAGCGCTGGAGCATAGCGATCGTATCCGTCTGGATGGCAATACGGCGTTCATTCAATATCGCATGACCCTGCGTGGCAGCCAGGGGCTGGTGTCATTCCGAGCCAGTGAGGCGATTACGGTGCGCGACGGGCTGATCTGGCGGGTCAATGAGTACGCATCCCTGGTCCATGAAACCGCGATCAATCCGGCGCTCAAACCCTCATTGAGACCGGCCGTCAGCCGTCTTGGGCTCTCGGCGCGGCAATTGAGTTTCATGGCCCGGGACCTGCAAAGCTACTTCGAGCGCCAACAACCCTATCTCGACCCTGAGCTCGATCTGCAGCAAGTGGCCAGTGCCTGCGGCTATACACGTAACCAGATGTCGTATTTGCTCAACCAGGTATTGGGACAAAGCTTTTACCGCTATGTGAATCAGGCACGGCTGCGGCATGTACTGGCGGCAATGGATGCTGCGGTGTCGCCGGTCAAAGTCGATGAGGTGGCGTTCTCGGCCGGGTTCAATTCGATCTCGGCGTTCTACAGCTGTTTTCGCCAGCACACCGGCCAGTCACCCAAGGCTTACGCCAGACAAATTTCTTTGCGGGCACGCGCGCAAGACTTTTCCTGACGCCAGGAGGTAGGGTCGACCCATTCTTTGAAGCAGTGTGGAGTCGGTGATGCCAGCATGGCGCTCAATCAGTTTATGGATGGACCAGCTCGGGGATGAGCTTGCTCCCCGACCGGCGCTCGAACACGACCTGGATGTCGATGTGGCCATCATCGGCGCCGGTTACACCGGGCTCTGGACCGCGTACTACCTCAAGCGCCATGCGCCGCAACTGAGCATTGCCATTGTTGAAGCGCAAACGGCGGGCTTTGGCGCCTCCGGTCGCAACGGCGGCTGGCTGATGGGCAATTT
Source organism: Pseudomonas sp. PAMC 29040 (assembly GCF_003994535.1). Taxonomy (NCBI): domain Bacteria; kingdom Pseudomonadati; phylum Pseudomonadota; class Gammaproteobacteria; order Pseudomonadales; family Pseudomonadaceae; genus Pseudomonas; species Pseudomonas sp. PAMC 29040. The sequence goes on from NZ_RZAA01000001.1 coordinate 56,786, forward strand.
GCTGGGCGAGGACCGGTTGCTGGCGGGCTTGTCTGCCGAGCAGCGTCGGGCCTCCTTCGATTTGCTGCACGGCATACCTGATGAAGTAAAAAACGTCATCGATCGTGAAGGCATCGACTGCGATTACCGCAAAGGGGGCGCTTTGTATTGCGCGGCCCGTTACCCCGAGCAAGAAGCCAGTCTGCGCAGTTATCTGGCCAGCCTCTACGCCCAGGGCTTGAACGAATCCGACTACCGCTGGCTGAGCCCGGGCGAACTGGCGCAACAGATCCGCGTCGCCAGGCCCTATGGCGGCATCTTCACTCCCCATGTTGCAACCATTCACCCGGCCAGACTGGTACGCGGCCTGGCCCGCGCCGTTGAGCGCATGGGGGTGCAGATATTCGAGCAAAGCCCGGTCACGCAATGGCAGTCGGGCCAGGTGGTCACAGCCAAAGCCCGGGTGCGCAGCCGCTGGGTGGTGCCGGCCGTGGAAGGCTACGCCAATACCTTGCCAACCCTGGGCCGCTATCAACTGCCGGTACAGAGCCTGCTGGTGGCCACAGAGCCTTTGTCCCAGGCCGTGTGGGACGAGATCGGTCTGTCCCGGGGCCAGGCCTTCAGCGAGAGCAGCCGTCAGGTCACTTACGGCCAGCGCACGGTGGATAACCGCCTGGTGTTCGGTGCGCGGGGCGGTTATCAGTTTGGCGGACGCCTGCGAGGCAATTTCGACCTCAGCGAAAGCGAAATTGAACTGCGCCGTTATTTGTTTGGCGAACTGTTCCCGCAGCTTAAAGACGTGCGTATCAGTCATGCCTGGGGCGGCAATCTGGGCATGTCGCGGCGGTTTCAGCCACACATGCTCTGTGATCGCCAGCAAGGCATCGCCCTGGCCGGCGGGTATGGCGGCGAAGGGGTAGGCGCCAGTCATCTGGGCGGCCGCACCCTGGCCGACCTGATTTTGCAACGCGACACCCTCGAGGTGACACAGCCCTGGGTGTTGACCGAAGGCGGACTCGCTGCGCTCAAGGCCTGGGAGCCGGAGCCCTGCCGCTGGCTGGGTTACAACGCAATTATCCGCAGCTTCGTCTACGAAGACCAAACCCTGGCCAACCCCCACAGCTCGCCCTTGCGTCGGCGCCTGGCCAGCCGCGTGGCCGGGTTTATGGAAGGTTTCATGCAGTAATTAAACGTCGTCTTGATCAGGAAGCATTTCATGAGCATCACTCAATTCAAAAACACGGCCCTGGTACCGCTACAAGAGTCCTTCCCGGTGGCCGTGCCGCTGGGTACGCCGGTGGCTATCACCTCGGTCACCTGTGTCGAGCGTAACGACGGGGTCGAAACCGGCATCTGGGAATGCACGCCGGGTCGCTGGCGCCGACAGATTGTGGCGCAAGAGTTTTGTCACTTCATTCAAGGGCGCTGCACCTTCACTCCGGATGACGGAGAAACCCTGACCATAGAAGCAGGGGATGCACTGATGTTGCCTGCCAACAGCACCGGCATCTGGGACATTCAGGAGACCGTGCGCAAGACCTATGTCCTGATCCTGTAAGCCTTTGCTCACTTAAAACTGCCGATACCTGCCTATAAAAAAGCTGCCAGAACATGCAAGGAATCGAATCATGATCCGTATGACCCTGTTGCCCCTGATGTTGGCCGGGACTTTGTGTCAGGCCGCCGAGACCGTGAAGGTCTATAACTGGTCCGACTACATCGCACCCGACACGATGAAGAACTTTTCCCGTGATTCCGGAGTTGCGTTTACCTACGACCTGTTTGACAGCAACGAGACCCTGGACGGCAGGTTGATGACCGGCAATTCCGGGTATGACGTGGTGTTTCCATCCAACCACTTTATGGCCCGGCAGATTCAGGGCGGGGCCCTGAAAAAGCTCGACAGAAGCCAGTTGCCCAACTGGAAAAACCTCAACCCGGTGCTGCTCAAGGCGCTGGAGGTCAACGATCCGGGGAACCAGCATGGTTTTCCGTACCTGTGGGGCAGTACCGGTATCGGCTACAACGTGGCCAAGGTCAAAGCGGTACTGGGCGAGAATGCCCCGGTGGATTCCTGGGACCTGATTTTCAAGCCTGAAAACATGGAAAAGCTCAGTAAATGCGGGGTCGCGATACTGGACAACGGTCCGGAAGTGCTGCCCGCGGCGCTGAATTACCTGGGCTTGCCCCATCACAGCAAGAACCCGCAGGACTACAAAAAAGCCGAAGCGCTGCTGATGAAAGTACGGCCCTATATCAGCTACTTTCACTCGTCCAAGTACACCAGCGACCTGGCCAACGGCAATATTTGTGTGGCGGTAGGCTTTTCGGGAGACATTCTGCAGGCCGAAACCCGGGCCAAAGAGGCCAGTAACGGGGTGGATATCGGTTATTCGATACCTAAGGAAGGTGCGGCGATCTGGTTTGATATGGTGGCCATGCCCGTCGACGCGCCGGACGAGAAGGCCGCTTACAGCTTCATGAACTACTTGCTGCGCCCAGACGTGATGGCCGGTATCACCAACTATGTGCATTACGCCAATGGCAACGAACAGGCCGATGCCTTGGTCAGCCCCGAGATCAAGGCTGACACCAAGGTCTATCCAACGGCGGCGATGATGGACAAGCTGTTTGCCCTCCAGGCCATGCCGTTGAATATCGACCGCATCCGCACGCGGCTATGGACCAAAATCAAGGCCGGTGAATGATCAGCCCAGTGCTTGTGGGTTAACCAGGTTGGCCGGGCGTTCACCGGCCAGTGCCGCCAGCAGATTATCGACCGCACAGCGGGCCATGGCTTCGCGGGTTTCGTGGGTGGCCGAACCTATGTGGGGGGTGGCCACCACGTTATCCAGCTGCCGTAGCGGCGAGGTCAGCTCCAGCGGTTCGCGCTCGAACACATCCAGCCCGGCTGCGCGAATCTGGCCCTCTTGCAAGGCCTGAATCAGTGCCGCTTCGTCCACCACCTTGCCCCGGGAGATATTGATAAAGATGCTCTCGGGGCGCATCAGGGCAAATTGCTCTGCGCCAATCAAGCCTTCGGTTTGCGCGGTCAGGGGCAGGGTCAGGCAGATAAAGTCGGCTTGCTGCAACAGTTCATCGAGGCTGCGGTACTGCGCGTTGAAGCGTGCCTCTACTGCAGGTTTTGGCGAATTGCTGTGGTAGATCACCGGCATGCCGAAGCCAAAGTGGCCGCGCTGGGCCAGGGCTTCGCCGATGCGGCCCATGCCAATGATGCCCAGGGTTTTGCCATGCACGTCGGTGCCGAACTGCTCGGGGCCGACGTTTTTTTGCCACTGGCCATTGCGCACCAGGTTGGCCAGCTCCACCACGCGCCGGGCGCTGGCCAGAATCAGGGCGAAACCGGTGTCGGCCGTGGTTTCGGTGAGCACGTCGGGGGTGTTGGTGAGCAGGACTTTGCGCTCGGTCAGATAGTCGATGTCGTAGTTATCAACCCCCACCGAAACGCTGGCCACGGCCTCCAGTGCCGGTGCCAGATCCAGCAGCTGCGCATCCAGCCTGAGGCTGGCCCCCAGCAATCCCTGGGCCTGGGGCAGGGCCGCCCGCAGTTGCTCCAGGCCCTGGGCATCAAGGCGCTTGATCAGGGTGACATTGACCTGATCTTCCAGGCGTTGCATCAGGGGCGCGGACAGTTCTTTGTACAGCACGACATTCTTTTTCAAGGTATTCACCGACGTTGAAATCAAGAGTGGGCCAGACCCTGCGTAGCCAATTGCTTGGGCGCAGGGGTGTCATTGACCGTGGGTTTGAGCATCAGGGTCAGCAGCACGGAAATCATCAGCGCGCCGCTCATCAACAGGAAGGAAGCTCCCGGTGAACCGGTCTCGCTGTTCAGGTATCCGACCAGATAGGAGCCGGCAAACGAACCCAGGGCCCCCATGCTGTTAATCAGCGCCATGGCGCCCCCGGCCACGTTGGACGGCAGTATTTCCGGGATGATGGCGAAAAACGGACCGTAGGGTGCATACATGCAGGCACCGGCAATCACCAGCAGGCTGTAGGACCACCAGAAGTGTTCCGCACCCAGCACGTAGGAGCCGTAGAAGGCGATGGAGGCGATCAGCAGCGGCGGCCAGACGAAGCGTTTGCGTTTTTGCAGTTTGTCCGAGCCCCACGACACCACGAGCATCGCGATCACTGCAGCCAGATAGGGCAGGGCCGAGAGCCAGCCGGCCTCGATCATGTCCATCTGCGCGCCGTGTTTGAGAATCGACGGCAGCCACAGGACAAAACCGTACACCCCGATGCTCCAGCAGAAGAACTGCAAGGACAGCAGGATCACTTTTGGCGAGCGGAAGGCCGCAGCGTAGTTTTTTACCGGTTTCATTCCGACCTGTTCGGCATCCAGCGCGCTTTGCAGGTCGTGTTTCTCTTGAGTGCTGAGCCATTTGGCTTCGCTTGGACGGTCATCGGCCAGGCGCCACCAGATAAACGCCCAGAGCACAGCAGGCAGGCCCTCGACGATAAACATCCAGCGCCAGCTGTAATGCTGCACCAGGTAGCCCGAGACCACCGACATCCAGAGCATGGTGACCGGGTTGCCGAGAATCAGGAAGGTGTTGGCGCGCGAGCGTTCGGCACGGGTGAACCAGTGGCACAGGTACACCAGCATTGCCGGCATGACTGCGGCTTCAACCACTCCGAGCATGAAGCGAATGGCAATCAGGCTGTAGGCGTTGGACACCACGCCGGTCAGGGTCGCCAGGCTGCCCCAGAGGATCAGGCTGACGAATATCAGTTTCTTGACGCTGTTTTTCTGCGCATAAATCGCCCCCGGGACCTGGAAGAAGAAATACCCGAGGAAGAACAGGGCGCCGAGCAACGACGACAGCCCGGGAGTGATGTTGAGGTCTTCGGCCATGCCGGAGGCCGCAGCGAACCCGTAGTTAGCCCGGTCCAGGTAGGCCAGGCTGTAGGTGATAAATACGATCGGCATGATGTACCACCAACGACGGGCGGCGAGTTTTAACGAGTGCATGGTGGTGCTCCTGAGCTTGTTTTTTTTGTCGCAGCAGGTAACGGGTGCAGCAAAATCACGGTGTTTATTCGGGCGCAGTCTGCGCGTTGTGGTGCGTCAGTTCGGCCCGGGTCGGTAGCCCTTCCATATCGCCACGGCTTTGCACGGCACGGCTGCCAACCCAGTTGCCACGCTGCACGGCTTCGGCAAAGTCGAGGTTTTCCAGCAAGGCACTGATGACGCCCACAGCAAAGCCATCGCCGGCGCCAACGGTGTCGATCACCTGGGCAACCGGTACGGCGGGCACGAATTGTTCAAGCTCGGCGGTGCGCCAGTAAGCGCCCTTGGCTCCCAGCTTGATGATCACCGCTTCTGCCCCTTGGTCGAGGTAGAACGCAGCGATGTCGCCCGGATCGTCGTAGCCAGTCAGTAACCGCCCCTCGCTCAGCCCTGGCAGTACCCAGTCGGCGTGGGCGGCGAGGGCGTTGATGTCGCGAATCATTTGCTGCTCGCTGGCCCATAGCGACGGTCGCAGGTTGGGATCGAACGACACGCTGTTGCCGGCTTTGCGCATGGACTTCATCAGCTCAAAGGACAATTCATTGCAACTGGCCGAGAGGGCTGGAGGAATGCCGGTGGCGTGCAAATGGCGGGCATCGAGCAATTGCGGGGTAATGGCGTCGAGGCCCAGATGACTGGCGGCCGAACCGCGGCGGAAATACTCCACTTGCGGATCGCTGCCGTCATCTACCCGTGACTTGAGTTGAAAGCCGGTGGGGTACTGCGGGTCGATGGCCACGTGCTGGCAGTCCAGCCCTTCGGCTTGCAGGGTGTTGCGCACGAAACGGCCGAGGGAATCGTTGCCTACGCGGCTCAGCCATTTAACATTGAAACCCAGGCGTGCCAGGCCGATGGCGACGTTGCTGTCGGCCCCGGCAATGCGTTTGTGAAACAGCTCGACCTGGTCCAGATCGCCGCAGTGTTCAGCCACCCACATGGCCATGGTTTCGCCAAACGACAACACATCAAACTTAGACATGGCTCAGCTCCTGTTGCTGTTGGCTCAGTTTGGCCAGTACCGCGACATGCTCTTTGGTCAGCCGGTCGAGGTCGCTGCCCTGCAGCGGATATTCGACGGCGCGGGTCAGGCCATGGGGCATGTGGGTCATCAGTTGCTGCCACATTTGCAGGTCGGTGGCGGTTGGCGCTATGGCAATCAGCTTGCCGTCCGGGCGCCGGGCCACACCTTTGCAGTGCAGGTAGCTGACGTAACGGCCGAGCAGGCGGGCGGCGGTGCCGGCTGACTGGTCCTGCCACTGCCAGTTACCAATGTCGAAGGTCATGCTGATCGGGGCCTGCTGTTGATCGACCTTGTCGAAGAAACGCTGCATCGGCTCGATCCGCCCGCCCTGGGACGTCTGGTCGTTTTCTACCAGCAATTTCACGGACTGCTGGTTCAGGCAGGCAGCCAGGTTTTGCAGATCGCAGTGTTCGGTGAAATAGCCCAGTGAGACTTTCAGCCATTTCGCACCGAAGGCATGGGCCCGCTGCAGGGTGGCGATCAATTGTGGATTGGGGCGCGACTGCCCGGCTTCCCACAGCTCCATTGGCGAAGAGAACACGCACTCAAGTCCGTGCTGCTGCACGGCCTGGCTGAAGGCTACCGGGTCTTCGCCGGTGAGCAATTCTTCCCGCAGCTCGATGCGGGTTGCACCGGCATTGGCCAGTACCTCGATGAAGCTGTGTTGTCCGCGCTGGCGAACCAGGTCGGCGCCGTAGCTCGACAGGCTGATGGATACGGGAAATGTGGTCATTGTCATTAATCTCTGAAACCGGTTTCATTTTGTTGTTAGGAAGTGCGGCAGGCTTAAACAGGCAAGCGGCGGCAATAAAGCGTCAGGTAGCAGGGCGTTGGGTGGAGCCGCGCTTGATCAGGCTTGCAGCAAAATCCAGGACCCGGGCGGGTGCCTTGTCGCCCTTGAGGCGTCTGAGCAGGCAGTCAAAAGCGCTGGCGCCAATCTGTTGCGTGGGTTGGGCGAGGGCTGTGATACCGCTGCCGACCAGAGGGAACCATTCCAGGTCATCCAGGGCGATCAGGCCGGCATCCTCGAACAAGCGACAGTTCAACTCGCGCAAGATATGGGTGCAGGCCAGCGCGGCCACGCCATTGGCACAAAACAGTGCCTTGGGGCCGTTGCCGGGGGTTTGCAGGAAGGACTGGATGTCGGCCCGCAGTTGCGTACCGGTTTGCACCACGGCACCACGCAGTGCCGGGCGTGCAGCCAGTTGCGTGGTGAAGCTGTGAATGCGCTCGATCCGTGAGCTGGTGCCATCGACGGGCTCGCTGACCAGCAACAGATCGCGGTAGCCCTGTTGCTCAAGGTGATCAAGGGCAATGCGCACGGCATGGGCGTTATCGAGGCCGACCAGATCGGTTTGCAGTTGCTCGACCTTGCGATCGATCAGGACGATGGGCATTTCCTGATGCAGCTGTTGCAGGGCCACAGGATCATGGCCGAGGGTGTTAAGGATCAGGCCTTCGATATTGTAAGAGCGCAGGGCAGCGAGATGCTGGCGCTCCTGTTCATCGTTGCGGTCGGTGTTGCACACCACCAGGTTGTAACCGTGCTGCCGGCAGGCGGTTTCGACCCCATGCATCACTGCAATCGAGTAGGGGTTGCGGATATCGGCCACCAGCATGCCGATCAGCCGGGTGCGTCCGCGTTTCAAGCCGCGGGCCATTTGATTGGGCCGGTAGCCCAGCTCGTTGATTGCCCGTTCGATACGCTGGCTGATGGCTTCGGACAGCAAGGCGCGGTCTTCGCCGATAAAACGCGACACGCTGGCCTTGGATACACCGGCAAGTCGGGCAACATCAAGCATGGTCACGCGGGTGCGCTGGGCGGCAGAAAAACTGTTCACGGCCTGAAACCTTTTATTTGAGTTATCGCAGGCGATTTCGCGTGAGGGCGCTGAAACCGGTTTCAGGAAAACTCAAATCACCGGTTCGAGTCAAGTGCCGTTTGTAATATCGGTGCCCTGGACCAGGGTTACAGGGAGCGATTTTGCCTCGCGATGCAGGCGATGGGGTATACCTGCAGGATCGCGCTGATGCCATCGCGGGCAAGCCCGCTCCCACAGTGCTGGGGTGTGGGTGTGGGTATGGGGTGTCTGCTGTAGGAGCGAGCTTGCCTCGCGATGCAGGCGACGGGGTATACCTGCAGGATCGCGCTGATGCCATCGCGGGCAAGCCCGCTCCCACAAGTGTGGAATGTGGGGTGCCTGCTGTATTTTGGTTAATTAAAAACCCTATATAAAGACGAACTGGCGACAGGTTTATTTAAATAAAAAAGTGCTGACCGGTCAGTCATGTTGCAAAAGGCCATTATCAACAAAATCGCTATTGTTATTCCTCAAGTGAATATGATGATTCTAATATTCGATGACTGAAAAAAATATTTCCCGGGGTGTTCAATGTTTGCTGTTGTTTATCCGGCTCTGGAGTTTTGATGGCAAAAAAACACTGGACTAAATATTTCGACTTGTGTCAGTTTCGCCCGGCCATAAACGGCGAGTGATAGGACGATCTCGCCATGGGGTCGTCGTGGTCTGTCAAAATTTTCTACTGTTAAACAAGGAAATGTTTACATGTCGAAACTTAAAGAGAAAGCGTTACTGTCGGTTGGCCAGAGTCAGGCCGCAATCAGCAGCAGTTCCGCTTTTACCCAGATTGATAACTTCAGTCACTTCTATGACCGCGGCGATCATCTGGTCAACGGCAAGCCTTCGTTGACCACCGATCAGGCGGCTGATCAGCTGACGCGTTCCGGTACCAGTTGGCATGACCTTAACGGCGACGGTGTGATCAACCTCAGCTACAGCTTCCTCACGGCGCCACCTGTGGGCTATGCCACCCGTGGCCTGGGCACGTTCGGCCAATTCTCGGCGCTGCAAAAGGAACAGGCCAAGCTGTCGCTGGAATCCTGGGCCGACGTGGCCAAAGTGACCTTCACCGAAGGGCCGGCTGCCCGTGGCGATGACGGCCATATGACCTTCGCCAATTTCAGTGCCAGCAATGGCGGCGCGGCCTTTGCCTACCTGCCAAACAGCGCCCGCAAAGGCGAGTCGTGGTATCTGATCAACAAGGACTATGAGGTCAACAAGACACCGGGCGAGGGCAACTACGGCCGTCAAACCCTGACCCATGAAATCGGGCACACTCTGGGGTTGTCGCACCCGGGTGACTACAACGCGGGTAATGGCAACCCCACCTATCGCGATGCGGTCTATGGCGAAGACACCCGTGCCTACAGCGTGATGAGCTACTGGAGTGAAAGTAAAACCGGTCAGCACTTCACCAACAGCGGTGAAGGTGCCTACGCATCAGCACCGCAGATGGATGATATTGCAGCCATCCAGAAGCTGTACGGTGCCAACCTGCAAACCCGTGCCGAGGACACCGTCTATGGCTTCAACTCCACGGCGGACCGTGATCACTACAGCGCAACTTCAGCCAGCGACAAGCTGATTTTCTCGGTGTGGGATGGCGGCGGCAACGACACCCTGGACTTCTCGGGTTTCAGCCAGAACCAGAAGATCAACCTCACTGCCGGTTCGTTCTCCGACGTCGGTGGCATGACCGGTAACGTCTCGATTGCCCAGGGCGTAATTATCGAAAACGCCATTGGCGGCGCGGGCAACGACCTGTTGATCGGTAACAGCGCCGATAACGTGCTCAAGGGCGGTGCCGGTAACGACATCATCTACGGCGCCGGTGGTGCCGACACCTTGTGGGGCGGCACAGGGGCCGATGTGTTTGTGTTCGCAGCGGTGTCAGACTCAGCGCCGCAGGCAGCCAATATCATCATGGACTTCCAGTCCGGTATCGACAAAATTGACGTCTCGGCCATCAGCAACCTGGCCGCTCTGAATTTTGTCGATACCTTCACCGGCCATGCCGGTGAAGCGATCGTCAGCTACGACCAGGCCAGTAATCTGGGGCACTTTGCCGTCGACTTCAGCGGTCACGCTGTGGCCGATTTCCTGGTGAACACCGTGGGCCAAATGGCAACGTACGACATCGTCGTTTAAGTCAGCCGCTGGATGGGCAGCGCGCAAGCGCTGCCTTTTGCCTGGAATTCCACACCCATGCACCACACGCGAAGAGCATTCAGGTTTTTCAAGGCAACGGGCTATGTCGCCGCATTGCTGACCTTCACCATAGAGAGCGCCATGGCCAATTCCCTGTTGTTACTGAGCCCCGCGCAACTGGCGGGCAGTTGGACCTTTTACCCCCAGGATGACGTCACACAGGCCTGTCAGGTGCAACTGGTTGCCGACAAAACCTTCAGCCCTGAAATCAAATGTCTTGAAGTCTGGCTGGGGCAAGCGCCCGTGAGCTGGTCTGCGACCCCGGACGGGATATTTCTGATGGGCAAGGACGGCACGGATCTGGTGCATATGGATCGTATTGAACCCGGTCTTTATGAAGCGCAACTGGCGGGGAGCAAAGTTCTGATGATGAAACGGTTGCCTGAATAAACCGGGCACAAGCATTTATTTAAAATCGTAAAGCGCTGCGTGGGCAGATCAGTGGCTGGTTTAATCTGCGTAGCAGTTTTACGTATTTGGGTACTACCTGATTTATTCATCAAGGAAGATGCATGAAGCGGCTGAACAATACGCCTGTCGCACCGTTAATACATGCGCTGGCTGACTATAAAAGTATTTTGATCAGCGTCGGCTGTTTTACGGCCTTGATCAATATATTGATGCTGGTGCCGTCCATTTATATGTTGCAGGTGTATGACCGGGTTTTGTCTTCGCAAAACACCACGACGCTGGCCATGTTGTCATTAATGGTCGTGGGGTTTTTTATCTTTATCGGGATGCTTGAAACGGTCCGTAGTTTTATTGTTATCCGCATCGGTAGTCAGTTGGAGCGCCGCTTCAACCAACAGGTGTACCGGGCGGCATTCGAACGCAACCTGCTCAACGGTCAGGCCCAGGCCGGCCAGGCGCTGGGTGATCTGACCCTGATTCGTCAATTTGTCACTGGCCCTGCGCTGTTTGCGTTCTTCGATGCGCCGTGGTTTCCGATTTATCTGTTTGTGATCTATGGGTTCAATCTCTGGCTTGGGGTGCTGGCCACGGCCGGTGCCGTGCTGTTGATTGGCCTGGCGTGCATCAACGAACTCATGACCCGCCAGTCTCTGGCCCGGGCCAGCGTCTACTCCCAGCAATCCAGCCAACTGGCCAGCAGCCATCTGCACAACGCCGAGACCATTCAGGCAATGGGCATGCTGAGTGTGTTGCGCAAGCGCTGGTTCAACCTGCATTCTCGGTTTCTGGCTGAACAGAACAAGGCCAGTGACACCGGGGCCGTGATCGGCTCCATCAGCAAAACCTTGCGTTTATGCCTGCAATCGCTGGTGCTCGGCCTGGGCGCCTGGCTGGTGATTGAGGGCCAGATGAGCGCCGGGATGATGATTGCCGGTTCCATCCTGATGGGCCGGGTATTGAGCCCCATCGATCAGTTGATTGGCGTGTGGAAACAATGGAGTTCGGCACGACTTGCCTACCAGCGACTGGACAGCCTGCTTTGCCAGCATCCGGTCACCCAGGACAACATGACATTGCCTGTGCCCAAGGGGCAGGTGAGCTTCGAGCAGGTCAGTGCCGCGCCGCCGGGCAAGCGGCTGGCGACCTTGCAGCAGGTCAGTTTCAGCCTCAACCCCGGGGAAGTGCTGGGCGTGCTGGGAGCTTCCGGTTCCGGCAAGTCGACGCTGGCCCGGGTGCTGGTGGGTGTATGGCCAACGCTGGCCGGCACCGTGCGCCTGGACGCTGCCGATATCCATCAGTGGAATCGCGACCAGCTCGGCCCCCACCTCGGTTATTTGCCCCAGGACATCGAGCTGTTCAGTGGCAGCATTGCCGAAAACATCGCGCGTTTCCGCGAGGCCGATGCGCAGCTAGTGGTTGAAGCGGCGCGCCAGGCCGGGGTGCACGAAATGATCCTGCGCCTGCCCCAGGGGTACGACACGCTGCTGGGGGATGCAGGCAGTGGTCTGTCCGGCGGTCAGAAACAACGGGTGGCGCTGGCCCGGGCCTTGTATGGCAGCCCCTGCCTGGTGGTGCTGGACGAACCCAATTCCAATCTCGATACGGTGGGCGATGCAGCGCTGAGCCGTGCCATTGCCCAACTCAAGGCTGACGGGCGCACGGTGGTGCTGGTGACCCATCGTTCCTCATCGTTGGCCCAGACCGACAAATTGCTGGTCCTCAATGAAGGCCGGACCCAGGCGTTCGGGCCCACGGCCGAGGTGCTCAAGGCATTGGCCGGTGCCCAGAAACCCACCAGCCTAAACCGCCAGAGTGCAGGCGCATGAGCAAGGACGCTCCGATCATGAGTGATAACCATCAGCCAGCACGGGGTGCAGGCTTTTACGTACGAATGGGCTGGGTCCTGACCATCGTCGGTGCGGGCAGTTTCTTTCTGTGGGCCAGCCTGGCGCCGCTGGACGAGGGGCTTGCCGTGCAAGGCACGGTGGTGGTGTCGGGCAAGCGCAAGGCCGTGCAGTCATTGGGGGCCGGGGTGGTGACTCAGATTCTGGTGCACGAAGGGCAGGCGGTGCATCAGGGGCAACCGTTGTTTCAACTGGACCCCACCCAGGTCGAGGCCGATGTGCAATCGCTGCGCGCGCAATACCGCATGGCCCGGGCCAGCGTGGCCCGCTGGCAAAGCGAGCGCGACAACTTGCAGCGGGTGAATTTCGGCCCCGAGTTGAGTCTCGATCCCGACCCGCGACTGGCCCTGGTGCTCGAAGGTCAGCAGCAATTGTTCAGCAGCCGTCGGGAGTCCTTTGCCCGCGAGCAGGCGGGGCTCAAGGCCAGCATTGAAGGGGCTGCGCAGCAGCTGTCGGGCATGCGCCGGGCACGGGGAGATCAATTGGCCCAGGCCGACTCCTTGCGTCAACAGTTGAGCAATCTGCGACCGCTGGCAGAAAACGGCTACATCCCGCGTAACCGCTTGCTGGAGTACGAACGGCAGCTGTCGCAGATTCAGCAGGATCTTGCGCAAAACAGCGGCGAAAGCGGACGCATCGAGCAGGGCATTCTGGAGTCACGGCTCAAGCTGGCGCAGCACATTGATGAGTACCAGAAGGAGGTCCGCAGCCAGTTGGCCGATGCCCGGCTCAAAAGCCTGACCCTGGAGCAGCAACTGGCGTCGGCCAGCTTTGATCTGCAACACAGTGAAATCACTGCACCGGCGGATGGCATTGCGGTCAACCTGGGGGTGCATACCGAGGGCGCCGTGGTGCGGGCAGGGGAAACCTTGCTGGAAATTGTGCCCCAGGACGCACGTCTGGAGGTGGAAGGGCGTCTGCCGGTGAACCTGGTGGACCGGGTGGGTAGCGCACTGGCGGTGGACATTCTGTTTACCGCGTTCAATCAGAGCACTACGCCGCGGGTATCGGGTGAAGTCAGCCTGGTGTCGGCCGACCAGATGCTCGACGAGAAAACCGGCATGCCGTACTACGTGCTGCGCAGTACGGTCAGTGACCAGGCGCTGGAAAAGCTCAACGGACTGGTGATCAAACCCGGGATGCCGGCCGAGATGTTTGTGCGCACCGGCGAACGCTCGCTGCTCAACTACTTGTTCAAACCGCTGCTGGATCGCGCAGGTTCTGCGTTGACTGAGCGATAGGATGCTGCGACCGATGAAAACAGTTTTTAAAGTGAGCCTGGCTGCTGCGCTGTGGTTAAGCCTGGGTGCCAGCGCCCAGGCGATGGGACCTTTTGAGGTATACGAACAGGCGCTGCGCAATGATCCGACCTTTCTCGGGGCCATGAAGGAGCGCGACGCGGGGCTGGAAAACCGGATTATTGGCCGCGCCGGCCTGCTACCCAGGTTGTCCTATAGCTACAACAAGGGGCGCAACAACTCCCAGGCCACTTATTTGAACGAACGCGGTAACACCCATGAGGACCGCAACTACAACAGCTATGGCTCGACCTTTATGGTGCAGCAGCCACTGATCGACTACGAGGCCTACGCCAACTACCGCAAAGGTGTGGCCCAGGCCCTGTTTGCCGATGAAAGTTTTCGCAGCAAGAGTCAGGAGTTGTTGGTGCGTGTGCTGACGCACTACACCCAGGCCCTGTTTGCCCAGGATCAGATCGATATCGCCCGCGCCAAGAAAAAAGCCTACGAACAGCAGTTCCGGCAAAACCAGCAGATGTTTCAACAGGGCGAGGGCACCCGCACCGACATCCTTGAAGCCGAGTCGCGCTACGAACTGGCCACGGCCGAGGAGATCCAGGCCATTGATGAGCAGGACGCCGCCTTGCGCGAGCTGGGGGCGTTGATTGGCACTGAGTCGGTGAGCATCGAGCAGTTGCAGCCGCTGGCGGCGGCCTTCAACCCGTTACCGCTGGAGCCGGCCAACTTCGCCACCTGGCATGCCATGGCCCTGGCCAACAACCCGGAGCTGGCGTCGCAACGCGAGGCACTGGAGGTGGCGCGCTATGAGGTCGAGCGCAACCGCGCCGGCCATCTGCCCAAACTCAATGCCTATGCCAGCGTGCGCAAGATGGAGTCCGACAGCGGCAACACCTATAACCAGCGCTATGACACCAACACCATCGGCATTGAAGTCAGCCTGCCGCTCTATTCAGGGGGCGGCGTGTCGGCGTCGGTGCGTCAGGCCGGCAGCAATCTGGCCCGGGTGGAATATGAACTGGAAGGTAAAACCCGGGAAACCCTGATCGAACTGAGGCGCCAGTTCAACGCCTGTCTGTCGGGGGGGAACAAGTTGCGTGCCTATCAAAAAGCCCTGACCTCGGCGCAAGCGCTGGTGGTCTCTACCCGGCAAAGCATTCTGGGGGGCGAGCGGGTCAATCTTGATGCCTTGAACGCCGAGCAACAGCTCTACACCACGCGCCGGGATCTGGCACAAACCCGCTACGACTATTTATTGGCGTGGACCAAATTGCACTTTTACGCCGGCACGCTGGGCGAGCAGGATCTGGCACGGGTCGATGAGGCCTTTGTGCGTCCGTTTGATTAATCAGGAGAGTAAAACCATGGCAGTTTTTGACTACAAGGATGTAGGGTCAAACGTGTCTGCGGCACTGTTTAAAGATGCATTGGCGATCACGCTTTATAGCTACCACAACCTCGATAATGGCTTTGCCGTGGGCTACCAGAAAAATGGCATGGGTACCGGTCTGCCCGCCACCCTGGTCAAGGCCGTGCTTGGTGGCGTGGATTCTCAGGGGGTGGTGCCGGGTATCCCGTGGAACCCGGACTCGGAAAAACTGGCCCGGGAAGCGGTGGAAAAAGCCGGCTGGAGCCCCATCAGCGCGCAGCAGCTGGGTTATGCAGGCAAAGTCGATCAGCGCGGGACATTTTTCGGTGAAAAGCCGGGCTATGACAGCGCCCAAGTGGAGATCCTCGGCAAGTACGACGCCGATGGGCAACTGACCGCTATCGGTATCGGTTTTCGCGGCACCAGCGGGCCACGGGAATCCTTGATTAGTGATTCCATCGGTGATGCCATCAGTGATTTGCTGGCCGCCATCGGGCCTGCCGATTACGCCAAAAATTACACCGGCAACGCCTTTGACAGCTTATTGGGCAAGGTCGCTGCCTTTGCCGGCAGCCAGGGCCTGGCAGGCAAGGATGTGCTGGTTAGCGGCCATAGCCTGGGCGGGCTGGCCGTCAATAGCCTGGCTGACTTGAGTGGCGATCATTGGTCAGGGTTTTATCGTGATGCCAGCTACATTGCCTTTGCCTCGCCGACGCAAAGTACCGTTACCTCCAATGTGCTGAATATCGGCTATGAGAACGATCCGGTGTTCCGCGCCCTCAACGGGTCGGACTTCAGCCTGTCATCCCTGGGAGTGCATGACGCCAATCAAGCGTCTGCCACCAACAACATTGTGAGTTTCAACGATCACTACGCATCTGTGGCGTGGAACCTGATGCCGTTTTCCATCGCCAATGTCTCGACCTGGGTCACTCACTTGCCCAGCGGCTACGAAAGCGGGATGAACCGTATTCTTGATTCGGCCTTCTATGACCTGACGCACAAGGACTCGACCATCGTGGTGGCCAACCTGTCCAACCCGGCGCGGGAAAATAACTGGGTACAGGATCTGAACCGCAACGCCGAGAAGCACACGGGCACTACCTTGATCATAGGCAGTGAGGGTAACGACCTGATCCGGGGCGGGCGCGGCAATGACTTTCTCGAAGGTCGCGATGGCAATGACAGCTTTCGCGACAGCGGTGGTTACAACATCATTCTGGGGGGCAAGGGGGTCAATACTCTGGACCTGCAGCAGTCCCTGAACCGGGTAGATGTAGTCAATGACGGACAGGGCACTTTGTATGTGCGCGACAACCATGGCGGTATCACCCTTGCCCGGGATATCAGCCTGTTAGTCAGCGATGAGCCCGGCTGGCTGGGGCTGAGCAAGGCGGTCAGCCATCGGGTTGCAGATGACGGTCTATGGGCCGGCAATAGCCGCACGGACTACACCCATTCGGTGAACGCAGGGCCGGGCGACAGCACCCTCAAGGCCGGTGATCACGGTGACTGGCTGCTGGGTCAGGGCGGCAACGATCATTTGCTTGGATCGGCGGGTAATGATGTGTTTATCGGTGGCGCTGGTGATGACCTGCTGGAATCGGTGGGTGGTAGCAATACCTTTGTCTTCAACGGGCATTTCGGCAACGACACCTTGCTGGGCTACCAGCCCGCCGACCGCCTGGTTTTCCTGGGCGTGGAGGGTGGTCATGAGGCCGATTACCGGGCCCATGCCAGTGTGTCCGGGAATGACACCGTGCTGAGTTTTGGCAGTGACTCGGTGACCTTGGTCGGTGTGGGACTGGCCTCGCTGGTGGGTAGCGATATCGTTATCGCCTAGGGCCGAGCCTGCTCCCGGTAGCAGCCACACAGGTACATATCCGTTTTATGTATCACGGCTTTTTACGGGTTTCGCCCTTACGGCGAGTCCCTTTTGGCAAACGCCCCAAAAGGAACCAAAAGGTCTGTGCCCTACCATACGGCCGAGCTCGCCTAGGCTCGCCCGGTGCCCTCACTCCGGCGCTGTTGTGGGCATCCGCGTCGTTCCGGCTATCGAGTGACGGGAGGGGCATCGCCTTTAAAAGCAAAAAGCAAAACAGCGCTTACAAGGTAGTTTTTGATCTGCTTTTGATCTGCTTTTGATCTGCTTTTGATCTGCTTTTGATCTTGATCTACTGGCCCCTTCGGGAGGCCGAGAGGAGGTTCTGCGTAGTGGTCCTCCCGGCATGGATGCCGGGAGAGCCGTGTTGGGCCATGGATGGCCCGTCACGGCGTGGCCACGGAGCGGGGCCGGAGCGAGGGAACCTGAGCGCAGCGAAGGCCGTACGCTGGGGCAAGGCCTTTTTGCTTACTTTTGTGGTGGTCGACACTCGGCTGTTTGACAAAAGTGAGCCGCCGTAAGGGCGGAACCCGTAGAGAGCCGTGATACATCAAACGGATATGTACACGGTATTCCAGTTGCTTGAACTAGGTACATATCCGTTCAATGCGCAACGGCGATTTACGGGTTTCGCCCTTACGGCGAGTCCCTTTTGGCAAACGCCCCAAAAGGAACCAAAAGGTCTGTGCCCTACCATACGGCCGAGCTCGCCTAGGCTCGCCCGGTTCCCTCACTCCGGCACTGTTGTGGGGGCACGCCGTGACGGGCCATCCATGGCCCGGCACGGCTGGCTCGGCGTCCTGCCTCGCCACCCCCACAACAGCACCTGCGTTCGGCCTCCTGTGATGGGCATCCGCGTCGTTCCGGCTATCGAGTGACGGGAGGGGCAAACGCCCGTAGCACCTCACCCTCGACCCACCTGACACACCGAGGGAAAGGTTTTACGACGACACGCCGCCGATCGCAGCCTCGCAAAGCTTGTCAGCTCCTACTGGATCGTTTTGATCTGGCCCCCCTCTCGATGTCATAGCAGCCAAACTGGAACGCGTCTGATAGGATCTCGGCCGGAATTCCAACGCCGGATATTTATTGATTTCCGACAGTTATTTCACATCACCTTGGTGAAAATGACACGGCTGTAACCCACCCCCGCGGCAGCGGTTGCACTCACATCTCGATTTTTGACTAATCCGCTCTGCAAGACGCAGGGCCTTATGGGGGAACGATGGATCTTTGGACTGCCGCACAGGCGTTGATACTGGGTGTAGTAGAAGGCCTTACGGAATTCTTGCCGATCTCGAGTACCGGCCACCAAATCATTGTGGCGGACTTGCTGAACTTCGGCGGCGAACGCGCCATGGCGTTCAATATCATTATTCAGCTGGGTGCGATTCTGGCCGTGGTCTGGGAATTTCGCCGCAAGATCATCGACGTTGTCGTCGGTCTGCCAACTCAACCACAAGCCCGGCGCTTTACTGTCAACCTGATCATCGCGGTAATGCCGGCGGTGGTGCTGGGGGTGATTTTTGCCGACGTGATTCATGAGTACCTGTTCAACCCCATTACTGTGGCCACGGCATTGGTGGTAGGCGGTGTGATCATGCTCTGGGCCGAACGTCGCCAGCATGTGATCCGTGCTGAAACCGTAGACGACATGACCTGGAAAGACGCAGTGAAAATCGGTTTTGCGCAATGTCTGGCCATGATCCCCGGCACGTCGCGTTCGGGTTCCACAATTATCGGCGGCCTGCTGTTTGGCCTGTCGCGCAAGGCGGCTACCGAGTTCTCGTTCTTCCTGGCAATGCCGACCATGGTCGGTGCGGCGGTGTATTCGGGTTACAAATACCGTCACCTGTTCCAGCCGGACGATTTGCCGGTGTTCGCGATTGGTTTTGTGACCTCGTTTATCTTCGCGATGATCGCAGTACGGGCCTTGCTCAAGTTCATTTCGAACCATAGTTATGCCGCGTTCGCCTGGTACCGGATTGCATTCGGTCTGCTGATTCTGGCGACCTGGCAGTTTGGCTGGATCAACTGGTCGGCAGCTTCTGCGTGAGAAAAACGGCGAAGGAAGGTGCGGGCCATGGAGGGATGCCCGATAAAAACGGCGCGCCGATTCGTGGCCTGAAGATCAAGCTGCTGGTGTTTGTAGCAGTCTGCGCGTTGCCCCTGGGCGGTTCGGTGAGTCTGTTGCTCACCGGCATCAGCCGCGTACCGTTACTGGTCTATGGCCTGGCAAGCTGCCTGGCGTTTGCTCTGTACTGGTACGACAAGCAACAGGCCAAAGCCGGTCAGTGGCGCACCCCGGAGAAGGTCTTGCACGGGGTAGAGTTGCTGGGCGGCTGGCCCGGGGCGCTGGTGGCGCAACAGCTGTTTCGCCATAAAACCCGCAAACTCTCCTATCAGCTGTGGTTCTGGCTGATCGTGGCCGTGCATCAGGCGCTGTGGATTGATGTGCTGTTCCTGAAGCTGACCTTCGCGGATCTGTAAGCCATCAGAGGAGCAAGCCGATCTGCCGTTTTTTCGGCAGTTTGTCGACCACCAACTGGTGGGAGCGGCGCAGCAGGTCTTGTAACTCTGCGGCGCCCATGGGGTAGGGCGCCTGCATATTGATCCAGTACGCCCGCGCCAGATACGGTGACGGGCGTATCCCCGGGCGGTCCACGTAGCCCAGGAACAAGTCTTTCTCGACCTTGAACGACAGCCCGTTGCTGTTGAGGTTGAACAGGGCAAACATCTTGCTCTGGTCGATGTAGAACACCTCGACCCCGCCCCATTTCACATCCTCCTTGACCCCGGGCAAGCTGCGGCAGAAGTCGGCTACCTGTTGCTTGGTCATGGCCTGGTTCATAGCAATTTGTCTCCACAACGGTTGAACGTTTCGGCCAGGTGATCGATCCAGGCCCGCACGGCCGGCATCACCCCGCGTCGATGGGGGTATACGGCATGCAGCCAGCCGCCGGGCAGTGACCACTTGGGCAGTAGCTGTACCAGCTGGCCACTTTGCAGTTCCTGTTCGCAATACATCATGGGCAGCACGGTAAAACCAAGACCGGACAGTGCGCAGGCTTTGCGTACCACAAAATCATCAATGCCAAGCCGTGCTTCCAGTACCAGGTCGCTGGCTTTGCCCTGTTCATCGAGCATCCGCAGATGGACCATGCGGTCAGCTTCAAGTGCGCCCAGCAGTGGCACGTTTTTCAGGTCGTCAGGACTATTGATCGGCCACTGGCGGGCAAATTCCGGGCTGGCAACCATTACCGTCTGGGCCTGACGTAAGCGGCGGGTGACCAGCAACGGGTCTTCATCCCCCAGCTCGCGCACGCGCAAGGCCACATCAATGCCCTCGGTGATCAGGTCGACGCGCCGGTTGAGCAAAATCACTTCCAGCTGTACGTGTGGGTAGGCACTCAGAAAAGAGCTGATGACTCCGGGCATGAATTCATGGGCCAGCCCCACCGGGCAGGACACCCGCAAGCGCCCCCGCGGCTCGCTGGACATGCTGGCGACAGCCTCGTCTGCCATCTCGGCCTGCAGCAACATGGCCTGGCAATGGCTCAGGTAGCGCTCGCCGACGGCGGTCAGCTTCAACTGACGCGTGGTGCGCTGCAGCAGGCGCGCCCCGAGACGTTCCTCAAGTTCGGCCACACGTCGCGACAAACGCGATTTTGGAATGCCGAGCAAACGGCCGGCAGCAGCGAAACCACCGGCTTCGACCACCTTGGCAAAGTAATAGAGATCGTTAAGGTCTTGCATGGCTGGGCTCACTGTCCTACAGGTAGGACGAACTATCGCATGTTGGCAGCCTTATCGTCGATTACTTTCATTGGTAGCATCTACCTCACTTGATCGCCCAGTGGCGGTCCTCACTTGGAGATCACCATGAAACTATTGCATATCGATTCGAGCATTCTGGGCGACAACTCGGCTTCGCGTCAGTTGAGCCGCGAAGTGGTCAAGGCCTGGCAAGCGGCAGAGCCAGGGGTTGAAGTGAGTTATCGTGACCTGGCCAGCGAGGCCATTAATCACTT
Source organism: Pseudomonas sp. PAMC 29040 (assembly GCF_003994535.1). Lineage (NCBI taxonomy): Bacteria > Pseudomonadati > Pseudomonadota > Gammaproteobacteria > Pseudomonadales > Pseudomonadaceae > Pseudomonas > Pseudomonas sp. PAMC 29040. The sequence continues at coordinate 77,747 of NZ_RZAA01000001.1, forward strand.
CTCGGCAGCGACTCTGGTGGCCGCCGGTACCCCGGCCGAATTGCGCGATGCGGCGCAAAAGCACGAAGCCGAGTTGAGCGCTGCAACCCTGGCACAATTTCTGGAAGCGGACGCAGTGGTGATTGCTGCTCCGATGTACAACTTCACCATTCCAACTCAGCTCAAGGCCTGGATCGACCGGATCGCAGTGGCCGGCCAGACGTTCCGCTACACCGAAGCCGGCCCCCAGGGCCTGTGCGGCAACAAGAAAGTCATCGTGGTTTCGACTTCCGGCGGCATGCACGCCGGGCAAGCCACTGGCGCAGCCCACGACGATTATCTGAAGGTGCTGTTGGGCTTTCTGGGGATCACCGATGTTGAGTTCGTACGGGCCCATGGCCTTGCCTATGGTGATGAAGTTCGCAGCAAAGCCATGAACGATGCACAGGCGCAAATTAAGCAGGATCTGTTCAGCGCGGCGTAAGTTATCTAAATCGTTACACCTACTAAACTCTGTATTCTGGGCGCTTGAAGTGGCCAGGGTACGGAGTTTTTTACGTCTGGCCTTAGCCTCTGGCTCGGGTTATGCAAAGCCTCTGGATCAAGGTCCTGGCAGCGCTGGCATTAACCGGGCGTCATTCAAGGTGAGCATCGATGATGCGTCTGTGGGCAGTACTGGTTTTGTTGTTGGCAACTTGCCCCGTCATGGCGCAGGCCGAGCCCGCGGTGCACTGGAGTGCTGGTTTTCATCGCCTGAGTTTTCTCGATCCGCTGGATGAACAGCCGATGCATGCCATTGCCTTTTATCCGTCCACTGATGCCGAAGGCATAAGCAAAATCGGCGGTTATGAGATCGAGGCCACCGAAGAGGCCAAAATCGCCATGGGCCATTACCCGCTGCTGCTGTTGTCCCATGGCAACACGGGGACGCCGCTGGCCCTGCACGATCTGGCTACATCGCTGGCGCGCAAGGGGTTTGTGGTGGTGGCGGTACTGCACCCCGGAGATAACTATAAGGACCATAGCCGTTTGGGCACCTTGAGTAATCTTTACGGCCGCCCGATGCAGATTTCGGCGGCCATCAGCGCTGTGCTGGCCGACCCCGAACTCTCGGCCTATGTGCATGACGATGAGGTGGGAGTCATCGGTTATTCCGCAGGCGGCGAAACGGCTCTGATCCTGGCCGGAGCCCAGCCCGATCTGGACCGCCTGCGCCGTTACTGTCAGGAACGCCCGGATGATCATGATGCGTGCACCACCAAGGGCGAGTTGACCGCCGACCGCGATGATCTGGTGCCGGTAGCCGATCCACGGGTGCGTGCACTGTTATTGATGGCGCCGTTGAGCCTGATGTTCGGGCGTGAAACCCTGGCGCAAGTGCATGTGCCCGTGCTGCTCTACAGCGGCGATAACGACAAGCTGGTGTACCCCGATAAAAACGCCGATGCCCTGGCGCGCAAACTGCCGGTGGAGCCTGAGTTCAAGGTGATCCCCGGTGCCGGGCATTTTGTGTTCATGGCGCCCTGTACCGATGCACAAAAGGCGGTAATGCCCGGTTTGTGTACGGATGCCCTGGGGGTCGATCGCGAGAATGTCCATCGCGATCTGATTTACGAGGCCGGGCGGTTTTTCAGCAAAACCCTGGGCTCATCGCCAACCACGAGTACGGTCGCAACAGGTCCGTAAGGGCTGTTGGTCGAGGCGCTAGCGGGCTTTGCGCAGGGATAGCCCGACCGTCAGGGTCAAGCCCAGCACACTCAAAAGTGCTGCACTGAAAAAGATCCATGGGTAGCCCATGTTCAAGGCAATGGCGCCCATGATCGGCCCGGCAATGGCCAGCGCCAGATCGAAGAACACGGCATAGGCGCTTAACCCCGCGCCGCGGCTGGAGAGGGGCACCTGTTTGACGGCTTCTACGCCAAGGGCCGGGTACACCAGGGACAGGCCAAACCCCGCCAGCCCCGCACCCGCAAGGGCATAGCCGGTTGAGGGGGCCAGCCACAGCAATCCAAGACCGACGGTTTCGATGGTCATGCAGGCGATCGCCACGCTGTAGCCGCCAAAGCGATTGATGCTGTTAGTGAATAACAGCCGCGCCAGGATAAAGCACACACCGAATACCGACAGGCAATAGGCTGCGCCGAACCAGCCGCGGTCGATATAAAACAGGGTGATGAATGTGGTGAGGGTGCCATAGCCAATGGAGGCCAGAGTCAGGCTGATGCCGTACGGGGCAATCAGGCTGAACACTGACCAGAAGGGCAGTGGGACGCCGCGAACCACCGGGATCGAAGGCTTGTTGCGTATCAGCAGCAGTGCCAGCACCGCCAGCACTAGCAGGGCGATGCCCAGGCTGAGGAAGCCAAGGCGGTCAATCATCACCACCCCCAGCGGCGCACCTATGGCAATGGCGCCGTAGGAAGCGATGCCGTTCCAGCCGATTGCCCGGGCAGTGTGCTCGGCGCCAACCTGGCCAATACCCCAGACAATAGTGCCGACACCTATCAGTCCCTGGGCGATGCCCAGGAAAATCCGCCCGACAATCAAGACCCCCAGGCTCAGCAATGGCCAGTCCTGGAGCATCACTGCCAGCAACGTCAGAGCGCCACTGATGGCGATTCCGGTCAGGCCATAAACGATGGCGGGCTTGGTCCCGCGGCTGTCCACCAGACGTCCGGCCCCGGGTCGGCTGAGTAAGGTGGCCAGGTACTGCGACGCTATGGCCAGGCCTGCAACCACGGCGCTGAAACCCAGCTGGTCATGGACATAGCCCGGTAATACGGCAATCGGCAGGCCGATGCAGATGAAGGCGATGAAGGTGTAGAACACGATTGACAGAATTTGCAGCGTGACCGACAGCGAGCTCGCGGGGGAGGGATGTTGCGCAGGCATAAGCAGAGTGTCCGGCTGTCAGTCGTAGACCGGCATCATGGCGTGGCCCCGGGACAAAAGAAAGCAGGCTAACGATATTCGTGGTCTGGCAGAAACGAAAAACCCCGTCAGCGGGCGCAATGCCGGTCACGTAAACGACTGCTGTCTCAACGGTGGGAGCGAGCTTGTATCGCGATGTGCTCGAGGGTGCTGTGTTCAATCTGTAACACGCATTCTCGTTAACAATCATCGCGAGACAAGCTCGCTCCTGCAAAGGCAGGGTTTACTTATGTGAACAGCATTGCGTCAGTGTGACGGGGTTTTCGTGATGACGCTTTGTTCAGCGATGCGCAGTGTCCGATATCAGAACACAACGCCCTGGCTGCGCAGGTAGTCATCGTAAGTACCGCTGAAGTCGATCACGCCGCTTGGGCTCAGCTCGATAATACGAGTGGCCAGCGAGGATACGAATTCACGGTCATGGCTGACGAAGACCAGGGTGCCAGGGTAGTTCTCGAGCGCCAGGTTCAGTGCTTCGATGGATTCCATGTCAAGGTGGTTGGTCGGTTCGTCCATGATCAACACGTTCGGCTTTTGCAGGATCAGCTTGCCGAACAGCATGCGACCTTGCTCACCACCGGAAATCACTTTCACCGACTTGAGGATGTCATCGTTTGAGAACAGCATGCGGCCCAGAGTGCCACGTACCATTTGCTCGCCCTGGGTCCACTGGCCCATCCAGTCGAACAGGGTGTAGTCGTCTTCGAAGTCGTGGGCGTGATCCTGGGCGTAGTAGCCCAGTTCTGCCGCTTCAGTCCACTTGACCGTACCTGCATCCGGCGTCAGTTCATTGACCAGGGTGCGCAACAGTGTGGTTTTGCCGATACCGTTCGGACCAATGATCGCTACGCGCTCACCGGCTTCAACGGTAAAGCTGAAGTCCTTGAACAGGGTCTTGCCGTCGAAGCCCTTGGCCATATTCTCGACGATGACCGCCTGGCGGTGCAGCTTTTTGTTCTGTTCGAAACGAATGAACGGGCTGACACGGCTCGAAGGCTTGACCTCGGCCAGGGTGATCTTGTCGATCTGCTTGGCACGGGAGCTGGCTTGCTTGGATTTCGAGGCGTTGGCCGAGAAACGGCTGACGAACGATTGCAGCTCGTTGATCTGGGCCTTTTTCTTGGCGTTTTCCGACAGCAGTTGCTCGCGCGACTGGGTCGCAACCGTCATGTACTCGTCATAGTTGCCCGGGAACAGGCGCAGCTCGCCGTAGTCAAGGTCAGCCATGTGGGTACAGACACTGTTCAGGAAGTGCCGGTCGTGGGAGATGATGATCATCAGGCTGTTGCGCTGGGTCAGAATGTTTTCCAGCCAGCGGATGGTGTTGATATCCAGGTGGTTGGTCGGTTCGTCGAGCAGCAGTACTTCAGGATCGGAAAACAGTGCCTGCGCCAGCAATACCCGCAACTTCCAGCCTGGCGACACTTCGCTCATCGGGCCGTTGTGTTGCTCGATACCGATACCCAGGCCCAGCAGCAATTCGCCGGCACGGGATTCAGCGGTGTAGCCGTCCATTTCGGCGAACTCGGTTTCGAGTTCGGCCACGGCCATACCGTCTTCTTCGGTCATTTCCGGCAGGGAATAGATGCGGTCGCGCTCAGCCTTGACCTTCCACAGCTCTTCGTGGCCCATGATCACGGTATCGATCACGGTAAATTCTTCGTAGGCGAACTGGTCCTGACGCAATTTACCCAGACGTACGTTCGGCTCCAGCATGACCTGACCGCCGGACGGCTCAAGGTCTCCGCCGAGGATTTTCATGAAGGTGGACTTGCCGCAACCGTTGGCACCGATCAAACCATAACGGTTACCGGCGCTGAATTTTACGGATACGTTCTCGAATAGCGGCTTTGCGCCGAACTGCATCGTGATGTTAGCTGTGGAGATCAATTACTTTACCTATCAATGGGTTGCGGGCCGCGCATTTGGCGCTTGGGCCATTCCTGGGGCATTTTGGAGCTTATCCATCTCTCCCCAGTCGCCGCTTGAGTTCAACCAGCGGGCATAAGTCGAGAGCAGCATCTGGACGCTGTGTCCAAGCTGTTGGGCAATAAAGGCGGGATTCATGCCAGACATTACGCATATTGTCGCATAAGTATGACGGTAGTTGTACGGCGGGCGATAACGGGTCTTCAGCTTCTCTGGCGCCGGCCTCCCATTGTTTGTGCCGGTCCCGGGGGCTGGCGGACGTACTGGCCCGCCCTGGCGGCTGGTTTTCCTGCGTCAAATCGCGCTCCGGCGCCCATATCCAGAACCGGCCAGAACGCCTGCGGGATTTGCTCCCGGAGGGTGACGGTTTTTTGGTGATAACAGGCGGTGATCACGGCATCAACATAAACGATTGGCGTCCCGGGGAGGTAGCGGTTGAAAGTGGCGGCATTGACCCCACTCATCGATCCAGGGAAGGAGATGGACATGATCGACAGCTTTCGCCGCCAGTCCCTGTTCGTCGAGGGTGGCTTGAATCACGTCGTCTGACTCCCACGCCAAGGACTCTGCTATGCCTCAATCCCTGCCAACGCTGTGCGGCTCTATCATGGGGTCGCCGTTTTCACTCTCGGCAAAGATCCACAACGCGGCCTATGCGGCCCTGGGGCTGGACTACACCTTTGTCTGTTTTGGCGTCGAAGACCCGGTTGCTGCCGTGGCGGCCATTCGCGCTCTGGGGGTGCGCGGCATGAATGTCTCCATGCCCTACAAAACTGCGGTGATGCCTCATCTGGATGCCATCGACGAGTCGGCCCGGGTGATTGGCGCGGTCAACACCATAAACAATGTCGACGGGGTGCTCACCGGCTACAACACCGACTACCTGGGGGCGATTCGCGCGTTGCAGGAGGTTACCGGTCTGCGGGACAAACGTATCGCCGTGATCGGTGCCGGCGGCGCCGCCCGTGCGGTGGTCTTCGGCTGCTTGCAAGCGGCGGCCCGGGTCACGCTGTTCAACCGCACTGCCGAACGCGGTACTGCCCTGGCCGAGGATCTGGGGGCCCGATGGGGGGGCAGCGTCGAGGCATTCACGGCCAGCAACTTCGATATCGTGATCAATGCCACCTCGGTGGGCTTCAAGCAGCCGGACAGCAACCCGCTGGACGGGCGCCTGGCCAGCCATCTGATTGTCATGGATGTGGCGTTCATGCCGGTGCATACCGCACTGCTGCAGCAAGCCAAAGCCCTGGGCTGCACGACCGTGGCCGGCACCCGGATGCTGGTCCATCAAGCCTGTCGGCAAATCGAGCTGTACACCGCAAAAGAAGCGCCCCTCGACATCATGGAGCAGGCCATGCTTCAGGAAATACAGCGGTTGAACTTGTAACCAGCCCCACCACCGGTCAATAACAAGATGCCGTAAAGGCACCTGGAGGTCCCCCTATGTCTCTCGATAACGCCCCATGCGACAGCGCCTTGATCCCCGACGGCCAGGCGCGCAAGCAAGACCTGAACCGTGCCGCCTGGGCCTGCTCCCTGGGCAGTGCCCTGGAGTACTACGACTTTGCGCTGTATACCCTGGCTTCGGCGCTGATCTTCGGGCCGTTGTTCTTTCCTGAGCAGACCCGGGCCATGAGCCTGATCGCCAGTTTCGGCACCTATTTCCTGGGCTTTGCCGTACGGCCCCTGGGCGGCGTGCTGTTCGGCATGATCGGCGACCGCGTCGGGCGCAAGTTCGTGCTGACGTCGACGGTGCTGCTGATGGGCGTTTCCAGCACCCTGATCGGAGCCCTGCCAAGTTTCCATCAGGTCGGTTATCTGGCACCGGCACTGCTGGTGATTCTGCGTCTGCTTCAAGGGCTGGGCGCAGGCGCCGAACAGGCCGGTGCGGCGGTGATGATGACCGAATACGCACCCCGGGGCCGGCGCGGTTTCTATGCCGCCTTGCCGTTCCTTGGCATCCAGCTGGGCACCATCCTCGCGGCAGTGGTGTATTTCCTGGTGGTCAGCGGCAATGACGATGTCATCGAGAGCGGGCTGTGGCGCGTGCCGTTCTTCAGCAGTGTGGTGATCGTGGCGCTGGGGCTGTACATGCGTCTGTCTCTCAAGGAGTCGCCGACCTTCATCCGCCTCAAGGCGCTCAAGCGCGTCAGCGTCAACCCGCTGAAAAGTGCGATGAAACACTCCCGGCCCAGCTTGCTGATCGGTATCGGCCTGCGCCTGGGGGAAAACGGCGGTTCATCGATTTACCAGGCCCTGGCTGTGAGCTACATCGTTGGCGTGGTAGGTCTGCAAGGGCCGGTGGGCGTGCTGACACTTATCTGCGCCGCCAGTCTCGGCGCGCTCACCGTACCGGTTGCCGGCATGCTCAGCGACCGGTTCGGGCGCGTGGTGGTTTACCGGGCCTTCGCCCTGCTGCAACTGGCCCTGGCCTTCCCGGTATGGTGGGTGCTGAGCCTGGGCAACGTGGTGGCGAGCATCATCGCCATCTCCATCGCGCTGGGCATCGGCACATGGGGTATGTTCGGCACCCAGGCGGCACTGATGCCTGAACTGTTCGGCTCGCGCCACCGCTACATGGGGGTGTCGATCGCCCGGGAAGCCTCGGCAGTGATTGCAGGGGGGATTGCGCCGCTGATCGGTGCCGGTCTTATCGCCCTGGTCGTGGCCAGCCATGACGGCGACGCCAGCGCCGGGGTCGGTGCCTGGCTGCCGATTGCCTGCTATCTGACCCTGCTCACACTGATCACCCTCTATACAACCTTCAAGACCCCGGAAACCCTCAATCGCGACCTGGACGAGCCCCGTGATGCCTGGGAAATTGCCCACCCTGCAACAGCGCCGGCAAACGGCTCCAGCACCGCGACAGGTACTGCCTGATCCGCGCTGGCCAGGCTGCCTGTTACCCCGGGCAGCCCTGGCTGGCAGCTCACAGATGCTGACCGCGCAGGATGCTAGAGTCTCCAGTTCGGGAGTCTGGTTAAACCGGACCACCTTCGAGTCCTGGAGTCAGCATGCGCAATCTGGATTTCAGTTCCTGGGAGGGCATCCTCTCAACGCTTGCAGGATTAGTCCTGATCACCGTTATCGGGGTCGGGATTCGTCTGCTGGCTATGCATACGATCCAGCAACGGCGGGAGCGGGAAAACCGTCAGATCAATGAACGTTTGCGTACCCTCATCGCGGCCTACAAAACCCTGGGTGGCTCCTTCACCGGAAATCTTGAGGTTGATCCCACTCATCTGCGGGATTTGCGCCGCAGGACTGCGACTGCCAACACCAGCCCGGATCAGGCTGCCGAGAGCGTGACCCTGACCCAAGCTGTTGCCGTGCAGGGCAATGGCGACCGCTCAAGGCGGGTACGCGATGCGGTTGAAGCGGCGCTGTCCGATATCATTCTGCTGGGTACCGAGGAGCAGGTCCGGATGGCGGCAGTAGCAGCCACGGAGCTGGTGGCAGGGCGTCCCATTCATACCGCCGAACTGGTTACCTCGCTTCGTGACTTCATTCGCGCCGTGCTTGATCTTGATCCCGTACCCGCCGAGCTTTCGATTCCAAAGCAGGGGCCGGTTCGCCCGTCTTCTTCAGGTGGCGGCAAAGGTGATAAGGGCGACTCCAGAAGTGCTGGCAAGGGCGGGGGAGCCGGGGGCGATGGTGCAGGGGGTGGCAGTGCGTCGCACAGCGATTCCTGGCAAGAGCCGCATCATTGAAAGTGGCACATATTCCTTTACTGCAATGATCCGTGGCACAGGGGCGTTATATTCGGCTGGCAAGCCTGTTCAAGGCAGTTTGTAGAGCACAACTACTTTACGAGTTGGTTTTCGCATATTTAACCGGGCATGTGTAATACCTCCATGACTGTCTTTGTAGATGCGCTGTGGACAAGGTGAGAGGGCTGCGCCACGGGTATGTTATCGGGATACTGCAGGACGTCTGACTCTTCAGGCGCCACCCGTCTGCCGGTGCAGTTAATAGCAAATGCGCTGTCTCGAGAGTTGATCTTTTAAACATTGCCCGGTCACCGCTCTTCAGGATAATCGCTATGAGTGAAGTTGAAGTACAAGATGTAAAGGCCTCTGGCTGGAACCAGTTGTCTTATTTTAAAGTGTTTGTAAATAATGACAGTCACTTGCAAAATTCGCGCTACCCGCTTCTTAATAATGGCAATCAACAATTACTTGTCACTGTGCGTCTGGCGGCCAAGGACGCATCGGGGAACTTCGTAACTGTAACGCCAGCGGATCTGGCCACCATCCGACTGATTGATTACGGCACTTCGGAAATCATCTATTTGGGTGAACAACTGCATCCATGGTGTACCACATTCACTAACCTGGGCTATGCGTGGGATCGGGGTTTCCTTGACTCCATTCGCAGCTTGCGGCTGGAGCAGCCCAAGCTGTTCGAACAGGCTGCTATTGACCCGCCTACCTTGGATCAAGCCCTTGAGGGCGTACCGCTGCAGCCCCATGAGCAAGCGCAGCCAGGGTTGGAGTTGCACACGCAAAACCAGGCGCTCAGTCAACCCAGGGCCGACTACCAGACTGTCCAGTTTTATGTGCGAACCACGGCAACTACCTTGCGTCGACTGGCCGTTCGTATCAATAACAGTGACGGTACCGTATTTCGTACCAACTACAGTGAAGTGGGTGACGATACGGGAGAAGGTGATAAGCGCGGAAAATTCAATTCATCGTTTGAAGTCGAACCACTTACCTTTCCGCGCTTGCCATCGGAAAACTACGGCGATCGCCTCGCCAACGGCTATTTGAAAGATACCCCGATTGGCCATGGAGATTTTGCCGGAAAATTTCGTGCATTTGAACATCATGTCAATATTCGAATGCCCAACGGTCGCAGCCTGCCCATTAAAACGATAACCAATTACTCCTCTCAAAACGGCGTTGTCTGGGCGGCCCATGGCAGCGGAAAGTCCAAATGCACCGTCACCTACTTTGGCTTGCCTGGAAGTCAAGTGACCAGGTTGACGAACAAGCCCGAGTATATCGGCATTATGAGAAACGGCCTGAGCAGGGAGTACACAGGTGTGTGGCTAACTTATTTAGGCCGACACATGGGCATTGAAGGTAAAATAAAATACCCTCGCGAGGGTGAAGTGGTGATTGGACAAGTCATTATGGAGGAGAACTTTTATTTCTACCAATCGGTGACTAACAATATAGAAGTGCCAAACCGAATGACCCACGATTTCAGCGTCATTGATATTTATGGTACATCGCACAACCTTCGGGTCGGGCTGATTCCTGCCTTCAATTACCTGACGCTGGAACGCCGTTAGTTAACAGCTGACCACTGAAGGTGCGGATCGCCAAAAATCGATCTGCACTGGCGTGCGTCCAGTCGATACACACAAACGCTCAAGCCCTGGTTATCCAGGGCTTTTTATTGGGCAACAGGACATGACGACGCAAGAGACGACAGTGGCCCAGGTTCAGTGTTGCCGTTGCAGTTTACCTGGCGTCAGCCTCGGCCTGATCAGGTCAGTCCGTATTCAAGCGCGCATACAGGTCGAAGTTGCGTGGTGTTGCGCGGACCATGCGCAATGACCTCAACCTTCCTTCGAACTCGAATCCGCTGTTTATCAGCACCTGGGCTGAGCCGGGGTTGGTATCAAGCACAGTGCCTTGTACGCGCACCCATCCGTACTTTAAAAAGGACCATTGGGTTACCGCTGTACAGACAGCGCTGGCAATGCCTTTGCCCCAGAATTGCGGCGCAAGATCATAAGCCACTTCGGCCGTACGGTTCACTTGCGATATTGAATGAAAGCCAATGGTTCCAATCAGCTCGCCATTCAGTTCGTCAGTGATGGCCAGCCGTCTTGTGGAGGTGGCAAGAGTTGAGTCCATCTCGTCGAACATGGGTAACAGGTCTTGCTCTGAGCTCAGGTTCCAGCTGGTATGTTGAACAACCGCTTGTTGTGAAAGGTATGCGTACCATTGCGGTATATCTGTCCTTTCCAGCTGGCGAAGCGAAACACCCGGGTATTGGACGGCAGGCGCCCTGGTAATTCTCATGTGCAGGGTCCGTTATCAGAACAGAAAATTGCTTGGGGCTCAGGCTACGCTCCGGGCAGTATGTGGCGTTACTGGTATTACATTCAGCTATGCGGTCCTGTGCGGCACAACCACCGCGGCCTTACAAAAACAATTCAAAAAACCAGGTAGAGAACAATGAATAGAAGGTTTTATGGGTGTGTGATCCTGCTATCACTGCTAGGCGCTCAGAGCGCGGTCGCCAGAAGTTGGCAGGAGATCAAGCAAAGCGGCGAGCTGCGGGTCGGCGTTCCTGGCGATTATGCTCCGCTGGCGTTTCACGACAAACAAGGTGATCTGGCCGGTTTTGATATTGATATGGCTAAGGCCCTTGGTCATGAACAGCAACTCAATGTCAGATTTGTGCTCAGCAGCTGGCCAACACTGTCTGCAGATCTGGCAGCAGACAAGTTCGATATCGCAATGGGCGGGATTACCGATACACCGGCCAGAAAAAGCCAGTTCGGGCTCTCTGCACCGGTGGTCAAAAATGGCAAGATCGCCATGACGCAGTGTGACAAAGTCGCTCAGTTTGCGTCATTGGACGCGATTGATCGCAAGGGCGTGCGGGTGACTGTCAACCCCGGTGGTACCAATCAGGAGTACGTCGACAAACATATCAAGGATGCCCAGATCGTCCGAGCCCAGGACAATATCGCCAGCTTGCAGGGGATTCGTAGTGGTCAGGCCGACATCATGTTTACCGACCTGATTGAAGGGGATTATTACCAGAGCCAGGAACCCGGTGTGTTCTGTGTTTCCACTCGCCAGATTCTGCCCGGAACCGCCAGCGATAAAGTTTATATGATGCACAAGGACAACCAGCATTTGCTGGATGCGGTGAATGCATTGTTGTCCGGTGAATCCAGAAACAGGCTGATCACTCAATGGAAAATGTCGGAGTAGCCATGAAGGCTGCCGCACAGACGCAGGCTGTGACGTTTGTCAGGACACAACGAGCAGGCAGCGCCTGGCGTATATAAAAACTACAGAAGGTCTTCGAATGTTCTCAACATTTGCAGTGCAGAGGCTTAGCGTCGGCTCGATCTACAAACTGTTTTTTATCGGGCTGGTCATTTCACTCGGGATCATCGGACTAGTCAGCGGGATCCTGGCTGTATTCGGTTTCGATACGGTCAACTGGAACGGGGAGCCTGTGCACGGGGTTGCCGGGATTATCGTAGGGCCCTTGGTTGGCCTGTTCCTGGCGCTGTTGTTCGGCACCCTTCTAGGCAGCGCTTGCGTGTGCGGTCTGTGGCTGTATTCGAAGTTTCGGCCTCTTACCCTGAGCGGTAAAAGCCTGGCTCAAGCAGCCAAAGATACTGCGGGGCCTGTCAGCCCGGGCAAGCCGCTGTAACTGTTATTGCCGTGCCGCCTGTCTGTGGAAACGATCGGCAAACAGGCGGCACGGGACTGCATTGAGTCACTCGGCAATTTCACTTTCGACCAGCCTGGCGAGCTGTATGAGCGAGTCCTGCCAGCCAAGGTAACAGGCCTCTGGCGGGATGACCCCGGGTATGCCTTCTTGAACCACGCTCAATTCGGTCCCGCAGGAAACCGCCCGCAGGGCTACCGTTGTGTGCATGACGCCCGGCAGGTTTGGATCATCGAAGCTGTCGCTGTAGCGAATCAGTTCATGGGGTACCAGTTCCAGGTATTGCCCGCCGAACGAGTGAGTTTCGCCCGTGCTGAAATTGCTGAACGACATTTTGTAACCACCCCCCACTGTCGCATCCATGTGCTGGACCTTGCCGGTGTAGCCGTAGGGTGGCAGCCATCTGGCCAGGGCATCGGCTTCCAGGAAGGCCCGATAGACACGTTCGGGCGGGGCTTTGATGACGCGATGAAGTCGAACGGTATGTGTGGACATGATGACTCCTCAGATCAGTGGCGGGCCTTCAGACATGCACAGGTTCAGGTACTCAGCGGTCTGGCTTGTCATCACTGGGCCCGAGCGGGTGGATGTCTTGCCAGATGCTGTTTTTTGATAGCACCGAAACCCGCAGGCGTAAAGGCCGCTGCTTTGCCATGCCCATGGCTGGCCTGCGGCACAAGGGCGCGCGGATCACGGCATGGCTCAAAGGTTTGCCTGCGGCCAGCGCTGTTCCAGGTGTGCACTCAAGTAATCGATAAAGGCTTTTACCTTAGGCGTCATGGCGCTGCGGTCCTGGACACAGACGTAAATATCCAGCGGTTCGGTAGCGGACTCCCTTGGCCCATGACTGCTCTCAAGCAGGGGCACCAGTTGCCCGGACTCGATAAAGGGCGCCGCCACGAACTCCGCCAGCCGGGCTATGCCAGCACCATGGGCAGCCATTTGGGCCAGGGTGTCAATGTCGTCGCTCATGGCGGTCACATTGAGCGCCGCATAGTAATGTCCTGAGTCGCGAATAAATCCCCAGCGCAGGAAGCGGCCGTCCAGCGGGTAGCGAAAGCCCAGGCATGCATGCTGCTGGAGTTGCTCCGGCGAATCCGGCCGACCGGCCCGTTCAAGATAGGAGGGGGCGGCGCAAACGATAAAGGGCACTGAGACAATCTTGCGCGCGATAATTCCTTCCTCCAGTTGCGGCTTGATCCTCAGGCTCAGATCAATCCCGGCTTGAATATGATTGATCTTGCTATCGCTGGTGTTGAGCTCAAGGGTCAGGCGCGGGTGGCGGGCCGCGAAGCCTGCAACCAGCGGGGCCAGCACATGGCGCCCGAATGCAGCGGTAGAGGCAATGCACAGCCGGCCCTGAAGTTCGGCATGGGGCTCACTGATTGCCGATTGGGCGGCCTCCAGGTCTGCAACGATACGCTGCACTTTGGCGTAGTAGATGGCTCCGCTTTCGGTTAATGCCATGCTGCGCGTAGTGCGCTGCAGCAGGCGGGTGCCCAGGTGCTCCTCAAGGCGATTGAGGGTCTGGCTGACGGCTGCGGCACTGAGCCCCAGGTTTTTCGCCGCTCCCACGATGGAGCCTGTTTCAACCACCTTGGTAAAGCTGGCGATGGCCGCAAGAAGATTCATGGCTAATCCTGAAAGAAGGGCTATTCGTAAGTTTTACTTTATAAAGTAAGCGGAAATTACCGTCTAGTTGCGCACTTTTGTTCTTGATATGGTGCGTTTCCCCAAAGAAACCGTGTTTAAAAGGGCTGGACATGAATTCAAAGACTTCTGCAAATATCCGTTTTTACAATCGATTGAAGCTCTCGGCCGCCATGGCTCCCTATGTATTTGCGTTCTATATGGCGGCAATCATGGCCTTTCTCATGTCATTGGTGATCACGGCGGCCAACTCCGGGATTAATGAGGATTATCTAAGCAATGCCCTGGGCGCCTATCGATTGGCCATGCCGGTGGCATTCCTGTGCATTCTTGTGGTTCGCCCCATTGTGATCAGGTTAGTGGCTGTCACCGTCCAACGGCATCCCTAGGGATGCTTGCCCTGCATGGCGCACAAAAAAAGCGCGTGCGCGCACTAAATCGGGCAAATAAGTAACAAGTTACATTCCCCGGAGCCTCCCTTCGCTCATCCTTGTTTCCCCCGATCCCTTGTAAACCGGCGTTTTCAGTCACTGCGCAGAGTCTGGCACAGGCTTTGCTTAGTCTGATATTCATCTGATATATCAGATGAATATCAGGAGTGAAAATGCCGAAATCCATTGATGTTTCCAGCCATCAGCAGTCCACGCCGCCGCTCATCAAGAGCGCCGCCCAACTGCGGGAGCTGGCGTATGCGCAAATAAAGCAGCGAATCATCAGCTGCGAGTTCCGCCCTGGCGACGCCATCAACGAGGCGCAACTGGCAGCGCTGCTGGGGCTTGGCCGAACGCCGATCCACCAGGCGCTGCATCGCCTTGAAGTAGAAGGCATGGTCACGATCATGCCGCGCAAGGGGGTGATGGTGACCGCGCTGTCACTTAACGATGTGCTGGATATGATCGAGGTGCGTGTTTCCAACGAGCAGCTGTGTATCAAGCTGGCGGTGGAACGTGCCCACGACACTGATATCAAGGCCATGCGCGACATTCTTGAGCGCACCCCTCAATTGCTGGCGGACCACGACGTGACCGGGCTCATGACGCTGGATCTGCAATTTCATATGTCGATTTCAGCCGCCGCACACAATCGCGTCCTGGCTGAACTGCTGCGCAACCTGCACGAAAAGCAGGCCCGTTTCTGGTACCTGACGCTGTCGGAAAACCACCACAGCCAGCGCATCTATGACGAGCACATGCACATTCTCGAGGCGGTGGAACAGCGAGACGGCGATGCCGCTGTCGCGGCGATCCATCACCACATCGACGACTTCCGTCGCGCCATCATGCGCACCCTTTAATTATCGATCCGGAGCACTCTTTCATGACTCAATTGACTTTCCACGTCGTCGGCCAAGGTGAGCACCAGGCCAGCATCAAGCATTTGATCATTGCCGGCTGGGCAGGGCGTAACAGTGAAGCGGTGGAACACCATATTGCCGAACTGGAAGCTCTTGGCGTGCGCCGTCCTACGCAGATCCCGTGTTTCTACCGGGTTTCGGCCAGCCTGCTGAACACCGCGCAGAGCATCCAGGTGCCGGGCAAGGACTCTTCCGGCGAGACCGAGTTTGTATTGATTCCAAGTGAGGAGGGGCTGTTGATCGGCCTGGGCTCGGATCACACCGATCGCAAGGTTGAAAGCTACGACGTCACGGTGTCGAAACAGATGTGCGACAAGCCGATTGCGCAGCAGGTCTGGCGCTTTGCCGAAGTTGAGGCGCATTGGGATCAACTGGTAATGCGTACCTGGCGGGTGCGTGATGGCGAACGTGCGCTGTATCAGCAAGGCCCGGTGACCAATTTGCTGGCGCCGCAAACCCTGTTGGAAAAACTCAATAGCGCCGGCGCATTGCCAGCGGATACCGCGATGTTCTGCGGCACCCAATCGGTGATTGGCGAACTGGGTTATGGCGAAGCCTTTGAAATGGAATTGTTCGACCCCGTCCTTAACCGCAGCCTGCGTCACCAGTACGGTGTCGAGTCGCTGCCTGTGGCGGAGTGAACAGACAATGAAAGATATTGCACAGCTCGCCCAGGACCTGGCTGAGGGCCGTACCACCAGCGAGGCGCTGGTCAAACAGGCATTGGCCCGCATTGAGGCACATCGCGAGGCAGGCGGAGTGGCCTATATCAGCGTTGATGCCCGCAGCGCCTTGCTGGCGGCCCGTGCCAGCGACCTGGCGCGGTCTTCGGGCTATGTGCCGTCGACCCTGGCCGGCCTGCCGGTTTCGATCAAGGACCTGTTCGATGTGGCCGGGCAGATCACGGCCAGCGGCTCCAGCCTGCTGGCCGAGGCACCGGCGGCCAGTCGCGATGCAGTGGTCGTGGAGCGGTTGAGAGCGGCGGGGGCTATTGTGCTGGGTCGAACCAATATGAGTGAGTTTGCATTTTCCGGTCTCGGACTGAATCCTCACTACGGCACACCGCTGACCCCATGTGCAGAACAGCGCATTGCCGGTGGCTCCAGCTCCGGCGCCGCGGTCAGTGTGGCGCTCGAGATGGCGGTCGCGGGGCTGGGCACCGATACCGGCGGCTCGATCAGGATTCCGGCGGCCTTCTGCAATCTGACCGGGTTCAAACCCAGTGCCAGTCGCGTCCCGCTAACCGGTACCTTCCCCCTGGCGCCGAGCCTGGATTCCATTGGCGCTCTGACCCGCAGTGTCGCCGACAGCATCCTGCTGGACCGGATTCTCTCGGGGGAGCAACTCGCTACCCCCATGCCGTCCCTGGCCGGTCTGCGTCTGGCGGTGACCCGGGATTTCGTCCTCGATCAGCTGGATGAGACCGTGGCTGTGGCTTTCGAACGCAGTTTGGGCCTGCTCGCCGAGGCCGGGGCCAGCATCCGCTGGTTTGATTTTCCCGAGCTGCACCAATTGCCCCGTATCAACGCTGCCGGCGGACTGACTGCCGCCGAAGCCTGGCACGGCCATCGCCAGTGGCTGGAAGGCGACGACGCACAGCAGTACGACGCCCGTGTCGCCCAGCGCATTCGGCGCGGTGCGGCCATTGGTGCAGCTGATTACCTGGATACCCAGGCCGAACGCCAGCGCTTGATTGCCATCGCCCGGGAGCGTCTGGGCGATGCCGATGCCTGGCTGATGCCCAGTGTCGCCGTGGTACCGCCGAAGCTGGCAGACCTTGCCACGGACGAAAGCTTTTTCGCCGCCAATGGCCTGGTGCTGCGCAATACCAGTGTGATCAATTTTCTCGACGGTTGCGCCTTGAGTTTGCCCTGTCAGCTGGCTGAAGAGTTGCCGGTGGGGCTATCAATCGCGGGACTGCACGGGCAGGACGCACGGGTGCTGCAAGTGTCGCGCGCGGTTGAGGCTCTGTTGCGGGGAGTCGCCTGATGCCTTGCCCGTAACTGGAGGGCAGGCCCGGCCTGCCTGATTTTTAATACTGCTTTGCTCCCGGAACGCCACGGCCAACCACCGTGCGCCGACGCTCGCCTGGAAATCGGCAGCGGCGGCTCACTGCGCAACGTATTGACGAGATGACTTATGAACCGAAGCAACCCAAGTACAACAATGGCTTCAGAGCTTGACCTCGACCCGGTAGCGGCCGAAGTCAGTGCTGTCTATCGAAAGATCGCCTGGCGCCTGTTGCCGTTTTTAGTGTTTCTCTTCGTGCTGGCCTGGATCGACCGGGTGAATGTCGGCTTCGCCAAACTCTCCATGTTGCAGGACCTGGGCTTCAGTGAGGCGGTCTACGGCCTGGGAGCGGGGATTTTCTTTATCGGCTACTTCTTTTTTGAAGTTCCGAGCAATCTGCTTCTGGAAAAAATCGGTGCCCGCCGCACCCTGGCGCGCATCACCATCATGTGGGGCCTGACGTCCATTGCCATGGCCTATGTTGAAAGTGCCTGGTCCTTCTATGTGTTGCGGTTTTTGCTGGGGGCCTTTGAAGCGGGTTTCTTTCCGGGTGTGGTGTTGTACCTCACTTACTGGTTTCCAGCGGCCCAGCGGGCCAAGATCAACGGCATGTTCATGACCTCTTTCGCAATTGCCGGGGTCGTCGGCGGGCCACTGGCCGGTTTCATCATGAGTCGCATGGTGGGTGTCGGCAGTCTGGCCAACTGGCAATGGCTGTTTATCCTGGAAGGTATTCCGTCGGTTATCGCCGGCTTCCTGGTGCTGCGCTATCTTCCGGAAAAACCGGCGAATGCCAAGTGGCTGACGGCGGCACAGCGCAAAATGGTGTCCGCTACCATTGCCCGCGAGGACAGCGCGCCGGGTAAACACAGCGACCTGCGGACTCTGTTGCGTTATCCCAAATTGTGGTTGTGTGCACTGGTCTACTTCTGCCTGGTGAGCGGTAACGCAACCATTGCGTTCTGGACTCCATCGGTCATCAAGTCCCTGGGTGTGAATGACACCATGAACATCGGGCTGCTTTCCTCAATCCCTTTTATTTTGGGGACTGTGGCGATGCTGTGGAACGGCTTCCATTCTGACAAGAGCGCCGAGCGCCGCATCCATTGCGCCATGGCTGCGATCCTGGCGGGGCTGGGATTGATCTGCACTGGCCTGTTTATCGGTAACGCAGTACTGGCACTTATCGCCTTGACCGTTGCAGCCATGGGCATTCTTGCGGCTTTTCCGGTGTTCTGGTCAATTCCGGGTGCATTTCTGGCAGGTACTGCAGCAGCAGGGGGCATCGCCCTGATCAACTGCATCGGCAATCTGGCAGGGTTCGTCGCGCCTTATATGATCGGCTGGCTTAAAACCCAGACCGGTAGCCTGGCGGCAGGCCTGTATATGGTGGCCGGTTTTGAAATATTGGCGGGGGTGTTACTGCTGCTGTTTTTCAAAGGTATAAAAGTCAGTAAAGTTTAATGTTACTTAATGGCAGAGCAGGCCATGGATAAGGGCGGTGAATATTTAAAAACTGTCACCGAGTATTCAACTTCCGGTGCCACTGCATGCCTTTTTCGAAGCCGCGACTCGCCCGAATAATATTATCCGGGCGAGTCGCCACTGCTCAGTTCATGGCGCAGGGTCGCTGCCTGATACCGGCGGTGCTCCGATACTGCTAGGCTGCCGGGGTCAGGCACGGCATGGAGCCGTTTCAAGGATTGAATATGCAGATCAAGAACAAGTGTCACTTTGCCCTCATCAGTATGGTTTTCGCCGCCGCTACCCTGACGGGCTGCGCCCATAGCCCACCCTTCAGCGGCCAGTCGGTCACTGACCCCGTCCTGCGCAAGGATGTGCTGGTGAATGTGCAGGGCCTGTTCTCGGCAATGACCCACTGCAGGTCCATCAGCAATGTGGACACCACGATTGCCAGTGTTGAGCAATCGCCCACCGGGTCAATCAGCAAAGCGGTTGAAACCTGGCAGGTGTCCGGCTGTGGCACCAGCAAGACTTACAAGATTGAACTCAGGTCCGACGCCAGGGGCGAAACCGATTTCTCGGTGTCGTCCAAAGGCTAGAGGCGACAGACCGCATGCTTAACCCGGGGCTTTATGACCTGCGGCAAGGGTGTATGGAGAAAAGGCTGCTTAACTGCATCGAACGACTTTGGGGGCTGGCGCTTGAGTCACATCAACGCCAGTTGCTGTTGTTTTTTGATCTGACTAAGGAAAGCCCATATGAAAGCGCTCACCTATCAGGGGCCAGGCGCAAAAGCCTGGTCTGATATCGCCAAACCGGTCATCGACAAGCCGACCGATGCCATAGTCCGTATTTTGCACACCACTATCTGTGGTACCGATCTGCACATCCTCAAGGGCGACGTACCCGAGGTCACCAAAGGTACGGTGCTGGGCCATGAAGGGGTCGGAGTGGTCGAGGCCGTAGGGCCGGCAATTCGCAACTTCAAGCCCGGTGATCATGTGCTGATTTCATGCATCACCTCATGCGGCAGTTGCCCCAACTGCCGGCGGCAGATGTACTCCCATTGCGCTGACGGCGGCTGGATTCTGGGCCATACGATTGACGGTACCCAGGCCGAATATGTGCGTATTCCCCATGCCGACAACAGCCTGTACCCGGTGCCCGCCGGCGCGGATGAAGAAGCGCTGGTGATGCTCAGCGACATTTTGCCTACCGGCTTCGAGATCGGCGTGCTCGCCGGCAAGGTCAAGCCGGGTGACAGTGTGGTGATAGTCGGGGCGGGCCCTGTGGGCATGGCCGCCTTGCTGACGGCGCAATTTTACTCGCCCGCCTTGCTGATCATGGTTGATGGCGACACCAATCGTCTTGAAGTTGCGCAGCGTTTTGGCGCTACCCATGTGATTGATATCAACACGCAGAATGCCGTTGAACGCATCTTCGAGTTGACCCAGGGGGTAGGGGTGGATGTGGCGATTGAGGCGGTGGGCATCCCGGCATCCTTCGATACCTGCCAGTCGGTTGTAGCCCCTGGAGGCAGCATTGCCAACGTGGGGGTGCATGGCAAAAGTGTTGAGCTGCACCTGGAAAAACTCTGGATCCAGAACGTCACCATTTCGACCGGGCTGGTCAATACCAACACCACGCCCATGCTCATGAAAACGGTGCAGTCCGGCAAGGTAGATGCCGGCCAGCTGATTACCCACCGATTCGCACTCAACGACATTCTTCAGGCTTATGAGGTGTTCGGCAATGCGGCAAAGGAGAAGGCAATGAAGGTCATTCTTTCTCAATAAACGGCCCGCCATAGCCAATTCAGCAGGCATTCTTACCCAGTGTCGGGAGCCTGCGAAACTTGAACCTTAGTTGCTGAAGGTACTGAACGGATAACGTGATATCCGTTCAGGTTTAGTGTGTCTTTTAAATGTAAAACCCTGGTGTTTCAGGCGCTAAAAGAATAAATAAGTTGTAGTGATTTTTTGACAGCTAATGCATTCACTACTATGTTCTTGGCGGCAGGTAGAAACACATCAACTCTTTTTGATAATAGGGAAATATTCATATGAAGAAGCACATTCTGCTGTTGAGCGCTGTCAGTCTTGTCGCACTGTCGGGCCTGGCACAAGCTGATGCCAAGCAGCCTGTTGCGCAATGGACGTGCGCGGATTTCCTGGCGGTTGATGAAACCTATCAGCCGATCGCCGTTGGTCTGGGTGAAGCAGTGAACAAGAAAGGCCAGGTTGAGGATGCTGTTCTGGACGTGGACGGCGTTGCCAAAATCACCCCGCTGGTAATCACTGCCTGCAAGGAAACGCCGAAAGAATCCTTCGTACAAAAAATCAAGTCCGAGTGGGCCAAAGTCAAAAAAGACGTGTAATGCGCCAGGCCTGTACTTCACAAGAGTACAGGCTTACCCCCTCTGTTCCTGCCTGAGCCCGTTCGTGGCGAAAAACCTTTTCCAGCCTTGTGAATTTCTCGCCCCATCTATCCTCTACATCAAAAGCAGGGCTGCCTTGGCGGTCTGAAGGCCGTAGTAGACTAGGTTCGCGTTATTTTTAATTGGCGGGGGGTAACTTATGTTAATCAGGTCACTGGCCGAACTTGATCGCATTCGTGACGAGTGCAAATCCATGGTCACCAAACGCTCGGCCGTATCGGCAGGCGCCGCGGCCATCCCTATTCCCGGGCTCGACATAGGCACTGATGTGGCGTTGCTGGTGGAAATGCTGCCGGCGATCAACAGCAAGTTCGGACTGACCCCGCAGCAGATCGAGCGGCTGGACTCGCGGTCCAGGCGCCTGATTGTGGTGGCGGTTTCCGGGATCGGCAGTGAAGTCATCGGCAAATTCATCAGCCGGACACTGGTCATGTCCTTGGTACGCAAGATGGGCACCAAGGTGGCGACCAAGTCGGTGATCCGCTTCGTGCCGTTTGTGGGGCAGGCGGTCGCCGCAACCATCAGTTTTGGGGTGATGAAAATGGTCGGCAACGGCCATATCGAGGATTGCTATCAGGTCTGCCGTCAGGCGTTGCTGGAGGAGGCCCGGGAATCAGTGGTCATCGAGATCGGTCCTGAAGACTGAGCCTGCCAGTGAACGGCCCCGCACAGGAGCCATGAGATGAACAAACCATGGGGGCGAAGATGAATATTATCCGGTCCAGCTATCTATGCTTGCTCCTGGGGGCTGTACTTGTCGCCCAGGCGCAGGCCGGCACCTCTTTGACTTCAGAGTCCGGGCGGGTGGCGCAAAACACCCTGAGCCCCAATTCTGCGCCTGCAGACAATACGCTGCGACGCATCAATCCCAACAGCCGACAGGGCACGATCCCCGCAACGCCAGCGGTACGAAGCCCGTCGACGGCCCCAGTGGTACGCCAGCCGTCCATTGAGAACGGGCAAATCGGCAATGGCTACCCGCGTAGCCAGCCCCCACCCCGGACCATCAAGCCAACGGCGCCATCGCTTCAGCCGCGGGACAATCGTTAATCGAACAAGGATCAGCCAATGTTGAGAAAAACCCTGGCCACGCTGTGCGCCACCTCGCTGCTCAATGTGGCTGTCATGGCCCATGCCGATGCCCAACGCACCTTTGCCTCCGAGTCCGGAACAGTCACTGCAACGCCAGTTGTCGAAGGCCTTGTACATCCCTGGGCCCTGGCCTTTCTCCCGGAAAAGCAGGGCATGCTGGTTACCGAACTTCCGGGCAACCTGCGGGTGGTGAGCCCGTCCGGCAAACTTTCTGCCCCGCTATCCGGTGTTCCCCAGGTATGGGCCAAAGGGCAGGGCGGCCTGCTGGATGTGGTGCTGTCGCCGAGTTTTGTCGAGGATCGCCTGGTGTACCTGTCCTACGCCGAAGGGGGTGGTGAGGACGGCAAAGCGGGGACCACGGTTGGACGCGGGCGCTTGTCGGATGATCTGACCAAACTCAGCAACTTTGAGGTGATCTTTCGTCAGGAGCCCAAACTGTCAACCGGCAACCATTTCGGCTCACGTCTGGTGTTTGACCGTGATGGCTATTTATTTATTGCCCTTGGCGAAAATAATCAGCGACCGACTGCCCAGGACCTCGACAAGCTGCAGGGCAAAGTGGTGCGCATATACCCTGACGGTCGAATCCCGCCCGACAACCCTTTTGTGGGCCAGCAAGGGGTACGCCCGGAAATCTGGTCATTTGGCCATCGCAATCAGCAGGGTGCCACCCTGAACCCCTGGACCGGGACACTCTGGAGCCATGAGCATGGCCCCAAAGGCGGCGACGAAATCAACCTGATCGAGCGCGGCAAGAACTATGGCTGGCCACTGGCGACCCATGGCATTGACTATTCTTCGCAGCCCATCTCTGAAGCCGGGGGCAAAACAGCCGAAGGAACCACAGGCCCCCATCATGTGTGGGAGAAGTCTCCGGGCATTAGCGGGATGGCGTTCTACGATGGGGAGCGCTTCAAGCCCTGGCAGCACAACCTGTTTATCGGCGCGCTGGCCGATAAAGACCTGATCCGGCTACAGCTTGATGGTGACAAGGTGGTGCATGAAGAGCGCTTGTTGGGCGGTCTGAACGCGCGTATCCGGGACGTGCGCCAGGGCCCGGACGGTTATTTGTATGTCTTGACCGATGAAAGCAACGGCGCGTTGTATCGCGTCGGCTTGCAATAGTCAGCAGAGCCATAGTCGCTGGCGAGGAACGAAGGCTGCGATCGAGCCCGCAGGGCTCGCGCATTTAAAGATGCCTGTCGCAGCCGTCGCTCCCTGCCAGGGTTATTGATTGTTTACTCGCTGACCGCCTGCTTGATCTGCTTGGAGGCCGACCAGATCCGGTAACGCACTTCTATGTCCTTGGGCACGTAGACCACGATCGGCAACTTGCTGTTATAGCGCAGCATGAAGCCATCGCCGACCACGGGGACAAATTCGGGGTGCGACTTGCCTTCAGGGCAGGCCATCATCGTGCTCATCGGCCCGCTGACCTTGTTCAGGCGATACATCGGATAGCCCCAGCCCTTGAGGGTTTTTTCTTCCAGCTTGCCGCCCAGACGCTGCTGGTTGCAGTCCACCTGCAGGGTCTTGCCGGCAATGATCTGGACTTTGTAGTCGTCCTCATTCTTTTGCTTGGGCAGGTGAATGACTTGTCGGCTATAGCCCGCTTCGGCTTTAGGGTAGGGCGCCACATCCTCAAGTTTGGCGGCGTTGGCGACGCTGCACAGCGTACTCAGCGAAAGGGCCAGGGCCGCGCTGATCAAGAGTGGTTTCATGCTGCTTCCTTATTTCAGAACAGAAAAATGTCGTTCAGGTGAATCTATGGGCTGTATCTGACAACTAAAAGGCTATTTAAGTGCAAAACAGGTGCACTTGCAGGGATAGATTGCTTCGCGCCAGTGTCGAACTGCCAGTAAACTGCCTTTTTTCCTCTGAATCATTTATTTCCCGAGGTTTTGCATGACTCTCAGTCCTCTTGCGGGCAAACCGGCTCCTGCGAAATTGCTGGTCGATATTGCGCGACTGGTGACCGCTTATTACACCGGTCAACCTGATGCAGCGATCGCCACCCAGCGTGTGGCCTTTGGTACTTCCGGTCACCGCGGCAGTTCGTTTGAGCTGAGTTTCAATGAGTGGCATGTATTGGCCATCAGCCAGGCCATTTGCCTGTACCGGCAGATGAAAGGCATCAATGGTCCGCTGTTTGTCGGCATCGACACCCATGCACTGTCGACGCCTGCTGGTGCCAGTGCGCTGGAAGTGTTTGCCGCCAATGGCGTCGAAACCATGATCGCCGCCAATGACGAATACACCCCGACGCCGGCCATTTCCCACGCCATTATTTGCTACAACCGCGGTCGGACTTCAGGCCTGGCCGATGGTGTGGTTATTACACCATCGCACAACCCGCCTGAAAGCGGCGGTTTCAAGTACAACCCGCCTAACGGCGGCCCGGCCGATACCGATGTCACCAAGTGGATCGAGGCCAAGGCCAACGAGTTACTGGCAGCCAGGCTGGCGGGTGTCAAACGCATCAGCTACGAACAGGCCTTGAAGGCCGGCACCACCCATCGTCACGACTACCTGAATACCTATGTCGCCGATCTGAAGAACGTGATCGACATGGATACCCTGCGCGGCGCCAACCTGCGTCTTGGCGTGGACCCATTGGGCGGCGCGGGCGTGAACTACTGGCCGGCGATCGGCGAGCACTACGGCTTGAACCTGGAAGTGGTGAACACCTCGGTAGATCCAACCTTCCGCTTCATGTGTGTGGACTGGGACGGGCGCATCCGCATGGACCCGTCCTCCAGCTATGCCATGCAGGGGTTGATTGGCCTTAAAGAGCGTTTCGACGTGGCTTTTGCCTGCGACCCCGACCATGACCGCCACGGCATTGTTACCCCTTCAGGCGGTCTGTTGGCCCCCAACAACTACCTGGCAGTGTCCATCGACTATCTGTTCCAGAACCGTCCGCACTGGCGTGCAGACGCAGCCGTTGGCAAGACCGTTGTCAGCAGCGGGCTGATTGACCGCGTTGCTGCCCGTCTGGGCCGCCGCCTGTACGAAGTGCCGGTGGGCTTCAAATGGTTTGCCGATGGCCTGTTTGAAGGCTCGCTGGGCTTTGGTGGCGAAGAAAGCGCCGGGGCTTCATTCCTGCGCCTGGACGGCAGTGTCTGGTCGACAGACAAGGACGGCCTGATTCCTTCGCTGCTGGCCGCAGAAATGACGGCCCGTACCGGTCGTGATCCTTCGCAGCTGTATCAGCAAATGACCGAAGACCTGGGCCTGCCGTTCTCGACCCGGGTCGATGCCAAGGCTACCCCGCAACAGAAAGCCCTGCTTGGCAAGCTGTCGCCGGAGCAAGTCAAATCCACAAGCCTGGCCGGCGAAGACATTACCGGGATTCTCAGTCATGCGCCCGGTAACGATCAGGCAATTGGCGGACTCAAGGTGATGACTAAAAACGGCTGGTTTGCGGCACGCCCTTCTGGCACTGAAGACATTTACAAAATCTACGCCGAGAGCTTTATCGGTGACGAGCACCTGAGCCGTCTGGTAGAAGAAGCCCAGGTGTTGGTGGATACCGCGATCGCCTGATTGCGGACTCAAAAAAAGCCTGGCCCCCGCAAGAGGGCCAGGCTTTTTTGCAGCTGTTTGATTAACTCAGGCCGCGGTTTGCAGTGTCACCACTTGCTGCATCTGATCGTTGCAGTTTCTGGCTTCCTTGAGCATTGCTTCGAAAGGGCCGCTCATGATGTCGTCATGGCTCAGCCAGCGTTGCTTTTGTGTCAGGCGGTACTGGTAGCGGTAATGGCCCTCGACCTGTTTGCCATTGAGGTCCATGTCGAACCAGGGCGAACGAACGGTGCAGCTCTTGATGTTCTGCGCAACCTGTAGCCCTGACAGGGTGATCTCGTAGTCCATGGTTTCAGGATCTTCCAGATACAAATCGGCCTTTTGCCCGGTGCGGCGGTAATTGACCAAATCATCCCAGCGTTCAGTCATGAAGGCGGGCTGGTACACGCTTTGGCCCGAGAGTGTCTTCAATGGGCGCAGGTCGGTCAGTTCGGCCTTGACCTGATACTTGTGGGGTACCACAAACCCGGTGGCTGAGCGTGTAATCGTGCAATCGGTCTGTTCCTTGCTGAACCGGTCGCAAAGGTCCTGGTCGGTACCAGAAATACCCGACTGGTTATCGGCCACACTCAGTCTCATCAGGCGCATCTGGCTCATTTCGATGTCGGCGCTGGTGCGCGCGGTGCCATCAGGGTTGAAGTGTTCCTGTTTCCGTACCAGGGTGCTGACAACAGGTTCTTCTTGCGGGATATGTTCCCGGCGAACTGCGCCTTGCGGGTCTATCACCAGTGCCCAGCGATCCTGAATATCCGGCATGGAGCGCCCCGGCGAGAACACCGGATTGGTCGGGTCGAGCCACCAGACTTTACCGTTGACCCGCGCCCGTACGATGGCGTGGTTGGGTGCTGAGGTGCCCGGCAGCAACAACCCCAGGCTCATGTTGCCACGGCTGACCCAGGTGGTCTGCGCGTCGATGCCGCTTGCGTTGAGCATGGCTGTGAGCAGTACCGCCAGGTCTTTGCAGTCGCCATAGCCGCGGTCTTCGATTTCAGCGAGGGTGAAAGGCACATAGCCCCGATCGCTGGCTCGCCAGTCGCCCAGATAACGATAGTTATCGTGGATATGCTGCATCAGGCCCGATACCTGTTGCTCCGGCGGCAAGCCTTTAAGGCCGGCCACTGCCCTGGCACTGATGGCAGGCAGTCTGGCTGCGGTAATTTCGGTGTAGCGCCGGGCAAAATCGCCGAAGTAATCCTGCAAGCTGCTCGAACTGCCCAGTTCAACCCTTGGCAGCTGGCGAATATAAGCGTTGCCGGCTTCATTGACATAATTCACGAAGCGCGGTGCCTTCTGTTCAATGACCAGGCTTTTGTTGTCGGCCGACGGAGTAAAGCTGAAGTCTTCCATCATTTCGCTGCGCCACACGATTGGCTTTTCAGCGCTGAAGCTGTTTTTAAAACGGTCCATACGCACCGCATTGGGGGGGAACATCAGCACATAGTGAAACTCATGACTCAGCGGCTTGGCTGCTATGTGTTCGCGCAGGGTATAGCTCACCATCGTGCCGATTCGCAGGTTGGGGAAGGCGATCGAGGTTTGCTTCAAGCGTAAAAAACCCTGGTCCGGGTTCGGTGCCATTCGGGTGTCGATTTGTGTGTCAGCCAGTGCCACTGGTTTGGCGCCCGGTTGGGTCGATTCGGCCTTGATTATTTCCAGGCGGTCAGACTCCGGGAAGCTGAAGTCGATACGCGAAATCATTTCGCGACCGTTATTGGTGAGGATGGTGTAGCTATAGGTTGAGGTGCAGTCGTAGCTGGTGTCCGCGTTGAAGTGACAGGATCTGTCCGATTCACCGGCCAGAGCGGCCTCGGATACGGGTTGAAAGGCCGCTGAAGCGGGCAGGGTGAAAATCCCCAGGGTGGCGCAAATCAAGGATTTGCTGAAAGAAAAGCGGTGCATGGGCGCCTCAATTAGTCCTTTAAAAAAGCACCCGGCCACGCATTTGTTGGTTTATTGAAGCCGAGGCAGGGTGCAGATGAAGTGGATAATGATAATCGATAGCATCCATATTTTCCATATGCACAGCCGCCATGCGCCCCTGTAAGCCCTGTAATAGAGCGGTTTAAACGGTCTCTTCGGTTTGGCTGGCCTGGCAGACATCGACCCATTGGGCATTGACCAGTTCGGCCATTCGGTCGGGGCTGATACGCACAGCGGTGTGGGTAGCGCCGGCTGCAGGCATCACTTCAGTGAAGGCTTTAAGGGAAATGTCGCAATATACCGCCAGATCGGTCGCCAGCCCGAACGGGCAAACGCCGCCAACGGGGTGACTGGTCAGGGCCACGACAGTATCGGCATCAAGCATCTTGGCTTTGCTGCCCAGGGCATTCTTGATTTTTTTGTTATCGATACGCGCATCGCCACGGGCAACCAGCAGCACATTGCGTTCACCGACACGAAAGGCCAGGGTCTTGGCGATCTGGCCGGGCTCAACGCCGTGGGCTTGGGCAGCCAGAGCTACGGTAGCGGTACTGGTGGCCAGCTCAATGATGTGCAGGTCGGGTGCTTTGGCGAGGAAAAATGCGCGGACAGATTCAAGACTCATCAGGCTTAGCTCTCTGGGTAAATGCCTGAATCTAGAGAAGCCGGTGACGCACTGTCAATGCGCCACCGGTGATGGGGTCAGATGTCCAGCACGATCTTGCCAAAATGCTGGTTGGTTTCCTGGTACTTGAACGCCTCGACAATCTCGCTCAGCGGGAAGTGCCGGTCGATGACCGGGCGCATGCCGCTGGCATTGATCGCCCGTACCATGTCCTGTTGCTGGCTGCGGCTTCCTACCAGTACCCCTTGCAGACGCACTTGCTTGATCAGTGCCGGGACAAAGTTCATGGCGCCGCTGGTGCCGCTCAAAATACCGATGATCGAGATATGCCCGGCCACGCGAATGGCGATCATCGACTGTTCAAGGGTCTCCGGACCGCCGACTTCGATGATGTGGTCCACCCCGCGACCGCCGGTGAGCGCACGGGCCGTCTCGCCCCAGGCAGTGTCCTTGCGGTAGTTGATGACGTGGTCAGCGCCCAGTGCTTTGAGACGCTCGAGTTTTTCATCGCTGGAAGAGGTCGCGATCACGGTGGCGCCGGCCATTTTGGCGAATTGCAGGGCGAAAATCGAAACCCCGCCCGTGCCCTGGACCAGCACCGTGTCGCCGGGCTTGAGCGAGTCATCGGCCATCAAGGCGCGCCATGCGGTCAGACCTGCGGTGGTCAGGGTAGAGGCCTGGGCGTGGCTGTAGCCGGTGGGGGCGAGGGTAAACGAGGTGGCCTTGGCTGTGACTTGCTCACGGGCATAACCATCGATGCCATCACCGGGTACGCTGACAAAGCCCTCAACCAGCGGGGTGCCGTCGATCCACTCCGGGAAGAAAGTGCTGACCACCGAATCGCCGACCTTGAACTCGCTGACCGCACTGCCGACGGCAATCACTTCACCGGCGCCATCCGCCATGGGAATACGTTTTTGACTCGGTCCCCACATGCCGCTTACCACGGCGAAGTCGTGATAGTTCAGGGAGTTGGCATGTAAACGTACAGTGATTTCACCACTGTCAGGTGCGCGTGCTTCGCTGCTGCCAACGACCACATTTGGATAACCGCCGCCGGGTTCAACGAAGATAGTTTTAATGCTCACGGGATGTCCTCAAGTTTTCACATTACGCAAAATAACGAAATGATCGGTTAAAAATTACAACTCGACTTTCAGCCTAGCCGCAAAGTCATCTATCGCCTGCTCATTGCGCCGGTAGTACGTCCACTTGCCGATGCGTGTGGTGAGGACAAAGCCTGCACGCTGCAAAATGGCCAGGTGCGCCGAAGCAGTGGAAGGGGAAAGACCGGCCTTGTG
Organism: Pseudomonas sp. PAMC 29040; assembly: GCF_003994535.1. NCBI lineage: Bacteria > Pseudomonadati > Pseudomonadota > Gammaproteobacteria > Pseudomonadales > Pseudomonadaceae > Pseudomonas > Pseudomonas sp. PAMC 29040. The sequence continues at coordinate 107,455 of NZ_RZAA01000001.1, forward strand.
CTGCAAATGGGTCACGCACACGCCGATTGCAGGATCGCCATGGTCCTGGCGCGGGAAATTGCTGAGCGGGTCTTTGAGCCACTCCATCATTTGCATGCGAGTGTCATTACCCAGGGCTTTGAGCTGTTCAAGAATCATGGTCGGCGATGTTACGCTTTTTTACGAAATGTACAACCGGAGCCTATGCGCCATGGTTGCAGTCACTGCCTGCGACAACAGGCCGCAGGCCGGCCGGATGTTTTGCAATTGCAGGGTCAATCCTGTATTTGTTGCGCCATTGAGCCTTGGCCAAGGCTCGTCTGTCTATGAACCTGCCCATCAGGAACCATGATGCCTAACCAGTTCCCTTCTGTTCGTCCCCGCCGCCTGCGCCGCTCGCAAACCCTGCGCGACATGTTTCAGGAAACCGAATTCAGCCTTAACGACCTGGTGCTGCCGATTTTTGTCGAAGAAGAAATCGACGACTTCGTACCTATCACCAGCATGCCGGGTGTGATGCGTATTCCCGAGTCCAAACTGGCCGGCGAAATCGAACGCTATGCCCGTGCAGGGATCAAGTCGGTGATGGCATTTGGCGTGTCGCACCATCTGGATGCCACAGGTAGCGATTCATGGCGTGAAGACGGTCTGGTGTCGCGCATGGCCCGTATCTGCAAGGATACCGCCCCGGAAATGATCGTGATGAGTGACACCTGCTTCTGCGAGTACACCTCCCACGGTCATTGCGGTGTGATGCACGATCATGGCGTGGACAATGATGCGACCCTGATCAATCTGGGCAAGCAGGCCGTTGCCGCCGCTGCGGCAGGCGCTGATTTCATCTCGCCTTCTGCGGCCATGGATGGTCAGGTTCAGGCCATCCGCAGCGCGCTGGATGCTGCCGGGTTTATTGACACTTCGATCATGGCGTACTCCACCAAGTTCGCTTCGGCACTCTATGGTCCTTTCCGTGAGGCAGGTGGCAGCGCGTTGAAAGGCGATCGCAAGTCGTACCAGATGAACCCGATGAATCGTCGCGAAGCGATTCGCGAGTCGCTGCTGGACGAGCAGGAGGGTGCCGACGTGTTGATGGTCAAGCCCGCCGGCGCGTACCTGGACATCATTCGTGACGTCCGTGAAGCCTCGCGTCTACCTCTGGCGGCGTATCAGGTCAGCGGCGAGTACGCGATGATCAAGTTCGGCGCCCTGGCCGGAGCCATCGACGAAGCGCGGGTGGTTCGTGAAAGCCTGGGCTCGATCAAGCGGGCCGGCGCAGACATGATTCTGACCTACTTTGCGATGGATCTGGCATTGCAGGGCATCTAGCAGGAGCGTCGAGCGGCAAGTTGCGAGCCGGGCAATCCGGGCTTTTGCCTTGCCGTTCTGGGCGACTCCCCAACAACAAGGAGTTCAGGAATGACGGTCGCTCGACTGCAACGAATTTTGATTACCAATGATGACGGGATCGACGCCCCGGGTCTTGAGGCCCTTGAGGCTGTGGCTCGGGAACTGGCAGACGAAGTCTGGGTGGTCGCCCCGGACCATGACCAGAGCGGTATTTCCACCGCCATCAGCATCCATCACCCGTTGCGGGTGACTGCCCGTGGCGAGCGGCGTTTTTCTGTGTCCGGAACCCCGGCCGACTGTGTTGCGATGGCCTTGCAGCAGTTGATGGACAGCCCGCCGCAGCTATTGCTGTCCGGCATCAACAAAGGCGCCAATCTGGGGGTCGAAACCCTGTACTCCGGCACGGTGGGAGCGGCGATGACCGGCCTGTTGCTGGGCATCCCCTCCATTGCCCTGAGCCAGTACTTTACCCGTCGCGACTCGGTGCGCTGGGACACGGCCCGCACACTGGCGCCCGGGGTGATTCGCCAGTTGCTGGGCAAGGGCTGGGAGCAATCAGCGTGCCTGAACATCAACTTCCCGGACGTTGCGCCCGAGCAGGCCGGCCCCGTACAGATCACCCGCCAGGGCCATGGCCGTATGGACGGGGTGAGTGTGAACGAGCGCACGGACTTTCGCGAGTCCAGCTATTACTGGCTCAGTATTACCCGCCACCAGCACCCCGAAGCCGCCGATACAGAAACCCGGGTTGTCACCCAGGGCGGGATTTCGGTGACCCCACTGCAGTTCGATCGCACCGCCCAGGCCTTGCGCGAGCAACTGCAGCAAGGGTAAGTCTGACGCTATGCCCAATGCGCCGGGTCATCGACGATGGCCTGGTGCTGATCAAGCACCTTCGGAATTTCCTGCTTGAGAAACTCGACCCAGGTTTTGACCTTGGCATCCAGAAAGCGTCGCGAGGGGTAAAGCGCGTAGATGCTTTTTTCGTGCAACCGGTATTGAGGCAACAGGCGCACCAGCGCACCGCGCTGATAGGAACCGACCGCCACGTAATCCGGCAACAGGCAAACCCCGAGTCCGGCTTCGGCGGCCTGGGCCATCGCTTCAGCAACGTTGACCTGAAACACGCTGCCGGGGCGAATCGACTGTTCACCCTGATCATCGCGGAAGGTCCAGCTGTCGGTAAACAGCGGGTCAACCAGATGCAGGCAGCGGTGCTGGTTGAGGTCGTCGGGAGTCTTGGGCGTGCCCTGGCTTTGCAGGTAGGACGGTGCGGCGCTGATGACGCTGAAGATACTCCCCAGTTGCTGGCCGATCATTTCCGAGTCGGGCAGGTTGGCCGATAACGTGATCACCACGTCATGGCCTTCTTCAAGCAAGTCGGGTTGACGTTGAGACAGGGTCAGATCGACATCGACCTGCGGGTACAGCTGCGAATAACGGGCCACCAGTGGCGCCAGGAGCTGGATCCCCAGCCCGGTGGTGGACTGTACGCGTAAATGGCCGCGGGGAATCAGATGGGCACCGGCCGCTTCGGCATTTGCGTCCTCTATTTCGCCAAGAATCATTCGGCAGCGCTCAAGATAGCGCGCACCTACCTCCGTCAATGCCAGCCGCCGTGTGCTGCGCTGCAGCAGCCTGGCTTGCAGCGAGGATTCAAGTTCAGACAGCAAGCGCGAGGTTTGCGCTGTGGAATAGCCCAGCGCCTGAGCCGCAGCGGTAAAACTGCCTGTCTCGACCACACGGACAAACACCCGCATTGCCTGATAAATATCCATGCTGATTATTACCTCACACGTAATCGTGCTTTTTTGTGGCGGCAATAATTACACAGACCGTGAAAATATTCCGCCATCTGATAGCGCTACCCAAGGGCGCGTACAGGCAGTAATGGCTGCGGGCTGGATGCCCTGAAGCATGGCGGTGGGCGCAGGTGCGTCAGCAGTGGGACTGCTGCGATAGCGGGTAGAAAAGCAGTTGGCCAGGATCAGTATGATATTTCGTCGTAGGAGAAATCTGAAAATTAGCAGTAGCACATTATTGGAAGTGTGAAGTAAGTAATTTAATCGAAAAAAACGACAGCCAGTCTCTAGATAAACCTTGATTTCATTCTGGTATGTAGTTGATTCTAAAGCAGAGGGATCTTTTCTCTTAATAGGCTGTCAGACACTACGCTTATTTTTAAGGCGCAGTTAAGCGTTAATTGTCAAGAGGTGAACTCGCCAAGGAGTTCAGTTCACAGGGCGTATACTTTGAAAAAAACCGAGCAGCAGCGAACAGGCAACTCAAGCGCAGAGATCGATCTGTTGGACCTGTTTCATTCGTTCTGGCAGCAAAAAAAGTTGATCGCGGGAGCCATGGGCGCTGCCGGTTGTATTGCCCTGGGCTACGTCCTGTTGGCGCAGCCTGTCTATCAGGCCAGTTCCCTGTTGCGTCCTGCGGCCATCAACGAGCTTGATGCGCTTAACCGTTCGGATGTCTACACGCTTCCCCCTCGAGACGCGTTGCTCAAGATCGGTTCGGCACTGGAGTCCTACGACACTCGCTACAGTTACTTCCGCTCCCATGAAGAGTTGTTCAAGCCGCTGGCACGCAAAGGCCGTACGCTTGAGCAAAGTTTTGAGATTTTCAATCGTGATGCGATCACTCTGATCCAGCCCGATCCGAAGCAAGCGGCTTCATTGAGCCCGTATATCAAACTGGAAATTACCTATCCGGATACGCTCAATGGCGTTGAGATCCTCAACGGTTTTGTTGAATACGCTATCAATAGCCAGCGTGAGCAAATCAGTGCCGACCTGAAAGTCATCATCAATAACCGGCTCAGGGAGCTGGACGGAAAGATCAATGCTGCACGTTCAGCCTACCAGTCCGATAAAGAGGGTGAGATTGCTGCGCTGACCGAGTCAGACAAGGTCAAGTCGGCAAAACTCAAGGACGAATTAAAGGCCTTGCGCTTGCAGCTCAGAGCCGAACGCGATTCACGCATTGCGCAGTTGAACGAAGCCATTGCCATCGCCACCTCATTGGGTATCAGCCGTCCGACCACTCCCTCGTCGATGGGTGATGTGGCTCAAGGCGGGTCCTCCAATCTCATGCGCACTGAAATCACTTCACAGGCTACGCCGCTGTACTTCATGGGTACTCAGGCGCTGCAAGCAGAGCGCGCAGCCTTGCTCAAGCGCACCTCTGATGATTTTACGGACAAAAGAGTTTCGGAGATCGGCAAGGAACTGCAGCTGCTTGAGACCAACCGTCAGGTCGAAATGCTCGGCAGGCGTACCAACGAAGACCTGTTCCTGAAAAACATCGATCCGTTGCGCGCAGAAGTGGCACGTCTGGGCAATTTGAAAACCGATATGAGCCAACTTGGGCTGGTCAGTATTGACCGCCTGGCGCAAGCCCCGATTGATCCGATCAAGCCGAAAAAGGCCTTGATCATCGGACTGGGTCTGGCAGTGGGGCTGTTACTGGGGCTGACCATTGCAACGGCGCGATACCTCATGCAACGCCGCCGTGAACCTTGGCAGGGCAATCACTCAGACTAATACCGCTACCGATTTAACCTGTATCCAGAGGTTTTGCCCCGGATGCAGGTTTAACTGGTCACGGGAGTAGCGGGTGATACGGGCCAGCATTGCACAGCCATCCACATCCAGCCGCACCAGAACATGGGCCTGATTATCAGCCCCGGTTTCGCTGATGACGGTGGCCTGCAGGCTGTTGAGAATGCTGCTGTGCTCACTGGGATCCAGGCTCAGGCTGATGTCGCGGGCCTGTACCTTGAGCCGCAACGTCTGGCCGACTGCCAGCGGCCCATGGGCAACTCTCAGGTGTTGCGTGCTGCCTGGCAGTTGCAGGGTCAGCAGGTTGTAGTGCGCATCATAAGCAGCGACCCTGCCTTCGATCACCACCCCGGCGTCGTCATCCCGAGCAAGGGGTAGATCAAGCCTGGCCAGGGTTTCACCGATCGGACCACTGGCAAGCGCCTTGCCTTCACTGAGCAACACCATATGGTCAGCCAGACGTGCAACTTCGTCCTGGGAGTGACTCACGTAGAGCACCGGAATATCCAGCTCGGCGTGCAGACGTTGCAGATAGGGCAGGATTTCACGCTTGCGCTGGCTGTCCAGAGCCGCCAGCGGCTCGTCCATCAGCAATAGCTTCGGGCTTGTCAGTAGCGCCCGGGCGATACCGACCCGCTGGCGTTCGCCGCCGGACAAATTATTGGGCGTGCGCTGCAGCAGGTGGGTAATGCCCAGCAATTCGGTGGCATGGGCCAGGTCCACCCGCCGCTCATTGCGCGCAATGCGCCGCAGTCCGAACTCCAGATTGGCCAGCACCGACAGGTGCGGGAACAGGCTGGCTTCCTGAAAGATGTAACCCAGTGCGCGTTTATGTACCGGTACGAACAGATTGCTCTGGGTGTCCTGCCAGACTTCATCATTGATTTGCACAAAGGCCTGGCCGGCACGTTCAAGTCCGGCTATGCAGCGCAAGCAGGTAGTTTTCCCCGAGCCGGAATGGCCATAGAGTGCCGTCACCCCCTTGCCGGGCAGTTGCAGGTCCAGGTCCAGGTCAAATCCCGGGTAACTGAGTTGCAGCCGGACATTTATCTGCGAGGTCATGCTCAACTCCAGCTTGCTTGAGATTTGCGGCTCGAGTACAGCGCCAGTAACACCAAAAACGAAAACACCAGCATTGCGCCAGCCAGCCAGTGTGCCTGTGCATACTCCAGGGCTTCGACGTGATCGTAGATCTGTACTGAAACCACCCGGGTTTTCTCGGGAATGTTGCCGCCAATCATCAAGACCACGCCAAATTCACCCACGGTGTGGGCAAAGCCCAAAATTGCAGCAGTGATAAAACCAGGTCGCGCCAGGGGCAGGACCACGCTAAAGAAGGTATCCCACGGATTGGCGCGCAAGGTGGCAGCCACCTCCAGTGGCCTGGGGCCAATGGCCGTAAATGCGTTCTGCAAAGGCTGTACGACAAAGGGCATGGAGTAGATGACCGAGCCTATCACCAGGCCTGCGAAGCTGAAGGTCAGGGTGCCAAGGCCGATGGCCTGGGTGAACTGGCCCACATAACCATGGGGCCCCATCGCCAGTAGCAGATAGAAACCGATCACGGTGGGTGGCAACACCAGAGGCAGGGCGACAATTGCCCCGATCGGTCCCCGTAACCGTGACCGGGTATGGGCCAGCCACAGTGCAATGGGAGTGCCGATCAGAAGCAAAATGACCGTGGTCAGTGACGCCAGTTTCAGGGTCAGCCAGATTGCGGCGAAGTCAGCACTCGAGAGCGTCATTTACAGTTGATAACCGTAGGATTTGATAATGGCCTCGGCTTTCGGTCCTTTCAGGTACTCGGTCAGGGCCTTGGCGGCGGGGTTGTTCTCGCCTTTCTTGAGAATCACTGCGTCTTGCTTGATCGGATCATGCATGGTCTCGGGGATGATCCACGCAGAGCCATGACTGACTTTGCCGTCTTTAAAGATTTGCGACAGGGCGACAAAACCCAGCTCGGCATTACCTGTGGACACGAACTGATAAGCCTGGGTGATGTTCTGGCCTTCAACAATCTTGTCCTTGACCTTGTCGGTCAGGCCCAGTTTAGCCAGCACTTGTGTTGCTGCCAGGCCGTAAGGTGCCGCTTTCGGGTTGGCAATGGACAAATGCTTGAACTGGTTTTTTTCCAGCACCTTGCCGGCATCATCGACATAGCCGTCCTTGGCAGACCACAAGGCCAGAGTGCCAATGGCATAGGTGAAACGGGAGCCAGGAACTATGTCGCCTTCTTTTTCGAGTTTCTCGGGGGTGCTGTCATCGGCCGCCAGAAAAACTTCGAACGGAGCACCGTTTTTAATCTGGGTATAGAACTGTCCGGTGGCGCCATACGCGGCAATCAACTTGTGCCCGGTGTCTTTTTCAAAATCGCTGGCAATAGCCTGAATCGGTGCGGTGAAGTTGGCTGCCACCGCCACCTGCACTTCATCGGCCTGGGCGCCGGTGACAGCGAGACACCCGATCAGTGCAGCAAGTGCGCCGGGGGTAAAGGATCGAACGCGTACATTCATGACGAAACTCCGTTAGAGGCGAGGGCGGCCCATCTTTATTGAGTTGTATCGGGCGCTAGGAAGATAAACGGTATATAAAAAAATACATAGCGTTTTGCTGTCTGGCGCAGTGCCCCGTGACTCAGCCTGCCTTGCGCAGAGTGATATTTATGCGTTGTTCTCCCAATACCGGGTGCTGCCCCGGCTGGATTGGCAGCACACCGTGGTAGCGCAGGCGGTCAACGCCACCCCAGACAACGATGTCACCATGAAATAAGGAAATGCGTTGTGCCGGGTCGCTGCGCTCAAAGCCGCCAAACTGAAAAACAGCCGGCAACCCCAAAGAGATCGAGACAATGGGCGCTTCAAGGGAGCGTTCGTTTTTGTCCTGATGCAGAGACATTTTTGCCCCGGGGACGTAGCAATTGATCAGGCAGGCATCGGGGACGAAATGTTCAAAGCCTGCTGCGCCTGCGGCCGCTTCGGCCAGCGCGAGGAAGGTGTCGGGCATGGCAGGCCAGGGCTGCTTGCGCAACGGGTCGACCGGGCTGTAACTGTAGCCATTGCAATCACTGGTCCAGCCCAATTCGCCACAGCTGCTCAAGCGCGCCGACATGGTGAAACCGCCGGGCGTCTGCATGTGCCGAAAAGGTGACTGGATCAAGACGCCGGCCAGAGCCTGCAAGAGTGCCTCGGCCCACGGCAAGGCAAACCCGTGAAGCACAAACCCCTGCTCGCTGATGCTTTGCAGTCGGGCGGGTTGCTGCAGGTCCTCGTCAGCAAACAGGTCGAGAGTCATTGGTTAAAGCGGCTTGCTCGCTTTGACATCAGTGATCTTGTCGTCCGAGCCGGCGTGAATGATTTCAAGCGCTGCGCGGGCTTCTTCATCGGAGCCGGTGGGTAGCTGTGCAAACTCGAAACGACGCTCGCCGTTGAGTTTGTACTTGATCACGTATTTAGTGGTGTTACGCGTAGTGTCCACAATATTTCCTGTCTTTGAAGGCCGGGGATGTCAGGCTTAGCGGAGTTTGGAGCTGGAGCGACGCACGATCTTGATCGTAGGCTGGAAGCTTGGCTTGCGGGTCACGCTAATCGCCCGGCTGGTAACGGTATCAATGGTGATGTTCCAGAAGCCGGTGCTGGGTGCCGTGATTCTGGCCGGGAAATCCTTGAATGCGCCGCCGTGGTAGGAGTGACGGCCACCATTTTTGAAGCTGCGAAAATGTGCGTCGCTCATCAGGCGAATATTGCAGGGTTGAGAGCACTCGATGACGACAATGTCGTCTTCGTTAAGGTGCTCGCGCTGGTGAATAAATTTCATGGGGGCTCCAAGGGGAGGGCTTTAGCTGAAAAATCAGCAAGATAGCATGTGCTTTAGTCCAAAAAGGAGACTAAAGCCGCATATTATGCCTCGATGCAGACAAGTCTGACGCAAAACGCGGATAATTCGCCACAATTGAATATTTATTCCCTGTGGCCGGGGAGAAAACCTGGAGATCCACTGTCGTAGGATCTTTAACGGAGGAAATGTATGAAGCGGGGCGTTCTGTTGGCAATGCTGGTTTTGGGTGGCTGTGCATCAGTCACGGATATAGAACAGACGCTGCCCACCATGAGTGTGATATCAGGCAAGAAGCCTGATGCGTACGCTCAGTGCCTGGTACAACAACTGTCCAGTACTCGAAGGGCGCCACAAATTGAGCCGCATAAAGAAGGTTTACGAATCATCGTCCCGCAAAAGCTGACGTCGAATCCTACAGCCGTGATTGATATTGAAGAGCGTTCCGGCGGCAGCAGCATCAAGGTCTATGAAAGCATGTCCAACGTGCCGGTGCGTCCGGGAGATATCCGCAAAGCCGCAACCCATTGTATTTCTGGTTGATCGCTGGCAATCCGGGCCCACTGTCCCCTCTGTAAAACCTGACGGCTGCTGCTTGCGGTGTCAGGTTTTTTTGTGCCCGGGATTAAACCCGGTGCAAGTGCAGAGGGCGTTCAGACAGCAAGCCGGGGCTTGGCGTTAGCGGTAGGTTATTGCTGTGGGCAGTGGTATCTCCAAGGTCTGTCCTGAGCAAACTACTTGCACACCACCACAATATTTCTGCTGTTGAAATTGCCCACATCTACTCCCAAGGTTTTCTGACTATTGTCCGCCACCGGTGAGCCGTCAGTTCCCACAATGCTGTAGCCGGTCCCGGCACAGGAGGCGTCAGCCTTTTCGTAGCACTTGGCCCAGGACATGGCCTCGCCAGAACAGTCTATGCTCAGTCCTTGCTTGCCATCCACCAGATAGGTGCTGGATGCAGTGGCACAGCCGCCAAGAACCAATAGTGCAAGAAGCGTCAGGGGCTTATTCATCAGGGTCAGTCTTCGAGAGTTAGGGGTCAGGATTTATTGTTGCGTCGACGGGCTGCGGGTGCTGGCTGATCCTGGAGTACAGAGGCAACCTCTACTGCGGCCTGTTCCGACTCAAAAGGACCGGCGACTTGCTCGTCAGCCGAGTCGGTAATCCACCATTGATTCGGGCTGAGATTTTTTATCAGGTAACCGTTGATGCTGTTTGTTGTGGCGGACATGGTGCAGTGGCCTTGTTGGCGGGGGAATGGGCGTAATAATAGCGCTTATTCAGGGCTTAAAGCTCGAGTAATGCCAGTTTGCCCACACTGCTTCAGAGCCCGTACGGGCTGGTCCACAGGTCATGTGGAGCAGTGGCGATTAGAAAAACAGGCAATAAGTGAACTAACTGGCGCAAATTTTCTCTATGTTGGCATCAGTTTGCTATCGGGAGGCATTGTAAGCTCGAAGCCGCCTGATTAGACTGCGCCAAAATTCGAACGTACAGCCCTTTTAAGGACTCATATGATCAAGAAATGCTTGTTCCCAGCAGCCGGTTACGGCACTCGCTTTTTGCCAGCGACCAAAGCCATGCCTAAAGAAATGCTGCCGGTGGTGAACAAGCCACTGATCCAGTACGGGGTTGAAGAAGCACTGGACGCTGGCCTGAACGAAATCTCCATCGTGACCGGACGTGGCAAGCGCGCACTGGAAGACCACTTCGATATCAGCTACGAGCTGGAAAACCAGATCAAGGGCACAGATAAAGAAAAGTACCTGGTCGGTATCCGTCGCCTGCTGAGCGAATGTTCTTTCTCTTACACCCGTCAAACCGAAATGAAAGGCCTGGGTCACGCGATTCTGACCGGCCGCCCGCTGATCGGCGACGAACCCTTTGCCGTAGTACTGGCGGACGACCTGTGCGTCAACCTGGAAGGCGACGGTGTTCTGACGCAAATGGTCAAGCTGTACAACCAGTATCGCTGCACCATCATTGCGATCCAGGAAGTTGATCCCCAGGAAACCAACAAGTACGGCGTTATCGCTGGCGACCTGATTGGCGACGACCTGTACCGCGTGCGCAACATGGTTGAAAAACCGGCGCCCGAAGATGCTCCTTCGAACCTGGCCATTATCGGTCGCTACATCCTGACTCCGGATATTTTCGAGCTGATCAAACAGACCGAGCCGGGTAAAGGTGGCGAGATCCAGATCACCGACGCCTTGATGAAACAGGCGCAAAACGGTTGCGTAATTGCCTACAAATTCAAAGGCAAGCGTTTCGACTGCGGTGGTGCTGAAGGCTACATCGAAGCCACCAACTTCTGCTTCGAGAACTTCTACAAAACGGGCAAAGCTTACTAACAGAGCCCGTCTGTAACGTTTCAAGAGAAAGCCACCTGCGGGTGGTTTTTTCGTTTTTTTACATTCGTCAGCACCGGTGCTGGTCAATCGCGCTGAAGTGATTATGCTGATGAGCTGCCCAGGAGATAGAAATGGCCTACGAATTTGATTTGTTTGTAATTGGTGCGGGATCCGGCGGTGTGCGCGCGGCCCGTTTTGCTGCAGGTTTCGGTGCCAAAGTCGCGGTAGCGGAAAGCCGCTATTTGGGCGGTACGTGCGTCAACGTCGGGTGTGTACCCAAAAAGCTGCTGGTCTACGGCGCACATTTTTCCGAGGATTTCGAACAGGCTTCGGGGTTTGGCTGGAGCCTGGGCGAGGCGAAGTTTGACTGGCCAACCCTGATCGCCAACAAGGACCGCGAGATTCATCGTCTCAATGGTATCTATCGTAACCTGCTGGTCAACAGTGGCGTGACCCTGCTCGAAGGCCACGCCAGACTGACCGGTCCCAACGAAGTGGAGGTCAACGGTCAGCGCCACACCGCCAAGAACATACTGATTGCTACCGGTGGCTGGCCGCAGATCCCTGAAATCCCGGGTCACGAACACGCGATCAGCTCCAACGAAGCGTTCTTTCTTAAAGAGTTGCCAAAGCGTGTACTGGTCGTGGGCGGTGGTTACATTGCGGTGGAGTTTGCCGGGATTTTCCACGGGCTGGGCGCCACGACTTCGTTGCTGTATCGCGGCGAGATGTTCTTGCGCGGTTTCGACGGAGCGGTGCGCAAGCATCTGCACCAAGAGTTGATCAAGCGCGGGATGGACGTGCAATTCAACGCCGATATTGCCCGTATCGACAAGCAGGCGGATGGCAGCCTCAAAGCTACCCTCAAAGATGGCCGCGAGCTGGTTGCCGATTGCGTGTTCTATGCCACCGGACGTCGTCCGATGCTCGATAACCTGGGGCTGGAGAACACCGGGGTCAAACTCGACGAGCGCGGTTTTGTTGAAGTGGACGAGCTGTACCAAAGCGCCGAGCCGTCGATTCTGGCGATTGGCGACGTGATTGGCCGGGTACAGTTGACGCCGGTTGCACTGGCCGAAGGCATGGCCGTGGCACGGCGTCTGTTCAAGCCTGAGCAGTACCGCCCAGTGGACTACAAGATGATCCCGACTGCGGTGTTCAGCTTGCCGAATATCGGCACCGTGGGCTTGAGCGAAGAGCAGGCGATTGAAGACGGGCACCAGGTGCGGATTTTCGAGAGCAGCTTCCGGCCGATGAAACTGACCCTCACAGAGTGCCAGGAACGCACACTGATGAAGCTGGTGGTTGATGCCGACACCGATAAAGTGCTGGGCTGCCACATGGTCGGGCCAGAGGCGGGGGAGATCGTCCAGGGCCTGGCAATTGCCTTGAAGGCCGGTGCCACCAAGCAGCATTTCGACGAAACCATCGGCGTGCACCCGACCGCAGCCGAAGAGTTCGTGACCATGCGTACCCCGGCCAAAGGTTAAGAGCCGGCTCCCACACCGGCCTGTAGGAGCGAGCTTGCTCGCGATGGCGGCGACGCGGTTTACCTGAAAAACCGCGTTACCCGCATCGCCGGCAAGCCGGCTCCCACACCAAAAACAGCATGCTCAACCCCGGCCTATACCTGTAGGAGCGAGCTTGCTCGCGATGGCGGTGACGCGGTTTACATGAAGAACCGCGTTACCCGCATCGCCGGCAAGCCGGCTCCCACAACAAAAACAGCATGCCCAACCCCGGCCTGTACCTGTAGGAGCGAGCTTGCTCGCGATGGCGGCGATGCGGTTTACATGATGAACCGCGTTACCCGCATCGCCGGCAAGCCGGCTCCCACAACAAAAAACAGCATGCCCAACCGCGGTCTGTAGGAGCGAGCTTGCTCGCGATGGCCGCGACGCGGTTTACCTGACGAACCGCGTTACCCGCATCGCCGGCAAGCCGGCTCCCACAACAAAAAACAGCATACCCAACTCCGGCCTGTACCTGTAGGAGCGAGCTTGCTCGCGATGGCGGCGACGCGGTTTACCTGATAAACCGCGTTATCCGTATCGCCGGCAAGCCGGCTCTCACACCAAAAACAGCATGCCCAACCCCGGCCTATACCTGTAGGAGCGAGCTTGCTCGCGATGGCGGTGACGCGGTTTACCTGAAGAACCGCGTTACCCGCATCGCCGGCAAGCCGGCTCCCACACCAAAAACAGCATGCTCAACACCGGCCTGTACCTGTAGGAGCGAGCTTGCTCGCGATGGCGGCGACGCGGTTTACATGATGAACCGCGTTATCCGCATCGCCGGCAAGCCAGCTCCCACAACAAAAAAGAGCATGCGCATCAGCTATCTGAAGTCCGCATACGGTATCAACGGTTGCACCGGCATCGGCAAGTTGCCCTGCCAGGTGTCAAACGTATACCGCAGGTAGAGCATCGCCCGGCTTGGGGCGTAGCCTTCACTGTGTTGATAGAGCAAGCCACCGCCCAGCACCAGATTGTCCGTCAGCCGGCGTTCTACCAGGCCCTGCAGGCGAATGCCGATGCCATTGCTGTTGCCTCCCGACGTCTCTCCCAACCCTTCCGATAGCTCGTAGCCGGCCTGATCCACTGCGTGCAGAAGCTTGTCGTTCAGCCCGCTCAGAGGGTAGAGGTCGTTGGACTTGGTTTGGGCGTACGACCAGCCCACCGAGCTTTCCAGGGATACAGACCAGTTAGGCGTACGAAAGGCGTAGTTGAGCGGTACGCCGATGGAGAAGTATTGCTGGGGACTGTAATACCCGCCCTGGCCCAGGGTGTATTCGCTCAGGTCTTTGTCGTAGCTCCAGTACATCACGGTCAGACCGGTGCGCATGCGTTCATCGGCGCGCTCCACCAGGCGATAGTAATAGCCCGCCATGGCGGTGTTCTTGTGGTTGTCTTCGACATTCTTGCCAACCAGCCAATGCTGCCCAAGACTGGCCCACACGCCGTCAACACCGCCTTCGTCGTGGCTCAGGCTCAGGGTCACGCCGTTAGAGGTCACACCCCCCCAGGTCACGCCCGTATTGGGGTCGGTCGCACCGGAGTACGACAGGATCGAGTTGCTCAAAGGCCGGCGCGATCCGGTCAGCGTCCAGCCCACTGAGCCGATCTTGCTGCTGTAGGCCACGCCGCCGAGCCAGTTAGGCACTTTGAACGTATCCGGCGTGCGGCCGATATCAACGTTCCATGTCTCATTCTTCCAGCCAGCCGCCAGCATGGTGCCATTGGCCGATTGCGAGCGGTCCTCACAGCCCGAGAAGTCCGGTCCGTCGGTGCCTTTGCGCCTTACGGCTACCCCGCAGGTGCCATAGTTCTCACGGACAAGACCGTCCGGGTCGGCTTTGAAAGCCCCGGCATCCATGTTGATCTGCTCGGCCCGCATAAAGCCGGTGCCATCGGCAATCGGTAAATCCAGTTGCAGGATGGTGGTCCGGGTGTCCGTATCCGAGGTGCCCTGGGAGGCATTGTCCGAGCGCCAGCCGTAATCAGTGTACAGATGCAGCGTCGGATTTTGTCGCTGGTACAGTTCATCCACGTCACTGCGCAGGCTGCTCGCCAGCCATTGGTCATCGTCTTTTTCACGACTGGCCATGGTCATGGCGCGATCGTCCCGCGGGCTGGCCTGCTGCGCTGGCAGCAACCCGGCACCGGCCATGCTTTTGGCGTAATAGTCCAGGGCTTGCTGCGGCTCAGTCGCGGAGATCAGGCGCGCTGCATCGCGGTACATCAACGGGTCGGCCTGGGGCGTCTTCAGCAGCTCGGCGTACATGGCCCGGGCTTTCCCCGGCTCACCCACGTCGGACCAGGCGTTGGCCACCCGGCGTTGCTGCGCAGGGGTCAAGACCACGCCCGGAGCCGGCTTGAACTGTGCCAACTGCTGACGGGCCGGGGCCAGTTGCTTACTGGCAATCAGGCTCTCGATTTGTCCCAACTGCGCATTGATGTCGCCAGGTTCATTCTTCAGCACCTGGCTGTACAGCTTTTGCGCCTGGGTAAAGTCGCCGCGTTCCTGGGCCCATCTGCCAACGGTCATCAGGTCGTCGTTGTCGGGGTTTTGCATCAGCAGGGCAATCGCCTGGGGCTCCTGGCCGGCTGCGCGCAGACTGTCGGCCCGGGCCACCAGCACGTTGCGCTGCAAGCGCGCATCGAGCTGAACCATGTCGTCAGTCCATTGCGCCCTGGGCAACAGTTCCAGCGTGCTCAAGGCACTGGCATCGCGCTCGGTGCTCGACAGGTAAAGCGCGTAAGCGTAAAGCGCCTGCGGATTTTTGCCCTGGCGCTGCATCAGCTGTTTGAAACTGGCGTCGGCGGCGCCTGGTTGATTGATTTCGCGCTGGGCATTGGCCAGGCGATAAGTCAGCCAGGGTTCATCGGGGGTCAAGTTGCGGATTTTGCTCAGCAGCGCCACCACTTGGGGCCAGTCCTTGCGCTCAGAGGCGGCATCGGCCTGGCGATTGAGCTCGTCCAGCTCCAAGCTTTGGCGCAACCCGGCGAATTCCCTTTGACTGGCAGGGGGCAGGCTATTGAGGAAGGCCTTGGCCTTGTCCGGTGACTGGGCGGTATACAGGCGCACCAGACCGCGCACCGCACTGCCATTGCCGGGTTCCAGGCGACGGGCCTGCAGCAGCAGGGCTTCAGCTTGGATATCATCGTGTCCGGCACGGGCAACGCTGGCCAGCCCGATCAGCGGGTCGGCATCCGCAGGTTTGGCTTTGCGCGCTTGTTGGTAAGCGTTGCGGGCAGCGACCAGGTTGTTCTGCTCCAGGGCCTTGTCGCCTTGACTGAGCAGCATCCGATAACGGCTGGCGTCCATCAGGTCTTGCCATTTGCTGATATTGGACGTGTCCTGATCCTTGGTCCGCGCGGTGGCGAAATTGGCACTGGACTCCTGATAGCGGCCCTGGCGAAACAGGGCCATACCCAATGCTCCGTAGAGCGTCGGGTCCTCGGGATATTGCTTGATGGCACGGCGCAGCAGACCTTCGGCGGCCACAGGGTTACGGGACTGATCAATCATCTGCTTGCCCTGTGCGCCTGCTTGCCAGGCCGGATCACCAAGCAAATGCTGTTGGGTCTGCAGATTTTTGCTGGCTTCGCCAAGCAGCGGGGAGGCCGGGTACCGATTGACAAAAGCCTGCCAGGCCTGGGCGGTAGAGCGATTCACGGGCTGGCCATTGAGGTACTGATATTCGCGCTCGGCGGCGGCGTTGCTGGCCAGTGGGTCGGTTGACAGTTGATGCAGCACCACCAGCGCTTCAGGTGCCCGATTCTCACGGAACAGCAAGTCGGCCAGGGTTTGGCGCAGCCCCACGTTACCCGGGTACTGGCTATCCAGTGCGCGCAGTTGTTCGATCACCCTGGGCCGTTGGCCGGGGATATTGCTGCGAATACGCAGATATTCCAGTGAGGTGGCGAAATCCGGAGGCGCATTGCCAAACAGTTGCTCGAAAATTGTGGCAGCTTCTTCCGGGCGGCCTGCGGCGGCAAACAGGCGGGCCTGCTGCAGGGCTTTCTGGCTTTGCGGGTCTTGCAGTTTCATCAGGCTCTGGGCCTGGCGCAGCGCTGGCGAGTCGGGCGCGATGCTTTGCAATTGTGCAAGGCGCTGGTTTGCCAGCCCCGGGTTTTTGTCCAGCAAGGCCTGGCGGATCGAGGCCACCAGCGCTTGGGGATTGTTCGGTGCGATCAGGCTCAGGCGCGCCAATGAGTCGCGCACCAGATCTTCGCGGTACAAGGCTTCACCGATCCGCACCTGCTCCAGCAACCACTGTTGCTGATCCTGCACGCTGACTGGCTGGGCCATGGCCGCAGTGGAAAAACCGCTGAGCAATAACGCCCATGTCGTTAATTTTTGCATGTGTTCGCCCACGCAGGACTGAGCCGACCATCCTTGTCAAAGCGATAGCGTTGTTGATCCCAGCCCTGGCCGAACAACAGCAACGACTGGTTGTAATAAGCATCGGCCGCGGGCGGGTCTTGCTGCACGCGAGCCTGCTGGACCGCCAGCGCCGGTGAATCGGCGCTGGCGAGCAGCGGTAACAGGGCCCCCGAGAAACCTACCGGACCGGTGCCGGTGTAGGTGCCGGTTATGGCATCTACGCTCTCTGGCGGATAACCCAGGGTCCGGGTCAGATTGACCATGGGGGCAAAGTGCTGTTGCAGGGTCTGGCGATTGGCCGCGTCCGGGGCCAGCATGCCGAGCCACAGGTAGACGCGGATCGCATCGTAGTCCCCCGCGCTGCCATCCTTGGGGTCCGGGGCCCAGCCGCCTGCGGCTTGCCACAGCAGCCAGTCAGGGGCAAAACCCTTGGGCGAACCTTCGATCAGCAGACGTTGCTGATTGCTTGCCAGCTCGGCCCAGACCGGTGAGATCTGGGCAAAGCGGGCCAGCAGTTGGGGCGGCATATAGCTGGGGTTCAGGCGCCAGCCTTGAGCGCTGTCAAACCCCACATCACCGGGCAGCAGCATCAGGCCCAGCCCGGGCAACGTGCGCAGGCTTTGGGCGGCGCTGCGCCAGAGCATGTTTTGCCCTTGCGCGATATAAGCCGGCCACTGCCACAGCCGCCCGGCCTCCAGCAAGCTGTAGGCAATCCACAGGTCGGAATCGCTGGCGTTGTTGCTATCCAGCACTTGCCATTTGCCGCTCTTGGACTGTCCCCACTGCCACGCGGGCAGATGCTTATCAAGATTGCCCTGGGCCAGGTTGTTGCGGGTCCAGTCGAGAATCTTTGCGAAACCTTGCCGGTCGTTACCCACCAGGGCAAAAAACAGCCCGTAGCTTTGCCCCTCGGAGGTGGTGATCAGCTGCGCCGAGGAGCTATCGATAATGCGTCCGTCGGCGCTCATCATCGCCTTCTTGTAACTGTCCCAGGCGGGCCAGTTACAGGTAGCAGCGCTCACCACCTGGGGCAAGGCGCCGAGGGTCACGGACAGGGCCAGTGCAGCAAGGCGTCCCATGGTCTCAGTCATCCTTGTGCAGGCGACGATTGGCTGCCCAGCTCAGGGCACGCCACAGCAGGAAGGCTGTCAGCAGAACGCTGATGACCGCCAGTACCGCCAGCAACACCGGGTGCTCGGACAGTTGATACCACAGCAGCAGGTACCACGGCAGGTTACCCACGTAGTACTGGTCACCCACCAGCTGGCTATAAACCCCGCTGCTGCGAATCAGCGCAACAGAGCCTGCCACGGCATCCAGTTTGCCGCTGTCGCCGATGGCATCACGCAGCAGGTTGTAGTCGGCGTCGTCATTGCCCAGCAGTGCAACGATGCTGCGCTGGTCATGGTGCGGTGACTGCATGCCCAGAATGGCTGCAATCGGTGCCTGGGCCGTGACCTCTGTGCGGTTGGCCGGTTTGTTGCGCTGATCAGGCGACGGGCCGCGGCGATTGTTGGCATCGATGGCGGAATTGCCATAAGGCTGTACCAGCATGTCGCGCTGGCGTTGCAGCAATAGGCTCAGGTCCGGATTGTCGCGCATCTCCGGTGCCATTTGCCCCAGCAACAGCAGATCAGCGTCTTCTTTGGCTGCCGTCTGCCAGTCATCGCTCAGGCGCAAACCGAAGGCCGGATAGCCGGAGCGGGCAGAAATCCCGGCCACGGCTTCAAGCAAGGTACTGATCTGGGTAGGAGTGGTCTTGGCCGGCACCACCACGATCGATTCCGACATGTCGGCCATGCGGCTGAACGGGAAACCGCTGCGGGCGAAGGCCTTGAGGTCTGGCATGCTGATGTAGTGGTGGTAGCCGGACAGGTCGATGGTCGAGTCTTCATCGATGATGGCCTGGGTGTTGGCCGGCAGTATGGTCTGGCAACGATCACGCTGGGCGCTGCCCATGGTACTGGCGAAGTTGAAGTCGAAACGCAGGCGGTTGCGGTCGCCAATTTTCAGCGAAGGTACCACCAGCTTGTCATTGGCATTGGCCGTGTCGTTGGACAGCACCGCCAGACGCAGTTCTTCAAGGCTGCTGGTGTCTTTGCGGACCAAAGGCAGGCTGGTGATGAACTGTTCGTTGAGGCTGATGTTCAGGCGCGAATCATCATTGGCCGACGGTGCGGTGTAACGGTATTGGGTGCGCAACGGAATGCCCTGGTTGCGCCACACAAACAGGTCGGGTGGCAGGTTCACATCCAGGGTGATCGGCCGCGGTTGCAATCCGCTGACTTGCAGCTGCTGCGGGTAGCTGATCAGCTCGGCAAAGCGCACCGGGCGGTCGGTACGCATCCAGGCCGGGGCATCGTAGGGTTTGCGGGGCTGCAGTTCTTCGACCTTGTCGATGGTCACGCGAGAGCCGCGCAGCAGGTTGCCGCCCAGAGCGAGGGCCTTGGCCGCGGTGGCCAGGTCTTCTTCGTTACGGCCCATGATCAGCAGGATTTTGCTGTAAGGCGCATCCGGGTGGTCAATCAGCTCGACCACAGGCGCGGTCACGGCCGGGAATTTTTCCAGGTCGCTCATGAACGCCGGGCGGTGATCATTGGTGGCAAACACCACCGAAGGCTGAGTGGCTTCCTTGTTTTGTACGCTTGGCAAAGCGTCATACAGCACCGGGAAACTGGCGCCGCGCCAGTTGGACTGGCTGCCGAAGTACGATGCCAGAATGGCGGCGGCTTTCTGTTCGCCCAGGGTCGGGTTGGCAGCGAATACAAACGGCAGTTCAAGTTTGCCGCTGTTGCGTGGATCAAAGAACGGCAGCGGGAAAAACGCCAGATCGTTGGTCAGGCTCAGCGCCTGCTCTTGCAGGGTGATGCTGCTGGAACGGCTGATATTGACCCACAGGGTGCTGTTGGCCGGGTCTTCGCAGATATCGGTGTAGTGGCCGATAAACTCCAGGCGAACCCGGTTGAAGTCCGAAATCAGGCGCGGATCAAGGGCCATCTGCTGAGTGGTTTTACGCCCCAGTTGATCCTTGTCGATGGGTAGCACCCCCATCAGCACATCATTGAGGTACACCCGGATATGGGAGACGGTCGGGATCAGCGAGGGCGAGGGGGTGTACTCCAGTTGCAGGCGGGCATCGCTGGCAATCCGGTCGCGGCGCAGGGTGAACTCCACTTGCTCCGAGTTGTTGATCCCCAGCAGCAGGGTGTCGGTGGCACGCCCCAGCTGTTCAAAGGTGCGGGTCACCGTCCAGCTCGGCAATGGCTGGAGCGAGTCCTCCACGGGCGGCTTGGGCAGCGGCGCAGGCGAGCTGCCCGGCAATGGCAGCGGTGCAGACATCAGCTGTGAGGCAAAGGTCATTAGCGCAAGGCTGGCGAAAAAAGCTTTTTTGGAAAATCGACTCATGATCTGCTCACTGGCCGGGAGATAAGAGGGGTGGACGCTTTGGGCATGCGCGGCAAAAAGCTGCCCAGCCACTGAAGAACTCGCATGAACGGACGCGCAAGCGTGCGCACCCAGGCAGGCAGGTATTGGTAAAGGCGGTAATAGCCTTTGGCGCCCAGGGCGAGAATTTCTCTCAGGCTCTGGATCGGCTTGTCGGCTTCGAATCCGCTGTTGTGATCGAGCCAGGCATCGGCCCGGCCAAAGGTGCACTGGACGAACTCGATTTTCTGTTCGGGCGCCAACCCGGCGAAGCTCAAACCCATAAACATGTCGTGGGAGCGGGTCAGGCTGCCGGTGAATACAAACTCGCGGTTGCCGCGCTGCAGAATCAGTGACACCAGGGTGCCGACCGGCAATTGCAGGGGCTGAATAAGCTGCAGGCCGACCCCGCCATCGGAGTAGTCCACCAGTTCACAGGGGTAGCAGTGGCCGTCGCTGAGTCTGATCGCCCCCGGCAACCGGGTCTGTACCCGATGGGTGTGACGCACCTGGCGCACTTCAGCAGCCACGGCCACGGCAGCACCGATGATCAGCAGGTTGTAAATCACCCACAGCACGCTGACGAAAATAGTGAAGATCTCGTCTTTGGGCCCGTAAAACAGGCGCCATACCGCAAAGCCGAGGCCGAGTACGTTGAGCAGCGACAGCACCAGGTAAGGTTTGGCGGTCTGCCAGTCGAACTGGTTCTCCTCCATCATGCCGCCCTTGGCGGTGACGTTGAACTTGCCCCGGGACGGGCTGAACAAGGCCACGGTGGTCGGCCGTGCGATGTACCAGGCCAGCACGGTCTCGTACACCTCGCCCCAGAATGTCTGGCGATAGGCGCCTTGCATCCGCGAGTTGGTCAGGCTGGCATGGATCATGTGCGGCAATACGTAGAGCAGAATCATCAGCGCCGGGGCGTAAATGATGTAGGCGTGCAGCAGCAGAAAGGCCAGCGGCGCAGTGAGGAACACGATCCGCGGCAGCCCCACCAGAAAGTGCATCATGGCGTTGGTGTAGCAAATACGCTGGAAGAGGGTCAGGCCTTTGCCCAGCAGCGGGTTGTCGGTGCGGAAAATCTGCACCATGCCCCGTGCCCAGCGGATCCGCTGGCCGATATGGGCCGACAGGCTTTCAGTGGCCAGGCCTGCAGCCTGGGGGATGCGCAAGTAGGCCGAGTTCCAGCCGTTGCGATGCAGGCGCAGGGCGGTGTGGGCATCTTCGGTGACGGTTTCGACGGCAAAGCCACCGATCGAGTCGATCGCGCTACGCCGGACGATGGCGCAAGAGCCGCAGAAGAACGCGGCGTTCCACATATCGTTACCGTCCTGGATCAAGCCGTAAAACAGTTCGCCTTCGTTGGGGCGGTTGCGGAAAGTCCCGAGGTTGCGCTCGAACGGGTCCGGTGACAGGAAGTGGTGCGGTGTTTGCACCAGTGCCAGTTTCGGGTCGCGCAGAAACCAGCCCACGGTCAATTGCAGGAAGGAGCGGGCAGGCATGTGGTCGCAGTCAAAAATCGCTACCAGCTCACCGTCGATCTGGGTCAGGGCATGGTTCAGGTTGCCGGCCTTGGCGTGGCGGTTGTCGGTCCGGGCGATATAGTTGATGCCCGCTTCCTCGGCGAACTGTTTGAAGCTTGGACGGTTGCCGTCATCGAGCAGGTGAATGCGCAACTTGTCCTTGGGCCAGTCGATACCCAGCGCGGCATACACCGTGCCGCGGGTCACCGAGAGCTCTTCGTTGTAGGTAGGTATCAGCAGGTCGACCGTCGGCCACAGGCTGGTATCGCGTGGCAATTGCGCCGGCTGGCGATTGAGCGGCCAGGAGGTCTGAACGTAGCCCAGAATCAGCACCAGCCAGGAATAGGTTTCTGCCAGCAGCAAAATAAGGCCGCATACCAGATCCAGGGAGTCGTTCCAGTTCAGGGTCGAGGTGTAGCGCCACCACAGGTAGCGGCACGAGATGATCACTGAAAGGGCAATCATCAACAGCGTCGGGAAGCGCCCCGGTATACGCCGCACCAGCATCGCTATGCCCCACAGCAAGATAACGAACACCAGTTGCGCCAGATACCCGAAGGGTTCGGTCACGCAGATAATGATCAATACCGCTGCCAGCACGCCAATGGCGATGTACAGCGCCTTGCGCAGGGGCCAGCCCATGGTGTTCCAGCGGCGCGTGCTTTTAATCACTTGCGGGCTGATCGCCGTAGGCAACCGCACAAAGGCATTGGACAGCAGGTTCCAGGGCTGCTGCACAATCCTCAGCAAGGTCTGCAGCAGTGAGCGCACATACTTGCCTGGCGAGCGGCGGCCCCGGTTCTGCTCGGCCGGGCGCACCAGCAGCAGCCACAGGCTCTGGATCGCATAGCGCAGCGGGTCGCCAATGCTCGCGGACTTGTCCGCCAGATGCGGGTACAGACGTCGGTGCTGTGCGCGCAGGGCTTTCCAGCTGGGGGATTCGAGGCGCAGGAAAATCCAGCCGAGCGCCTGAAGCGAAGCCAGAACAAAGGCCGTGAAACGGCTGCAGTTTTGTTCACGGCGCAAATAGGTATAGGGAAACCAGCGCTCTGTCATTCAAGCCTCCGGCCACGCAGCAGGCACCAGCTGGCCAAGCTGAGGATGTCTTGGGCGATCAGGCTGCCCGGGGCATAACGGCCTGCCGGTTCGCGCCGGGCCAGGGCTTCGCCCACGGCTTCATCGCTATGCAGGCTGACCGGCAGCAGGTAGCGGGCATAGCGATATTGCCAGATCAGCACCAGGTCACGTTGTAACTGGCTGGCCGCGTCATAGCGATTGACCAGCAACAAGGGCCCATGGCTTAGCTGTGGCTGCAACAGTACATGGCAAGCCGCATCGGCATTGATTACGGTGATTGCGATCTCGCAGTGCGGGTTAGCCGCATGTCCCGGCAAGCGTTGCGGCAGATCGAACAAGATCCAGTCAAAGGCCTCGGCCAGCTCTGCCTGGCGCTGCTTCCAGAGTTCGGGATCGGCCAGCAGCAAGGCATCGAGCTGCAGGTATTCGTCAGTGCTCAACTGACCGTAGGGCAGTACACAGAGCCCGGGCTCAACGGTCCATGCCTGCTGGTGCCAGGGTTGCTGGTCCAGGGTGGCCCGCGCCCAGCCCTCAGGCGGGCCGAGCTTGAGGTTGAAGTGCAAGCCGAGGGTGTTTTCCGGGCACATGTCGACCATCAGGACTTTTTGTCCCAGCTGGTGCAGTGCGTAACCCAGTGCCGCCAGGGTGGAGCTGGTGCCCACCCCGCCACGCACGCCATGCAGGCTCACGCAGATCATGGGTTCAGCTCCGCGGGCAAGTCCTGGGTGTTCGCCCTTTGCAGCTCTTCGACATGGGCCAGCAGCGGCCACCGTTCAAAGGCTTGCAGCAACTCCATCTGCGCCGAGACGTCGACATAATTGAGCGACGGCAAGTCGATCATCGATTTGAGGCGGGCGATGTCATCGGCGCGCTCTTTGCGCGAAAGGATGTCGGCGCTTATTTGAGCTTCTGTGGGTAAGGTAGCCATCCACCGTTCTCCTTGATTCGCACATAAGGCTTGCCGTTGTAGTCCAGCACAACAGTCCCGGAGTTTTCCGATACTTTCGCGGTCTGCGGCAGGTCAGTCAGCAGTTTTGTCCAGTCCACTGTCTGGCCATTACTGAGGGCCGGGTCGGCATACAGGCGGGCAATGATTTCGGCAACGGCCAAATAGCTGCTTGGCTCGGTGATATGCACCGGTGCGGTCTGCCCGTTGTCGCCCATATTGATCAGCTTGATGCCGACCGGAACGTGGGTAATGGAGTCACTGGGGATTTCACGCATGCCGGCAATCTGCATCCGGTCGCCATGCAGGGCTGCACCGTGCTCAGGCACGATGGCCACAACCACCCGACGGCCACTTTTTTGCAGCTCTTTAAGGAACGAATTCAAATCATCGAGCAAAAGCTGGGCCCGGCTGCTGTAGTCGGCTGCCTGGGTGCCGCCATCGGACTGCACCTGACGGTTACCGTCGTGCAGGGTGGTGGTGTTGTAGAACAGTGCCATATTCGGCTGCTTTTCGTTCAGGCGGTGTTGCCACCACTTGCTCAGCACATCGCGGTCGCGCCAGATCGGCGAGCCATCGAAGCCGACATAGGTGCGTGGCAGGCCAGCCGGAACAACCCCCAGCGCCGGCTGTGGCAATTCACCCTGTTCACGGACTTCCTGGAGAAAGCCGTCGAACTCGCCGGTGTGGTTCAGCATCAACTCATCCGAGAAACCCAGCTTGCGCAGGTCATCAAACAGCAGGCACTGATCGGCCGGTGGCTTGTACAGCTGAGCGTGGGATGTCTGGCCGCAACTGGCGCGTAACAGGCGGATCGCTGCCGGGCCGCTGTAGGCTGTAGCCGAGTTGAAGTTGTCGAAAATCACATCCATCTGGCTGAACAGCGAGTTATCACGCAAGCCCACGGCATCCAGGTCGTCCCAGGCCATGGAGCAGATATTGATCACCAGCAGGTCAAACGGCGGTGGCTTGACGGCGGGGTCCTTGAACTCGACCTTGCGGCTTGATTCAGCAAGATAGAATTTGTCCAGATAGCCATTGAGCGTCGCATCGTCCGGTTCACCGCCGCTGCCGGCCTGAGCGGTCTGGCCGGGCTGGGTGCTGGCCATTTGCTGATCGGCGGCAGGGGGCAGCAGCCATTGCAGGCTGCCCATGCTCAACCAGGCAAAGCCCAGCAGGGTGAAGGTGGTCAGGCGCAGCCACTGGCTGAGAAACAGATAGCCGACCACCAGCAACAGCAACATGGCACACACTTGCCAGTCGATGAAACGCCCGAGCAATTCAACGATGTAGTCGAAAGAGAAGTCCAGTACCCCGGGTTGCGCCAGCAAACGGCTGAACGGCGGGAACCAGGTGTCTTGGTACAGCAGTGCCACAGCCACCGGGATTGCTATCAGGGTGCGTGCGCGGCGCAGCATTGGATGGCCGATGGGGATCAACAACACCAGGGCGAAGATCAGGTTGGGCAATACCTGGAAGTTCAGGTGACCGGTCCAGGTCAGCAGGAATTTGCCGAGGAAATACACATTCCAGGCTCCCAGGCCGCGCCAGGAGCCGGAAATCTTGTGCGCCGGGGAGGCAGGCTTAGACAGACTCATCGGGCGCTCTCAAAGAAGGGCTGGCAGGTGCACGACGTCGAACGCCGCGGGATTTCAGATAGCGGGGTGACAGGTACTGTTCGAAGTGATCCTTCAAGTACCTGCGGATGCGCTGTGCGAACAGTGTCAGCAGCACGGTTACCACGCAGGTCAGGACAATCACATCAATCAGGTCAAGGAACGTCATGCTTGTGGCTCACGAATGGGCAACGTGGTGCGTTGCGGTGTTAACGGCATGCGGCTACCGGCAGCAGGTGTCGCCATTACGGTGTTTTCAATCGGAATACTCAGGTGGGCAGGTACTGATCCGGCCTGCATAAAAGCGTCCTGCGGCAGATCATCGGGGCCGGTGAGCACCTGACGCTGGAGAAACATGTCACGCCATGGCAGGCGGCAGATATTTCCCAGGGCCGGGTCCAGGCCATCGGCACGGCAGGCGAACAGAAACAGATACAGGTCTTCATCCAGTACGCAGGCAAAGTCACCATAGCGGCGCAGGCACATCTGGTTCAGGAACAGTTCTTCGGCCAGCCCGGGAACCGGTTGAAACCGGACCAGTTGGTGGGTGACTTCACCGGAACTGTCGTTATAAATCTGCTCCACGGTTTCGAAGAATTCCCGCGGGCTTACCAGACCGCGAATCTGCGGTGGCCGCTGGCGTTCCAGCAGCGTTGCAAAGTCGCTGTTCTGGCTGTATTGCCAGCGCTGGCCCTGAACACTTTCGATCATGCTGAGGAATCTTGAGAGCAGGGTGCCGTCCGGAACAATCAGGTTGGCCCCGCAGGCCAGCAGCAGTCGCTCGTCGCGATAGCGCACGGCGGGTTCCATTTCCCGCACTACGATCTTCAGTGTCGGGCCGCACTGTTCCCGCAGGTCGTGCAGTTGTTGGGCCAGATCGAGCAGCTGGTGGCTGTTGTCGATCCCGACAATGACTGTGGCCTGTCTGGCGTTGCGGGCTTCTGCAAGCAATGCTTCGCGGCTTTCAAACAGATACCAGTGTTTTGACAGTGATGGCGTGCCTTCCAGCACGGCGCGTTCGGCCAGGTACAGGTGCTGGTCGTCACCGACCCGTGGCTGCACGTCGACTGCGGTATCGGGGATCAGGGTAAGGGCATTGTCCTGGATCGCGAGTTTGAACTCCTGACCTGCCGTTACCCCCATATGGTTGTGCCAGAAGTGCAGTTGGTAACGCATGACACCGTTATGGCGATACAGGCGACCCAGGCCGGACAATGTCTCGTTGAGTTGCAGCAGTTGCGCATGCAGGAGCGGCGCCTCGCCGTGGGTAATCACCAGCAAGGTTGCATCGCGCAACTGCAGCCACTCGTGCAGACGCTGACACCAGCGTTGCAACTGTTTTGCGGTGGTGGTTTCAGCCCAGCAGCTGGCAGGTAGCAGCAAGGTAATCTGACTGCCGGCAGCGACACCGATGCGGCCCATATCCCGGGTCAGCGTGGCGAGCCCTTGCTCGACTTTGGCGAGGGGGATCTCGAACTGCCGGAGTTTGTCGGGGCCCAGATCGGCCGCCATTGTGCCGGTGATACTTTGCACCGCGTCCGCACAGCAAATCAGGGTCGCAGGTACATGCTCGGGAATCGCTTCAAGAAACTGTCGGGCCAGCAGCCTTGCATCAGCCTGTTGATCGACCGCGACCCAATACAAGCCACCGGTGCGCAACACGATCTGTTGATCAAGCAATCCACGGATAGCCAAGCTGATATGAACCAAGCGTAACGTCCCCCCAGGGATATACGAGTTGCAATACACCCCATGTTTGTCGGAAGTATTGTCTCGTTGCATACAAGGCGTTCGAGTAATGCCTTGCAGCGGTGACTTATTATTGACGCCAATCAAATGTTGATCGACATTTTATATAGCGGTGCCCGATGCGAAATACACCTGTTTGTTGGTTGTAAGCAATGCTCTGGAAGAGTAGTAGTTAAAATTAGAGCATGTAGGCAGATGCGCATCGTATCACTGAAAAATCATCCGAGACTATGATTCCAGTCACATGTCGTCAAAAAAATACCGCCTATTTTTCCGTCGGCATTTAATTGGCGCCTTGAGGGGTCGCGTTTAAAGCGGGTTTGCGGGCGTGGAATTCAGCCGTCTGTACGCAGGCGAAGACGCTTATGTGTGCGCCTGGCTTTCTCGGTGACCTGTTGCGTGCTATTGCTTAGGTGGGGGTGTTGGCTTGAGCCCCTTGAGCGGACTCATTTAAAGAGTCTGGAATCGTCACCGAAACGTCTAAGAGGTGCAGATATGCCAGTCAAACACGATTTGTTGCAAGACTTGGGACTCACTAAAGAGGCTGTCAGCAAGTGTCGCAGCGAAAACGCTCATCTGAACCAGTTGTTTGTGCAATATGGCGAGAAGGATGCCGAGGTCATTGAAGCGGAGGCCGGGGAGGCCATTGGTGTCCCGGATGAGGTCTTGAAGAAACTCAAGGAGCAAAGGCTCCAGATCAAAGACAAAATTGTCCAACTACTGAACGTTTAAGTCACCGCAAGCTGCAGGAATCGTATATGTCCAGAATTATCAAAATTGTTGCCACCTTAAGTGCCAAGCCTGGTCATGGGCCGGCTGTTAAACAGGCGCTGAGTGCATGTGTGGCCGGATCACGGGCTGAAGCCGGTTGTCTTTTCTATGACCTGCATGTAGACCGCTCCAATCCCGAGCGTTTTGTATTCATCGAAGGCTGGAAGGACATGGCGGCCATTGAGCACCACAAAACCACAGCGCATTACCTGGCGATGGGCAAAGCTGTTGCTGACTTGATCGAGCATCGTGAAGTGCTGTTGCTGGACGAGTTGAGTATCTGAGACAGGGATCAACACAGCAGCATCAAGCGGCGGCCCTGAACAGGCCGCCGTTTTCATGTCGGGCTTGTGCAAGCTTGTTAAGTTCCTCGGCAGCGACTACAGGGCCTTGGCCATGTCGCGTAACAGGTATTTCTGGACCTTGCCGGTCGAGGTCTTGGGCAGCAGGGTAAACACTACCGTGCGCGGCACTTTGAATCCCGCCAGGTGCTGGCGACAAAAAGCAATGATATCCAGCTCGAGCACCTGCTGGTGGTCATCCTTGAGGGTGATAAAGGCACAGGGCGTTTCGCCCCACTTTTCATCCGGGCGGGCGACCACCGCCGCTTCCAGTACCCCGGGATGACGATAAAGCACGCCTTCAACTTCGATGGTCGAGATGTTTTCGCCACCCGAAATGATGATGTCTTTGAGCCGGTCACGAATCTCCATGTAGCCATCCGGGTGGCACACGGCCAAATCCCCGGTATGGAACCAGCCCCCCTCAAAGGCTTGCGCCGTGGCACTGGGGTTCTTCAGGTAACCCTTCATAACGGTGTTGCCACGCATGAATATCTCACCCATGGTTTCTCCGTCCCGCGGGGTCGGTACCAGGGTTTTCGGATCGGCAACCATTACCCCTTCCAGCGTCGGATAGCGTACCCCCTGGCGGGATTTGATCTGCGCACGCTCGGCCAGTGGCCGGGCATCCCATTGCTCATGCCAGGCGCAAATGGTCACCGGGCCATAGACTTCGGTCAGGCCATACACGTGGGTGACTTTGATGCCCATTTCTTCCACCGCACCTATCACTTGGGCCGGTGGTGCTGCACCCGCGACCATCACACTCACCGGATGATCGATGGCAACCCTGGCGGATAGCGGCAGGTTGGTCAGGGCATTGAGCACAATCGGCGCGCCGCACATATGGGTGACCTGATGCTCCTGGATCAGACTGAGAATTCGTTGCGGATCAACCCGGCGCAGGAACACGTGCACGCCGGCCAGGGCCGTGATGATCCACGGGTAGCACCAGCCGTTGCAGTGGAACATCGGCAAGGTCCATAGATACACCGGGTGATTGCCGATGGCCCAGACCATCTGGTTGCCCAGGGAGTTAAGGTAGGCCCCGCGGTGGTGATAGACCACGCCTTTGGGGTTGCCCGTGGTGCCGGAGGTGTAGTTGAGCGCGATCGCCTGCCACTCATCTGCCGGCCATTGCCACGGGTAGTCAGGGTCGCCCTCGGTCAGCAGCGCCTCGTAATCCAGTGTGCTGACCGGCTGGCCTTCGCCGTATTGCGGGTCATCCACGTCGATGATCAGCGGTGGATGATCAAGCATGGCCACGGCAGCATGGATCACGGCATGGAATTCACGGTCGGCAATCAACACCCTGGCTTCGCCGTGGGCCAGCATGAAGGCAATGGCTTCGGCGTCGAGGCGTACGTTAAGTGCATTGAGCACTGCGCCGAGCATGGGCACCGCAAAGTGGGCTTCGAGCATGGCCGGGATATTGGGCAACATCACCGCCACGGTATCGCCCTTGCCAATCCCGCGAGCGGCCAGCGCACTGGCCAGACGCCGGCAGCGCTGGTAAGTCTGCAGCCAGGTGCGGCGAATCGAGCCGTGGATCACGGCGGGGTAGTCCGGGTAGACACTGGCTGTGCGTTCGATAAAGCTCAACGGCGACAGGGCAATATGGTTGACAGCATTGGGCTCAAGGCCTTGCTCAAAAATCGACATGAAGGTCTTCCGGTGGCTGATTGTTAGCTCTTTGGCTGCCCGCGCCCATCGGTGGGCGGGACAGTTTTATGTCCGGCCTGACTTATAGCTCACTCGGTGTGGCATAGGGAAGCAATGGCCCCGGGCTAATCCAGCAGCGCTGCCAAGGCAGCCATCACCTCGGGCTTGTCGGTGTGGGCCACGTTAAAACGCATGCAGTGGCGCAGTGCGGGGTCAAAGCCGAACAGGATGCCCGGCGCCAGCACCAGATCCCGGGCGAGCGCCTCCTGGGCCAGGGTTGCGGCGTCCCGTGCGGCGGGGAGCGTGGCCCAGATATACAGGCCCCCGGTGTAAGGTGCATTGAGGGTGAACCCCAGGCCTTGCAACCAGCTGGCCACCCGCGCACCGCTGGTCAGCAGACCTTGCATCACCCGCTTGCGGTGTTTGTGATAGGTGCCGTCAGTGAGCATCGAACAGACGACCTGTTCGAACATTTCCGAGGTGATACCGCCGCACATCAGTTTCAGATGGGTCAGGTTGGCGGCTGCCTGCGCCGAGGTCACCACATAGCTCACCCGCAGATTGGCACTCAGGGTTTTGGAAAAACCGCTGAGGTAGGTGACGTGTTCGATCCCGGCCAGGGCCGCGAGCCGCGGAGGCGGGTCCGGGTGCCAGTCGCCGTACAGATCGTCCTCGATGATATGGCAGTCATGACGCTTGGCCAGCTCCAGCAAGCCGTAGGCCTGGGCCGGAGAAAAGGAATGGCCGGTGGGGTTATGCAGCAGGCCTGTGGTCAGATACAGGCTCGGCCGGTGCTGTTCAAACAGCTGCTCCAGCGCTTGCAGATCCAGCCCCTGGGGAGTGCGCTCAAGGGTCACGACCCGTGCCCCGTGCAACGCCAGATTGGCGTGGAAGTTGAAGTAGCAGGGCATGTCCAGCAGCACCGTATCGCCGGGACGCACCCGCAAGCGCAACAACATGTCCAGTGCCTGCACGGTGTTGGCGGTGGTGATGATCTGCTCGACGGCAACGTCCAGGCCCTGGCCCAGCAGTTTTTGCTGGAGTGCCAGACGCAATGGCAGGTAACCCGCCGGATCGCCATAGCCGGTGAGGCGCAGCCCCGGCGAGCGGCTGAGCTGGCGCAGGTGGGTACGCATGGCGCTGGGCTCCAGCCAGCTTTCAGGCAGATGACCGCTGCCGGGGCGCATGGCGCCGCTGGCGCCGGTCAATGAGCGGCGCAGGACACTGGTCAGGTCTTGCGGTAACAGATCAAGCGCGCTCGCCCGTTCTGCAGCCGCAGCCCTGGCCGCGACAAAGTAGCCAAGGCCCTGGCTTGAAGTGATCCGGCCCTGTCCACGCAAGCGATCGAGAGCCTCAATCAGGGTGAATTTACTGACGCCCCAGCTCAGGGCCATTTCCCTGGCGGAGGGCAGTCTGGCCCCCGGGTTCAGGCGACCTTGGGTAATGGCCTGGTTCATGGCTTCGACAATCTGCTGGACTTTGGGAGTGCCGGGCTGGAATTCAATCGTGGGGATAGGCATCAATGACCTCGTACTTTACCGGTCATGCTACCAGTAAAGTACGGTCAAGTTGGTCGGGGCTTGATCTGCCCATGCCGGGCTGCGCCACCTAAACTGCGGAACCGCTCGCAGGTGTTCGAGCAATGGTTTCGGGATCTGATAAAGATAATGGCCACACAACTGACACTCGCGTCCTTCCTCTACTTTCTGTTTTTCTGCGCCACCATGACCTTTAGTCCCGGGCCCATGACCTTACTGTTGATGGGCTTCGGCATGCAGCAAGGCTTGAAGCGCTCAATGCCGGTGCAGCTTGGCGCCAGCGCAGCGTATCTGGTGTCGATCCTGATTTTTGCCGTCGGATTTGCCGAACTGGTCAAGGGCAATCCCCTGATCAGTCGCGTCATTCAATGTATCGGCGTGGCCTATTTGCTGTATCTGGCCTATCGGCAATGGAACAGTCGCGCACTGTTGCTGGAGCGTCCTGCCGAGTCCCTGGACAGCAGCTTCAGGGGGCGTTTCGCCAAGGGGCTGCTCACCGGCTTTGCCAACCCCAAAACCATTGTCATGTTCAGTGCCGTGTTCCCGCAGTTTGCCGGGCAGGGCAGTGCCACCCGGGCGCTGGATCTGGCGGTACTGGGGCTGGTGTTCTTGCTGTTGCAGTTCACCAGCGGCTGCCTGTATTGCTACTTCGGCCAGCGGGTGCGGCGGGTGCTGCAAAGCCCGTCGCGACAAGTTCTGTTGCAACGGGCCACAGCCATCATGCTGTTGGGGGTGGCCATTCTGTTGGCCCGGGGGTTTTAGCGGCTGAGCCTCAGAAGCGCAGGGTAGCCCCGGTGGTCAGCCAGCGGTCGCGGTCGCGGTTCAGGGTGCGACCGAGCACCAGGTCCAGATCCACGGCAGAGCCTATGTGGAACCTGGGACCTGTCTGCCAGGACTGCTCGCCGCCTTCTTCGCCGTAGCGTTCGCCAATCAGGGTCAGCGAGTTGGTAACGGCATATTCAAAGCCGCTACCCCAGGTCAGTCGGTGGCTCTGCTTGCCGTCGTTCCAGGCATGGCTCCAGCCGCCGTTGAGATTGAGTCGCAGAGGCGCGAAAGGTTGCCAGGTGAGCGGCAGGTTGAGGTCGGTGCCGTCATAACTGTGGGCCCGGTTCAGCGCAAAGCGGGCCTCGCCCGATAGCGCCAGTTCCAGGCTCTGGTCCAGACTTGAATACAGCTGCGCCTTGAGTTGCGGGCTCAACTGTCGGGCGGTGCCGTCGTTGCTGTGACCTTGCTCTATGGCGCCTCCCCATTGCAGCCAGGGCAGGTTGTGTGAAGTACAGCCCTGGGAAATGACTGCGTTGTGGGTGGCGCTGTGGTGACGGTTGCTGGTGAACCAGGCGTCGATGTTGCATTCGCCGGGGCTGTTGATTGCGCCGTCGTCGACCACGTATGAACCACCGGATGCACAGGTTTTGGAGACCAGGCCAAGGGTCAGGGCGATGCTCATCGAAGCGCCGACCCAATGGCGAACGGCTGCTGAACGGGATACTTCAGTCATGGGTAAAACTCCTGAGTGGAATCGATAAAGGTCAGTTGTTAACCGTTACAACATGAATGCCGGCCGCTCTGGCCCGGCTGATCAGCGCACAGGTGTCATCTCCCCCGGGCAGGGCAATGACCACGTCCGGGCGACTGTCCGTGAGCATGAATTGATTGCGCCGGCGCTCGGCCTGCTTGCCGTACATCTTCCAGTTAGGCGGGTAGCGCACCACATCGACTCCCGCCTCGCGCGCCCAGTCCTCCACGGCGCTGCCCAGATACGGACTGGCGCCGTGAATCAGCACGCTCACGCCATTGATGGCCTGGTAGGCATCCAGAACGCGCAGGCACATCAGGGTGTCGGCGTAATGGCGCCCGGCACAGATCAAGAGGCGCACGGGTCAGTGTCCCTGGAGTTGTGGTCGACGAAGCCGTTGAGTTCTGCGCAGCGCTCCAGCACCGGGTAGCCGAGGGCGGCAATATGGTGATGAACCCGCCGATAGTCGCGCAGCACGCGCTGGAAAATATCCCCGGACTCGGCCCAGGCCGTTTTGTCATTCTGCAATTTACGAAAATGCTCGCGACTGGCTTTGGCTTCCAGCTTGCGCACGGTGTCCTTGTGGCTGACCAGGGTGTTGGCTGCCAGCACGTCTTCGCCCATGAAGGCGGTCACTGCCAGGTTCAGGCTGTCCTGCAGGGCCTGGTGCATAGCCTGGATATGGCGCAGCTCGAAGCTGGAAAAGTGCTCGCCACGGCGGGTTCTGCGGATGGCCAGTTGCGCCAGGTTGTTGAGGATGTCGCCGGCATGTTCGAGGTTGATCACGAACATCAGGATTTCCTGGGCGCGGTCGGCGTCATGATCGCTCAGCCCGTCATGGCCTATATCCGCCAGGTAGGCACGAATGGCGGCACTCAGCAGGTCCACCGAGTGATCCAGCTGGCGGACTTTGGCGAAGGCGGCCTGATCGGGCTTCTCGAACAGTTGCAGCACCTGGCTGAGCATCAGCGAGGCCATGTCCGCCAGGCGCAGGGCTTCACGTACGGCGTTGGACAGCCCGATATTGGCCACTTCCAGCCCGGCTTCATCGAGGTATTGCGGCATGCCGGGATCCACCGGGCTCTGCTGCTCGGCAAACAGCCGGCTCAGCAGGCGCGCCATGGGTTCGGTCAGCCCGATAAACAGCAGCGCCAGGGCGATGTTGAATGCGCTATGCAGATACACCACCAGCTGGGCCGGGCCGATATCGGTTTGGCCCAGCTGTGCGGCAATCAGTGGCAGGCACGGCAGCAACAGCAGGCTGCCGAACAAACGAATCAGCAAGTTGCCCACGGGCAGGCGCCGCGCCACCGGGGAGCCGGCACTGAACACCGAGGGCAAGGCACCACCGATGTTGGCCCCCAGCATCAAGGCCAGCGCCGTCACCGGGGTCATCATGTCGGCACCGGCCATGGAGGCAATGAGCAACACCACTGCCACGCTGGAGTGGCAGATCCAGGTCAGCAGGACTGCGACCAGCACCGCAGTGACCAGGTCGCCCTCAAGGCTTTGCATGAGCGCGCGGAACACCGACGTGGCTTCCATATGACCCAGGCTGGCGCTGAGCAGACTCAGGGCCAGGAGCATCAGCCCCAGTCCGATCAGCGCGCAGCCGATGCTTTCAAAGCGTGAGTCATCGCGCAGGCGAAACACCACAAAACCCACCAGCAGTATCACCGGCATCGCCAGTGAAGTGTCGAAACTCAGCAGTTGCACCACCAGGGTCGAACCGATGTTCGCTCCCAGCATCACGGCCAGGGCTGGCGCCAGGCCCAGGGTGCCGGCGGCGGTAAACGAGGTTGCCATCAGGCTGACGGCGGTACTGCTCTGCAGTACGCCAGTAATACCGATTCCGGAAATCAGCGCCATCCAGCGATTGTTCAGGTTGCGCCCCATCCAGTTACGCAGCTGGGTACCAAACCCGCGCAGCAGCGCCGTTGAAATCATATGGGTGCCCCACAGCAACAGGGCTATGGCCCCCGCGAGGTTGAGTAACAGAGTGGTTCCCGACATGAGGAATCTCCACATAACAAACATTCATTGTTTTGCGGGCGCCACACCGGCGCCCGCAGATTCAGCTCAGAACCACTGCTTGAAGCGGCGGATGTAGAGGGTCTTCATCAACTGTGCAACGCAGCAGTAGCTGAACAGGGTGGCCACCAGCCAGGGGAAGTACGACAGCGGCAGAGGCTCAAGGCCGACCATGGTGCCCAGCGGCGAAAACGGCACGTAGATGCCCAGCACAATGACAATCAGGGTCATCATGATCACCGGCCATGCGGCAGTGCTCTGGATGAAGGGGATTTTTCGGGTGCGCAGCATGTGCACCACCAGGGTTTGCGAGAGCAGGCCCTCGATGAACCAGCCGGACTGGAACAGGGTCTGCATTTCCACGCTGTTGGCCGAGAACACGTACCACATCAGGGCAAAGGTGGTGATGTCAAAGATCGACGAGGTCGGCCCGATCCAGATCATGAACCGGCCGATGTTTTTCGCATCCCACTTGCGCGGTTTTTGCAGGTACTCCTTGTCCATCTTGTCCCAGGGCAGCGCCAGCTGGGAGATGTCGTACATCAGGTTCTGCAGCAGCAGGTGGATCGACAGCATCGGCAGGAAGGGGATGAAGGCACTCGCCACCAGTACCGAGAACACGTTGCCGAAGTTGGAGCTGGCGGTCATGTTCAGGTACTTCATGATATTGCCGAAGGTTTCGCGGCCTTTGAGCACGCCTTCTTCCAGCACCATCAGGCTCTTTTCCAGGAGGATGATGTCGGCCGACTCTTTGGCGATGTCCGTGCCGCTGTCCACCGAAATGCCCACGTCCGCATCGCGCAGGGCCGGGGCATCGTTAATCCCGTCGCCGAGAAAGCCGACCGTGTGACCATTGGCCTGCAGTGCCTTGAGCACCCGGGACTTCTGCAGCGGAGTGAGCTTGGCGAACACCGTGCGCTGCTCCACCTCCAGTTGCAGCGTGGCGTCGTCCATGGCCTCTATTTCAGGACCGAGCAACGGCGAGCCTGGCTCCAGTCCCACCTGGCGGCAGATTTTACCGGTGACTGTGGCGTTATCGCCGGTCAGTACTTTTACCGCTACCCCTATCGCCTGCAGCGCGGCAATCGCCGGGCCGGCGGTTTCTTTTGGCGGGTCGAGGAAGGTGAGCAAGCCGCGGATGACCAGATCCCGCTCATCGCCAGTGGTGTATTGCTTTTGTGACTGGGCCTTGGGAATTTCACGGGTGGCAACCAGCAGTACCCGGAAGCCGTCTTCGTTGTAGCCGCTGGCCAGCTCCAGCAACTGCTGGCGGCGCAGCGGATCCAGCGCAACGCTGGCGGTGCCTTCCATGACATGGGTGCAGATGGCGAGCATTTCCTCTACTGCGCCTTTACATACCAGCAGGTGGTCACCCCGTTTGTCCTTGACCACGACCGTCAGGCGTCGGCGGACGAAGTCGAAAGGCAGTTCATCGACCTTGCGGTAGGCAAACGGCACTTTGAACTTTGGATCCTGTGTAGAGAACTGCACCACCGCCTGATCCATCAGGTTGCGCACGCCACTTTGGTGATGGCTGTTGAGCCATGCCAGGGCCAATACCGATTCATCGCGCTTGCCGGTGGCGTCCACGTGGTGCTCAAGGATGATGTGATCCTGGGTCAGGGTGCCGGTCTTGTCGGTGCACAACACATCCATCGAACCGAGGTTCTGGATCGCATTCAGGCGCTTGACCACCACTTTGCGTTTGGCCATGGCGGTGGCGCCCTTGGCCAGGTTGGCGCTGACAATCATTGGCAGCATTTCCGGGGTCAGGCCGACCGCCACTGCCAGGGCAAACATTAAGGCATCGCCCCAGTCGCCCTTGGAGAACCCGTTGAGGAAAAACACAATGGGCACCATGACCAGCATGAAGCGGATCAGCAGCCAGCTGACGCTGTTGACTCCCCGATCGAATGCCGTTTGCGAACGCGAGCCGACGATGGCTTTGGCCAGCGAACCAAAATAGGTCCGGGGGCCGGTGGCAACCACCACGGCGCGGGCTGTACCGCTTACTACGTTGGTGCCCATGAAGCAGATGTTGGGCAGGTCCAGCAGGTTGCTCTGGTCGGCTGCCATGCCGGAGGCGGACTTTTGTGTGACGTCTCCCAGGGTGTCGTATTTCTCCACGGGTAAAGCTTCGCCCGTGAGTACGGCCTGGCTGATAAACAGATCGCGGGATTCAATCAGGCGAATGTCCGCGGGGATCATGTCTCCGGCGGACAGTTGCACGATATCGCCGGCCACCAGATTGCGCATCGGGATTTCAAGCACCCGGGGCCTGGCACCGTCCTTTTCGCGGCGCAGTACGGTGGCTGTGGTGCGGACCATGGCCTTGAGCGCTTCGGCGGATTTGGCCGAGCGGTGCTCCTGCCAGAACCGCAGCACGCTGCTGAGGCCGACCATCAACCCGATGATGATGACTTTGGTCAGGTCGCTTTCTTCACCGTCACGCAGCGGAATCCAGTAGTCGGTGAAAAAGCTGATCACCGCCAGGGTCAGCAGGACGTAGATGAAAGGGTTATGCAGTGCCAGCAGGAACTGCACGATCGCATGGGGCGGCTTGTCGTGGGCCACCTCGTTGTAACCCTCCAGTTGCAGGCGTTTCGAGGCCTCGAGCAGGGTCAGGCCGTCGGTGGAGGCCTTGACGTTCGCCAGGGTCGCCGACAGTCCGTTCTGTGCTTCACGTGCGGCACGCATGGACAGTTTTGCACGGTCTGCAGCGCTGTTTTTATCCAGTGCTTTGGGGGTTTTCAATGCGCTCATAGGGGGCTGCTCCTGTCGCCTGTTTTAATTCGGACATACATGCGACTTGCCTTTCTGGAGGCAAACAGCAGTCGTCCGGTGCGAAAGTCGGCGATCGGTTTAAATAAGTTTTAGGTGCAGTTGTATGTTTCGCTACAACAGCGCTATTAATCAGCGGGCAACAGGAAACTTCCAATCTGGTTCATAAAGAACAGCAGTCAGATAACGATGTTTATCAGGCGGAAGTTAATCGATGGCAGAACTTTCTTTGCAGAAGGTTCTGCGCTCGATTAAACCGTGCTTATCCGGCGCGAGCGGCTGTGTAGAAACTCGGGGCGCGGGCAAGCAGGCGAACGGGGCCACAACACGGAGGGTCCTGGGATTCGTTGATGCTCCAGCGCTGTTCCAGTTGCCCTGTGCCGGGGCTGACCCGCCAATGCACCTGGCGGTGCACAGGTTTTGCGCCGGGAACGGCAGTGGAGAAGGGGGATTGCCGAGCAAAAGCAGGCTCACGGCAGAGCTTGACCCGCATGCTCGAGCTAAAGGCGCGGACGCCAGGTAGTACAAAGGTTTTAAAGGTCATAACACACCTCGTGACCGGACTGATGCCGGGGAGGTCGTTACGTTGGAGCGTCAGGCTCTAGCGCAATTGACCCCGCCGTGCAGGCGAGTCCTGTCAATGTCTTGGTTAATTGCCCGGAGCTCCGCATTCGCGGTGACCGGACAGCGTCTAGATACTGTGTCCATTGGCTTCTTTTGTGAGGTTTAAAAAAGACCGAAGTAATTCGGCCTGCGCAATCTACTCAGTCAGGTAACTCATGTCAAGGTTAAACAGGCACAAGTAAGGGCGGTACAGCCAATGTTCAGAAACGGGAAAGTGTATTTAAAACAGTCACCGCTTGAATATGACAATAATAAAACTCAATAGCCGAAGAGTGGGGCGCCGAAGTGTGCTGTCAGCAAACGCCATGTAAGGCATTGAAGTTCAAAAGCACGGGTTGCATCCGGGCTGTAGCTGCGGCTGCTGCCCGATGGTGCTGCCATCACCTAAACGCTATAACTGCACGGATAATCTATAGGTTTGGGTTATATTAGGGGCTGTTTCAGCCCCGTATCGAGATTGGTTTTGTCGACTATTGACCCCGCAGCAACGCAGGTTTCAGCCATTGCATTAACTCAGGTTCAAACGCCTGTTGCGCTTTACCTTGCGCGTCTTGCGCCATCGAGCCGTCAGACCATGCGTTATGTATTGCAGGAGGCGGCGGATCGCCTGGGGGCTGAGGATGTCGCCATCGATGAGTTTCCGTGGCATCAACTGCAGCCGGGGCATATCACCGCGCTGGTGTCTGCACTGCGCGCAGATGGCTATGCGCCTAATACCTCCTCGCTGTACGTGAATGCCATCCGCGGCGTGATGAATCAGGCCTGGCAGCAAAGCCTGATCACCCAGGATCATTTGTTGAAGATCCGTGCGGTAAAGGCGGGAGGTGGTTCGCGTCTGACCAAGGGCCGTAATCTACGCCGTACTCTGATTCGTGAACTGATGGATGTCTGTGCTGCCGACCCGCGCCCCCAGGGCTTGAGGGATGCGGCAATCATTGCAATTTTGTATGGCTCGGGGATGCGCAAGTCGGAATCGGTGAACATGGACCTGTGGCAGGTGAATGTTGAGGAGCGCAGCCTGCGGGTGGTGGGTAAAGGCAACAAGGAACTGATCAAGTTCGCTCCGGCCTGGGCCTTTGAAAAGCTCGAGCAGTGGCTGGCGTTTCGACGGGACAACCTGCCGGACGGAGCCAGTGACGACGACTTCTTGTTCAACCGGATTCGTCGCGGCAATCACATCACCCGCGAGCGCCTTACCAAGCATGCGATTTACTACATCGCCAAACAGCGCGGCCGGCAGGTCGGGGTCGACATCATGCCCCATGACTTTCGCCGTTCATTCATCACCCGGGTGATCGAAGAGTACGACGTTTCCATTGCGCAAAAACTGGCCCACCACGCCAACATTGCGACCACCGTCAGCTATGACGTGCGCGATGACAATGAGCGGCGCAATGTGACTGACCGCTTTATGTTGTGACTGGCAACGCCCAGACCCGCAGCACTGAAAAAACAATGAACCCTCGCGGCATGCCCCCACCTAAAGCTTTACAACCTGGGAGGTGATGCATGCAAATCGAGCAAATTTGGGTCGTACTGGCCATTATCCTGCTGCTGATCGAGTTCTGGACCATCAGCCGCGTGCTTAAAAGCGCAGCCCCTGCAAGCAGTCGGCTGATGTGGGTGGCGGTCATTATCTTCGTGCCATTATTCGGCATGCTGGCGTGGCTGGTGGCTGGGTCGAAAAAGCACAGAAGGGATTCGTCTTCGGTCTCGAGGTGAGCCGCAAGAGCGTTATGAATAAACCCAAGCTGCAGGAGCAAACTCGCTCCTGCAGGGGGCTTGCCGACTCAGGTATTGGTCTTCAGCTTGGTCCACAGGCGCGTGGTGAGCCGGGCAATTTTGGCCGGCAGGTCCTCGACCGTGAACAGTGTGTCTATCACTTCTTTCGACGGATAGATGGCCGGGTCCTGTTTCACCTCTGACGAGAGATAGGCATCCGCTGCAAGGTTGGGGTTGGCGTAGTGGATGTTGTTGCTGATATCGGCAATCACCTGGGGCGTGAGCAGGTAGTTCATGTAGGTGTAGGCGTTCTTTTCATGGGGCGCGCTTTTGGGCATGACCACCATGTCCATCCACAAGGTGGAGCCTTCCCTGGGGACCGAGTAAGCGATGTTGATCCCGTTCCTGGCTTCCTTGGCACTGGCGGCAGCCTGCACCACATCGCCGTTAAAACCTATCACTGCACAGATATTGCCGTTGGCCAGATCGCTGATGTACTTCGATGCGTGAAAGTACTGAACGTAAGGCCGGATTTTCAGCAGAGCCTGTTCGGCTTTCTTGTAGTCTTGCGGGTCATGGCTGTGGTGCGGCAGGCCTAGATAGTTAAGGGTGACAGGTAGCACCTGGGTCGGGTTGTCGATGATTGCGACGCCGCACTGGCTCAGCTTCTTGATGTTGTTTTCATCAAAAAACAGGCTCCAGGACTGCGTGACATCGGTGGTACCGAAGATCTGCTTGATCTTGTCCACGTTATAGCCGATGCCTGCAGTACCCCACATGTAGGGGAAGCCGTACTGGTTGCCCGGGTCGTTCACCTCGAGCTTTTTCATCAGCACCGGGTCGAGGTTTTTCCAGTTGGGCAACTGGCTGCGGTCGAGCTTTTGTATGGCCCCCGCCTTGATCAGCCGGGACAGGAAGTGGTTGGACGGGCTGACCACGTCATAACCGGTGTTGCCGGTCATCAACTTGGACTCCAGCACTTCGTTGCTGTCGTGGATATCGTAAGTCGTCTTGATCCCCGTTTGCCTGGTAAACGAGGGCAGGGTGTCATCCGCGATATAGCCGTTCCAGTTGGAGATATTGACTGTCTCGTCTGCGTAGCTGGCTGCCGAAAACGCGGCCAGCATGACCGCCAGGGAAATCGTGTTGATGTGCATGTTCAATCACCTTTTCGAGGAGCTTTTATTTTTTTCGTCACAGTGCATCAGATTTCGGTTCTGGCCCTGACCGCTTCCACGCGCATGCGCAACACGGCGCCGATGTCGAAGAACGGGCGCGGCGGTAGCCAGCCCGGCCGTGCCCGGTCCATGACTGACTGCAACAGCGGGGAGCTGGCGCCACTGGCCATTTCCGCCAGCAACCGGCCCCACAGGGTGCCGCGTGCCACGCCGGAGCCATTGCAGCCGGCGACGGCAAACACCCGTTCCTGGACCTTGGCAAAATAAGGCTGGCCGCTGCGTGTGGCGCTCAGGTGGCCGGTCCAGGTGTAGTCAATGTCTTGTTCGGTGAGCCCTGGGAAGCGTCGTTGCAAGCCCAGCGCGTGGTGTTTGCGCCGCTGTATCAAATCGCTGTCGGACAGGTCTTTGGTACGGTATTCGGCGGTGTTGCGGATCATCACCCGGCGGTCCGGAGTCAGGCGTACGGTTGCGCCGAGGGGGCGCGTGGAAAGTACGCCCCAGGGCTCGACGCTGCCGATGGCCGCGTATTCCCGGTCTGTCAGGGGGCGGGTCAGGCTGGCGCTGAGTTCCATGGGGAAGGTGGCGCTGTTGTCGATCCCGGCGCGCGGAATGAAAGCGTTGAGGCACACCAGAACCTGTCCGGCCTCGATGCTGCCTTGGGTGCCAATGGCACGCACGCCACCGCGCACGGGTTCGAGGCCGCTGATCTCGGTGTTCTCGAATACGGTGACATTGGCTGGCAGTGCATCCAGCAGGCCTTTGACGTACTTCGCCGGCTGCAGCAGAGCGTTGCCATTACCGCACCAGATCGCCGACCGATAATGACGGGTCCCCAGTTTTTGGGCGAGTTGTCCGCCCTCCAGAAACTGTGCCGAGGCCCCCACGGCACTGAGGGTTTTGAGCTTGGCTTCGATGTGGGTCAGCTTGGCGGGATCATTGACTGCGAAGTAGTAACCCGAATCGCGGTATTCGCACTCAATGCCGTGGCGGCTGATGCGCTTGCGTACTTCTTCGCCGGCGGCGCAGCCGATTGCAGAGTCGACCTCAAAACCGGCAAAGCCGCTGTGGCCGATCAGCTCATCATCGCCGGGGTTTTCGTGGGACACCGCGTAGCCGGAGTTGCGCGCTGAGGCCCCCTGGGCTGCGCGCTGCCGATCGACCACGACGATACGCGCCTCAGGGTACATTTCTGCCAGGGAATGGGCGGCACTGAGCCCGGTGATACCGGCGCCAATAATCAGCCAGTCAGCTTTTTCCGGCCCCTTGAGGTGATCGCGGCCCGGGGAGGTTCCTGCCAGGGCAATCCAGCCACATTGATTTTTCACGTAACACCTCATTCAACGGTTGCGGCGCCTCCTGCTTGGGTGAATACATGCGCAAATCGCATGGCTGTTATCAGGTGGCGCCCTCTATAGCTGGAATTTATGACGAACAGGGTGATATAACCAACGTTATAAATTCATTGATCGATTCCAAAAACGCATGGATACAATTCGCCACGTACCGTCTCTACAGGGCCTGCAGGCGCTGGTTGCAGTTGCCGATTCGGGCAGCTTCACCCTAGCGGCGCAGGCGCTGTGTCTGACCCAGAGCGCAGTCAGTCGCAAGATCCAGCAACTGGAAGGGCATTTCGGTGTAGCG
Organism: Pseudomonas sp. PAMC 29040; assembly: GCF_003994535.1. Taxonomy (NCBI): domain Bacteria; kingdom Pseudomonadati; phylum Pseudomonadota; class Gammaproteobacteria; order Pseudomonadales; family Pseudomonadaceae; genus Pseudomonas; species Pseudomonas sp. PAMC 29040. Next base: position 150,563 of record NZ_RZAA01000001.1, read on the forward strand.
CTGTTCGCCAGAAACAGCCGCAGCGTGCACCTGACGGCTGAAGGCGAAGAGGTGCTGGGCAGCGCGCGCACCATTCTTGCGCAGTTGCGGGCGCTGGAAGACCGGCTTTCACCGCAAAAGCGTCCGTTTCGTATCCGCATGCACGTCTCCCTGGCCGTGCGCTGGTTACTGCCCAAGCTCAGTGACTTCTACTTGCAGCATCCGGACATAGCCCTGTCGATCGAAACCGTTGCCACCGAGATCGTTGAGCCCGCCAGCGACAGTGATGCCTACATCCTCTATCTGCCGGAGCCCCGCGCTGACCCGGCCTGTCTGGTGCTGTTCGATGAGGCACTGGTGCCGGTTTGCTCCCCGAATCTGGGGCCGCTGACGTCAATGGATGACCTGGCAGGTTTCCCGTTGCTGCACCGTTCGGCCGACAAGCAGGCGTGGATCGACTGGCTGTCAGCCAATCACGGCAACCCCCTGGAGAGCTATCGTCACATCCCGTTCAACCTCGATGAGCTGGCACTGGATGCTGCGGCCCGGGGGCTTGGGGTCGCAGTGACAGACATGACCCTGGCCGATGAGTCGATCCAGCGCGGGGTGCTGGTGATTCCGTTTGGCGAGCCATTGAAAACCGGCGGCAATTACTCGTTGTGCCCACAGCCCCTGGCCGCCGGACACCCGGCCTGTTCCCGGGTGCTGCAGTGGTTCGCAGAGCAGGCGCAACAGGCTAGGGTGCCAGGTGCTTGAGCATGATGACGGTGCGTTCGGCACCGTGGAATTCGTCGCGGATTTTTTCAAAACCCAGGCGGGCGTAAAAGCCTTCGGCGGTGATTGAAGAGGGCACCCTTAACTCTTGCAGGCCGTGCTGCCCTGCAACGGATTCGATTCTGGCCATAAGTTGCTTGCCGATTCCCGTGCCCTGGTGGCCGGGAGCGACGAATACACTGCGAATTACCTGCTGGTCCAGGCTTGCCGTTGCGACCACGGCCCCATCAAGAATTGCCACATAGACTTGACGCTGGATGATCAAGCCCAGGATCTGTGGGGCCGCAAAGCTTTGCTCCACCCGGGCGATGACGTCGGGCGGGTAGTCCAGGGCATTGGACTGGCGAAGTGCAGCGATCACCACCTTGCTGATGGCCGCTGCATCTTCGGCACGGGCCGCTCGAACCAGAACGCTCATAAGTGATTTATCCGTTGTGATGGTATTGGCGAACTACTTTAGACCTTGCTGCCGACGTCGGCCGCTCTTGATAGCTCAGTCAAATTTTGTAATAAGTCTGTTACTCAGAAAACTCTGATTGCGCTGTAGGATTGCATCCCCAATTTACTAAAGGTTTATATGAACACCCTGATGGAGCCTCCCAGTTGCTGCTTTCTGTCAGCAACCCGTTTGTTTTCAGCCTCTGTTGCTGATCGTTTATCTCATCTCTCCAGCGTTTCCAGCCTGACCGGTCCATCCCGTGTCTTGCGCCTGCCTGTCTGTCCTGAATTTCCTGTGGCCACTGCCTGCCAGAGGATCGACCCGGGCGCAGCATTCTCATCATCCCCAACCCCTCAAGAGCGCGCGTAAGCATTATGGAATGGATTGCTGATCCTACGGCCTGGCTAGGCCTGCTGACCTTGATTGTGCTGGAGTTGGTGCTGGGCATCGACAACCTGGTGTTTATTGCCATCCTGGCGGACAAGTTGCCGCCCGAGCAGCGCGACCGCGCCCGGGTCATTGGTCTGACCCTGGCGCTATTGATGCGCCTGGGCCTGCTGGCCAGCATCTCGTGGATGGTGACGCTGACCGAGCCCCTGTTCGAAGTGTTTGAAAAATCCTTTTCGGGGCGCGACCTGATCATGCTGTTCGGTGGTCTGTTCCTGTTGTTCAAAGCCACCATGGAGCTGCATGAACGGCTCGAGGGGCATGTCGCAGAGCGTTCATCCAACGCTGTGTATGCCATGTTCTGGCCGATCGTGGCGCAGATTGTGGTGCTGGACGCGGTGTTCTCGCTGGATGCGGTGATTACCGCGGTGGGCATGGTCGAGCATTTGTCCGTGATGATGATCGCGGTGGTGATCTCCATTGGCCTGATGATCATTGCCAGCAAGCCGCTGACCCGCTTCGTCAACAGTCACCCGACCGTGATCATGCTGTGTCTGGGCTTTTTGATGATGATCGGTTTCAGCCTTACCGCTGAAGGCCTGGGCTTCCACATTCCCAAGGGCTATCTGTACGCTGCCATCGGCTTCTCGATCTTGATCGAGGTCTTCAACCAGATTGCCCGCGCGCAACGTAAACGCAGCCTGCAAGGTGTGCGCCCGATGCGTGAGCGCACCGCCCATGCCGTGATGCGTTTGCTGGGCGGGCGTACCCTGAGTGCCGACGAAGTCGGTGAGGAAATTGCGGACATGCTGGAAGGCGGCGCCAGCGAAGAGGTGTTCCACCGTCGCGAGCGGGTCATGATCAGTGGTGTTCTGCAACTGGCGGAGCGGCCCATACGCACAGTCATGACCCCGCGCACGGAGATTGATCACATCGATCTGGCAGATTCGGCCGAGAGTATTCGCGCAAAGCTGATGCATTCGTCCTACTCCAGGTTGCCGGTGATCAGGGCAGGGCGCATCGATGAGCCATTGGGCTTTGTGCACAAGAAGGAGCTGTTGAAAGAGTTGTTGGCCGGCCATCAACCCGATCTGGAAGCCATGGCCCGCAAGACCATCAACTTGCTGGACAGTTTCTCGATCCTCAATGCTCTGGAGCAGATGCGCAAAGAGTCCACCCACATCGCTTTCGTGATCAACGAGTTCGGTGACTTCACCGGCCTGCTGACCATGACCGATATTCTGGAATCGATTGCCGGCGAGTTGCCTGACGCCAGTGAAATCGAAGGCCCGAACATTGTGGTCCAAGGGGATGGTTACTTAGTGAGCGGCGCCTTGAATCTGAGTCAGATAGCCCTGCACACCGGTTTCCCGGCCAAGGCCACGGATGACTATCAAACACTGGCTGGAATGGTCATGAGTTTGCTGGACCGTCTGCCTGTGATTGGCGACAGCCTGACCTGGGAAGGGTGGAACCTGAGGGTGATGGAGGTTGAAGAGCGGCGGGTGACCAGGGTGCTGCTTAGCAAAGCGTAATCTGTAGGAGCGTACTTGCTCGCGAGTTCTTCGCTGTTGCGAAAGACTCGCGGGCAAGCGCGCCCCTACAGGGCTGTTTTACTCTTTGTCAGGCAACGCGTAAGCGATCACGTAGTCACCGCGATCGGCTGACTGGCGTGCGCCACTGGCGGTGATGACAACGTACTGCTTGCCGGTTTTAGGCGACACAAAGGTCATCGGGCCGCCCTGGCTGCCGACTGGCAAGCGGGCCTTCCAGGCCTCTTCACCATTGGCCGAGTTGAAGGCGCGCAGGTAATAGTCCTGAGTCCCCGCGATGAAAATCAGACCGCCCTGGGTGGACAGCGTACCGCCCAGGGTAGGCATGCCGATTGGCAATGGCAGGTGCATCTTGACCCCCAGCGGGCCAGTGTCCTGAACAGTGCCGACCGGTACTTGCCAGGCAATTTTCTGGGTCTTCATGTCGATGGCAGTCAGGGTGCCGAACGGCGGAGCCTGGCAAGGGATGCCGGCGATGGACAGGAAGCGGTTCTTGTTCACTGCATACGGCGTGCCTTTGAGCGGTACTGCGCCCATGCCGGTATTCAGTGCTTCGCCGCCGGAGTTGGCCACCGCTTCTTTTTTCTGCGGCACCATCTGGATCCACAGGCCCAGACGCATGTCGTTGACGAAAATAAAGCCGTGCACCGGATCAGTCGACAGACCGCCCCAGTTCATGCCCCCCAGTGAGCCCGGGAAGCTCAGCGACACATCGGTACCAGGTGCGGTAAACAGGCCGTCGTAACGCATTTTCTTGAACGAAATGCGGCACAGCATCTGATCGAACGGGGTTGCGCCCCACATGTCCGACTCGGTCAGTTTTTGCGCACCAATCTGCGGCATGCCCACCGATTTCGGCTGGGTCAGCGAGTAGGGTTCGTTCGGAATGTTGGAGGCTTTGACCGCTACTTCTTCAACTTTGGTCAGCGGCTGGCCGGTGTGGCGATCCAGAACAAAAATCTGACCGGCCTTGGTGCCGATCACCAGCGCCGGGACCTTGCTGCCGTCAGGCTTGGCAAAGTCGATCAGGGTCGGCTGCATGGGCAAGTCGAAGTCCCACAGATCGTTATGAACGGTCTGATAGACCCACTTTTCATCACCGGTGGAGGCGTTGAGTGCCAGCACCGAAGCGCCGTACTTGTGGTCCAGAGCCGTGCGTTCAACACCGTAGATGTCGGTGGACGAACTGCCCATCGGCAAGAAGATGGTGTTCATCAGCGGGTCATAGGACATCGGCGCCCAGCTGTTGGGCGTGCTGCGAACGTAGGTCTGACCCTCTGCCGGAGCCTGTTTGTCTTGCGGATTGCCAGGGTCGAACGCCCAGCGCATGGCGCCGGTGATTACGTCAAAGCCGCGGATCACGCCGCCAGGCATGTCGGTTTGCACGTTATCGGCAACCCGGCCGCCAACCACCACTGTGGTACCTGCCATCAACGGTGCCGACGACAGCTGGTAAAAGGAGTCAGGCACATTGCCCAGACCGGCTTTCAGATCAACCTGGCCATTGGTGCCGAAGTCCTGGCAGAACTTGCCGGTGTCAGCATCCACCGCGATCAGGCGCGCATCGATGGTGTTGGTGAGCAGGCGACGCTGGCAGGCAGCGCCGGGGGCAACAGCCACTGGCACGGCAGGGGTGCTGCCATCAGTCGGCTGGGCAACCGGTGCGCTGGCATCGAAGTACGCCAGGCCCCGGCAACGTTGCCAGACAGCCGATTTTGCATCGATGTTGTTCTTCCACAGCTCTTTACCGGTATCGGCATCCAGAGCGATGAGGTTGTTGTGTGGGGTGCAGATAAACACCTTGTCGCCCACTTGCAACGGGGTCAGCTGGTCTTCTGCGCCATTGCCGTCGCTGATCGCCACGTCGCCGGTCTGGTAAGTCCAGGCGGGTACCAGATCGGCAACGTTACTGCGGTTGATCTGGTCCAGTGCGGCAAAGCGGCCGCCACCTTCGTCATTACCGTAGTGTGCCCAGTCTTTCTGGGCATTAGCCGGGTCGACCTTGGTCAGGCCCGGGCCGTCGCCGGTAGCCGACACCGTGGCGTGGGGTAGAAACATGCCCCAGAAACCGCCAGCGATGGCCACTGCCAGCACCGCGCCCAGCGCGTAACCCCCGTTCCCGCTCAGGCCGTTGGCCTTGCGCAGAGAAGGGTAAGCCAGCGCCACCACCAGGCTCAGCACGGCCAGGGCGAACAGGCGCGAAACCAGCGGCCAGAACACCAGCCCGGCATCCAGCAGGGCCCAGACAATCGACGCAACCATCACGGCAGCGAACAGCCAGACGCCTGAAAGGCGTTGTTTGAACATTAATACCGACGCGGCAATCATTCCGAGACCGGCCAGCAGGAAATACAGGCTGCCACCAAGGGTGGCGAGATAGCCGCCGCCGGCGACGAACAGCAATCCGAAAACCAGCACGCCGAGGGCTGCGACCCAAACGGGCCAGCGGCTCACGGAGGCCGAAGGTTGAGAATTATTCATGGTGCATGACCCTACTGATGCATGAGCGATTGAGGTGGGAGCAGCCTATTAGGTATAGCTGTTTCCATTACAGAGTGGCTGGGGAAGCCTTTGCAGCGCCTGGTGCCTTATGGAGCAGGGCGAGACAACCGGCAGAAGTCATAGATAACTATGTACTAAACGGTTAGTTCCGTAACTTTAACAAAAAAACACGCCCTGCGACAAATTGTCCGCGCAAACCGCAGCAAGCCAGTGGCGAGCGCTTTCCCATCCTCACCTCGGCGCCTCTCTCGCTGGAGCCGGGGATGCAGGTAGCGGCGGGGCAGAGGTTGATGGCCATGCATCGCAGGCATCATCGATGCACGGATGCGCGAAGCACTGGCGGCACAGCGTGCAGCAGTTACGCAACTGGAGCACAGGCAACAGGTACAGCGCGCCCGGTGCGTTAAGCGAGAGAAATGCGCTCTGGCATTGACGCAGCCTGCGGTGGAAGGCATGGAAGTATCTGGAGTGGCGGCCGCGTTGGGGGCGTAAATCGCCAGGCTTTGGTGCACCGGGGTTCCAGATGGAGCCGTCGGACAGCAAGGGGAAAGGGCTGCCGAACCTGATGCCAAGGGTCATTATTATAACTATACTAAATAGTTCTTTAGTTTAGTTATATCTAGAATGCATATATAAGCCTAAGACTACACGCAGTTGAAAAGGCCGCGAATACGTACTATTGAGGCCGGTTCAAAGGGAGAAACCGCGACAAAACACTCGGTTTGCCATCTTTGAGACTGCACGGCCTGGCGTGCTACAGGCTGGCTCCATGGCGGATAAACACGAAATGCGCGCTTGCCGCCGCGACCATTGATGGCAAACACACCGCGCGACAACAAGGTCTCACGATCAAAAACGAACTGTCCGCAGCGTCCTTCAGTAGACACATGAACCACCACGAAATCGATGTCATCCGCGCTATCCAGTGGTGCAATTTCGCCGCCTGGGCAAGGTCGTTTCCACAGGGTGACGAACTGGCCGACCTTGGTTGGCGTCACTTTGGCTACCCTGAAGACAACCTTGCGACCTGCAAGAGTAAAGCGCAAACCGCCATATTCCCGGGCTTCACTGTCTACCGAGTAATCAACCGGATGCGCTAAGGCAGCGTTCAAATACAGGCTCTCGATAGCTGTCAGCAAAGGCTGTGGGAGGATCATGTGCGGTACGCCATCAGGTATTCAGCATGACCTGTCTGCTCGTCAATTTGTTCGCGGACCACATCAAAACCCTGTGAGCGATAAAAGGCCAGGCTGGGCGCATTCTCTTTGTAAACCGCAAGGCTCAACTCACCACGAAGGTTTTTCGCGTGCTCAAGCAACTGTTTGCCCAGGCCTTTGCCTTGATGAGCCGGATCAACAAACAGCGCGGCCAGTTGATTGCCCAGCAAGGAGCAAAACCCCTGGACGCTGGATTGGTCTTCAAACACATAGGTCTCAGATGCCAGGATGTAAACATCACGCATCGTTGCTGTATGGGATTGCCAGTAAGCCGCGTCGATAAAGTCATGAGCCTTGATCGATGCGCTCAGCCAGATTTCCACAACAGGTTCCATGTCGTGTAGTTCAAATGCTCTGATCATTTGTCATTCCATTGTGGTGTTGGCCGACAAGCTTAATGCAAAGCCAGCAATTAGAGCGCGTCAGGGTATTGTTGCAGGCATCGAAATGCGGGGATCGTTCTAAAGAGGAATTTCCAGCCTTGAAATCTGACCTCCACTGACCCTGACGCACCAATACGATAGTTCGCATAATGTATATTATGTTAAATCACGTATCTGGGTCTGGGTTCGTCCCAATGGCGAGTTCGCTTCGTGACCTCGCGACTGCGGAAAATTGAAACTTTTCCCACTAAACCCTTACCCACCTCCATTGAGTGCGTGCAAATTTAGAACGACCTCGCCCAAAAAAGCTCAATTTTGAAATTTCCTCGCCTTAGACCACCGAAGCAATTTTGCAGATAAACCGTGAACGAATCGATAGATAACGTCCCTCTTAAGCGCTATCCCTACATTACTCGTAGCTTTTGGCAGTCAGATCGGCGCGACGCTGTGTCTCGTACCGTTTCCGAATATCAACCGCAATAAGCCCACTGGCGAGCTGGGGTACCCCAGAGGTGTGGTTGCGCGGCCATTTTCGGTTAATATTTTCTGAGTGTTTGGCGCATATTTTAAGAAAATCTTGGCGCGGTTAAGAAAATCTAGCCAACGACAGGGGAAAAATGGGAAATTTAATGGGGTTACGCCCATTAGATCAATGCGATGGAGCTACCCACTGGTGCGGTAGCAACCGTCCTATTTCACTGGCCCTCTGTGTCGGCAACCGCGTAAGTACATCCTTGAGATAGCCTTACGGGTCATGCCCGTTCATGCGTGCCGACTGAATCACGCCCATGATTGCTGCAGCCCGTTTTCCGCTGCGCAACGACCCTGCGAAGAGCCAGTTTCGGTGACGCCCAGTTCAAAGCCTGCCTTTTTGCCAGCGAAGTCATTGCAGACCAGCTTGCCCTTCCAGTTTCCAAGGAAGTTTCGGGCATGTTCGCCAGCGCGGCTCGGGCTGAAGTCGTAAACGACCGCCACCAGATCTGAGAGTACCTTCAGTGATCAACTTTCCGGATTCATGACGTCACGAATAGCACATGATCAATGGAGCCGGAGTTGGAGTGTCTAGTTTTGTGCGCTCTTCGACGACCCATACGCCAACCGGCCAGATCACTTGCAGCACCAGGAGAATGGTGAACGTCAAAAAGGCCCGAAGCAGATACTCATGGGTCATTTTGATACCGGTCACCTTCTCGTTGACCAGTGAGTAGTTATGTAGGACGGCGCTAGCGAGCTGCTTGGCTAAGCCCGCTTTAGGCGAGCCTTCTTTCCAGGTATTGGCTAGCTCACCTGGACCAAGCTGAGTGAACCCGGCGACTTTGAGCGTTCTGAACGCCCAAGCCCCTGCGCGCAGCAGGAAAGCCACTGCCAATCCAAATAACATGAGGCTAATGCAGCCTAGCCATTTGCTCGACTTATCGCTCCATAGGGTTGGTAGCAGCGAGACAAGTACGGGTATCAACGCCGTGATGGCGGCTAGGTAAATACCTGCTTTCGCATCAGATCCCTTCCGACGGTCAACTTCTGCATCAAAAAGACGCCGCGACTCTTCCAGCACTACGTCGCTGTCTGTCGACCAATCTCCCTCTTGAACAGATGCAGCAATCCCCTGCTTCCATTCCGTATCCTCGGTCTGCTCAGCAGATGACAATGGGATTAGTGTCGGCCAGAGCCAATGGAGCCATTCTTTAGGCTGAAGCAATTGCGCTCACCGTCAACTCGTCTACGATCGCCGCAGCAATAGGGTAACCCGTTAAATTTTCAATCCAAGCCCACTGCCCGTTCGGGTTGATCTCTAAGAACCACAGTTTGCCTGAACGATCGCAAACCAAATCGATACTAGCTTCATGCACTGAAGTTGAACCCGCCGCTCAAGAACAATCTTTTCGTCGCAGCGGGATCTTGACGTACTGTCCCCGGTGAAAAACTCTGCCTGGTATCAGAGGTATTGTTTCTCGCGGCCGGAACTGGTCAGGGGCGCTCAAGATACTCTGCGTAAGGTATCCGGCGCCGAGGGCTGAGAGTATGGAGTCGCAGGTTGATCTCTACTTCTGGCTCTCGGCACGCCGCTGACCACCCGTGAAAAACACCTGCCCTCACTCGGATCGGAGCCTCAGACAATATTCTTCGTCGCCAGACTCAACGCATCGATCTTCATCAGCGGTAACCGATTGCTCCCCGTGCCCGAAAATACCGTCAGGCCGAATCTGAACCCAGTCGCTTCATCCTGAACCGGTCGTTCAGTTTCAAACCACTGCTGATCCGCATCCCCCACCTGCGTAATGAACGCAGGATGCAGTTGCCCTTCGGTCGACGTAGGTGGCAGCAGGCTTACAGGGATAATCGTCGCCGGCACGCCACTGCTGCCGCCCCCTGGCACCAGGCTATACGTATAGCTGCTCTGTAGCCCCACCAACACCGGCAGTTCCGTGCTGCCATGCAGCGTCGGCGTCAGCAGACCGGCAAAGAAATCATCCAGCCAAGTCGCGATCGACTCCGGCTTGGTGGCCTGCCGGTCTAAGGCATATCTCGGGATTTCCAGCAATGGCACCATGGGGTCGGCGAAACGGGCGACGGCGGATGTGAACTCGAAGGCCGCTGTCGTCTGGATTGCGGGATCCGGCGCCAGGTGACGGTTACGCGTAACCTGGATCGATGCCCAGCCGTTCTGCAGGGCAAACAGGTCAAGCTCCGCGAACTCCACCGCCCTGGCGGCATCGAGCCGCGCCGCCGCATAAGGCAGCACGGCCGGCAGCGTGGGGTTCTTGGCATCCTTGCGCAGCTCATAGCCCCAAGTAGCCGCTCCCGTCGCAGGGTCGAACTGGATCCGTTTCGGCGCGTAATTGTCCGGGTCGATCAGCACCATTGCCGGCGGCAGGAAGTTGCTGGCAGGCTGCCCGTATTTACTGAAGCTCTGCGGCAGGATCTGCACTTGCGCAGCCTGGGTCTGCTCCTCCGGCATCAGGCGAATCTCGAATGCATACTCGACCTTGTAGGTCGGCTCCACGACAAGGATCGTGGACGATTGGGCCGTGGCCCAGGCCGCAAAGGCTTGGGCCACGCCTGAGACTACTGCGTCAAGCGCGGCGATCGCGCTGGCGGCCATGGCGACATCCGGGTTATCGGCCGTCGTCTTGCCGTCGATCGGACGCAGGTAGGTTTCAAGGTCGCGGCTTACCGCCGGGTGGATCGCCACGAACTGTGCCAGAGCGGCATAGAGCTGCTCGGTCGGCGATGGGCTGCCGCGCAGCATTTCCCCGTCGCTATCACTGTTGAACACCACTGTGGCGCTGACCGAGTCCTGGGCGGCCTGTTGCTGCAAGTAGCTGAAGCGGTAGGTCCAGGTTTTCAGCTGTGCCGGCGCAACCTCCGCCGGATCGATGACGCTGGAACAGCCGCTCTGCGCCACGACCATCGCCGGCACGGGAAGCGCGCGCAAGGCCACCGGAATGCTGAAGCGCCCTCCTCCGACGGGCTTGATCGCCTGGTTGTAAGGGCCAGTCAGGAAGGTCACCCAGCGTGACTGCTGGTAGTGCTCGATACCCGCTACACCGTGGATATCGTGCTCGACGTGGGTCAGGGCATATCCCAGATCCAGTTCGACATAGGCGTCGCTCTCGGCCGACCGCGAAGTCACCAGGAACGCCAGGGTGCTGGCCTGGGCCTCGGCAGACAACGGAATCTTCGCCGTGGACAAGGCGAAGTTGTCATTGGCCGATACGCCCGCCTTGCCAAGCCCCCCTGTCGGCTGCCCGAAAAGACGTGGCGCAATCACACCGTCTGGCAGCACCGGGGCGTAATGGGCGTTGCTCACGGGGAACACGGCCACGCAGGTGAGGGTGTTGGCGTTGCTCAGGCGGCGCAGCAGCGCCTGTTCCAGCTTGTCCACCGCTGCTTGTTTCAGGCCGCTCTCAGGCTGCTCCAGCACAGGTGTCGCCGTCGAGGCTATGGCACCGGCCAGCAGCTTCTTGGACTGCAGCAACCGGTAGAGATAGCCGGCCTTGGGGTCGTACGGGTCGGTCGGGTTCTCGTTGAGCCCCAGCAAGCGATCGAGCTGGAACATCGGCGTCGAATAGCTCGCACCCAGGCTATCGTCGATGGCGGCCAGGCACTCGGCCAGCCAGACGTTCGGGTCGACATTGGTAAAGGTAGTCGGTAGCGCCGTGCCGGCCGGATAAGCTGACCCGCTCTGGTATCGCTCGATAGCCACCTGCAGGGCCTGCAGGTGGCTGGCAATGGGCAGCGGTGCGAAATAGCACGGTGTATCGCCGATGTCGAAGCTGATCCCTTGGTCACTCGCCTTGGCCATGCGCACCGCCCAGATCGTCGGGGTTCGGGCAGCATTGGGCGTGGCGGGGTCGGCGGAGCTGGTGCCCAGGCGCATCTGCCAGTCGGCGGTGACGAAGACCTTCTCGAAATCCACGGCGAACTGGTCGAGCGCAACCGGGTAAGCCGGCGCCTCGTCCTCTGCCGCAGGTGTCTCCAGGTTGGCGTCCACCGGAATGGTCGCGCTCACCGCGACACCGCCCTGCAACGCTCGCAAGGCGGGTGCCACAAGGGCGGCCTGGCGGCTGAAACGCAACGCCAGATCCAGGCGAATGATGTCGCTGCCCTGGGTCAACCCGGCGACATCCACCGGCATCGAGAGCTTCGTCGTTGCCGGTGGCGTGGCGCTCGCGCCGTTGGCGCGGGCCGCCAGGTAGACAACGACCTGGTCGACGTAGCCGAGGATGGCCTCGCGTGCCGCCTCGGTGAGCAGTTGCTCAGGTGCCGCCAGCAGTGAGTTGACTAGCGACATGGACACGGCCTGGCCATTCAGGCCAGGCACGCCAAGACCATCGTAGTTCTGGTTGAGCTGGAAGTAGATCAACTGGAATCTGCCCAGGTCGGCAATGGCATTGCGCTGCCAGACGGGTATCTCGTCACCGAAGCGCACAGCCTGCAGATGCGCTCTGGCGTCTGCGGGGGCGTACGGCGAGGGATCGAAGTTGAGCAGGACCTCCAGCACCGGCGCGCCCGCAGCCCCCGTGTAGCGATAACTGCGGGTCGTACTCGGCCAGGCATCCAGTGCCACCAGGCGATCACTGTAGCTCAGGGCCATGGGCACATTGCCGAAGGGTTGCGGGTCGCCGGCAGCAGGCACGCTGAACGGGCTGGCGGTGCGGTTGCCGAACAGATCCTGCCAGTCCATATGCAACTGCAGCAGCGTGCCGACACCGATGTACGGGTTGTCTGCGGCCATAGGCAATCCGGGCAATGGCGCCGCCGGTGCCGGGTTGATCAAGGCCTGTTCGGCAAAGCCCAGGGCCTGGCTGTACAGGTACGGGCTGTCCTGGGCGGCAGCGACAAAGCCTGTGCCGCTATTACGCACCTTCGCTGGTTCTGACGCCTCCGGCACATCCCTGGGCCCGAACGCGGCGCTGTCCACGCTGGGTTTGAAGAACGGCGTGGCCACCACCCGTGCCGACAGCAGTTGGTAAAGCTGCAGCAAGGTCGCATGGCTATAGGCGTCGATCTCGGCCTGGGTCGGGCTGGGCCCCAGGTTCGCAGGCTCCAGTCCACGCTCGCGCTCTAGGGTCAGGGCGGCGTTGCTCAGCCCCAGATTGGGGGTGGCATCTAGGGCCAGTGGATCGATCGTCACGGTGGCTTGGGCGAACACGCCGGCGACATCCCGCGCACCATAGCCGAGCGCCACGACATCGGCCTGGTAATAGACGGCCATGGCTTGCAGCGTATCACCCGGCCCTTCCGCCCTCACCTCATAGGTGAACGGCGGGATCCTGAACACTGCCAGGGCGGCCACGGGCACGCCGGGGTTGAAGGCCAGAATGGCGGCCGCGGTGATCGTCGGCGTCACGCCGACCGAGTAATAGGCGGCCATCGCCGCGATGGGATCCTTGCCGTCGCCGACATCACCGGGCAGCAACTGATGATAAAGGCCGGAAACCGGGATCTGTCTGCCGAGTGTCAGGGGCGCGCCAGCGTTGCTGGCGACCAGGCCGGCAATGTCGATAGCGTAGGCGTTGCTGATATCGGCGATACTGGCGTCGGAGGCCAGCGTCAGGCTGGTCGTCGCGGCATTGACCCCGCACAGTTGCACTACCGACGCCTGTGGATCGATCGCGGCCGTGGTCAACAAGGCGTTGATGCCGTTGAAGATCCGCTGTCCCTTGGGCTGTGCGACATCCCGGCGCAGGGTCAGCACCAGGGTCAGGGTGGCGATGCCACTCTCGTCGAACAGCGCGGGCGGCAGGCCAGTGCCGTCGGCCAGCAGTTGGTAGAACAGATAGCTGCCGCCAGAGTTGACCGTCGACAGCTCCCAGAGCAGTTTGATGAACTCGGCCGGCGTGTTGGCAATGCCGGTCGGCGGACCGGCTGCCACCAGCCTGTCCGTCAGCGGCGCCTGTGGCGGATTGGTCTCGGTGGAGAGGTTCGATTGCACGATGAACGAGAGGAATTCACTGTCGGCGCGGCTGGTCAGCCCACTGGCGCCATTGTTGGCATCGGCATAGAGCAGGAACAGGCCGCTGGCAAGGTCTTCACCCTCGCTGGTCATCGCCGTCAGCCAGCGCTCGAGCAGTACGGTCTGTGCCGGGTTGGGGCCGATGATCTCATAGGCGAAACGCGCCAGTGGGCGTGCCGCCGAGCCAGGATTGCCAGGGCCGGGAGGCACCACGTCATTGGCGTTCGGCTGCTCGGGCGCAAGATCCGCAGTTTGGGCCAACTGCTTGATGCGGAATTCGATACGGGTGGCAAAGGTGCAGGCGTCGATGTCGCTGAAGCGAGTGCTTGAGGTCGCGGGGTCGCTGATGCCCAGAGACGCGGACAGCACCGGCATGTACGGCATCAAGGCCGCGCTGCTGGCAATGTGCAGCGCCAGCGCTGCCTGCTTCGCTTCGACGGTCGCCAGCAAGGCATTGGACAGGTCGAACAGCAACGGCCTGGCTTGCGGGCCGGTGCTCGCATCCTGTTGTAGTGTGCCAGGCGAACGGGTCAACTCCAGCAGGCGGGCCATGTCCGTGGTCGACCAAGGCACAACGTTGGCGACGCTGTAACGCGTCGGTGCCAAGGTCATTTCCGGCTCTGCGGTCAACTGCTCGATCCGTGGCCGGTAACCGTTTTGCCTCACCGAGGCCACGACCTTGGCAAGCAGCGAAGTCTGCGAAGCGATGTCGAAGCTCAGGCTGGCACCGCTGCCCAGGGAAAACCAGGTATAGGCCGGATCATCCGGGCGCGTCAGCGTGACAGGATAGTCACCGGCGCGATCCGCCAGCGGGAACTGCTGACCCGTCAGTTGGTAGACGCCATAGGCCGATTGCGCCGTGGCCCAATGGGGGGCGCCATAAAGGAAGCCGCTGCTCGGGATGCTCAGGCCTGGCGCCACCGGCAAGCGCATGCCGTGCAGCATGTAGCGCGCCGCCGTGCCGGCGGTCTGGCCGAGGTTTCCGGCTGCCAGTATTGCCTGCCACAGGCCATCCTCTGGCAACACCACCAGGGCCGGTATCGCGAAGCGCAGGCTTGCGTCGACCTTGAACAGCCCCTCCTGCACCAGGTTGGCGGCTGTCAGGAAACTTTCGAGGGGAACCCGCAGCGCTTCGGTGATCGAGGCGATGCTATCGCCCGCTGCCGTGGTCACGACCACATTGGGCACGGTCAGCACCACCGAGGCGCTGAGCAGGCCAGTCTGGGTATACAGCGTCGTTTCGCCGGCCAGTCGCTCGACGGTGATGGCGAAGGCCTGGGCGATGCTCGTGAAGCTATCCCCTGCCTGCGTCGTGTACTGCCTGGGCGCGCCATCCAGGGTCAGCGCGATCAGCACGCCGGGGACGATCAGATTGCTCTGGGCCTGGTTGCCCAGGATCAATGCGGCCGCGCTGGTGTTGTCCGGCACCTGTGGATCGGCGTAGCGCGCCGCAATCGCCGCCAAGGTGTCGCCGACCTGCACCATGTAGGCGATGTTGGCGATGTCGAGCTTCAACCCGGGCGTCAATGGGTAGTTCAGGTTCGCCTGCGCCAGCGGCGTGGCCTTCAACTGCCCTTGCTGCAGGCCATTGGCCCAATCGAGGATGGACTGCAGGCTGGTGGCCGACGTCAGCGGATAGGGATAGTCGTCGAACCCATCGATGGCGCTTTGCACCAGTTGTCGTGCCAGCAGGATGAAGTAGTCGGTGAATACCGAGGCGGCCAGCGCTTCCTGGGTGTCCGGCAGTGCCGCACGCGCGGTGCCGGGCGCTGCCGATTCGTCGCGGACGTTGGCCGCCACCGAATTGAAGATGGCACGCAGCTCGGCCTGATAACCTGGGGTTGCGCTGACGTAGTCGTCGTAGTCGATGGTGATCGTGGCGCTGGCATTGTCCGGATCCGGGACTTCCATGCGGAGGAAGCTCAGCGCCGGGAAGAGGGTCGAGCCGGCGTCCAGTTCGGCCTTGCGCTGCGCACTGAGACTGGCGTGGGCGGCAGACACGGTGACGGTGAAGTTGGCTGCCAGGAAGTCCAGCAACTGGTCGCTGCTGAATGGCGCCTGGGCCGGGTCGGACAGGGCCTGCAGGATTCCTTCCAGCAGTGGCCGGGAAACGTCGCCCTGGGTGGACCCAGGCAGCGCCAGCAACTGGCGCTCGGTTTTCGGCACCACACTGCCGATCAACCACGGCAGCAGCGCCTTGCACAGTCGGCCGAACGATGTATCGTCGCCCGCGCTGGCGCCGTCAGCGGTCGGCGCATCCATGGCGAACAGCAGCACCAGGGCGCCCTCCTGCCCCGCATAACCTGCGCCTTCGGCTGCCACTACGGTGAACTGGGTGAGCGCGGTAATTTCCAGGGCGACCTTGTCGGCGGCCGACTGGCGTGCGCTGAAAAGGCGGTGAGCCTGGGTGAAGTCCAGCGTGAATGGGCGTGGGGCAATGCCATGCTCATGCAGCGTGCGCGGTAGCGGCAGCGCTCGCGACTCGATCAATCCCTTGTTCCGGGCGAATACCGGCCCGGCCAGGTTGTTGCTGCCATCCCAGGGCGCCTGGCTGTCGGAGCCGATGGTCAGTTGTTCGGTAATACTGGCCGAGAACGACAGGCTGATCTTGATGGAGAACAGCCCGAGGTCGATCTTGACCGAAACGCTGACCTTGACCGATGCCGACAAGGTCAGCGGGATCTTGCGGAACGACTCGTACTCGATCTTCACATACACCATGACAGTCAGGCTGACATCGGCCTTGATGATCGCAAAGTCGACGGAGCCGTAGAGCTTGCCGATGATCCCGAACGTCCCGGCGAGCTTGAAGTAATAGTCACCCTGGACTTCATTGGCGCTGCCGGTGTTGCCGATCCGATAAGGATGCCATGATGCCAGTGTGCCTTCGATGATGCCGAACACCGTGATCGAGAAGCCGGCCTTGAGAATGCCCTTGTCGATGTAGCGGCCGATGCCCAGCTGCGCGCCAAAGCCGAACACGATGACCGGGTGGAAGGTGCCGCGGGTCGTCTGCGGCAGGTTGGGTGCAGTGGCGTTGGACAGCTTGCCGAAATAGAAGCCCCCCGACCCCAGTACCGGCACCCCGTAGATGATCGCCTGCACCGTGAAGGAGCGGGAGAAATCCATGTTGCTGGGGAAACCGAAGTCCACCAGGAAATCGCCATTGGTGTAGATCTGCAGGCCGATCACCGGCAGCGTCACCGAGAACGCGCCGAAATCCAGGTTGCGCAGCACGCTGGGCAAGGTGAACTCGATCTGGTAACAGCCGATATCATCGGTGATCTTCTTGTACAGCACGTCGATGGCCAGCCCGGCCAGCACCTTCATCTTGTCGCCGTTGAGCGCCAGGCGCAGGCCATACAGGTCCGGATCGTTGAACACCACCATGAAGTCGATGGCGTACTTGGCGCTTTCGCCGATCCGCAGGATCCCGAAATGCATCGCCCCCAGCCAGTTCGAACTACGATTGTAGTAAGGCTGCCCCGGCTTCTGCTGGCTCGGGTCGAACGGCATGCCCGGGCCGCTGGATGCAGGAATGGCTTCCAAGGCCTTGATCACTTCCTGGGTGGTCTTGAACGTCGGCGCGCCAGCGATGGCGATGCGCTGCCCCAGGGCCAGGAGCTTCAGGTCGAAGTAGGCATTGCCCTGCCCCGGCACCGGCGGCATGTTCTGGACGTCCTGCCCGCCCTGCTCCGGGTTGAACAGCGGTTGCTCGTTGAGCCCCGGCACGCTGCAGGATCCGTCGATGGCCAAGGTGACCTTGCCGTCGACCTGGAGAAACTGCAGGCCCTTGATGGTCAGAAAGCCGAGGTCGATCGGCGCTGGCAGGGTGTACTTGGCGGTCACCCGGCTCTTGGCGCCGCTCTTCAGGTCGAACTGGATGGAAAAACCGTTGAGGGCGATCGAATTGAGCACGCTCCACGGGGCCGGCAGCGTGAAGTACGGATCGCCGAGCATCTCCACCAGGGCCGTGATCAGCGAGCCGACGGTCCACCCCGTCAACGAGAACGCCACGACCTGTTTGTCGAAATCGTACTCGGCGCGAAACCCCTTCCAGCTCATCCACAAAGTGCTATTGGCGGGCAGCGCAGCCGCAGCCAGCGGCAAGTCACGAAGCGTCGTCACGCCGCTGCTGGTGGTTGGCGCACCGAAGCGGTAGCCGATCTGTATCGGACCGAGGAAGTCGATATTGATCGTGCCGATGACCGAGCCGGCGAATTCCTCGCCCGGCTTGCGGCTGCCGTCGTAGTCGAGTCCGAGCTCGGCCAGGATGTCGATTGGGATCTGTGGCGTCAGCTCGAAGATCCAGCGGATGCGGGTGGAGATCGAGTAAGACGAGCGCGTGCCTGTGGCCGCGACGGCTGTGCTGCGCCGCCCGAGCGCCCGAACCGGGCTGCGCCAGCGCGCACGATCATGGACGTTGCGGGCCGAGCGTGAGTGCGACCGCTCGGTGAGCGCTGCCGACATCGCCTTCGGAGCGACCGGAATGCTGGCCTCGAGTGCCAGGGCCTCGACCGTCAGGGTGCCCGGCAGGAAACTCGGAAGATCGTAGGCACGGAAGAACTGGTTGATCAGATCGGACAGCACCAGGGGCTGGGCCAGCGAAGCTTGCAAGACCCACAGCGGTATCGGCAACGTGCCGTCGTAGGCGACACTCACGTTCGCGGCGACCGGACCGATGATGAGCTGGCCGATCATGGAGCCGGCATACACGGTCTTGCCGGGCTGACCATCGCTGCGGTTGGGCGTGCTGGCGGCAAGATCGAACACTAGGCCGGCGACCTGGATCAATGGCTCGTACACGCCACTGACCGGGTTGATATACTGCACGAAGGGCACATCAATGAAGGCATCGACCTGAAAACCCAGCGCGTAGGCCTTCCTGCTCGGGCTGACCTGCACGAAGATGTCGGAGAAATCGACCGACACGCCGTCGGGCAAGCCGATGGCGCCGCCAGTGATCCCGCGAAGAACGTCGTCCAGCGAGGCCTTTCCGGTGAAGGCCCCTTCGAAGTTCAGTGCACTGTCTATTTCGATATGGAAAAGCCCGCCCGGAAGGCCGTCCTTGGTTCTGAATATTTCCGGAAACAGCTTGAAATCAGCCTCGATCAAACCGCTTGAATCCAGGCGACCGCCTTGCTTGGCCAACGACCAGTTCACCGAGAAGCTGTCGAGCTCGAAGACCTGCTGAGTGGTCGGATCGGAGAACAACGGAATCGGCTGCCCCTGCACGCTGCCCATCAAGACAGACAACTGGTTCCAGTCTGGCCTAGGCTTGAGCGGCCCGCCGAGCTGGAAGCCCAGCAGTTGCACACTGGCGAGGTATTGCTGGAGTACGGGCGGCAGCAAACTGAAATAGCTGCCTCCTGCACCATCCGACATCAGCTTGAGCACTGCAGTTGGCGTGATCGGTGTGTCGGTATCGCCGGGGCCGATGACGAACCGGTATTGCGAGCCATCGGTGCTGACCAGCACCTGGAGGTCGAAGAGCAATGTGCTGCCGTTCGCGCCTTCGACCTCGATCTGGGTCCCGAAGTAGTAGAGCGGGGTCTGCACCGGAACGGTCTCGGCCTCGCCCAACTCGTCGCGCAGTCGTTCACCTTCCTCGTCCTCAATTTCCAGATCCGTTTCGATGAGCATGCCCAGGTGGGGCGTCAGTACACGCAGAAAGAACAGACGCAGATCGTTCCCGCTCGGCAGCAGAGCGCGGATGTGAGTATCGGTGAACAGGATGGTTTCGTTGTCTGCCTTGTCGAGCACGATCGGGCCGACCGTCAACAGCCGGGTAGCCGGCACCGGCAGGTTGGCGATCAGTTGGATCAAGGGCACAGCGGGAGCCGGTACGCTCGTCAGCCCATACAGGTTCTGCCCGGCCTGCATCGCCAGGGTCGCGTTCTGCGCCGCCCATACGTAGTCTTGGGCGGCGCTGGCGAAGTAGAAGCGCTGCTGATCGAACTGCAGCAGGGCGAACGGCCAGTTGGCCGAGGACATATTCGGGAACTGCTCGGACAACTGCCAGCCTGTTGGGATGACGTCGATGCCCAGCAGCGGTGTCTGCGGCGATCCCGCCGCTCCGAACAGGGTGGACACGGCCGTCGTCGCGTTCAGGAAGCTCAGCAGCAGATTCGGGATCGAAAAGCGCTCATCGACGACCGGCGTCACCGCCGCGCGTTCGTACTGGATCGTCAGCCCCGCCGCGCCTTCCGGCAGCCGGTAGGCCGCCTTGATGGCCGCGGTGAAACCCGCCGGTGGTGTCAGCCCGGCTGCGGTGAAGAAGGCGTCGTTGAGGACGACGGGGCCTGTCGGCGCATTGGCGAAGGCATCGCGCAGGATTTGAACGGCGTGATCGGTCATGGTGTTCTCTTCGCTCAGATGTCAGCGACGATAGCGAGATGGTCGCTGGTGCTGCGGATGCAGCCGTAGTTGCCCCAGCCTCGAAAGGCGCCCTGGCGTCCTACGTTGTGCACCGGCGCCTGCGCGGGGGGCGGTGCGCCAAATTGGACCAGGTTGCCCATCCTGATCGGCAGGTTGTAGGTGCCGATCGGAGCAGCGCCAGGCGGCGGCGCAATCGCGCCGTAGTTGGAACCGACAATTCCGTTCAGTACCGTGACATTGGCCATCGGCCCGCCTGCTGCTCCGCCATATCGGGCCAGGATGTTGTCGATTGAATAGAAGTTAGCGATGACGTGGGTGCCGGTATAGCCGTATCCAGGGTAGTACTCTAACTGTGCGTTTCTGCTCCAGTAGCTGGCATGGCTGGTTCGCCGGATATGGGTGGCGAAGTAGCCGGGCCAACCGTTGAGCGGCGCCGGCGGCCCCCCGGGGCGATCGATCCCGAGTGCGTAGCCATTGCCCGCCAGCGTTGCATAGTTGCCGTTGCGCGTAAGCAAAGGATCGTTGTTCAGCAGGTTGACATTGAAGTCGCCAAGTACGACGCGCACCTCGTTACCGGCCAGCGGTCCATCTGCAATTTCCGCGATTCTGTTCAACCTGCGGAGGTAGACGCCCGCCCCCGCATTGGCCGGTGAGTGGATGCAGAACAGCGAGATGTTGCGCGCGACTGGCCGCGGCGCCGGGCCTACGCCCAGCTCGGCAAAACTGACCCAGTACGGTGCGCGCACGCCACCGAAGTTAATGGGCCCGGCCAGAGCAGGGGCAAGGGCAGCCGCATAGGTGAATCCGGTGGCCGCTGCCAGGCGGCTCTGCGCGATGCCCACGTTGTGTGCCGCGCCTGCCGGAACCACTGCATTGGCAACGATAGGCGCCACAAAGGGCGCTGGGTAGGCTGCAACAGGCGGAGGGCCCATCCCGGCAGGATCGAAGGCTGGCCCGACGCCGCCAGGCCACTGCCAAGGCCCGGTAAAGACGTAGTTGGTGCTGTCGTAGTAGACCGCCACCGATTCGCGTGGCCCGGTCTGCAGGGGCGGCACCAGACGCCAGTTGGGATTGCCGGTGGTGGCCTGCAGTGCTGCGAGCAGCGTCAGCGCGCCCGCAGGGCCGCTTCCCCGCGCAAGGATGCCGCGCCCGTCATAGCCGGTGGCCACTTCCACCACCACGAATATGTCGGGTGGAGAGGCTGCTCCCAGGGCGCCGGTGATGCCGAAATGGGCATTGATGTAAGCCAGTCTTTGTACAGAGGCCTGGTTCTGATTCAAGGCCGCACCGTTCTGCCGCCCGTTTCCGGGGTTCGCGATCTTATTGGTGGCGAACTTTTCGATGTTCCAATAGAGGACGCGTGTCATGACGTTTGCTCCTCGCCAGCAGGAGGTGAAAGCCTCGGCGGCTGCCATTCCTGCAGCGCCTCGATGGCCGTCAATGTGCTCTTCGTATCCTGGACATAGGCGGCATACCAGCCGAGGCTCCCGTCGCCAGAGGGATCCCCGAACAGGAAGAAGTTGATCGTCGCGCCCGGTGGCAGCTTGGCGATGCCGAGGAAGCTGAGCCCGATATTGTTCAGGCGCAGAGTAAAGGACGGGGTGGCGGCCGAGACGTGTTCGCGCCGCAACAACAGACTGTCGATGGACAGCTTGAGCACGCCCTGGATCGAGAACAACTTGGCGCCCGGTGCGGCGCCCGGAAGCTGCAGGCCTGTGAAGACAGCCGTAGAGACCTCGCTCGGCAATGAGGTTGGCGCCCAGGCCAGCAGCAGGCGGGAAGTGAAGCCCGTTTGCGAAACCAGTCCGCCCGGCGAGCCCAGGGTGAGCTTGTAGGTGATTGCAAACCAGGGGCCGGAAATTGGCTTGACCTTGGGTTCGACCCCGACTGGTAGAAAACCGAAGTCGATGGGCCGCTTGTCTTCGGCCCCTGCGATGAAGCCATCGACCTGCAGGGCGAGATCGGTGAACACGCTGTGCGGGCGGGCTTGGCTTGCCCCCTGATCCAGCGCCAGCCTGCTGGCTTCGAAGATGAAGGTGACTGCATTCGGCGCGTCCGCGGGCGAGGACATCGACACTTCCAGGCCGGAGAAACAGAGCCCCGCCGCTGGCGCCACCGGCGCTGCATCTGCAGGCGGCCCGAACGACAGCAAGTCCGTTTCGCGCTTGCTCTTGTCCGGCAACAGCACTGACAGCACCGCGAACTCGAGCGCCCCGGACATCAGGAAACGACTGCGCACTATGCCATCGTCGCCGTGGTCGCTGCCGCTCGACAGGGTGTTGAACACCACCCGCTGGATCGCCACCGCTGGCAGCACATTGCTGCCCAGTTGGAAGCGGGTGCTGGCATTCTGCTCGAACACGTAGACACCCGTGTCGCCCTGGCGCTGATAGCTGCCATTGAGCACCACCGCCGTGGCCGGCAGCTTGCCGATGGCACCATATGCCGCAATTACCGGCGACAGGAACAACTGATTGATCGACAACTGTACATGGCTGCGGAAGTCGACCATGGCGGCGTTGCGGAACAGGGTTTGCAGCTGAAGAACCTGGAAGCCGAAATCGCCATTATCGGGAAGCGGTACCGGCATGTCGGGGTTGCCGCCGGCCGCGACGTTGGCCTTGTACACCGGCAGTTCGTAATCGATCAGACCGAACAGGCTGCTGGGCGTCTGCAGCGTCACGCTCGTACCGCTGACCTGCACACGGCTGGCGGTCGCGCCAAAATGATGGGCGCGAAACTGGGTGAAGTCGATGCCTGCGATCAACCCCTTGATCTGATCGGGAAAACCGGAGGGGTCGACGTCGGCGGCCAGCACGATAAAGCCTTGCCAGTTCGGGTCCTGCACGATCCTGGCAAAATCGTCGTACAGGTCATTGCCATCAGCCGCCGCCTTGATGCCTGCAGTCAGGTAGCTCTGCAGGTAGCTCGACAACCCGGTAAGCGCCACCGAGGTGTCGGTGCTGCTACCAGCCGATACCGAGAAGCTGTCCACCTCC
Source organism: Pseudomonas sp. PAMC 29040 (assembly GCF_003994535.1). NCBI lineage: Bacteria > Pseudomonadati > Pseudomonadota > Gammaproteobacteria > Pseudomonadales > Pseudomonadaceae > Pseudomonas > Pseudomonas sp. PAMC 29040. Next base: position 173,634 of record NZ_RZAA01000001.1, read on the forward strand.
ACCCATTTGTTCGGATTGCACACCCGCTCCAGCAGCGTACCGTCGCAATACTTCATGATCAGGATGTTGTTGTAGGACGTGCTGTTGAGCGAGTCACCAACCGCTGCGGTCATCCGCCAGTCCGCGATCACCACGTCACGCTCGAACGTGGCCACGTCGCCCGCTAGCGCCGGGCCAGGCACTCCAAGCCTGGCCGGATTGACGATCACGGCCATCAACTGATTGGTCTGGAACAGGTTCTGCAGCTCGGGCGTCAACGCGTTGAACGCGAAGTCCACGCTGCCGCTGGCCGGCAACTTGGCGATCGAGCGCGCCACGACCACTCTCTGGTAGAGGCTTTCTGGCGATGCCGCGGAAGGGGTCTCGACCTCGGCATACAAGCCTTGGGGGGTTGTCGCCTGATGCGTATCGGCCGCGCCGGCTATTGCATGCAAACGGCTTTTGCGGGTGTTCTTCAATGCCGCCAGCCGTGCTATGCCCAGGGCGCCGAGACGACCTTTGCGGGCCGCCGAGAGAATCTGGCTCTCGAAGGCTGCAAGGTTGTCGATCGGCGTCGTCCTCACCCCGGCATAGGGTACGAACGGCAGTAGTAGCAAAGCCGCGTTCGCATCGCTCTGCGGGATGGGCGACGGGGTCGGCAGCGGCCTCAGCAGCGCCAAGCTATCGTTGCCGGCCCCGGCAGCCGGCGCATACAGCGGGCTGCCTTCGGGCTGCGCCAGGTAGCAGGCACTGCCGTCAGCGCCATTGAGCACCGCGGCCCAGGCGGTGACGTAGGTGGTGTCGAGCCGTGGTTTGGGCTTGCCGATCTGCGCTTCATTCATATCGGCCGGTTTATAGGGGAATGCGGGGGCGTAGGCCGCTTGCCCGGGCACAAAACGCAAGCAGTCGAAGGTGCCTGCGGTTTGCCATGGCGCCATCGATATCCGCTCGCTGCCATACAGCCCAGGCATCAGCTCGAAGACCGAGGCGCCCTTCCCTGCCTCTGCCAAGGCGTAATCACCCGCCAGGGTCAGATAGACCGAGCGCACCGGTTGCCCGGCGGGTGTCTTGGGCTGCAGCACCAGGGCACCGCACCAGGGCAATGGCTGCTGGTTGTCGTCGAGGCCATGCAAGGAAATCAGCTCAATGGCCCGGCCCGTCGGCGTGCGATACCAACTGGCAAGCGGGTCGGTGCCGGTCAAGGCAAACTGGGTGCGCAGGATGCCTGCCGGCAATGCCGCGTCGGTGCTGTTGTACAGATTGAGCGGGTCGATGGTGCCACTGTAGGGCAGCACGGCGGCGGCTGGCCCAGAAACGATCGCCGGGTAGATCTGCCGCACCGGACTACCGGCTACCGTATGCAAGTAATGAAAGCCGGTTTGCAAACCGTCGAGGGTGCTTTGCTCACCTGAGCGCAGCAGCGTTCCGACAACGGTGAAGGCCCCTGCATAGGGGCCAACGAATGGCAATCCGGATTCGCCCACCACCGTGGGGGGGCTGGTGTCGTCGAGCATGTTGAACTGCAAACGACCGATTCCGGATCGGAAGAACACCAAGCCCTGCTCGCCGATGCCCATCAGAGTCTGGCCCGGAACCGCAAAGCCCAGCTGTCCGGCCGCCAGGTTGAAGTTATTGGCCGTGGCCACGCTTCCGCCGCCGCCCTCGAAGAAGGTGATCGCGCTCTGAGCAGGTTTACCGAAAGTGGGGCCGTTGGCATCGGGCAACCAGATGCAGGCACAACCACCGAACGGGTCATTGAAGCTTTTCGCCAACCAGTTCCCGATGGCCGCGACGAATTTTGCAATGGCTTCCTCGTCGCTCAAGGTCGGGGCCGCAGGCGCAAAAAGGTAGTGGCCCTTCTTGAAGCTCTCGGCGAACGACAGCGTTGCCGGTGGGTCACCGCCCAACCAGACGAAACCGACCCACCCCGGCGCTTGTTCCGGGTCGTTGAGCGTGTAGAGCTTACTTGCGAAATAGCGGCGGAAAAGCGGCGCGTTGGCGTTCATCGCAAGCTCCAGATTCCGGCCAGGACCGTCAGCCAGAGGGCAGCGACCAATTGGCGACGAGTGAAGAAATACGCGTTGGCGGGGTGTTGCGAGAAGAGAAATCCGCCTGCAGGAACAGGCTGCCAGGGCTGAGCTGCGTGGGGATGGACAAGGTGATCTGAGCCCCGGCCTGAATCCGGATATCGCCTGAGCTGATCAGTTCGGGGAACACCTGTATCGGTGCAAACTGCGTGGTTTCGGCAAACGCCAGCAAGGTGTCGCCGGCGTAGAAGCCAAACTGCGCGATATTCGCCACGGCGCTGCGAACCGTGGTCAACGTGCTCAGCTCGCTGGTCAGCTGCGCACGATACTCGCCAACCACCGGGTCGGCCGTTGCCGGCCAACTGTACAGCATCCCCCTCAGCGGGTAGCTGGCCTGGCCGTCGGTTGCCACCACGTCCGCGTTCACCGAGGCGTAGCCACGGGTGTCTTGCAGGTTCAGGGTGATTAGGCCTTTGGCGGTACACGCTGCCAAGGCGATATCCAACGCCAGCTTCGGCTCGGTGAGGCACAAGAGCTGCCTGGCCAATTGCGTACCCGACAATGAGGCGATTACCACTGCCTGCCCGCGGGAGGCATCGGCCTGGACGCTGAGCCGCAACGGGCCGATATCGATCGGCACAGGTGGGATATCGGCGAATTTCCCGAGTACTTCCTCGGCCCCCAGCGACTTGCCCACAACGGCCACCAGCGGCAGCGCCAACGGCGAGGCTCTGGCAACGCCAGGGCCGGGGGTATCGGGCGACGACGGAGGGGTGAGCATGCACGTGGCTCCCTGGCCTTGAAGCAGAATCCTGCATTGTGTTTCTCCCTGTCATCCTTGATTCCCTGGGGCCAACACTGCTTGCCGCGAGGAACGACGTGGATCATGTTCATGCCGCTGCGCAAGGTGCTCTCTCCGGAGCGAGTTGTGCGCAGCACATGCACCTGATGCTCCGCAGGTCCATGAGGCCGGTGCCGCGGGCGATCAGGCGGCATGCATCCGCCCAATCAGGGCCATCGAGGCGGTGATTAGGCAGTTCTGCGCATCAGGAGCTCAGTGGCCAGGAGGCTACAGTCGCGTTGAAAGGTATGCCTGCTGGGTTATTGGGGGTTACCAACGTCAGGCTTGCGGTAATGCCGCCCGGTTGTATGGTGGTCGGAATCTGCAGGTTGAATGTGCCACCTTTCTTGATGGTCAAGCTTCCCAGGATGATGTCGGACGGCAGGGTCGCAGTCGGTTCGGCTTGTGTCAGGGTTGCACTCCACACCATCCAGCTGCCGTTCCAGATTGCGACAGTCGCGTACTGGCGGGCATCTCCACTTACCGTGGTGACGATGGAAACGGTGGAAGACAGGACATAGGAGATGACCAGAGGTGCCGCAGCAAAGCTGGAGGGCGCATAGTTTTCATCCAACTTAAATAAAGTCATTGCAGTTACCTTTGCGTTCGATTGGCAAGTGGTGGGTTAAGGATGCCCCCGAGGCTTACCGCGCTGATCGACTTGCAAATGGGTGGAGAATCCGCCCTCGCCGACATCCTTATCTTACGAGGGGTGATCCTCGAATGCTGAGCCTAGCCACGGTTTGAAAATCCACAAGGGGGGGGAAACAAAATTAATTGAACCTTTTTCCGGGCCAGGCACAGGGGCCGAAAATCTCCGTTCTTGACGGGCCTGCAATGAGGAGGGAATCAGTAATGCGTGGTCGGGAAATGGCCATTCACTGGGGCGATCGCAGCGGGCCCCTGAACGCCGAGCCGAAGGTCTGAATCAGGGTACATAGCCAAACAGGCTCACCTCTGGAAAACCAGATCGCCGCATACAGTTCACTGTTTCGCCGTCCACGGCCTTCCGTGTAATTACCGGCCTTGATCTGAGGCTGGATTGACTTCCAGAGTTTCACTGCCGAGCACCGGACTTGCTCTTTTTGCAAGAGTCTGTTGCAGACATGTGATCGTCCTGTCAGGAAGTTTCAGGCAGGCCATGCCGGGAACGGACAGTATGTGTAATAGGTTCTCTATGAGGCGGGAGGGGGAAGGCGAAGGTTACTAGGGTAGCGACGGTTTCAAGCTAGGCGCTTGTTTGAGTGTGTTTGGAGGCCGGTGGGTGCTGCCTGGACTGCAGCGCCCTCGAAGACTCATCGAGCGGACGGGATTTTCTTGATGACATGAAAGCAATTTGCTATTACACCCATCTACACCAGCTAACCACGATAGGGACGTATAGATGAAACCAATATCGATAAACGCCCATCAACTAGCAGCTGCACTACCTAGGGTGCAGCCTGGCCTGGAGAAATACAATGCAATCCAAGTGTTGGTAAAGGGGGACACCACAGGATTCAAAGACCCGCTATTGAGACGATCCTACAATGGTTTCTATCGAGTACGACGTGGCCAGCCATGGCAGTCGGCGTACTTCGACCTCATGCTCCAGACTCAAATACATGGGCATGGTTTCTCTCAGATTCTCACAGCCTTGCATAACTCGACAGGCAGATATGAGGCTTCATTCTCAAGCAAGTTGTTAGCAACACTGGATACCTCTCAGCCCGTCATCGATTCAGTGGTTCTGAAAAATCTTGGCTGCAAGCTCCCAAATGTAACGTCGCCACACCGTTTGAGAGATATTGTGGCCATCCATAGCGACCTGCAGCAGAATCTTCAAAACTTCCTCTCAACGGTTGAAGGCCGCACGTTGGTTGCGCAATTCAAAGTCGCATACCCTCGTCATAGAATCTCTGAGGAAAAGATGGTAGACCTCGTGCTATGGCAGATGCGCTAGATAGATTTGAGTAGACTTTCGAGGTTAGTGCGAGATTTTCGAAATAATGGGACTAAGGTTGGCTCCTTGCGAAAGTTATGTAGCGCGTTCTGTAGTGGTCAACTAATCCCGGACACGACGTTAAGTTTTTTCTCGGCCTGAGCCGGTGGCAGCCCACCATTAAATTGGTGCGGTCGAATCCAGTTGTACCGGCACATCAAAAAATAGCTGATATCCCGCTGAGCTTGTTGGACTGTCGCGTAGCCCATGGACGGTATCCACTCAGTTTTCAGGCTCCTGAACACCCGCTCCATCGGCGCATTATCCCAACAATTTCCTCGCCGGCTCATGCTCTGACGCATGGGATATCGCCAAAGGCGCTGGCGAAAACTCCGGCTTCCATATTGCGAGCCCTGGTCGGAGTGGAACAGCAAAACCTGAGGCTTCCCTCGCTGCTCGTAAGCCATGTCCAAGGCCTTGATGACCAAGTCGGCATCCGGCTTTCCCGACAACGCCCAACCCACAACACGGCGGGCAAAAAGATCTAGCACAACCGCCAGATACTGCCATTTCCCTTGAGCCCAGATGTAAGTGATATCGCCACACCAGACGTGGTCAGGAGCGAGCACATCAAACTCTCGGTTCAAAATATTAGGGATGTCGGGCCGCTCGACCGTCGCCTTTTTGTAAGCATGCGATCCCGGTTGTTTGCTGACCAACTCCAGCTCGCGCATCAGGCTGCGTACCTTGAATCGCCCGATCTGCTCGCCGTCGTCCTGCATCATGGCCATGATGCTACGGCTACCGGGAGCACTGCGGCCTTGGGTGAACAACTCGCTCACCCGACTGCGCAATCGAAGGCGTTCTACATCCGGTGTGCGGCGCCTGAGACGCCGAGCGTAGTAGCACGAGCGGGTCACTTCAAACACCTTGCACAGCCAATCAACCGGCTCGTGGATGCTCAACTGGTCAATCAGCGCGAACGCTCGAGATCTTCCGACATCAAGAGCGCGGTGGCCTTTTTTAAGATCGATTTTTCCCGCTCAAGGCGAGTAATTCGGGCTTCCAGCTCTTGGATTTTCTGCTGCTCCGGGGTCAGCGCTTTGCTCTGCGGGGTGACGCCCGTGCGTTCTTGCTGCACCTGGTCGACCCATCGGCGCAAAGCCGACTCGCCGACACCAAGCGAGCGGCTGGCCTCAATGAAGCTGTAATCCTGCTTGAGAACGAGGTCGGCAGCCTCACGTTTGAATTCAGGGGAAAAGTTACGGCGTTGTTTGGTCATCTGACACCTCGTTCTGGCGAGCATTCTCGCCTAAATGGGTGTCCGGTTTCATTAGACCACTACATACCAGGCCTGTGCCACCTATGACTCTCCCTACTAAAACTCACTTTCACAGCCTAGTCCGCGACATGCGTGTGGTGATGCAAAAGGCGAAGCTAGAGCCGGACTTGATCCTGGGCCGCGCATTAGCAAAATGGTGCAGTAACTGTTTTCCGGGATTGCCACCCTCCCCCGGTATCAGAACCAGGTCTACGATGACCTTGAAACTGAATCAGAGTGTCTGGAAAACTCTGATTCAGTACGGCGCCCATCCATTATCTGAGTGTTCCGACGGGATGCTCGACCGTACGATTGCGGACTGCGGTTTCATTGAGCAACCCCGCCTGAGTGATCCGGCCTTAGATAAAAATAGTACCGCGCAGGTACAGCGCGCCGTGGCCACTGATAATGACTCGGTCGTTGTCCAGGACTTCACAGTGCAGTTGGCCCTTGCGCGCCCCGCCTTGCTCGGCACTCAGGCTGCACTTGCCCAGGCGCTTGGCCCAATAGGGTGCCAGAGAGGTGTGGGCCGAGCCGGTGACCGGGTCTTCATTCACGCCCACCCGAGGGCCGAACCAGCGCGAAACAAAGTCAAAGTGACGACTCGGTGCGGTAACCGCAACACCGCGCACGTCGAACGCGGCCAGCGCGGCAAAGTCGGGATTGAGGCCAGCGATGATGGCTTCATCCTCGACCACTACCACGTAATCATCTGTGCGATAAAGCGCATCGATCTGCTCCAGGCCCAAGGCTTGCAAAAGGCCTGGTGGGACCGCTACGAGTTCAGGCTGCCTGGCCGGGAAGTCCATGGCCAGGCGTGCGCCTTCACGGCGTACACGCAACTCGCCACTGCGAGTGGCAAAGCGCAGTATGTCGCGGTTTTCACCCAGCTGTTCGAACAGCACCCAGGCCGCTGCCAAGGTGGCATGGCCACACAGGTCGACTTCCACCGTGGGAGTAAACCAGCGCAACTCGAACACCTCACCGTTGCGCACAACATAGGCTGTTTCGGACAAGTTGTTTTCTGCGGCGATTTGTTGGAGCGTGGCATCAGGCAACCAAGTCTGCAGCGGACAAACCGCCGCCGGGTTACCGCCGAAAGTCTCAGAAGTAAAAGCGTCTACCTGGAAAATATCGAGTTGCATTTTTATCATTCCTGCCCGCTTGGGTTTTCTGTAGCCCGGATCTGCTCCAGGTAGTTGTAGATGGTGTATCGGGTTACGCCGAGCGCGGCGGCAGCTTTTTCAATCCCGCCTTTGACGATGAATATCCCGCGATCCTGCATCTGCCGAACAGCTTCAACCTTTTGCGGTTTTTTCATCCCTGCGACACCGCCGGGACAAGCGCCCTGAATGATCTCCGCCATCAACTGTTCCATATCTCTCGGCTCATCGACGCGGGGCTCTGGCGCGCCTTCAAGGCCCAGGATTCCAGCGAGTACAGCGTGGGCGGCGGCAATACCGCTCAAGTCGGCATTGATACACAGACTGGCGAATGGTTGCCCGCTACTGTCGCGATATACCACGGTGGAACTGCGCAGCGGGCGACCGTCAGGTGCGAGTGTCGAATAGTTCTCCACCATTATGGGATCAGAGCTTGAGTGATCTTCCATGGCGCGCCTGACGGCGATGAAGCCTGAATCCTGGCGTGGGCCGCCCAATACTGACCCGCCTACCCTTCTGCCAGTGATATGACCATTGGCGATGGCAAGGATGGATCTATCCGGATTGGCCAGATCATGTAACACGATCTCCGTATGAGGGCCTACGGCATTGCTGAGCATCTTGAGGGTGCTGTGAAGCACATTGAGTATCAGCTTGCGCTCGGCGGGTAATACTTCAGAAACCTTCATTGGTGCCTGCAGTGATTAATCGAATGGCAGGAAAAATATCAACAATAAGTTTAATTATCAATTTTTTGTTGAATCAAGGGTCGAGCGGAGAAAGCTCAAGGCATCCCTGAAAACCTGATGCCATCTATCAGAAGGGTCACTCATCAGTGGGTGCCAGAAAAATCTGAATTCATGACCTCCATCATCTTCTGCAAAATGCACCCAGGTTTCGGGAAGGTCCTGGGCAACGTCGCACTCATGAAATGCCCATGTGTGCCCCGTTACAATGGAACGCCACTCACCCAGATCTCGCCTTGCCGTGGATTGAATCCCGGCTTCTTCCATCAACTCTCGCACAGCCGCCAAGGCGGTTGATTCACCTGGTTCGACACTGCCTTTGACTAATTGCAGGCCTGCCAATGGATGCTCAAATGCCAGGATCTCCAACGTTTCGCGGGCACGGAGAACCACAGGACAAGATTTATCTGCTGCCATACCGCCACACCTTTTCAGTTAACCGGGCGTCCTGATGCTTCACCCAGTTTTTTTGCAGGTCATTTCCTTGGCGCCGTAGCCCCAGGTTACAAGCGCTTCACCCTGGTGTTCCCAAAAACTCTCATTACGGCCCTGGTAATGTGCGCCGCTGCCCGAAGGCACGGCCAACATCAATGATTGCTGATTCTTGTAGGTCGCGTTGATGGACGGCGGGTCCGTCTGGAAGAAAGTCGCTACGACACTGCCATCACTGGCGCAATCAAACTTCACCGGGCCTGTGGAGGGAACCAGGCCATAGGCTGTCTGGATTTCGACGATACGCAGGGTGTAGCTGTCGCGCAGGCAGGTCTGCTTGTCGTCGGCTTTCCAGCACTCGTCACGGTCCTTGATCCAGCCACGTTGCTCGGCTTTGAGGGTTTTGGCCGCGTTTGCGGCCTTCTTCACGGCCGTGTCATAGACACCGGCCAGCTTGCGGTCCAGGGTCGACAGCTGTTCACTCTGGCAAATCAGCGTCTCGGCAGCGCTGGACATCCCGGGGCTGCACTTGAACGAAGGTTCAGTCCTGGCCTGGGCGGCGCTGGCGAACCCTGCAGCCAGCAATGCGAGGGGCAAGAAGGCTACTGAGGGATTGAAAGACATTTTGGTGCTCCTGATGATTCAAAACTTGATAAAACCAATGCAGCCCTTCAGGCCAATGGCAGCGCCCGGCATTCGCCGGGTAATGCACTGGCGGGAGCAACCATGGGAGTTTGCCCTATTCGTCCGCTAAATTGAGTGAAGCACCTTCAAGCGTCTTCCAGAGGTTACGCATGGTGGGGTTCTGATTGCTGATTGAGCAGCAGGAACGTATTTCCAGTCGTGTACTCCATTCATCACCCCCCGCTTTCACCAACTGTCCCCGCTGCAGTTGATCGATGACCGCGCTTTGGGGCAGCCACGCTACTCCGTAACCCTCGACGGCCATGCGCATCAGCAGCATCGTCATATCCGCCTCGTAGCACCGCTCCAACCTGCATGCTGTGGGGCCATTCTTTATGACGATCTCGGCCACACGCCCGAGAAAAGTCGTGGCCGTGTAGGCGAGATGAGGAACGGGTTTGCTGGAGCTGCCCGGCAAGGGATACAGCGCATTTCCCCGGCGGTCAGGTGCGCACACCGGAATAAACGCGTCATGCCCCAGGGTCAGACTGCCGAATTTTTCCGAATCGAGAACAATGGGCGCCAGGGGGTGGTGATAGACGAGCATCAGGTCGCAACTCCCCTCCTCCAGAGCTATGACGGCGTCGTGGATGTTGGCGGCAACGACCCGCACATTGAATTGCTCGTTGTGCTGCTGAAATTGCTTCAGCCATTTGGGCAGGAATGTCATCGACAGGCTGTGGCCGGCAGTGACCTGGATGGATCGCCCCGGCATCCGCTCTACCTCGCGCAGGCTGGAGCGCAACCTCATCAGCCCCGCCAATGCCTCGCGGCTCTCTTCACTGAATGCACGCCCGGCAGGCGTGAGCTGGACCGGATAGGTGCCGCGATCCACCAACTCTGCACCCACCCATTCTTCAAGTGACTTTATACGCCGCGACAAAGCCGACTGGGTCACACAGCGAACCTCAGCCGCCCGAGAAAAGTTCTTCCACTCTGCGACCGCCAGAAGATCATCCAGCCATTTGATTTGCATAGCCTCACCCCATGCTGCGAACAGCCAGTGTATAGCGCCCCGGCAGTGCCCAGGCAGCTCCTGGAGAAACTATTCCAAAAGCGCATAGGGCCATCCTGATTACTCATCAAGACCTGCGGGGCCTGTCTCTAGAATCTCGAACCTGAGATCGCCGCCATAGCGTCACGGCAGCAACACACTTGTCTGCAGCCAAGTAGAAAAAGCACAAAAACAACTTGAGGAAAGCGCTGTGAAGAAAAATAAGCTTGGGCGTCGAATTGCGATTGGCATTGCCTTGGGCGTGCTTGTTGGTTGGGCATGTCACCATTTCGCAGGCAGCGAACAGAGAGCCGAAGAGATAGCGTCTTACTTCTCGCTGGTCACCGACATTTTCTTGCGCATGATCAAAATGATCATTGCCCCTCTGGTGTTCGCCACCCTGGTCGGCGGCATTGCCAGCATGGGCAACTCTCGTTCCGTCGGGCGCATAGGCTTGAGAGCCATGACCTGGTTCGTCACGGCGTCGGTGGTATCCCTGGCTATCGGGATGGGCCTGGTCAACCTGTTTCAACCCGGTGCCGGCCTGAACATGGAGGTGGTCCAGCATGCCGCGAGTCCGGCAATGGTCAATACCGCAGATTTCAGCCTCAAAGTGTTCATCAGCCACGTGTTCCCTCGCAGCATTGCCGAGGCGATGGCCAATAACGAGATCCTGCAAATTGTGGTGTTCTCGCTGTTCTTCGGTTTTGCCCTGGCGGGAGTCAAGCGCGCCGGTTACACCAGGATCGTCGACAGCATTGAAGAGCTGGCCAAAGTGATGTTCAAGATCACCGACTTCGTCATGGCCTTTGCACCCATCGGGGTTTTTGCAGCCATTGCGTCGGCGATTACTACCCAGGGCGTGGGGCTGCTGGTCGATTACGGTAAGCTGATTGCCGAGTTTTATCTGGCAATCCTCATCCTCTGGGCAGTGTTGTTCGGCGCCGGCTACTTTTTTCTCGGCCGCTCGGTATTTACCCTGGGCAAGCTCATTCGTGAACCCGTGCTCCTCGCGTTTTCCACCGCCAGCAGCGAATCCGCGTACCCGAAAACCATGGAGGCACTGGAGAAATTCGGCGCACCGAAGCGCGTATCCAGCTTCGTACTGCCATTGGGATACTCGTTCAACCTCGATGGTTCGATGATGTATCAAGCGTTCGCCATCATGTTCATTGCTCAGGCCTACAACATTGACTTGAGCTTCACACAGCAACTTCTCATCTTGCTGACGCTGATGGTTACCAGCAAGGGCATGGCGGGTGTAGCCCGGGCATCAGTGGTGGTGGTAGCGGCAACCTTGCCCATGTTCAATCTTCCCGAAGCCGGAATTTTGCTGATCCTTGGCATTGATCAGTTTCTGGATATGGCTCGCACCGCCACCAACGTTGTGGGCAACAGCATTGCCACCGCTGTGGTTGCGAAGTCCGAACCCTGTGATGAATCGGCAGAGGAAGCTGACGATGCACAACGCTCACCGGTAAATCCTCAATCCGTATGTCCTGTCCCGGCGGCTTATGGTGTTGCGTCATGAAGAGCAAATCAGCGCCATCCGGGGACGCAGCCACTGTTCGAAAACTTGGCATTGTGGGTGGCCTCGGCTCCCTGGCCGGGGGGGATCTGTTCTACAAGCTGGTCAAGTCCAGGGCCGTGCTTGAGGACCAGGGCCGCTATCACTTCCTGTTCGAGCAGCATCCGTTCAAGGACGTGCTACTGCCCCTGGACAAGGGCGCGAATATGACATCGCGCAAGTTTTACGTGTTCCAGGTCTGTAAAACTTTTGAAGAAAGTGGCGTAGATGCGGTGATGCTTCCGTGCTTCGCCAGCCATACATTCCGGGCTGAAATTCAGGAAGAACTGAGTATTCCCGTACTCGACATGATGGCTGCCCTGCGCAGTCACATTGACCATATCGCCAAACCTGGCGTCACCCTGGGTATCGTCGCCTCTGACTACGTGCGCCATTGCGGTTTGTTTGAGCGCTATTTTGGCACTGACTTCAAGCTGGTTTATCCCAGCGATGAAGTGCAGTCAGGGCTGATGGCAGCGATGTATGGCGTCAATGGCATCAAGGATGGCTATCTGCACGGGGTTCCTCTGGAGTCTGCTTATCAGGCTTGCCTTTCGCTACAGGAACAAGGGGCAAGCATTGTCTTGCCTGGCATGACTGAACTCTCGCTGGTCTGTGGTGATCTGCAGCGACGGGGTATTGCAGTGCTGGATATCAACGAGCTTTATGCCGGTTTCGCGACCCTGAACAAAGGTCAATCGAGTCGCCCCCCCTTCAAACTGGGGATAGTGGGGGGGGTGGGCCCGGCAGCGACGGTCGACTTCATGGCCAAGGTCGTTACACATACACCGGCAGGCCGTGATCAGGAACATATCAAAATGGTGGTCGAGCAAAACCCGCAGATTCCTGATCGCACGGCCAACCTGCTGCATGACGCAACGGATCCGACCATGGCGATGTACGCAACGTGCAAGCGCCTGGAAAGTGCAGGCGCCAATGCGATTGCGATTCCCTGCAATACCGCCCACGCCTTTGTTGAACGTATTCAGGCATACCTGCGGGTCCCCATTGTCAACATGCTGACTGAGACAGTGGACGCCATTGTCCGGCAGTACGGCGCTGGCAAAACAGTCGGCTTGCTGGCGACCTCGGGCACCATAAAAAGCCAGGTCTACCAGGACGCTGCCCGGCGCACCGGACTGCAAATAATTGTCCCCGGCGTCGACTACCAGGCGCTGGTCATGGATTCGATTTATGGCGCGCGCGGGATTAAAGCCGGGTTCACTGAGGGCATCTGTAAAGATCAGCTACTGCTCGCTGCAGAACACTTGTGTGAATCGGGTGCCGAAGTGCTCATCCTCGGCTGTACGGAGCTGCCTCTGGTGCTGGAGCACAGCAAGGCTTACATGATCAACGGCCATCAAGTGGCCTTGATAGACCCGACAACCCTCCTGGCAATCAAGTGCATTCAGCTTTCCCGGGAAAACCTGATCCAACGGCAGAGTGTTCCTGCCGGTTAGAGGCCCATGCAGTTTGCAGGGGTTGATTCAATTCATGAGGCATGGAAAGCCTCTATAAATCTCGGAAACCACCTGCATCGTTGCCTCTTCAAGGGTTCCTTCATTACGGCATAACACCCAGCCGTGATCTGCAACCCCTTGCTCGAATCCCAGGGTGCAGGCGACATGTTCTTCCAGGTCATGCAGCACGGTGCTGCCCAGCCCCCGGGAACGTGCCGCTGCCCTCGCCCATGAAATTTCAGGGGCGGTGACCACCCCTACATGCAGGTCTGGCACTCGCACGTTGCGATCAAGGTTCAACTGCACAATTTCTGCAAACGGGACTATCCGGCGAAACGCGGCATCGGACGGGTACCAGCGATCGATCAGGATGATGCTGTCCGCGGGCTGTTTAGTCAGTACGTGCCGGGAAATCCAGGCCCGGCTGTCAGCAAGGCGCTGACAAACCTGCCACTCCAGATCCCGGCCCGGATTTCTGGCGAGTGTGTTCACCAGGGCCATCGTTTCAGCCCTGAAGGGATCGCTTTTTTTCTCGCAAAGGCGGATCACCTTCTGGTTGTCGGCCCGCAACACTTTGGTAATGGCCTCCAGCAGTGTGGTTTTACCGGCCCCCTTGGGGCCATCCAGTGAAACAAACAGCGGACGATTCATTCTTCACATATCGATTGAAAGACGGTTTGTTTTTCGCCCTGAGCGCAGCTGGAGCTGCCAGCTGCCAGCTGCGAACAGGGTTGAGGGCCCGATAAACAGGCATTGATGAACACTCTAACCCGATTTGTGGCCAGCGCCCGAAGGTAAACCTGCGGCGTTGTTCAAGCTCAGCTCACTTTGCGCCCTTCAACCGGGTAGGCCGGATCGGTAAAGCCGTGGGTCGAGGCATGACCCGGCACCACCAGGTTATCCACCAGTTTCTCGTCATCCGGCCCCAGTTCCAGCCCTAGAGCCTGCATATAGCCGTCCCAGTGCGCCTCTGTCCGGGGGCCTGCAATCGCTGCGCTGATCAATGTGTTTTTCAGCACCCAGGCAATAGCAAAGGCGACTGAAGTAGTGCCGCGATCGGCCGCATGCCGGGCAATGGTCTGGGCAATTTTCAACGACTCGGGACGCCATTCAGTCTGCTGGATACGCTTGTCACCGCGCCCTGCCCTGGTATCCGCCGGTGGCGGCGCGTCCACCGGGTATTTACCGCTGAGCACGCCCCGTGCAAGGGGGCTGTAAGGCACAACCCCGATGCCGTAATTGCCTGCAACAGGCAGTTGTTCAACCTCGGCAATACGATTGACGATGTTGTACAACGGCTGGCTGACGCTCGGCCGCTGGATGCCCAACGAATCAGCGAGGCGAACCATCTCGGCGATTTTCCAGCCGTGGAAATTGGAAACCCCGTAATAGCGGATCTTGCCCTGGCGAATCAGATCGTCGATTGCGCGCAATCCCTCTTCCATCGGCGCATCACTCAAGGTGCGGTGGAAATACAGAATGTCGACATAGTCGGTGCCCAGGCGTTTGAGGCTGGCCTCGACACTCTGCATGATCCATTTGCGCGACTGCCCCTGTTGATTCGGGCCCGCGTCAGCCGACGACGGGTAACCGAACTTGGTGGCCACCACCCAGTTGTCGCGCTGCGCTGCAATGGAACGGCCGACCACTTCTTCGGAACGCCCGGCGTGATAAGCATCCGCGGTATCGATGAAGTTGATGCCTGCGGCGCCCGCCTTGTCGATGATGCGCTTGCTGGTAGCCTCATCGGTCTCGCCGCCGAACATCATGGCGCCCAGGCACAAAGGCGATACTTTCAGGGCGCTGCGGCCCAGATAACGGTAATTCATCGTCGATCCTCAAAGGCGTTTGCAAGAGCAGTTGATCCTAGACCAGTTCCTGTTACTGATTGAGGTGCAAAAAAGGGATGCGGCTGTGCCGGTGGCACAGCCCTGAGGATCGATACCTGGTCGCTGCCGGTCACTGGCTCAGAAGCCCTGAGCCAGGCGCATCGATTCAGGTCTGCCCATGGGTCAACAGAGCATGCAGCATGCTTGCAATCAATTCGGGGGAGTCTTCCTCCACCAGGTAGCCCGGTCTTTCCAGCAGCATGGCTCTGGGCAGTGCAGACAGCGTCTGATAAACCAGGAACTCAGCCTTTTGCGGGTCCTTGACCCGGATCTCGCTGGCAAACCGTTGCATCAACGCCGAACTTGCGGTGCTGGTCCACAACGGTTTGTCCTTGACCACATCCAGTCGCACCAGTTCTTCGTAATGGGTTGAGCGCACGCTGAACGCCGGGTCGAACTGGTTTTTCTTGACGTGGGCGGCCATCACGACTCGCAAGGCCAGCAAAATGCCGTCGAGCAATGTGCTTTGCGCTGGCAGCGCCATGATGTCGCTGAACAGCGCAGTGCGCGCCTCAGACCGGTAATCGTCAAAAATCGCTGCGATCAGTGCATCGATCGTCGGGAAGTACTCATAGATAGAGCTGATTGCCACGCCCGAATCCGCTGCGAGACGCATAGCACTCAAGGCTTCGCGGCCTTCGTTTTCAAGAATCTGGCGCCCGGTCTGTTTTACCGCACTCACCAGTGCAATAGAACGGGGCTGGCGCGGTTCCTTGCGTGGCTGCGCCGGTATTTCTACCTGTATGCCCTGACCGTTTCGGCTTGGTTTGATCATGCGCTGTTTCTCCGGAATGCTGCCTGGCGGGTCAGTCCCGCCAGGCAGCAAGCTGGAGTATGTACGAGCCGGCTCCTTTAGTCAGTGAGTCGTGCGAGTACTGCACGTACCGTCGGTGGAATGGTTACAGGGGTATTGCTGGCCCGATCGACGTAGACATAGACGATATGGGCTGCTGCACAGGCCAGCGGTTCGTCGTTGCGAAACAGGCCCAGTTCGTATCGCGCACTGCTGTTGCCCAGCCGCGATATTTTCATTCCGACACTGATCCGGTCGGGAAAACACAGGGATGAGAAGTACGTGCAGCCTGAATTGACAATCAGCCCGACGACGGGACTGTGGGCGATGTCCAGAGTGCCTTGCTCCACCAGATAGGCCGTGATTGCCGACTCACAGTAAGAGTAATAGACCACGTTGTTTACATGTCCATAGGAGTCATGGTCGCCCCAGCGTGTAGGCATCTGGGTAAACCGGCGAAACTCTTCGCGGTGCGCACGTTCGACCTTGTTGTTCACAGAATGCCCCTGTAAATCGCGCGTACGTCTTGCTCGCTGACGGGCCGGGGATTATTGCCCAGCAGGCGGGTCTGCTTCATGGCATCAGTCACTAGCAACTCGATATCAGACTCGGTAATGCCCAGGTCGCGCAGGCGGGTCGCCAGCCCCAACTCACCGGCCAACGCCCCCAGGTAGTCGGCCAATGCCATGGCTTTTTCCCTGTCACTGCCATTGAGGCCGGGCAGCACAATATCGGCCAGTTGCGCATACAAAGGTGCGACCGCCTCAAGGTTGAAGCGCATCACCGGCCCCAGCACCAGCGCATTGGAAAGCCCGTGGGGCACATGAAAATGTGCGCCAAGGGGATAGGCCAGGGCGTGCACTGCCGCCACCGGTGAGTTGGCGAACGCCATGCCTGCCAGGCATGCGCCGAGCAGCATATTTTCCCGCGCTTGCAGATTGCTGCCGTCCTGGCAGGCCTTGAACAGGCTGGTGGACAACAAACGCAGGGCTTCGCGAGCCAGGCAGTCGGAGATCGGGTTTTTCAGATCCTTGCTGGTGTAGGCCTCGACGGCGTGGACCATGGCATCAATGCCGGTGGCGGCAGTGACATGGGGCGGCAGGCCAAGGGTCAGTTCGGCGTCCAGTATCGCCAGGTCAGGCAGCAGCAGCGGCGAATACACCACGTTTTTCTGACCTTCGCCGGTGGTCACCACCGATACCGGGGTCACCTCCGAGCCCGTCCCTGCCGTGGTGGGCACCAGAATCAACGGCAAGCGCGGGCCTTTGGCCTGGTTAATGCCATAGACCTGGGCCAGGTGCTCACCGCTGCAGGCCAGCAGTGCCACCAGCTTGGCGACATCCAGCGAACTCCCTCCCCCCAGCCCCAGCACACAATCAGCAGCACAGGCTTTGGCCACGTCTACAGCAATCTGAATCACCGACTCCGGCGGGTCGGCCTGTACCTGGGAAAATACCCTGACGGCGACGGGGCTGTTCTCGAAGCTGGCGAGCACTGCATCCAGCAAGCGTGCCGCGATAACCCCGGCATCGGTCACCACCAGTACCGATGTGCAGCCCATGGCCTGTACATGCTCGGCGAGCCGAGTTGCGGCGCCCCGCTCGATGATCATTGATGCGGTGGTCTGAAATACCATTTTCAACATAAAGGCCTCACAAATAGGTGTGTAGCGTCCAGTTTTTGTTGTTGCTTGCAAAGCACATCACTCAGGGGCAAATGCCCTCACCCGAGCGTGGGGAAAACCCAGTGTATTGCAGCCGGGCCACTGCACAGCGGGCAAAAACAGTCTTCGCCGGGAATCCGGAATCAGTCCTGGAAAGCACCTCGATGAATAGTTTTTTCATGTTTTATATCAGCTAGTTAGGTCGATATATCGATCGCCTGTATACGGAACAAAAGCCCATCCAGTCTGCCCATACTTGAGCCACATCCTCCTCCGGCATTGCCGGTTTACGAGTCGAGTAGCGAGCCAGACCATGCCTACTTCACAGCTGTCGATAGAACAAAAAACCCGGCTATTGCTTAACAGTCCGGCAGAGTTGACCGCCTATTCCCAACAGGCCTGGGACATGCTCCCCCGCACCGAAATCGACGCGATTCAGCTGTGCGGGTTAAAGCAGCGCTTTGCAATGCTTCGCGACCGGATACCGGTCCTCAAGAAGCTCGCCGATGGCGAAGGCGTGAATCATGTCTTGCACATCAATGACGTGGTTCCTCTGTTGTTCGAGCACACCGTGTACAAGTCGTACCCGCCGTCGCTCCTGGAAAAACGTAACTTTGGCCAAATCAACAAGTGGCTGGGCAAGCTCGTCACCTCAGAGCTTGCCCAGGCCATTGCGGCGGTCAACGTCAGTGGCTGTGAGGGGCTGGACGACTGGTTCGAAGTCATGGACGAGGCCGTGCCGCAACTGCGCATCAGCCACACTTCCGGTACGTCCGGGACCCTCTCGTTCCTGCCCCACGCCGTGCGTGAATGGGAGAAATTTGCCCAGCTACGCAAAATGAATGTGCACAACATGCAGGGGCCGGATACGCCCCTGCCCGACCTGCACACCATTTACCCGTACTACCGCAAGGGCTACCTGAGCCATGTGCGGGTCCACGAAGCGATGATTCCAGCGTTGCTGGGGCACGAATCAAGGTTTCATGCGGCATACCCGGCCACCCTCAGTAGCGATGTGCTTCATCTTGGCGCCAGGCTGCGTGCAGCACAGTCCAAGGGCACCCTTGATCGTCTGGAAATCAGCCCGCAACTGCAGGCCAAGAAGCAGGCCTTTGACCAGTTGCAGGCCGAAATGCCGCAGCACCTGGCGGCTTTTTTTGATCAGATGTCCACTGAACTCCGGGGCAAGCGGGTATACATCGCTGCAACCTGGAACCTGTTGCACAGCATGGCCAAAGCAGGCCTGGAGCGTGGCCTTGAAGCTGTGTTCGACCCTGATTCATTTATCCATACCTCGGGGGGTGGCAAGGGCGTGGTGCAACCCGAAGGGTGGCGCGATGACGTGCTGCGGTTCACCGGGGCCCGGCGGATCAATGAGTCCTATGCAATGTCCGAAGTCGTCGGCGGCGCCCACCCGCGCTGTGAAGCCGGGCACTTCCACTTTGCCCCCACGGTCATCCCTTACCTGCTTGACCCGCAAACCAGCCGGCCACTGCCCCGCCATGGCCGAGTAACCGGCCGCGCGGCGTTCTTTGACCTCGGCGCGGAGATCCGCTGGGGCGGTTTTATCACCGGCGACGAGATCACCATCGAGTGGGACCAACCCTGCGCGTGCGGCCGACCCAGCTACTACGTGGTCGGGGCCATTCAGCGTTACAGCGAACTGACTGGCGGCGACGACAAGATCACCTGTGCCGCCACAGAAGACTCTCATCGCCAGGCGATGGACTTTCTCAATACCCTGGAGGGCTAACCCCATGAACAAGCCTGTTGCGCCAATGATCATTCGCGGTCAGATCATCACCGACAACCTGATCGACGTGGGTGGCCGGGGCGGTGATCTGATCTTTCGCACCCCTGATGCACACTGCTACATCGACCAGTTGCCGCTGGGCAATCCGGCCAGACTGGCCGACCTGTACAGCCTCACATTCGAAGATATCCTGGAGTACACCCAGGCCCTCGGTGAACGCCTGGAGTTCGACACCAATCCCTACCTGCAGGAAGCCTGCGAGCTGTCTTACCTGACCGCCCCGGTGACCCCGACAATGGTCAAAAGCAGCTATATGGGACTGCGCCATATGCTCACTCGAGAAGCGATCACCGAGCAGGTCGAGCTGTCCGTGGGCATCAAATACCTTGAAGGCTGGGTCAGGCAGCGCTTGATCGACGGCACCGAGCTGGAAGTACGCTGCTTCGGCGCCCGCACCCTGCATATCGTCGCGGGCAATGCGACCGGGCTATCGCTGCTGACCATCATCCGCAATATGGTGTTGCGCAGCGATGCGATCATCAAAGCGCCTTCCAATGATCCGTTCACGGCATTGGCCATCGCCCGCACCATGGTCGACATGGCGCCTGACCATCCGCTGACCCGGCACTTGAGTGTCGCGTACTGGAAAGGTGGCGATCAGGCTTTTGAGGAGCGTCTTTACCAGCCTCAGAACCTGGAAAAAATCGTCGCGTGGGGCGGTTTTGCCTCAATGAAGCATGTCACGCGCTATATCCAGCCGGGTCTTGAACTGATTTCCCTGGATCCCAAACGCAGCGCCAGCATCATCGGCAAGGCCACTTTCGACAGTGAGCAAAGCATGCGTGAGGCCGCCGTGCGCCTGGCCTGCGACATTGGCGCGCTAAACCAGAAGGCCTGTGTGTGCGCCCGCGTGGTCTATGTACAGAGCGGTACCGATGAGGCCGGCCTGGCGCAGTTGAACACCTTCGGCCGCTATGTTTACGACGCCATGCAGACCCTGCCCAATACCATCAGTACCGCGCCCAAAAGTTACGACCCGGGCCTCAAGGCCGAAGTCGATGCACTGCGCCTGAGTGATGACTGGTATCAAGTGATTGGCGGAAAGGACGGCGAAGGTTCGGTGATCTGTTCCCAGCTGGCGGAGCCGGTGTCCTTTGCTGCACGTCTGGACGATCGCACAGCCAATCTGGTGCCCGTTGACGAGCTGAGCGAAATGCTCGAAGCGGTGGATGCCTATACCCAGACAGTTGGCGTCTACCCGGAAAGTATCAAGGAGGAGCTCAAGGACATATTGCCCTTGTATGGTGCCCAGCGAATTGTCTCGCTGGGCTACGCCGCAGGGCTCAAATGGGCCGGTCCCCAGGATGCCATCGAGCCGCTGCGGCGGATGGGCAAGTGGATCGTCAACCAGATTGCTTCACCGCAAACCAGCCCGGCTCCCTGGCTACGCCCCTCGATCTAACCACCACAGCCTCCACAGTCAAGGCTGTGGGGGCCTGTCGATTTTCACAGGACATTGCCATGACTACTTGCCTGGGTTTTGCTGCTCTGGATGCACATTGCGCTCTTACCCCGTTTCGCTTCCAGCGGCGGGCCTTGCGCGATGATGACATTGCCATCGCGATCGCTTTTTGCGGTGTGTGCCACTCCGATGCTCATCAGGTTCACAACGACTGGAACAACACGGTTTATCCCTGCGTGCCGGGCCACGAAATTGTGGGTTATGTCACAGACACAGGCCTCAAGGTGAGCCGCTTCAAAGTCGGTGACCGGGTGGCTGTCGGTTGTCAGGTTGACAGTTGCCTGCAGTGCGCACCCTGCGCCGAGCATCAAGAACAACTCTGTGTCCACGGCCCTACGACCACCTATAACGGCAAAGACCGGCAGACCGGCGAGATCACCTATGGCGGCTATGCCGAACATATTGTGGTTCGTGAGCCGTTTGTGCTGCGCATGCCGGAAAATCTTGATCCGCGCTACGCAGCCCCTTTGTTGTGCGCGGGCATCACCGTCTGGAACCCTATGCGCCGCTACGGCGTGGGCAAAGGGTCGAAGGTTGCGGTGGTCGGGCTTGGCGGGCTGGGGCATATGGCCGTAAAACTGGCCACAGCCCTGGGCGCCGATGTCACCGTGATTACCACCTCGGCCGGCAAGGCGGATGACGCCCGCGCCCTGGGCGCCAGGCAGGTGCTGCTCTCCAGTGATACGCCAGGGATGGCCAAAGCGGCCAATTCATTTGAATTCATCATCGACACCATTCCTCGCCGGCACGACGTCAACCCCTACCTGATGCTGCTGGGACGCAACGGGGTGCTGGTGCTGGTGGGCGCCATAGAACCGCTGGAGCCCATTCATGGCGGCTTGCTGATACGCAATAACCGCAGTCTGGTGGGCTCGCTGATCGGCGGAATTCAGGCGATTCAGGAATTGCTGGATTTCTGCGCCGAACATCAGGTCCTGCCCGACTGCGAAATGATTGCCATGCAGGACATCAACAGCGCTTTTGAGCGCCTGCAGAGCAACGATGTGAAATACCGTTTCGTGATCGATATGAGCACCTTGCATGACGTTGCCTCTTTGTCTTCAAAGGAGGCGCCATGAGTGCCCTGATCCACTTTCAGGTAGACCGGCAACTGGCCCTGATCGGCCTGGCCCATGCCCCCGTCAATGCCCTAGGCCAGAGGCTGCGCAGCGAACTGCTGCAGGCCATCGAGCGTGCAGTGGCCGACGGGGAGGTACGGGCAATCATTGTCTACGGTCACGGCGTGCCCTTTGGTGCGGGGGCGGATATCAATGAGTCCGGTACTCTGGCGCCATTCGCCAGCCCCTCCCTGGGCGATGTACTGCTGCGCATGACGCAATTGAACAAGCCACTGATTGCCGCAATCAGTGGCATGGCGCTGGGGGGCAGCCTGGAACTGGCACTTGCCTGTGGCTATCGCATCAGTGAGCCGGGTGCCCGTTTCGCCCTGCCGCAGATCAACCTGGGGTTGATTCCCGGTGCCGGTGGTACTCAGCGTTTGCCGCGCCTGGTAGGCGCTGCGCAAGCTCTGGAAATGATCCTCTACGGGCGGCCCGTCAATGCTCGGCATGCACTGCAAGCCGGTCTGCTCGATCGCCTGGCCCAAAGCCCCGAGACCTTGCTCGCTGAGGCCAGTGAGTGGGCCCATGAACTGCTTGCGGCCCAGGCACCTGCCCAACCGTCACCGCCATGGCCCGACCCGGCCAGCGAACTGCCTGCGCATTATTTCCAGCAATACCGCAGCGCCAATAAACATCGCTGGCAAGGTCAGCCAGCCCCGCAACAGGCGCTGGCGGCCCTTGAAGCCGCCTGCAATTTACCGCTGGCCGAAGGGTTGGCGTTCGAGGCCGGGCTGTTCCGGCAGCTCGAGGGATCAAGCCAGTCCGAGGCTTTGCGCCACGTTCATGCTGCCGAGGGCGACCTCGGCACACAGCCCGGGGTAAACCTGCAGACGCCGATTCGTCCCGTTCACCGGGTAGCGATCATTGGCGCAGGTACCATGGGCGGCGGGATTGCCATGTGTTTTGCCAACGCCGGAATTCCGGTTGCTTTGCTGGAGCTCAAGGCTGAGGCGCTGGACCGCGGCTTACGGCAGAT
This sequence comes from Pseudomonas sp. PAMC 29040, assembly GCF_003994535.1. Taxonomy (NCBI): domain Bacteria; kingdom Pseudomonadati; phylum Pseudomonadota; class Gammaproteobacteria; order Pseudomonadales; family Pseudomonadaceae; genus Pseudomonas; species Pseudomonas sp. PAMC 29040. The sequence continues at coordinate 196,486 of NZ_RZAA01000001.1, forward strand.
TCGCACTAATTATCAGACTGGCGTCAAACGCGGAAAACTGACCGAGGCGCAACTGGAACAGCGCATGGAACTGCTGCACGGCACCCTCGACTATGCCGAGATCAGTGATGCTGACCTGGTCATCGAAGCGGTATTCGAAAGCCTGGCCATCAAGCAGCAGGTCTTCCGCACCCTGGACGAAGTGTGCAAACCGGGGGCAATCCTGGCCAGTAACACCTCGACCCTGGACGTGGATGCCATCGCTGCGGTCACTCGACGCCCGCAAGACGTGATTGGCCTGCACTTCTTCAGCCCGGCGAATGTCATGCGTCTGCTTGAAGTGGTTCGCGGGCAAGCCACCGCAGCCGATACCCTGGCAACCACGCTAAGCATCGCCGCCCGTATCGGCAAAATCCCGGTGGTGTCCGGGGTGTGCTTTGGCTTTATTGGCAACCGCATGCTCGAGCCCTACTCCCGGGAAGCCCATCGCCTGCTGCTGGAAGGCGCAACCGTAGCCCAGATAGACAAGGTGCTGACTGATCTGGGGCTGGCCATGGGGGTGCTGGCCATGCATGACCTGGCCGGGATCGACGTCAGCTACCTGATCCGCGAGTCGCGGCGCGAGCAGATCCGGCAGGACCCGGGCTACTGCAAAATCGCCGACGCGCTGTATGACCTGGGGCACTACGGGCAAAAAACCGCCAGTGGCTTCTACCACTATCAGGGCCGAGAACCTGTGGAGAATCCGGAGTTGACTGCTCTGGCTGAAAATATCGCCTGGGGCCTGGGGATCACCCGGCGTGTCATCAGCAATCAGGAAATCCATGATCGCTGCATGTTCATGCTTATCAACGAAGGGATTGCGCTGCTGGATGAAGGTATCGCGCAACGCAGCGGTGATATCGATCTGGTATGGATCAACGGCTATGGCTTTCCGGCCTGGCGAGGCGGCCCCTTGCACTATGCACGGACCCTTGGTCTGGATGTGGTGCTTGAGGGAATCCGCCACTATCGCCAGAGCCTGGGCGCTTATGGGCAGATGTGGTTCCAGCCGGCGCCGCTGTTGGAGCGTCTGGTTGCCGCGGGTAAAACCCGGATTGAAGTGATCTGAGCCAAACTGCAACAAGGAGCCGGGGGCGGTGATTGCCGTAGATGGCGAGCATCAGCCCCCCGCCAAGGTAACGCCCCTGCGCCGTGGCACAGGGGCTTTTTGCGTCAGGTCAACAGGCTTTCGCGGATCAGCTTTTTGTTGATCTTGCCCACACTGGTCTTGGGAATTTCAACCACAAAGTCGAACTGTTTGGGTATCGCCCATTTGTTGATGCGGCCACAGGCCACGAACTGCTGCAGGTGGACCTCAAGCATGGGTTGATCGACGTACTGCCCGGGCTCGCATACCACCAGGGCCATCGGCCGTTCGCCCCACTGCTCATCCGCTACACCCACCACGGCCACCGCTATCACCGACGCGTGTTCACTGATCAGGTTCTCCAGATCCAGGGAACTGATCCACTCGCCGCCGGTTTTAATCACATCCTTGATCCGGTCTTTGATTTCCACCCGGCCCTGGGGGTCGATGGAGGCCAGGTCGCCGGTGTGCAGCCAGCCGTCCTGCCACAGTTCGGCGCCTTTTTCAGGTTCCTTCAAATAGCCCTGGGTCAGCCAGGGTGCACGCACCACTATTTCGCCCAAAGACTCTCCATTGTGGGCAACGGCATGGCCGCTGCCATCGATGATCTTCAGGTCGACCATCGGTATCGGCATTCCGGTTTTAATGCGCTGGCTGAGTCGGGTTTGCGTGGAGTGCTCAATTTCTGCTGCGTTCAGGTAGCTGGTGCAGAGCATCGGGCAGGTTTCTGACATACCGTACCCGCTGTGTACCTGAATGCCTTTGGCGCTCGCCTGGCTGGCGATTGCCAGGGTCAGGGCGCTGCCCCCCAGAAGCATTTTCCAGCTGTCAAAGCGGGTATTAACCGCCTCCTCGCAACTCAGGATCATTTGTAAAACAGTGGGTACGCAATGGGAGAACGTGACCTTTTCTTCCCGGAACAGCCTGACCAGACTGTTGGGTTCGTAACGGCCGGGGTACACCTGCTTGATACCCATCAGCGTCGCCACATAAGGCACCCCCCAGGCATGAACGTGGAACATCGGCGTGATCGGCATATAAACGTCATCGGAACGTACCAGCGGCAAGCTCTGGTAACTGCCCATGGCTCCCACGGCATTCAAGGTATGCAGCACCAACTGACGATGGGTGAAATACACACCTTTAGGGGCACCTGTGGTGCCCGTGGTGTAGAAAATCGTCGCCACCGAATTTTCGTCAAAGTCGGGGAAATCGTAATCGGTAGCCGCCTGCGCCAGCAGGCTTTCATATTCGCCCAACAGCGGCAGGTCGGTGCGCCGAGGCTGGTCGTCAGTGAGGCGGATAAAGCCTTTGACCCTGGTCAGAGCGGGTTGGATCTGCTCAATCAAGGGCAAGAAATCATCATGCACCAGCACCAGGTCGTCCTCGGCGTGATTCATGGTGTAGAGCACCTGATCCGGAGAAAGGCGAATGTTGACCGTGTGCAGCACTGCGCCAATCATGGGCACCGCAAAAAAACATTCCAGGTAGCGGTGGCTATCCCAGTCAAGCATGGCGACCGTATCCCCGGCCTTGACTCCGGCAGCGGTCAGGGCGTTGGCCAGTCGGTGGATACGCTGGTTCAGGGTCTTGTAGCTGTAACGCAGTTTGTCGGCGTAGACGATTTCATTGCCCGGCTCATAGCGAGCGCCCGACAGTAGCAGGCGCTTGATCAATAGCGGGTAGGTATAGGCGCCATCTGCTGGTGGAATTATTTTTGTTTTAAGCATTATGGAAATTCCTGATTCTTTATTTAGACGTGCCTCAGAACTGCACGGCATCCAGCAGATAGAGACTTTCGCTGCCCGACTTGACCGATGAACTCAGTGATTCAATGCGTGGCAGCAGGCGGGCAAAGTAAAAACGTGCGGTGCCCAGCTTGCTGGCGTAAAAATCATCTTCGGTGTGTTTTTCCAGGGCCACCTGGGCCATACGCGCCCACAGGTAGGCGTAGGCGGTGTAGCCGAACACTTGCAGGTATTCGACTGAAGCCGCGCCCACTTCATTCGGGTTGTTCCTGGCCCGGTCCAGTAACCAGGCGGTCAGCTCGTCGAGGTTGTCCACGGCCGCGTTGAGCGGCTTGGTGAACTCGGCCAGGTCAGCACTGGCGGTTGCGCTGAACTGGCGAATTTCATCGGCAAACAGCCGGTACAGTGCCCCGCCACTGCCGACAATCTTGCGCCCTGTCAGGTCCAGCGCCTGAATGCCATTGGTGCCTTCGTAGATCTGGGTGATCCGCACGTCACGTACAAGTTGCTCCTGGCCCCACTCGCGGATATAGCCATGGCCGCCGAAAATCATCTGCCCGTGCAGAGTGGCTTCCAGGCCCATGTCGGTGAGAAACGCCTTGGCAACCGGAGTCAGCAATGACACCAGTTGTTCTGCTCGCAGCCGGGCGGGCGGGTCCTGACTGTATTTGGCGGTGTCCAGTTGCAGGGCCACATAACTGGAGAATGCTCGTCCGCCTTCGTTCAGGGCCTTCATGGTCAGCAGCATGCGCCGCACATCCGGGTGCACGATAATTGGATCGGCGGTCTTTTCGCTATTCTGTGCGCCCGTCGGGGCGCGGCTTTGCAGGCGCTCACGGGCATAGTCGATGGCACTTTGATAAGAGCGTTCGCCCTGCGCCAGGCCTTGAATGCCGACACCCAGCCGCTCGTAATTCATCATGGTGAACATCGCTGCCAGCCCTTTGTTGGGCGCATCGACCAGCCAGCCGGTCGCCTGGTCGAAGTTCATCACGCAGGTCGCGGACGCCTTGATGCCCATCTTGTGTTCGATGGAGCCGCAAGACAGTGAGTTGCGCTCGCCCAGCGTCCCGTCGGCATTGACCAGTATCTTGGGCACCAGAAACAGTGAAATGCCTTTTGGCCCGGCGGGTGCATCCGCCAGTCTGGCCAGTACCAGGTGAATGATGTTCTCGGTCAGGTCGTGCTCACCGCCGGTGATGAAAATCTTGCTGCCGCTGATGGCATAACTGCCATCGTCCCGGGGCTCGGCTCTGGTACGCAACAGGCCCAGATCGGTGCCGGCATGGGCCTCGGTCAAGCACATGGAGCCGCTCCAGAGGCCGGCATACATGTTGGGCAGGTACTTTTCTTTCAGCGCTTCGCTGGCATGGGCATTGAGCGACAGGCAGGCGCCGGCGGTGAGCATCGGGTAGAGACCGAACGACAGGTTGGCCGCGTTGACCATTTCTTCAACCTGGGCACTGATGGCCTTGGGCATGCCCATCCCGCCGTAACGCGGGTCGCCGCCCAGACCGACCCAGCCACCTTCAGCGAAAGTCTGATAGGCCGCCTGAAACCCCTCGGGCGCCTGTACTGCGCCATTGTTCCAGGCGCAGCCTTGCTCATCCCCTTTCTGGCGCAGCGGGGCGATGATCCCGGCGCTGATCTTACCCGCCTCTTCCAGGATGGCGGCAGCGGTCTCTTCATCCACGACCCCGGACATGCCGGGCAGTCGGTCCCACAACCGGGACACCTGGAAAACCTCATTGAGCACGAAGCGCATGTCGCGCAGGGGAGCTTTGTAGTCAGACATGGTTGGCTTACTCAGTCAGTGACAGGGCACGACGCATGCCCTGTTTTTTGGGGTTGTCGGTCTCGCTGAGGTGTACCGCCGGCTCGTCGGGGGCAGTGCGACGACTCAGCGCAGGACCGCGCAACAGGAAGTACGACAGGGCAGGAATGAGAATCAGCGCGCCAAGCATGTTCCACAGGAACATGAAGGTCAGCAGGATGCCCATGTCTGCCTGGAATTTGATCGGTGACCAGACCCAGCTCACCACCCCTGCCGCCAGGGTGATGCCCACCAGTCCCACGACCCGGCCGGTGAATGACACCGCTTTACGGTAGGCATCGGACAGTGACAGGCCCTGACGCTGGTGATGCAGCTGCACGCTGAGCAAGTACAGCGCGTAATCCACGCCGATCCCCACACCCAGGGCAATCACCGGCAAGGTGGCAACCTTCACCCCGATGCCCATGACCACCATCAACGCTTCGCAGAGGATTGAGGTCAGCACCAGCGGCAGCAAGGCCACCAGCGTGGCCCGCCAACTGCGGAAGGTAATCAGGCAGAACAGGGTTACCGCGGCGTAGACATAAAGCAGCATGGTGCGGTTGGCTTCGCGCACCACGATATTGGTCGCCGCTTCTATGCCGGCAGTACCGGCTGCCAGCAGGAACTGACGCTGCGGGGTGCTGTTTTCCCTGGCGAATTTGTCGGCAATGGCCACGACGGCGTCCAGGGTCTCGGCCTTGTGGTCTTTGAGAAAAGCGATCACGGGCATCAGCGAACAATCGGTGTTGAACAACTCCGGGGAATTCACCGAAGCCTGCTGGGCGGCATAGTTGAGCACGTCCTGGTTGCGCTGGATGCTGTTGAGCTTGGGATTGCCTTCATAGGAACCGGCAGTGATCTGGCGTACCGCGTTTACCAGCGAAGAAGTGGCCTGCACCCCAGGGGACTGCTGCAGCTCCCATGCCAGACGATCGGCAAGAATCAGTGTCTGGTAGTTCAGGCAACCTTCCGGGGCGGTTTTTATCATGACCGCAAACAGATCGCTGGACAGCGCGTAATGGCGGGTGATGTAGGCGTTGTCGAGGTTGTAGCGCGAGTCTGCGCGCAGCTCCGGGGCACCGCTGTCAAGGTCGCCTATTTTCAGTTGCAGGCTGACCACAAAACCAATGCCCCCCATAAGCAGCGCCACCAGCACCGCACCGGTTGCCCACTTGCCAGTGGTGAAGCGGTCCAGCAGGTCCCACATTTTGCCGAAGCCTTTATGGCCGGTGGCCCGGGTTTCGATTTCAAGGGCCCGCTCGGCGGCTTTACGGCCCACACCGATATAAGACAGCGCGACGGGCATTAACAGCAAAGAAGTAAATATCAGGACTGCGACCCCGATACTGGCAGTGATTGCCAGGTCCTGTATCACCGGAATATCGATCAGCATCAGCACGGCGAAGCCCACTGCATCGGCCAGCAGGGCTGTAACACCGGCAATGAACAGACGGCGAAAGGTATAGCGGGCGGCAATCAATTTGTGTGTGCCGCGGGCGATGTCCTGCATGATGCCGTTCATTTTCTGTGCCGCATGGGACACGCCGATGGCGAAAATCAGGAAAGGCACCAGCACCGAGTAGGGATCAATGGCATAGCCCAGCCAGGCAATAATGCCCAGCTGCCAGACCACTGCAATCAGCGAGCAGCCCACCACCAGCAAGGTGCTGCGAACACAGCGGGTGTAGAGGTAGATGATGATCAGGGAAGTGACCACCGCCAGCCCGAAAAACATCATGACCTGAATCAAGCCGTCGATCAGATCGCCCATCAGCTTGGCGAAACCTATGACCCGCACCTTGTACTGGCCTTTGCCCTCCTCCCCGGCCTTGCGTGCAGCGCTGTCACCGGCGAATTCGATCTTGTCCCGCAGTTGTTCTTCAAGCAAACGCGAGAATTGCTGATAGTTGACGCCCTTGCCCGTGGCGGAGGTCTTGTCCAGCAGCGGTACGATCAACATGCTGGATTTGTAGTCACTGGCCACCAGACTGCCGACGATCCCGGCCCGGCTGATGTTCTGGCGCAGTTGTGCGATGTCTGCGGGCGAGCCTTGATAAGTGCCGGGCATCACCGGGCCACCCTGAAAGCCTTCCTCGGTGACTTCGGTCCAGCGTACACCGGGGCTCCATAACGACTTCATCCAGGCCCGGTCAACACCTTCAGTGATGAACAGCTGGTCGTTGACCTGTTTGAGGACTTCAAGGTAACCGGGATCGAAAATGTCGCCCCGGGTGTTCTCCACCACCACCCGTACCGAGTTCCCCAGCCCGCGTAACGACTGGCGGTTTGCCAGGTAGTTCTGGATGTACGGCTGGCTCTGAGGAATCATTTTTTCGAAACTGGGTCGCAGTTCCAGGCGCGTCAACGCCATATAACCCAGGAGCACGGTGACCAGTGCCATCAGTAGCATGAACAGTGGGCGGTAGTTGAACACCAGCCGCTCCAACAGGTTGCCGGAGTGGCGGTCGAAGTCCCGCAGATCGCGGATCACCGGCATGGTGTCTTGCTTGATATTGCCCATGTCTGGGTACTCGCTCTAATTGTTCTATGGCTTATTCGCCGGCCAGTGCCTGTGCACCACGGCTACCCACTACCACCAGCGAGCCATTGGCAGCCAGGGTGGCTCCGGCCACGGGGGCTATATCCTGCTGCGCCAACAGGCGTAACCGCGGGCTGTCGGCCTGACTGAGCAACGCGTGCCCGGCCTGGGTGAACAGTTCGTACTGCCCCTGGGGATTGACGACGGCGGCTGTAATGCTGACTTGCAGGCCACTGCTGAGCGGACTCCAGTGCGCGCCGCCATCGCTGCTGCGCAACACATTGCCCCGCAGGCCGTAGACGATGACCTCGCCGGGTTTGCCGATAACCCCGAAAAAACTGCCCTGATAGGGTGTGTGGATGGCCGCGAAACGCTGCGCGGTTTCATCCCATTTCAACACCAGCCCCTGCTCACCGGCGATGTACAGCGCGTCGCCGGTGGACGCTATGGCGTTGAGGTGAAAGCCTTGGGGGTTGTCGGTGCGGTCCTGAAAAGGGGTCCAGCTGCGGCCTCCGTCTTCGGTACGCAGGATCAGGTTGAACACGCCGACCACATAACCCAGCCTGTCGTTGGCGAACCACACATCGAGCAGCGGTTTGTCGGCGCCTTCTGCCGCCAGACGCTGACCTTCTGCAACCAGTAATGGCCATTGCTCATTGCCGGGCTCGGCTATGGCCAGCGCGGTGTAATGCTTGATCAGCAAGTCACCGATCTGGTGCCCGTCCAATTGCTTGCGCCAGGTGACCCCAGCGTCACTGCTGTGCAGCACGACACCATCGTTACCCACCGCCCAGCCCTGTGTCGCAGATGGAAAATACACCGCACTCAGATCACTGCTCAGGGGCACGCTGGCCTGGGTCCATTGCTTGCCAGCATCATCGGAATAAAGAATATGGCCACGCTGTCCCACGCTCACCAGACGCTCACCTGCACGGGTGATACCCACCAGCGGGCTGCGTACGGATAACGCGCTGGGTGCCGATGGCAGGTCCAGAACATCCACATAACTGGCGGCATGCGCGCCACCGGGCACCAGCGCCAGCAGTGGCAACAGCAGCGCCAGTTCGAACTTTTTAAGCAAACCCATACCGCACCTTCCATGAAAACAACAGCGCGAGCACCTGGGTGCCTGCGCTGTCGGAGCCGGAAACTCAAGATACACAGCGTTCTTGAAGTCACTCTGGCGGGGCACTACAGCCTTGGGCCCCGGATTTCTTTGAGCGGCTGCCTAGCGAATCCCGGCCCCGGCCAGGGCGTCCGGCGCCCACTGCACTTTCGAGAGCGGGTTGGTGTACTTGATGCCGCCGTACGGGCCGACGATACCGTTGATGTTGTAGTTGCCCCCGACCAGGTCATAAATCATGAAAGGCGAGGTATCCGGGGTCTGTTTGTCGTAGCTCTGGCTGAGGAAGGTGAAGGCACCCCGGTAGAGCTTGCCGCTGGAGTCATATTGGTCGGAGGCCAAAGCGATCCAGCTGTCTTCATCCAGGTAAAAGCGGCGTTTGTGATAGATGTGGCGGGCGCCGGGCTTGAGCGTGGCTTCCACCACCCAGACCCGGTGTTTCTCCCAGCGCACATAGTCCGGGGCAATGTGGTTGGCGGTCGTGAGCGGCCCGGCTTCCTTGGCATAGGTCAGCTTGTAGGTGTTATAGGGCACGATCAGTTCCTGCTTGCCCACCAGCTTCCAGTCGTAACGGTCCAGGGCGCCCATAAAGACGAAGGTATCGTCGTAGGTGTTGGCGCCGGCGGTGCCGGGGTTCGGCGTGTCATAGGCAAGGTCAGGGGCCAGCTTTACCCGCCGCTGACCCGGCAGGTACTGCCAGGCCTTGCGTGGCTGGGTCAACGGGTCGGCAGAATCCCTGAGCATGATGGCTTCACCCGCACGACGCGCAGGGCCGGTGTAATACAGCTTCATCTGGTAAAAAATGTCGGTACTGGCAACCGGCTTTGACATGTTTTCGTAGATCGGATAGTTCATGAATGCCAGCGCCGTGGTGGACAGTGTCGGCACCCCCGCAGCGTCAACGTTCCAGGAGTCATACTTGGTGTTCAGATTGGTACCCAGGTAGCGCAACAGGTGGTTCCACATGGCCTCGCTGCCCGAATGCGGAATCGGGAACGGTACCCCGGGCAGCACGTTATCAATGGCCAGGCCGTCGTTGAGGCTCTTGGCATCGGTGGCGTTTTTCAGGGTATTGGCCAGCACCGGCGCAGGCAGCGATACGGTACGGTGGGTCGGATACACATCGATCCGGTACGTCGGGTAGCGCCTGGCCAGCTCCACAGTGGTAGCGGTCAGCATTCCCTTGTACTGATCCACGTTTTTGCCATCGATGACCAGCAGCGGTTTCTCATCGGCAAAGGGGTCCGGGCGCATGCTGTCACCGGCTTTGAAGCTGGCAGGGGGGACGGTCAGACCGCCCTTGTAGGCCGGGATCGAACCATCGGCATTGCCTGCCATTTCGCCGCCCACTCCCGTCAGGCTGGTGCCCAGTTTTGCGGCCTCTTGCGCCGATACGCCGGCTTGAGCCTGGCCGGCAATGATGGCGGCCAGAGAAGCTGCGAGCACAGTACTTAGAAATTTCATCTGAATTCTCTCCACTTGTTTTTATAATTCGAGCGTCAGTCAGAATGTGGCTTTGAACGAGGCAGTGACCATCCCGCGATCCTTGAGCAAAGGCGACAGGCCAGCTTGAGAGGTGATCTGTCCGGGGATGCACTGGTACAGACCGTTGGCCCCCGGGGTGTTGTTATCAAACCCGCTTTCGCAGGTATCGAAAGGGCCAAAGGAATCGACGTATTTCAGGTCGAGTTTGTACTTCTGGTAGATGTCTGCCGCGACGCCGATCGAGTAGCTGCCAGCATCTTCGTTGCCACCCAACTGCACCGCAGAGTTGCCTTTGAGGCCCACGTTGTAGGAAACCGGCATGGACATATCGACACCCGGGAAGACCTGGAACCAGGTCGGGGCGAAGTTGGCCGCAATGGTGTAAGCGTTGGTGTCAACCTTGTCGACGCCCCTGTAGCTGGAGTCGCCCTTGAATGTCTGCTTGCCTTTGTCGACGCTGACCAGGTGGGTCAAGGAACCTTCAACTGCCAGTGAGGAGGCATCCCAGAGCGCTGTCTTGCCAAAAGTCACCAGGCCATTGAGTACCACGTGGAAGGTCTTGCCTCGGGCCAGCCCGGTTTCGCCATTGCCCGGCATGGCGCCGATAATGTTGGCGCCGTTGATCAGGCCCTCACCTGCCTGGGTATCCAGGGTTGAGTTGACCGTGCTGAAGTTACTCACCAGGGGCATGTTTTCGCGGTAGTTCAAGTCAAGGCCGACGCTGACCGGCCCTACACTTTTCGACAGGCTGATGCCGTAGATATCAATGTCATCGGCATAGGCTGTCATGTACTCGACGCCTTGCAGGCCCGCCAAACCCGGCTGGTGCAGGTTGGGTGCATTGATCAGCACCGCCGGCATCGGGTCCGAGGTGTTGCGGTAGTAAAAGCCCAGGGTGCCGTCCAGCCATTGCGGGCTCCACTTGGCCATCAGACCGAAGTCGCCGGAATTTCGCGGTTTTACATCATGCCCGCGTGGCGCCGCGTAATAGGCCCCGGAGCCGTCCAGCAGGGTCGGCAAGGGCAGCCAGAATACATCCGCGCCCTCCCCCAGCATGTCGTAGCCGCCCATGTAGGTGCCGCCTTCGGGCAGGCGGGAGTTCTGGAATTCGAGGAAGTATTGGGCGCCCAGGGTCAGCTCCGGGTTGACCGTAAACGACACTGACAACTGGTTGCGCGGCAGGAACAATTCTTTGGTTTCAGTGCCCGGCACGTTATACAGCTTGGCGATGTCCAGTGCCGACTGGCCGTAGTTGATGCCGTTGGCCGCGTTGAACAGGGTCTCGCCCCAGTACACGTTGTGTTTGCCAAGCTTGGCGCTGAGCATCGATTCGTCGCCGATTTCAGTGCTGTAGAACACAAAGGCATCGAGGATTTCCCCCGAGGGGCCGTTGTAATAACGATCGGTATAGTTGCTTAGCCCGTGTCTGCTGGCCGAATGTCCATTGAGCGAGTCACCCGGCTGAATCAGGCCACCGTTTGCAGCGCGGGCCGCTACCAGATTGCCTGCGTTGCCCGCTTGTCCCGGGAAAGGGTTGGAGTTTGAACCGACATGGTCGTAAGCATGGTCATACCAGCTTGCGGCGCTGACCCTAAAGCCCATTTTTCCCTGGTAGACCACATCCAGTTCACTTAGCAGATCGACTCGCTGACTCACCGCACTGCCGACGCCAAAGTTCTTGTCGCCGTCGTTGAGGTTGGAGGTGCCGGCAATCTTCGAGTTCTGACCTTCGACGCGCTGGCCATAGCTGGCTTTGAGGGTGTTGTCGAAGCGCACGGCCCAGTCTTCGCTACCATCGGTGAGTTCGAAAGCATAGGCACAAGGCATTGAGGCAAGCAGGATGGCAGTGGTCAGTACGCTGCGACTCGGGCGGCTTTGACCTGTGGTGTTGTGCATTACGTTGTCTCCGTTTTTTTTTGTTTTTGTTTTTGGTTTTAACAACGGCTCACACCCCGGTCCTGGCGGTGATGGGAGCAGACTTCAGGCGGTTTTGCGGTAACTCGATCAGCGGTCCAGCGTGCGGATAAACTCTTCGGCCTGTGGCCACAGGCCGTAACCGGAAGCTGGATTGAGATGGCCGACAGCCCCGAGATTGACCAGCTCGCTGCCCCACTGTCGGGCCATGCGGGTCACGGCCGGCAGACTTGCAAGGTGATCATTGGTGCTGCCAACAACAATCGAGGGGAACCCCAACCGGCCTTTTGGCAGAGGGTCCCAGCCATTGGCCCGCAGGCTTTGCGAGGTTGGATAGCCCAGTGGCCAGACGGCCTCAAGGTCTGGCGGTGCGGCCAGCAATGCGCCCTTGATCGGGCGCTTACTGAGGGCCGCCCAATGCGCGACCATCAGTACACCGGCGCTGTGGGCGACCAGGATCACCGGGCCGCTGATCGCCTCAAGCTCACGCTCAATCGCATCTACACGAGCCGCCAGACTGAGCTTGTTGTCTTCCAGAGGCGGTACTGAACGGACCTTGTCCAGTCGCGCAGCCAGTAACGTCTGCCAGTGCTGGGGCACGTGATCACGCAAGCCCGGAACAATCAGAATCGTGGTTTCACTCATGGTTCTTTTCACCCTTGAACAAGCCATCGGACAGTTCGCCAACGCGTCGAACCCTTGCCAGAAGCACAGTAAATTTCGCCTTCTGCCAACGCTTCACATTTGGCGTCAGTCACTTCTCTTTTGATGACAGGGCCCGGAATCAAACCCGGAGTTTTACCCGCAGGCGCTTTTCATTCCACGACCAAACCTCTATAAATGGCAGCCAGTCGTTGTAGCGAGACCTCATTTGTCAGCAAATGGAAGCCAGACACCCCATGACCGTTCTAGCCCGATCCGCAGCACTGACCAACTATCTGGAAGTGACCCGTCATCTGCGCTTGAACGTCAATGCGCTGCTGGCCCAAGCCGGATTGAGCCCTTCGATTCTCAACGATCCCAAGCAACGCATCCCGGCAAGTTCGGTGGTCAGTCTGCTGGAGCACTCAGCGCAAATGAGTGGTTGCCAAACCCTTGGCCTGCGCATGGCCGAGTTACGGCAGCTGTCGGATTTTGGTGAAGTGAGCCTGCTGCTCAATCTTCAGAACAGTCTGCGCGACGCCTTGAAAGTGATTGTGCAGTACCGGCACCTGCTCAATGACTCACTGGCAATTTTCATTGAGGAAAGCGGCAAGACGGTGATCATTCGCGAGGAACTGATCACCGAGGTGGCTGCCGGTAACCGTCAGTCCATCGAACTGGCCATCGCTGTGATGTATCGTTTTTGCGCGGCCCTGCTTGGCGCGCACTGGCACCCGATAAATGTCTGCTTCACCCATGAAGCCCCCGAAGATCTGACCGTGCACCGGCGTATCTTCGGCTGCAAAGTGGAGTTCGGTTGTGAGTTCAACGGCATCATTTGCCCCGCCACCGACCTTGACACTGCCAACCCTCTGGCCAATGAGGCCATGGCTCGCCACGCGCAGCGCTACCTGGACTCGCTACAGGGCAAAAGCAATCACTCGCTGGCATTTGACGTCCGCAAATCCATCTACCTGCTGCTGCCCATGGGCCGCGCCACCATTGAGCAAATTGCTCAAAGCCAGGGTATGAACGTACGCACCCTGCAACGCCGCCTGGAAGAAGACGGCGCCAGTTTCAGCGAGCTGATCAATATCGTGCGTCGCGACCTGGTGATTCGCTACCTGGAGAACCCCGGCTATTCCCTGGGACGCATTACCGACATGCTCGGTTACTCCATGCCCAGTTCATTCACCCGCTGGTTCATTTCGCAGTTCGGCCAGCCGCCGGCCGTCTGGCGCAGTGAACGCATGATTGCGCCGCGCAAAGATCACTGAGGGCCCGCCAGCGACGGGTTTGCTGCCAACACCGCCATGCAATAAAAAAACGGCCGCCGGTAATTAGCCGCGACCGTAAAAGGAGCAATTGCGTAACGGTTTACATGCCCCAGTGCATCAGTACCAGCACCAGGATGACGAGGAATATGGTTTCCCCCAGCATAAGTAAAATGGGTTTGATCCCCACTGCGGCCAGTTCCTTGAGTTGAGTTTTCATACCCAGGGCACTGATGGCCACCACCAGACACCAACGGGACAACTCGTTGGTGAAGTTCTGCACTGCGGGGACCACCCAGCCGGTACTGTTGATACAGGCCAGTATCAGGAAGCCCACGGCAAACCAGGGCAGCAGTGGCGGCCGTTTGCCGGTGGGATCGGCTCCCTGCATGCGGGTAATCATGGCTGCGCACACAATCACCGGCAGCAGCATGGCTACGCGCATCAGCTTGACCACGGTGGCGGTATCGCCGGTCTCGGTCGACATGCTGTAGCCGGCACCCACCACTTGAGCCACATCGTGAATGGTGGCGCCAAGGAAAACACCGGCCATCTGGGGCGACAGTTCAAGCCAGTTGGCAATCATCGGATAGACGATCATGGCCATGGTCGACAGGGCTGACACACCAATTACAGTGAACAGCGTTGCCCGCTCCTTCTGCGGATGGTTAGGCAAAGCCGCGGCCAGCGCCAGTGCTGCCGAAGCCCCGCAAATCGCAGTGGCCCCGCCGGTGAGCATGCCGAACAAGCGTTGAAAGCCCATGGCTTTGGCGGCGACTACCGACACCAGGATGGTCACCACCACCAGGGTCACCACCAGCGCCACCGGTTTCCAGCCCATGGCGACGATCTGCTCCAGCGTAATGCGCATCCCTAACAGCGCTACGCCTATGCGCAACACCGTCCGCGCGGTGAACTCGATACCAGGCTTGCAGATGCTGTCCGCCGCTAGAAAATTCAACGCCATACCCAGCAACAGTGCGAACAGCATCACCGGGGCACCGTAGTGTTCGGAGAGAAAACTTGCTGCTGCAGCCACAATCAGGCTGACGATAAAACCGGGGGCCAGTTCACGCACGCGGCTGTGCGCCGCAGTGAGGGCAACCACACTCATGCTGCGCCCTCCCCGGCCACCAACACATATACCTGGCCGTTAACCACTTCCACCGGGTAGTTGGGGACTTTCAGGCCGGTGGTATTGAGCAGGTAGCCGCTGCTCAGATCAAAGCGCAGGCCATGGGCACAACACTGAATGACTCGGCCCTCCAGGCGGCCGGCACACAGAGATGCCCCCTGGTGCGGACAACTGTCGTCTATGGCATAGAGCTGGCCCGCGACATTGAACAACGCCAGGCTGTTGCCTTCGGCCTCGAACAGCGCCCGCTTATCAAGTGCCGGGACCTTTTGCGCAGGTACCGCTATGCGCCGGCTCATAGGCTTGAGCTCCTGTTTGTGTCCTGCTCAAGGGCTTGCTCCATGGCCTGCAACAATAGCTGCGGCGGCTGCGCACCACTGACCTCGATGCGCCGGTTGAAGATGAAGTACGGCACACCTCTGGCAGGCATGCCGTTATCGTCCAGGGGCGTCGCATCAGCGCTCAGGCAGTCGGCCAAAGCGTCTTGCGGATAGCCACACTCCTGCGCCATGGCCAGCAGGACGGCCGGGTCTGCGAGGTTTTTGCCGTCATGGAAATAGGCATCGAAGAGTTTTTCCAGCAAGGCATTGCGCCGGGCAGCTCCGCCCAGTGCCGAGGCGTGCTGCAACAGGCGATGGGCAGTGGCTGTATTGGGCATGACGTCGATGCCGCTCAGATCAAGGCTCAGCCCGGCATCGGCCGCAGCCTGTTGTACCTGTGCCTGACGCATGCGTACAGCTTCGGCGCTGCCCAGGCGCTGGCGGTAAAACTCGGCAAATGGCACGCCCTGTGGCGGCAGGTGCGGCAATAACTGCACGCCATGCCAGGCAAGCTCCTGCTGCACATCCGGATGCCTGATTCGCAGCAGGTCAAGGGCGCGCTCCAGATGACGCTTGCCAATCAGGCACCAGGGGCAAATAAAGTCGAAGAACACATCGATACGCAAAGTGGCGCTCACGATAAGACCTCACACGGGGATTTGCCGGGCGCTTGAGCGACCTGCTCCTCCTTTGAACGGGCGACATCATTGAGATAGTGATGGCGGGTGTAGAAGAAGACTGCCGCTGCCGCAACACTCATCAGTGGTACCCACTGCAAGGCTGCATGCAGGCCGATAATGTCCGAGACCCGGCCGGTGATCAGTGGCCCCGGGGCCAGGCCCAGCAGGTTGTTGACCAGCGTCAGAGTGGCGAATGCGGTGCCGTGTACCGAGTAAT
This sequence comes from Pseudomonas sp. PAMC 29040, assembly GCF_003994535.1. Classification (NCBI taxonomy): domain Bacteria; kingdom Pseudomonadati; phylum Pseudomonadota; class Gammaproteobacteria; order Pseudomonadales; family Pseudomonadaceae; genus Pseudomonas; species Pseudomonas sp. PAMC 29040. Next base: position 212,487 of record NZ_RZAA01000001.1, read on the forward strand.
GGGTCAGGTTCGCCACCATGGCTGCGGCTGTACCGTTGGTACCCGCAACCACCAGCATGCCCATACCGATCAACAGTAATTGCACGGGGCCTGGAGGTAGCAACAATGCCACCGAGAGCAACAGGCAACTGCTCAGGCAGTAAACAATGGATATTTCGATTTTGCGCAGCGGTGACTGACGGCACAGGCGATCACTGAGCATCCCGCACATGACGGCTCCGGCTCCGCAACACAGCACCATGATCGCTGCCACACTGCCTGCCCGGGCCTCGCCCATTGCGTAATAACGGTTGAGGTAGCTGGGCATCCACACGATCAGGGTGCCGGAAACAAAAATCTGCAAGCCACTGCCAATGTAAGCGCCAATCACAGAGCGGGTGCTGTACAAGGTGCGTAACGAATTTTTGAGCGCCGTCGGGGTCTTGCTGCGTGTGCGGTTCAGACGTTGCGGGGAAATCCGCGACTCCTTGACGATGAGCGGATATAGCGCCGCCAGTATCAGGCCAAATAACGCCATGCTGGCGAATGACCAGCGCCAGCCCAGTTTCGCGGCAATCGCCCCGCCCAGGGCAATGCCCAGTACGGATCCAAACAGCCCGCCTGCCATAAAGGCGCTGGCCAGGGTTGCACGCATGGTTTTGGGAAACACCGATACCACCACGGCGATACCGACGCTGCCGTAGGCCGCCTCCCCGACACCCACCATGAAGCGCGCAATCAGCATGTGCTGATAGTTTTCTGCCAGGGCGCAACCCAGGGTGGCGAGGCTCCACAGCAAGGCCATCAGCGCCAGACTTCTAACGCGACCGAAGCGGTCGGCCATCAATGACAGGGGGAACGTCAGCAGACCGACCATCAAGGCGACAATGCCACTGAGCAGACCCAGTTGCCCGTCACTCAATGCCCACTCCTGTTTCAAGGTCGGGAATACCGCGTTGAGTACCTGGCGTGACATGTAATCGGAAATCAACAAGCCAAACGTCAGAGCAAACACTATCCAGGCGTACCGGCGTGGAATACCGGCGGACGTATCTTCTTCATCGCCCACAGCACTGTGGTGATAGGCCATGCTGCCTCCTCGGTGTCTTGCACCTGTTTTGTTATTATTTTTTGGTATTGCGTAACGCTTGAAACTGAGCGGGGGCAAGACCCAAAGTGGTCCTGCCCCCCGTTTTCTGACAATTAACCGCGTTGAGGTACACCTTTTTGCCCGGGCTTGCGGTTCGGTGCCATACCGTTGGCCAGCAGGGTCTGTTCAATGCTGTCGTACTGCACACCGATGCGATAAATCTCGCGCGCTTGCTTCCCGGTGGCAATTTCACGCCCCAGCTCGTGGGCGATACGCACGGTTTGCTGGATCTGCTGCACCGAGGTAAAGCGCTTTCCATGCTGGTCAATGATGGTGTCTTCAGTGCCCACTCGCGCATGCAAACCCATGGCCAGAGCCATGGTGTTGAGGGGCAGCATATTCTTCATCAGCGACTCGGACGTCAAGGTGCAGCCATCAGGTACGCGATTGATAAAGTTGAACATATTGAACGGGTTGGGACCGTCGAAGCCGCCACCGATACCGATCCACGTCAGGTTCAGCGGGCCTTTATACAGACCTTTGCGCACCATTCGCTCAAGGGTTTCGTAAGAGTGAATTCCGGTCAGCTGGAAGTGCGGTTGAATGTTGTTGGCTTGTAGACGCTTGAGGTGCTCGGTCACCCAGGCCGGACCTGCCGGCACGGTCATTTCACTGTAGGCCGCTTCGATGATGGGGTCGGCCAGTGAGGTGCCTTCCCGATATTCGGGGTACAGCAACTCCATGATATTCATCTGAATGGTATTGATTGCCACGGTGACCTGGTCGGGCTTGGGCGACAGCTCCGCGAGCATGTGCCGGGTATCGTCGGACAGCCACAGGGCCGCCTCGCCATCGCTTTCCGGCGCAAAGGAAATCGAGCCCCCAACCTGAATGATCATGTCCGGAACAGCTTCGCGCACCCCGCCAATCAGTTCATTGAACTTGGACAAGCGCTTGGAACCTTTCCCGTCCAGCTCACGGACATGCAAGTGCAGCACGGTGGCGCCTGCTTCATAGCAGTCCACGGCTATTTGTACCTGCTCATCCATGGTCACCGGGATGTCCTGGGGGAAGTCTTCGGGCATCCATTCCGGGGCATAAGGGGCGACGGTAATGACCACCTTTTCCATGTTTTCCGGATGCAGGGAATCGTCGAAAAATTGCATGTTCGTCTCCTTGTTTTTATTTTTGCCTGCCCAACGGACGGTGCTGGTACGGGCGTTTACCTGATTACAGGGGGGGCTCAGTAGGTCTTTTCGCCGATGATGCCGGCGCGTTCCATTTTTCGATGGCAGGCGGGGTAGTCCATCACTGCATAGTGCTGGGTACTGCGGTTATCCCAGATCGCGATGCTGTTGGGCTTCCAGCGCCAGCGCACCTGGTACTCGGGAATACTGGCCTGGCTTATCAGGTAGCGCAGGAGTTCGGGTGCGCCCTGGCTGAAGTCCTGGCCATAACGCACACGCGCAGCGGTGTGATAGTTGCTGAAGTGGGTCGTGAAACCATTGACGAACAACACCTTCTCACCGGTCTCTGGATGTGTACGCACCACTGGATGTTCTGCGTCCGGGTACTGGGCCTTGAGTGCCAGGCGTTTTTCGATGGGCATGGCGGCGCCGAAGGTCGCTTCGATGCTATGCCGTGCACGCAGGCCTTCAAGCTTGGCTTTGACATCGTCCGGCAGGCGCTCGTAAGCCACCACCATGTTGGCCCACATGGTGTCGCCCCCTACTGGAGGACACTCCACACAGCGCAGCACGCAGCCCATCGGCGGCGCCTCGCGCCAGGTGGCATCGGTGTGCCAGGAGTTCTCGTAACGGTCAACCGGGCTGTCGGGGTTTTTGTAGACTTGCACGAGCCCCGGGTGGTCCGGATGACTGCCAATCACGGGGTGGTCTTCCAGCTCGCCGAAGCGTCGGGCAAAGGCCACATGCTCGGCGCGGCTGATGTCCTGGTCCCTCAGGAACAGCACCCGATGCTTGAGCAGCTGGGCACGGATCTCTGCGAACAGACCCGCGTCATGTATGGCCTCGGCCAGGTTTACACCAAAGAGTTCTGCGCCGATATTGCAGCTAAGTTGCTCAACTTGCATGACTGACGCCCCCCTTAGATCACGAAGATTGAAGAGCCCGTGGTCTTGCGCGATTCCAGATCCCGGTGTGCCTGCACCGCGTCCTGCAAACTGTAATGCTGATTGATCTCGATCTTGATTTGACCGCTTCCAACCAGATCAAACAGTTCGCCGGCCAGATCGGCCTTTTCTGCCGGGTCGGCAATGTAATCGGCAAGTGCCGGGCGAGTCAGGTGCAGCGAGCCTTTGATTGCCAGCAATACCGGGTCCAAAGGCGGGATAGGGCCGGATGCAGTGCCAACACAGACCATCAAGCCACGGCGCTTGAGGGAGTCCAGCGAGCCCGCGAAGGTTTTTTTGCCGACACTGTCAAACACCACGTTTACGCCAACGCCGCCGGTCAACTCACGTACCCGTTTGGCGACGTCTTCGTGGCTGTAATTGATCACATGGTCGCAACCATGGGCACGGGCTACCTCGCCTTTGGCATCGCTGGACACAGTGCCTATGACTTTGAGCCCCAGCAGTTTTGCCCACTGCGAAACAATCAGGCCGACGCCTCCGGCTGCGGCGTGCAGCAAGATACTGTCGCCAGCCTTGAAGTCATAGATACGGCGCATCAAATAGGCAGAAGTGAGCCCGCGCATGGTCATTGCGGCGGCGGTCTCAAATGAAATGCTTTCGGGCAGTTTGATCAGGGGCGCTGCCGAGATCAGGCGTTCTGTACTGTAGGCACCCAGGGTGTTGAGAAAGCCGGTGTAGGTGACACGATCGCCTACAGCTACATTGCTCACGCCCTCACCCACTGCCACTACGATGCCGGCAGCTTCCACGCCCATGCCATTGGGCATCGGGATCGGGTAAGTGCCGTTGCGAAAATAGGTATCGGCATAGTTCAGACCGACAGCGACCTGGCGCAGCCGAACTTCACCCGGACCCGGGTCGCCCACTTCGGCCTCTTCAAGGCGAAGAACCTCGGGACCTCCGGTTTCATAAAAACGTACTACTTGGGCCATGCTTATTTTTCTCCAATCAACGTTCTGGATGCGCTACGGCGATTTACGTTGATTGGAATGTAAGCTGCGGGTTGTCGGCGTGCTTCTCATCAGACGACAGCCTCTTTTCATTTCATGACAGGGATCCAAACCTGTCAGCTGTCTTGCTCCGGCTTTTAAGCGGCCCTGCAGTGATTTGGCTTCATGCTCCCTCAGCCGAACCGGTGCGTTTGATGGCGCCATGGGGCAACTCAACCTGCGCGATGAGTCCACCGCCCATACGGTTTCGCAACAGTAGCTCGCCACCGTGCTGGCGCGCCATTGCCCGGGCCGAGGACAGACCAAGCCCTACGCCACCGGAGTCGCGATTGCGCGAGGGCTCAAGCCGGAAGAACGGAACGAATACGTTCTCCAGTTCCGAATCGGCAATCCCCGGTCCTTCATCGCTTACCTCGATACACACCGAAGTCTGGCCATTGATCAGTTCGATGCGTGGATGCCGGGCATACTTCACGGCGTTTTCCAGCAAGTTGGCGGTCATTCGCTTGATGCCCACCGGGCGGCCGAAATACACCAGGTGGGCAGGCCCTGAAAAAACCACGTCGATACCCTGATCGCTGTAGTCATCGATGACCGTCTGCAGCAGTTCGGAGAGGTCAAAACTGGTGGCTTGCTCGCGCAGGGTCTCGTCGCGGAAAAAGCCCAGGGCGGAGTTGATCATCGATTGCATTTCATCGGTGTCGCGGATCAATTTGCGTTGCTGGTCAATATCTTCAATGAACTCACAACGCAGCCGTATGCGGGTCAATGGCGCACGCAAGTCGTGGGAAATTGACGCCAGCATGAGGGTGCGCTCGGCAATGAATTGCTGGATTTTCGCCTGCATGGTGTTGTAGGCCATGATCGCCTGGCGTATTTCACGGGGGCCTTCGATGTCAATGGCGGGGGCATCAAGGTCGGTACCGAAGCGTTGTACGGCACTGGTAAAACGCTGCAGCGGGTCAGCCAGCTGGCGTGTGGCGAACCGCGCTACCAGCCAGGCGGCAAGAAGCCCCAGGGCAATAACCACGGCAAAACGCAACGCTGCACTCATTCCCCAACTGCGTTGCGGCGGGGTAAACGACAACCAGCTGCCGTCGTTCAATTGCACCAGCATGGCATAACGCGCTTGCGGGCTTTCGCTAGGCCAGTTGGCGGGCTGGAAGACTTCTATCCTGTGTTCGGTATTGTCCAGCAATCGATGCAGAACCGGCGACTGGTTCTGGTCGATGGCGGTGCCGGTTGCCGGAAGTCCGAAGCTGCTCCGGTGTTCGCTCCATAGCACCCCGAGTGATGGATTGCTCGCCGCAGCCGACAGCTGCTCCCGCAGTTGTGGCGGAGCCGCCTGGATGATGCGGGTAGTGGTCGCGACCTGATCCAGCAAGCCGATTTGATCCACTGGCGGTTTGGCCCAGACCCCGGCGACCTGCACAAACAGGGCATAGAGCACCAGCGAAGCGAGCATCGCCGCGACAATGGTCAGGGCAATCCGGCGTCTGAGGGTGTCAGCGTGGGCAATCAGACTCATCACGTGCGCGTCACCTTTGCGTTGAACAGGTAGCCGCCGTTACGCACGGTACGAATCAGGTCAGGACGCTTGCTGTCCGGTTCTATTTTGCGTCTCAGGCGGCTTACCTGCACGTCAATGCTGCGGTCAAAGGCTTCGTGATTATTGCCCCGCGTCAGGTCGATCAATTGTTCGCGGGAGAGGATGCGTTCAGGGTGTTCGAGAAAGACCACCAGTAAATCGAACTCACCGCCCGAGAGCGGAATCATGACATCGGCAGACGAACGCAACTCGCGGCGTGTTACGTCCAGGTGCCAGCCCGCAAAGCTGATCACCAGCCGTGTGTCTTCATTACGGGCTCTTACCGGATCACTGGCGCGACGTAGAACTGCCCGCAGGCGGGCCAGCAACTCGCGAGGATCAAAAGGCTTGGTCAGGTAATCATCGGCACCCAGTTCCAGGCCAACAATGCGGTCACTCAGCTCGCCCATGGCAGTCAGCATCACAATTGGAATGCCGGTGTTCAGGCGTAATTTTTGACAGAGGCTGAGCCCGCCTTCACCGGGAAGCATCAGATCGAGAATGATGAGGTCCGGCCGCTGGCGCCCGATGGCCGCCCACATGGCTTCTCCGTGGGTGACCAGTTCCACTTCATAAGCATGCAAGAGAAAGAACTTCTCCAGCAGTAATAGGATTTCCACATCGTCGTCGACGATCAGCAGCCTGCTCACATTAGCGATCCATGGGTAAATAAGGGGGGGCTATCTAAAACCATTCTGGCGTCAGGGTCATATATTTCAATCGTGAAACATTGCGCCTGTATGCGCATAAACCAGACATCTCCCGGCAAAACCCCTCAGGCAAACTGCGGGCAATTCATTCCGGGATGCCCTCGATGCCGACCTTGAGCAGCAAGGCCCAAAGCGCCAACGCTTTGATTCTGAACCAGCGCACCAGCAAAGTCTGGCGCACCGATCCAGTGCTTTTCCAGGAGTCTCGCCTGACGCTGTCCAGCGACCAGAAATCCATCGTTCTGGTCCGCTATATCGAGACTTACAGCCCGCAGTGCAGCCAGTGGGTGGAGTACTGCCACTCAATACCTGTTGCCGAGCTTACCCAATGGGTCATGGCCCATGGCGAACTGCATATAAATGGTTGCGAAAGCGGCACAGACGCTTGAGCACGACGTACATCCTTCATGAAAACACTCGCCCCGGGAACACCGATCCAATGCCAAGAAGTCTCTCGCTGCCGTTACTGGTAGCCCTGTGCATGTCACTCGCCGCTTGCGCCGGCAAAACCGTCTCTCCTGACGAATATTCTGGGTTTTTACAGGACTACAGCCAACTCACGGAAAAAAAATTGCCCTCTGGCCAACGGGTATTGTCCTGGGTAAACCCGCAGCGTGATCTCAAACATTACACCCGGGTGTATATCGAGCCTAGCCAGTACTACCTACCGCTGGTGCCGACCGACCGACGTTCACAGGCAATGCTCTCGGACCTGAGCCATTACTACGATGCTGCTCTGAAACAGGAGCTGGGCAAGGTCATGACCGTTGTCACGACTCCGGGCCCGGACACACTGATCGTCAGGCCCGCCATCATCACCGTGTCGGCCTCAACCCAGGGTTTGCGCTTTTATGAGTGGCTCCCCGTGACGCTGCTTGCCGCCGGCGTGAGTACGGCTATGGGCATCCGTGACCAGGACACACAAATCACCACTGAAGTCGCAGTTCTGGATGCCTGGGATCATGAGGTTGTGGCGCAGGTGGTCAGCAAAGGGGCCGGGCTGACGCTGAAGAATGACAAGCAGGCAATGAGCGTCGATGATTTCAAACCGGCACTCGATGGATCGGCCCTGGATATGCGCCAGGCCTATTTAGCCCACGCGCCCGATCTTGAGCCCTCGCCTTTATCGAAGTAGATGAACCATTGAAGCCAGGCTCCCACAGGTGTTGCTGCGCCGGGAGTCGTGTGGAGCTCCTGTGGGAGCTGGCTTGCCTGCGATGGCCGCTCCAGGTTTTACCTGATACACCGCGGTGCGTGCATCGCAAGCCAGCTCGCTCCTGCAGGGGGCGTGGATGACAATGGATCCGTTGCCTAACCCCGGTCGAAACGAAACGACGCGCCATATGCACTGGCCGGCAAATGACTGGCGCCGTCTGCCCGCAGTCGCGAACGCAAGGTACCCCGCTGGGGTTCGGTGCGATACAGGCCGCGCTTTTGCAACTCGGGAATAATCAGCTCGACAAAGTCTTCAAGGCTGCCGGGGCTGATCAGCGGGTTGAGCATGTAGCCCGTGGTCCCGCTGATCCGTGCGTGCTCTTCAATCTGCTCTGCAACCTGTTGCGGTGTACCCACCAGAATCAAGTCACTGCCCCGGGTGACGTTGGCAAAGCGCTGTTTGACGTCACCCGCAGTCAAGGGCTTGGCGCTGCCATCCGCTCGCATCACATAGGAGGTCATGCCTTCGGTGTGGGTGGACAGCGCATCACTGTCGGCGTAGCGACTGATGTCGATACCGGTATCACCGGCATAACTGACCAGTTGTGCCTGCAAGTGGTAATTGCTCTGCAGCTGGTCGTATTTGCGCCGGGCTTCAATTTCAGTTTTGGCGGTGACAATGCGCAACACGGTCAGTGACTTGACGTCCTGTGCCGGGCGGCCGAGGGCCAGGGCCTGGGCCCGGATTTCTTCCAGCCCCTGGCGGATCTCGTGGGGGTTGGACTTGGCCACGAAGATCAGTTCGGCGTGCTTGGCCGCGAAGGCCCTGCCCCGCCCTGACCAGCCGGCCTGGATCAGCAGCGGTGTACGTTGCGGCGATGGCGAGGTCAGATGCGGCCCGGCTACCCGATAGTGTTCGCCGGCATGGTTGATAGGGCGCACGCGATCACCCCGGGCATACAGTTGGCGTGCCTTGTCGGCAACCACGGCATCATCGGCCCAGCTGCCTTCCCAAAGCTTGTAGGCCACGTCCATGAATTCTTCGGCACGCTCATAGCGATCATCGTGTTTGATCATCTGCTCCAGACCGAAATTGCGTGCGGCACTGGACAGGTACGAGGTCACGATGTTCCAGCCGATCCGGCCATTGGTCATGTGATCCAGGGTGCTGAAGCGCCGGGCATGGGTAAACGGATGCTCGTAACTGGTGGTCACGGTCACACCGAAAGCCAGATTTTCGGTGATGGCTGCCAGTGCCGGAATGATCATCAGCGGATCATTGGCCGGGGCTTCCACGGCCCATTTCATGGCGGCATCGGCATTGCCGGCAAACACATCGTAGAAGCCCAGCACATCGCCGAAAAACAGCATGTCCAGGTGAGCCTGATCGGCGATCCGGGCCAGGTTCGACCAATAGCCCAGAGAGTTGATGCTCAGTCGCTCGTCTGCCGGGTGGGTCCACAGGCTTGGCGCACCACCACAGCCGACACTCGCTTGCTCGTAGAGGGCAAACAACAGAGGTTTGGGATCGGACATCATGATTCCTGAAAAAATGGATTAAACAAGGGACTGCCTCAGCGCTGATTTTTGAAACCTTTGCCGTAGTGGCGCTCCAGGCGGTGCTGGAGCAGTTCGAGTCCGATCGACAGCAGCCAGTAGATAACGGCTGCGGTGGTGAGCATTTCGATATAGCGATAAGTGGAGCGGCCGTAGGACTGCGCCAGGAACATCACTTCCCAGACCCCCATCACCGAAATCAGCGATGAATCCTTGAGCATGGAAATGAACTGGCTGGTGGTCGGCGGGATAATCGTGCGCATGGCCTGGGGCAGGATGATGTGCACGAATGTCGCCGTCGGCGAAAGCCCCAGGGCCATGGCCGCTTCGCGCTGGCCGGGCGCCACAGTCATGATGCCGGCGCGAAAGATCTCGCTCAGGTAGGCCCCGTAGTTGAGCGACAGGGCAATGATCCCGGCGCTGATTGCACCTGGAACCACGCCGATCTGGGGCAAGCCCAGATAGATCAGCAGGATCTGGATCAGCAGCGGCGTGCCGCGGAAAAAAGAGGCATAGAAGCTGGCGATACCGAAGGCCACAGCGCTGCGTGACAGGCGCGCGAGGGCGGTGACAAAACCCAGCAGCAACGACAGCCAGATCGAACACAAACACAGAAACAAGGTGAGCGCGGCGCCTTGCAGGAAACCGTTGGGCCCCAGATGCAGGCCCAACAGGTTGGGCAATTTATCAACAATGATCGAGAACTTCAGATCGAAGCTCATGAAGAACATCACGCACAAACCGAGCAAGGCCGCCCAGGTCAGATACAGCCGGGTGCGAAAGCCAAACAGCTGGCTCAGGCGCGACGCTGCGGTTTCGGGTAGTACCCCGGTCTTGGCGGGGTGTGGGTTGTGGGCTGTCATTGGCTGATATCGGCACCGATCCACTTCTGCGAAATTTTGCTCAGTGTGCCGTCGGCTTTCAGTTCACTAATGACTTCAGTGACCTTGGCACTCCACTGAGGATCGCCCTTTTCAATCGCCACCACATTGGGCTCTGCATACAGCGGGTCGCCGGCAATTTTGAAGCGAGGGTCATGGGCAATGCGTTCACGGGCGGTGATGAGGTTGGTGACCATCGCATCCAGGCGTACTCCGCTGCCCAGTGCCAGGTCCTGGAATGCCACTGTTTCATTATCGTACGGGGCGATCTGCACATTCTCGAACGGGTATTGCAGCGGTTTGTCCGTTGCCCCCTCGATCACCAGATCCTTGTTCAAATAGGCTTCATAGGTGGACGCGCTGCCCACGCCGACCTTCTTTGCGGACAAATCCTTGCCTGAAGCGATAGTGGTGTCCTGGGCATTGACCACGATCACCGCGGGCGACTGGTAGTACTCCACCGGAAAATCGAACACTTCGGCGCGAGCCTTGCTCGGCGTCATGGAGCACACGCAGATGTCGTAGCGCCCGCTCCAGCGGCCGGCTGCGATCACATCCCAGGAAGGCGTTTGCAGCTTGAGTTTCACCCCGAGCCGTTGCGCTACGGCCTTGGCGACATCAACATCAAAGCCGTCCAGCTGGTTCTGCTCGTTGAGAAAAGAGAACGGCGGATAGCTCTCCATCAATACCCCTCTAAGCTCACCTTTTTCGGTGACGCGATCCAGAGTGGAGCCGGCAAAAGCGGTGGTGCAGGTTGCGAGCAAAGCGAGGCTAAAAGGTAAGAGCGCTGCGGTTTTCAAAGACAAATACTCCAATCTGTTCAGAATGACCTGGATAGATTAAAACGCACTATAAATCGCGCTTGTACTTGTTTTATGGAATAAAAAGCTCGCTTCCAGCTATATCGCGTGACGGCTCGAAGCAGGCTTTGACCGGCCATACGACTAAACTCTCGCTCAAAGGCAGCGGCCAGTCACTGCAACTTCGGGCACATCTCCACACAACGCAATGCCTGGCGAATTAGTTGAAACTTCACAACCGCTTAAACCGCTGCCTCCTTGTTAAGTGGGTGCCGATATTTAGTCTTCACAGGATCAAGCACCTGTTGCCCACAGACTTACCCGTGCTTTCGAGTCCAGCAAAGATAGCCGCCCCGCCTTAAAAAGTTGTAATTGTGCAGCAGAAACATTTTATTATCTTTCATAACTTGTTCGTTTTGCGCGACAAAAAGTAACATTGTCCCGGACAAATAAATGTCCTGTATTGGCAGCATTTTTCTTGCTGTCAGGCATTTGTTTAACATTTGGAAATTATTATGAATGGCCACAATCTGACTTTTAGGAGTGATCCGATATGGTATATCACTCAGCGCGCAATAAACAATGTGTCGTGGTTCATGAAAGATCAGGCAAACAACATCAACCAACAGCGAAACAGAATCCTTAACGGCTCCAAAACCGGCGCGTTTGACCTGCTGGGTGAAGGGCAGGCGAAACAAGTCGCGCTGGCCCCGACCGGCAACCCGCAGCATAGTGATCCACTGATTACGGCCTACTGGTGCCCCTTCGTTCAAGGTAATGTATTGCCTGGCTTTGTCGATATACCCATGCATAATCCTGAGCATCAATTTGTATTTACAGCGGCAATGAATGGCTGTGCTCTGGTCACTACCACCTCTCCGCTGGGCAGCAACATGCTCAGGGTCTACCACCACCAACATCCAGACAGCCCCCATATCAATAACCTTATCAAGGCTCAGGGACAGACTATTATTTCCAGCATTAATGCCAATGACTATTGCCACCGCGACCAGAAGATTCCGGCACCTAATGCGTTCAACTTTTTACTTTATAAAGAAGGCAGGTGGAAATATGCCGTGCAACCGCAAACTTTCAACATGCTGACCCATGACGTGACCTTGAATCCAAGTATGCCCTCCAAGATCCTGGACATCTAAATATCACGCATTGACCCAACTCGTTACCCGTTATCGGGATATGTGCGGCCCTACGCTATTTTGCCGAAGCTCTAAAGTGCCAGGCGCACGAACCTCTTTATTGCAAAAATTGTGCGCCTGTTTTTACCTGATCCTGGAGCGTCGTAACTGCGGCCTTTCGTATGCCCGCCCTAAACAGTGTGTAGTTCTCTGGCGTGACCAGTCGATACGAAATCATGATGTTGCCGGCAGGTTGCTTGCCGATCATCTTGAGGGCCACCTCTGGTGACTTTTCCGCCTGCGCCCGTACATTCTGGAACACCGTGACCGAGATCATTGGCCGTTTCATTGCGCTGGGTGCGTCGACTGTCCAGGGCGCACCGCCGAGTCCCGCAGCCGATAACCGGTCTGCGGCTCAACAATTTTTATTCCCGGATAGCTGGGCAACACCTGTTTGATGCGCGACGCCGCGCTGATGCTTGGCGTCGCTAGGGGATTGAGCCGCTTACTTGATACCCTGGCCCAGGATCACGCCATTGACCGACTCGCCGTACAGGTTAACGCCGTCGCCCTCATGGTATTTCTTGCGGGTTTTTTCAACCGAGTTGTCCACCAGACGCGGATCCTGAGGCCGCTCCTGGCTATTGATGTAGGCGGCTACATCCCAGGCTTGAGCATCGGTCAGCGAACCGCCCTTGCCCAGCGGCATGTTTTGTTTGATAAACCCGGCGGCCGTATTGATACGGTGCATCCCCGCACCCCAGTTGTAAGAATCCTTACCCCACAGTGGTGGAAACACGTAGGTATCAGCAGACTTTTGCCCCTGCCCTTCTGCGCCATGGCAGATAGCACATTGATCGGCATAAATCTGTTTGCCTTTGACCAGGTCATAGCCTTTTTCCGGTGCAGGAATGACCGGGTACAGGCGCCCGGGCAGATCCACGCCCACAGGCGCCGTGGTCGCCAGCCAGTAGGCATAGGTGCTCAAGGCCTTGATCACATGACTGTCACTGGCGGGTGCCTTGCCATTCATGCTGAATTCAAAGCAACCCTGCATGCGCTCGGCAAAGGTATTGACCTTGTTGTTCTTTTTTCGATACGCCGGGTACATGCCATAAGCTCCCCAAAGCGGAGCGGACCCTGCCTTGCGACCTTGATCCAGGTGGCAATTGGTGCAGTTGAGGCCGTTGCCGACATAGTCAGCGGCATTTTTCTGGGTATTGACGAAAATATCTCGCCCTTCGCGCACCAGCACGCCAAAGGCGTTATCCGGCAACTCCGACTCCTGGGGCGGGGTAAATACCAGTGGGCCGGAAGGCTTGGCCGGCGCAGCCGCCACGCCAGCGTCAGGGTGCGCATCAGCCACCCCGGCAGCGGCGCTCGGGGCCTTGGCCACGGGTGTCATGCCGCGCTCTTCGTACCAGGTTTTGGCAGCCAGAAGCGGTACGGCGACGACAACGGCGATCAGTACTTTGGCAGGAAAGTTCATTGTTTGGCTCCCCCGCTCAGGCTGGCGAAATAGGTGGACAGATCTTTGATTTCGGCATCGGTCAGGGAGCGCGCGATATGGCCCATCAGGTCATTGGGGTCATTCTTGCGGGTACCACTGCGCCACGCGTTCAACTGGGCTGCGATGTAAGTCGCGGACTGCCCCAGCAGCGGAGGGAAACTCTGGCCAACGCCAGTGTCACTCACGCCGTGACACGCGACACAGGCCGGAATATTGCGACTCCAGTCGCCCTGCTTGACCAGTTTTTCCGCTGCCCCGCCAACACTGCCGGTGGCGGCTAAATCAACCGCCGGGGCCGGGACAGCCATGGTGCTCAGGTAGCTGGCAACTGCCTGTTCTTCGCTTTCGCTGAGGGCTGATGCGATGGGTTGCATCACCGCGTTGGCCCGTTTGCCGGAGCCAAAGTCCTCAAGCTGCTTGACCAGATAACCCTGGGGCAGCCCCGCCAGACGCGGGAAACCTGCGCTATCGGTACCCAGGCCATTGGCGCCATGACAGGTGGTGCAGGCCATGGCTAGCGGGGACTCGCCCCCCTGGGTGTAGATTTTTTGTCCTTGTGGATCGGCATTTGCCGCGGTCGCCAGCATAAAAACACAGGCGCTTACGCTGGTCTTGAGGCGGACTCTCGTTGCAAGACTCATGGTTCTGGACTCCTTCTTATTGGCTAATTCACGGCGTCAACCCACCTCGTGCAAGGTGTGTGAATTGAAAGCGACTGATTGCGCCGTAATATTTTTTAGGAATATCTTTATACCTAAAAGTAATACTGTCAATTTGCCCTGCTCTCCAGACCACGTGTTCAGCTGCTCTCACTCCACAGAACCTGCCGCCCATGGGTCAAATAAACCCCTACTGAGTAGGTATATACGACTCTGGGCGCCGCACATTTGCAGTCGTCGTTTATGAGTGAACACGACCCGGGGGCCCGGGCCGGTTGACAGGCCATTGCCCCTGCACTAGGTTGACGCAAACGTAAACGTCAGGCAGCAACGCACGCCAAAACAATAATTATAAGAGAGCCACCCATGAGCACGATGGCGATACTGATATCCCTTCTGTTGTTGATGTTTCTCGCCTACCGGGGCGTGACCGTACTGATCCTGGCACCGCTGATGGCAGCTCTGGCGGTACTGCTCAGCGGTGGCGCGACGCACATCATGCCCACTTACACCCAGCTGTTCATGAAAGAGCTGGGCCTGTACCTGATCAAGTTCTTCCCTCTGTTCATCCTCGGCTCGCTGTTTGGCAAGCTGGTGGCTGACTCAGGGGCCGCGCATACCATTGCCGACTGGTTCATGCGGCGCCTGGGCCGGCGCCATGTGATTCTCACGGTAGTGCTGGCCTGCGCTCTGCTGACATACGGAGGCGTGTCGCTGTTTGTGGTTGCTTTCGCCGTGTATCCGATCGGAGCGGTGATTTTTCGCGAGTCCGGCACTCCCAAACGCTACATGCCTGCCGCCATCGCCCTGGGTGCCTTCACTTTCACCATGACCGCCCTGCCCGGCGCGCCGTCGATCCAGAACGCCATTCCCACGGCCTACCTCGGCACCACCACCTTTGCCGCACCGGGCCTGGGCATCATCGCTTCGGTAGTGATGTTGTGGCTGGGCACCTGGATCTTGCAGTCACGGGCGCGCAAGGCGATGGCCAACGGTGAAGGCTACGGTGACCATGACATTGAAATCCCGTCGAACGACGCAGTACCCAGGCCCGGACTGCTGGTAGCGCTGCTGCCCATCATTGTGGTGATCGGCCTGAATGCGGCCTTCAGCTACTGGATTTTGCCTTCGCTGGACCTCAGTGTTCTGCGCGAGGAGCGCTTTGGCAGCATCGATCCTGCCAGCGTGGTGGGACTCTGGTCGGTATTGTTGGCACTGATGTGCGCCATCGTGTTCGTGATCGTGCTCAACTGGAAGCGCTGGGACAACCTGACGACCACCATCAACAAGGGCAGCCTTGGCGCAATGCTGCCCATCTTCAACACCGCCTCGGAAGTGGCCTATGGCGCGGTGATCGCCGGCCTGGCCGGTTTTGCGGTGATCAAGGCTGCCATTCTCAATTTTTCGCCGGAGCACCCGCTGATATCCACCGTCCTCAGCATGAACGTGCTGGCGGGAATCACCGGTTCCTCATCCGGCGGCCTGAGCATCGCCTTCCGCACCCTGGGCAGTGATTATCTGCGCATGATCGAGGCCGCCGGTATCAGCCCGGAACTGTTTCACCGGGTGGCCACCATTGCTGCCGGCGGCCTGGATACCCTGCCCCACTCGGGAGCAGTAATCACCCTGCTGGCAATCTGCGGCCTCAGCCACCGCCAGTCATACCCGCAAATTTTCATGATGACGACCGTGGTACCACTCACTGCCTTGCTGGTGGTGCTGGTACTGGGCTCGACGTTCGGCAGTTTCTGATCCAGGCCTACCACCAGAAGGATTTGACCATGACTACCCCGCACGCCGCTGTCAGACACCCGCAGTGGGAGACGGCCCCGCGTTTCAACATCGCCCGGGCCTGTTGCGACCGCTGGGCCGCCGAACCCGGGCGCATTGCGATTATTCAGAAAAACGCCGATGGCTCGGTACAGCAGCACAGTTTCCTGACCTTGCAACAGCAAGCCAACCGCCTGGCCAACAGCTTGCGCGAACAAGGTGTGCAGCCCGGCGACCGGGTCGGGATCATGCTGCCCCAGGGGCTGGAGGCCGGAACCGCACACATTGCCCTGTACAAGCTGGGGGCAATTGCGGTTCCGCTGTTCAAGCTGTTCGGCAGCGATGCCA
Organism: Pseudomonas sp. PAMC 29040; assembly: GCF_003994535.1. Lineage (NCBI taxonomy): Bacteria > Pseudomonadati > Pseudomonadota > Gammaproteobacteria > Pseudomonadales > Pseudomonadaceae > Pseudomonas > Pseudomonas sp. PAMC 29040. The sequence continues at coordinate 228,775 of NZ_RZAA01000001.1, forward strand.
TCGAGCATCGCGCCTCGAACTGTTCAATGGGTGTGCTTATCACTGATAACAGCGGCCTGCAAAAGATTGAAAAGGTATGGGCCCGTCTCCCCGATTTGAAGCTGTGCTATGTCATCGACCCGGTCACGCAGCGGGCCGGGGTGCTGGATTATCATGCCCGGCTCAAGGACCAGAGTGACCAGTTCGAGACCCTCGACACCGGCGCTGAAGACCCGGCCCTGATCATCTATACCTCCGGCACTACCGGTCACCCCAAAGGTGCACTGCATGCCCATCGCGTATTGCTCGGCCACTTGCCGGGGGTCCGCAGCTCCCACGACGACTTCCCCCAGCCCGGCGACCGGATGTGGACCCCGGCTGACTGGGCATGGATTGGCGGCCTGCTGGACGTACTGTTGCCTGCCTGGTACCACGGCGTACCGGTGGTGGCCTACCGTGCCGAAAAGTTCGTCGCTGAAGAGGTGTTCGAGCTGATTGAAGAACTGCAGATCAAAAATGTCTTTTTCCCGCCGACCGCACTCAAGCTATTACGTCCTGTAGAAAACCCGCAGCAACGCTGGCAGCTGGCACTGCGCTCGGTTGCCAGCGGCGGCGAGTCGCTGGGCGACGAATTGCTGGCCTGGGGCGATCAGGCACTGGGGGTGCGGATCAACGAATTCTATGGCCAGACCGAATGCAACCTGGTGGTGTCCTCCTGCGCCTCCCTGGGTGTCTGCCGGCCACATGCAATAGGTCGGGCCGTCGAAGGTTTCAACGTTGCCATCATCGACGACTACGGGGTGGTCGTACCGACCGGGGACTCGGGGCATATTGCCGTGGCGACGCCCAACGGCAGCCAGATGCTGCGCTATTGGCAGAACACTGCGGCCACTGAAGAGAAATACCTCAACGGCTGGCTGGTGACCGGCGACAAAGGCTCGATGGATGAAGACGGCTATATCTTCTTTCTCGGGCGCAACGATGACGTCATCACCAGCGCCGGCTATCGCATCGGCCCGACGCCGATCGAAGACTGCCTGATCAAGCATCCGGCGGTAAAAATGGCTGCGGCTATCGGCAAGAAAGACCCGATTCGCACTGAAGTGGTGAAGGCATTTGTGGTCCTCAATGCCGGCTATGCCGCCAGCGCCGAGACCGTAGGGCAACTGCAGGCCCATGTCCGGGCCCAGCTGGCTGCCCACGAATACCCCCGGGAAATCGAGTTCCTCGACGAACTGCCGATGACCACCACCGGCAAAATCATTCGCAAGGCCCTGCGCGAACGCGAAGAGCACCGAACAGCCATGGAGCTTGATGTATGAACTTTGTAGGAAAAGCATTCGACGAAATCACCGAGGGTGAGACCTTTGGCCAGTCGCTGACCATCGACGCCTCCCATATCAGTCGTGCCTGCGGCATGTTTGGCGACTTCAACCCGTTGCACAGCGATGCCGAATTCTGCGCCGCCAGCCGTTTCGGCCGGCCAATCCTGCACGGGCCCATGACCGGCGCCTTTATGTCGGCCTCCATCGGCATGTACTTCTACGGCACAGCCGTGGCTTACCTTGAACATAATTGCCGGTTCGTCGCCCCGGTGTTTGCCGGGGACACTCTGAGGGTGCAATGGACCATCACCGAAACCCTGAACAAACCCAGGAGCAACGGCGGCATTGCCGTACTCACCGGCCTGTGCAGCAACCAGCGCGGCGAGCAGATCGCCGAGGCCAGCGGCAAGATCCTGCTCAGTAACCGGGCAGTGATGGATGCACGCTGACACTACAGATCAATGGCCGATATGCCGCTTAAACCCTGTGGGAGCTGGCTTGCCAGCGATGGCGGTGTGTCAGTCATACATCCGGCGAGGACATTGCACCATCGCGAGGCAAGCTCGCCCCCACAAATGCCGCTTACACCCTGTGGGAGCTGGCTTGCCAGCGATGGCGGTGTGTCAGTCATTACATCCGGCAATGACATTGCGCCATCGCGAGGGAAGCTCGCTCCCACAAATGCCGCTATCACCCTGTGGGAGCTGGCTTGCCAGCGATGGCGGTGTGTCAGTCATTACATCCGGCAAGGACATTGCGCCATCGCGAGGCAAGCTCGCTCCTACAAATGCCGCTACACCCTGTGGGAGCTGGCTTGCCAGCGATGGCGGTGTGTCATTTATTTCATCCGGCAAGGACATTGCGCCATCGCGAGGCAAGCTCGCTCCTACAAATGCCGCTTACACCCTGTGGGAGCTGGCTTGCCAGCGATGGCGGTGTGTCATTTATTTCATCCGGCAAGGACATTGCGCCATCGCGAGGCAAGCTCGCTCCTACAAATGCCGCTTACACCCTGTGGGAGCTGGCTTGCCAGCGATGGCGGTGAGTCAGTCCTTACATCCGACAAGGACATTGCGCCATCGCGAGGCAAGCTCGCTCCTACACTTGCCAGGAGCAAAGCCAGCGCCTGGCGCATACCCCATGCTTAAACGTCATGATCCCCGGTTTTCTTGCGTGATAGTCTTGCCGCACTATGAACAGCGGGCATTGATCGTATTTTGACGATGGCCAGAACCAGGAAAGAACATGTCCAAAATTTCCCACTCAGATCTTCGTCGCAATTTTCGTGAACTGCTGGCCACGCCAATGTGCGTCGAAACTGCTTCTGTTTTCGACCCCATGTCCGCCCGCATCGCTGCCGATCTTGGCTTTGAGGTCGGCATCCTGGGCGGCTCGGTAGCGTCGCTGCAGGTACTGGCAGCCCCCGATTTTGCGTTGATCACCCTGAGTGAGTTCGTTGAACAGGCCACCCGCATCGGCCGCGTGGCCCAGCTGCCCTTCATAGCCGATGCCGACCACGGCTATGGCAATGCCCTGAATGTGATGCGCACCGTCGAAGAACTGGAGCGCGCCGGGGTTGCGGCACTGACCATTGAAGACACCCTGCTGCCCGCCCAGTTCGCGCGCAAATCCACTGACCTGATTTCCATCGAGGAAGGCATTGGCAAGGTCAAGGCCGCCCTGGAAGCCCGTGTCGATCCCGGTCTCTCAATCATTGCCCGGACCAATGCCGGGGTGTTGCCAACCAGTGCCATCATCGAACGCACCCTGGCCTACGAGAAAGCCGGTGCCGATGGTATCTGCATCGTCGGCATCAAGGACTTCGAGCACCTTGAGCAGATCTCGGAAAAACTCAGCGTGCCCTTGATGCTGGTGACTTACGGCAACCCCGAACTCAATGACAGCCAGCGCCTGGCAAGTCTGGGCGTGCGCGTGGTGGTGGCCGGACATGCAGCCTACTTTGCCGCCATCAAGGCCACCTACGACAGCCTGCGGGCCCAGCGCCAGCTGACCCACAGCACCTCCAATCTGAGCGCCACAGAATTGACCCACACCTATACGCTGCCGGAAAACTATGTGGCCTGGGCCAAGGAGTTCATGGATGTACAAGAGTGATCAGTGCTCGCCTCGCTACGCCAACCAGTAACCACCCGCACACGCTTCGGCCGGTCTTGTACTGCTGACCGGCCAATGGCCTACAGGTAGATGATCTCCACCGTTGCGCTGGCGTCCAGCTGGATCACCCGGGTCTGGTCCAGAGTATCGAGCGGCGCAATGCGCGTGCTCAGCAGCAACTGTCCGGAGTAACTGGCAAATGCCCCGAGGGTGCCGGTTCCGGGAGCGGCAAATGCCAGTACGAAACGGTTGTCGACGATACCGGTGAGGTTGGGTATCCAGGTGGCACTTCCTGTCTGCCTGGAGATGGCTGCTACGGTTTGCCCGTCAGCGACAGTGGCATCCCCGTAGAGGATCTCCAGGCTGCCAATCGGCGCACCCCGGCCATCCTTGCCCATGCTGAAATACTGCGTGCCCACAGGCAGGCTGCCATAGGCGGCATGGTTGTCGGTCCATTGCAGGCCAACCGGCACCGCATACCCGCAACTGATCGACCAGCCCAGGTTCCTGGCCGGCAACAGGGTTTCACGGCTGCTATCGGCGTTCAGGTCACTGCGCTGCAGCACCCCGTAGTCAACGTGACCGCCATTCTCCAGACGGATATCACAGGCCGCCGGGTGAGTGGTGGCGCTAATACTCAGGTCTACGCTGGAGGCACTCTGTGCAGTGCCCGCAACAACCAACAACAGCAGGAGCAAGCTAGTTAAGGGACGCATAAAATCACCTGTTGCAAAATTTGATGAGGCCAAGGGGCATAAGCATGGCGGCTCATGTTGCGCTGACGTCGATGCGCAACTGCCCCTCGTGGGTTTTGGCATCCCGCGAGCGCATGTCACTCAACGGCAGCTCCGGCACAATTTCCAGGCTCAGCACCAGGCTCTTGCCGCGTGCCGGAAGGCCGCCTTCGACCGGAACGATGATATCGCCCGGTGCGCTCGCCAGACTCTCCAGACCGACCCCCGTAGCCCCCAGATCACTCAGCCTGGCCAGGCCGACCGGGCGGCCATCCAGTTGCGCCCGGCTCATTTGAATGCTGACCTGGCCTTGATCACTGAACTTCATCCGGTTCGATTGCACGGGCCCGTGCAGGCTCAACTCGATGGCCGAATCTGCCAGGCAATTGGCGTTCAGGCGCACCTCGCGCCGGTCCAGAAGGTGCCTGGCCTGCGGTGTTACGGCACCGGACGGGTGTTGCTGAGGGCCGTAATCGAGATGCTGGCTGCTCAAGGTGATTTCGCAATCGCTGGCCAGCAAGTGCGGGCTGCACCCCAACAGGAGCAACAGTAATGAGACCGGGAGCAGCTTGCGGCGAGGGTCCGGAATAGTCATTTACAGGGTTCTCCCATTGGCGGCCAGCATGGCTTTTGGCTCAGAGGTACAGCTGGCATTGAGGGTTTCGAAATAGCTTTCCAGGTCTTGCTCCTCGGGGACCTCGAAGCTCAACTCGCAGGACTGATCGTCGCTGTGCTCAATGCGCAGCGGTGTGGCATGTTCCAGGTGGTTCAGGTACACCTGGCCGTCATCGATGACGCTGGTGACAAAGCCGCCATTGGCATCCACGACACTGGCGCCCTTGGCCGGAACACCGCCCTTGGCATCCATTACCGTCAACAGCACCCGCCGGCTCTTGAGCACTTCAAAATCCATCCGGTGTACCGAACCACGGGCCGCAGAGAGCATCTGGTGGCCATTGCGGATATCGATGTTGCGTGGCAGATCCTTGGTTTCCACTTCCACCCTGGTCGAGCTGTACGGGTTAAGGCTGGCGATCACCGCACGCCCCGCGCCATCGGTCCACACCGGACCGCTCGGGGTCTGCAACTTGATCCCCGCAACATCCCCTACCGAGGCAATGGCAAAGCTGTCGCGCACCGGATACGGCGACAGCGTCACACCCTGCTCATGCACCACTACCCCGCCGCTGGCCCGCAAGTTGTAGCTGCGGCTGTCGTCGCTGGTGGAAACCCCGGCTGAGGTCTGGGCATAAGGGGTCAGCAGGCTGGCGTTGGCAGATAACTGCTGGCTGACGTTTTCCACTTCGCGCTCCACTGCCAGGTTGTAATTGAACCGTTCAAAACTGCTGTCATTGAAGCTGGCACCGTAGCGGGTGCGATCCGAACGCTGGCTGGCGTAGGCCCGGGTGCTGCGGCCGCTGCCCAGGGGCACGCTGACCGACAAGTAGAGTGCCGTTTGTGGCCCTTCATTGCGTGAGCGCCGGGTCTGCTCCTTGCGGTTCAGGTTGCGGGTGGTCTTTTCCACACTGGCGTTAACGCTGAAACGCGGGAATGACTTGCTCCAGCTGGCGCTCAGGTACTCGGAGCTGTGCCCGGCAAACGTGCGGGAGGTCGACCAGGTGCTGCTGAAACTGCCCAGCACCGGATCGCTCCAGGCGGCCGATACGCCGTACTGGGAGCGGGCCAGCCCGCTGGAGTCGTACTCGTTATACCGGTTAGTGGTGTCCAGCAGGTCACGGTAGCCCTGGCTTTGCTGGGTGGTGTTGAGGTTGACGCTGATTTTTTCGCTGACACGGGTACTGAGGCTGGCACTGACCTGCCCGCCTGCGCCCTTGACCTTCGGCGCCTTGGACGCCACGGTGCGCACCGTCAGTGCCGTGGTGGGGCTGAGCACTGAATCCAGCTCCAGTGCCAGGGCCTGATAATTGTTGTCAGCCAACATGGCGCCGGCAGAAATTTTGTTGCTGGAACCCAGCAGCCAGCCGTCGCTGGCCGTGGCAATCAGGGGTTTGGCCCCGCCGCTGCTGCTGTCGAAGGTACGCAGCTTGCCCACGGCAAGGGACATTCCCGGGGTCGACAACGAGGTGCGAATCAGCGATGCGGCGGCCACCGTAAAGCGCTGCTCCTGACCATCGGCTTCGATCACCCGCACATCAAGATCCGTGTTGCTGTTGAGCAAACGGATATCCGACAGCCTGAACGGCCCGGCCGGCACTACCGTGGTGTAGAGCAATGCACCGGCCTGGCGCACTTCGACCCGGGCCTGGCTTTGCGCGATGCCGTCAACCGTGGCGCCCTGGCTACCGCTTTTCAGGGCCGACTCGGGCACCAGTTGCAAGCCGGTGATGGGCGCACCGGCCACCACCGAATCACTGATATTGATCTCCCCCACTTGCAGAGTGCGGGCCTGTTCGACAAAGGTGGTCTGGCCGTAGGTGTAGAGGGTCTGGAAGTCATTGCCGTTATCATTGGCGGTAAACGACTGGCTGCTGCGCACTATCCAGTCACCCAGGTTAAAACCCAGCTCGGTATTGGCCGAATGATAATTGCTGGAGTAACTGCCGGACTGCGAGGTAAAGGTCTGCAGTTCGTAATTGATCAGTGCCCCGGCACCGCCGCTCTGGTAGATGCCACGGTCCACCGCCTCCGGGCGCAGGGCATCGTGACTCACCACCAGCCGCACTTGCTGGCTGTTGGGTAACAATTCGACTTCGGTTTGCGGCCAGGCGCCGGCAAAGTCGTAGCAAATAGCCTGGATATCCGGACTTTGCCCCGGGTTTAGCTGCCATTGCGCCTTGGGGATTTTCAATCCCGCCTGATCCAGCAACCCACGGTTGAAGCACAACTGGCCTTCATCATCGAAACGGGCTTCGACCTGGCCGCGGGGGTTACCGTTGACCCATAACTCTACCCGTCGATTGCCAGAGCCGAATCGCGGTGCGGCGGCAAAATACTGTGCCACAGCCGGGTCGATGCCCCGGTGCTTGAGCATTTGCACATCAAATTGCGCCAGCAGCTCGGCAGGCTCAAGACGGGTATGGGCACTGTCGGTTTGCTTGGCAAGTGCCTCAACACTCAGCAAGGCCAAAGGGGCCAGCAGGCTCGAAGGTCTCAGGTGGCGAAACAGCGCGCCACAGACACGCGCTGCCATGGGCTTCAAAATCATCCAGGACATCCTTGACATACTAAAAACAGAGGATCAGTTCAGGGGGGCGGTAAATGCGTTGACGGCAAATCCGTAAATACTGGCCGGGGTGAATTGCACCGAAGTCAGCGATTCAGGGCTCTGGTCGGGGAGTTTCACGCTGAGGGTCTGGCCCGGCAAAATGTAGTTATTGGGCAGTTCAGCCGCGGTCTTGCCTGGCAGCAGGGTCAGTTGCTTGGTCAGGCGCACCACGTACGGGCTGTCGTTATTCACCGTCAGGGTATTGCCGGAGCGGGTCCACTTGAGCAGTACCCAGGGATCGTTTTTCATGGGCAGACCTTCGGGATGGATAATCACCGGCAGGTTCTGGCGTACGTTCATGGTGACCGTGGATTTGGCGTCGGTTTTCTTTTGCGGGATGCCTTCGAATATCACGCGCTTCAGACGCTGGGTGGTGACCGGCGTGCGCGCCTGCAGGATAAAACGCACCAGCTGTTTTTGCCCCGGTTCGACGCGGGTCAGGGGCGGCGTTACCACCAGCAGGGTTTCCTTGTCTTCGGCAATGTTTTGCAGAGAGCTATGCAGCAGTGCGGCCTGGGCATCGGTATTGGTGACATTGATCCGGCCTTCGCCGTCAGCCACCTGGACAATCACGACGGTGGTGTCGGGGACCATGCCGGCGGCCTGGACTGGCGGCAACCAACTGGCCAGGGCCAGGATAAAAAAGCTGAGCAAGCATCTGGGGCTCTGTAGGCGAAATAAAAACATGGGCACGACCTTTGGCGAACTGCAAGGAGTCCGGGAAATGTTTAAGGGTTCAGTCACTCGCGCTCTTGCGCCGTTGGGCCCGGGATAAAGATCCGCAGAAAAGCGTGAGGACGACTATTGGCGATTCGGCAACAATGAAAAGGTGCCCCGCCCGGAGGCACCTTGTTGAGCGCTGTTACACGGCAATGAGCTCAGGTGGCCTGCATGGCCTACGCCGAACGTACATTGCGTCTGCCTGCACCGGGGCGAATCCGGTGCGGGGCAACAGTTACAGGTAGTTCAGCTCCATGGTGGCGTTGGCATTGATGTTCAGCGAAGTACTCAGGTCCAGCGTGTCGACAGGGGCAATTTGCGGCTTGAGTGTGAAGGTGCCGCTATAGGTGGTGTAGGCCGCGGGCGTTGTTGCCCCCGCTGGAGCAAAGGAGTTCATGTGGATTTTGCTGGCCTGACCGTACTGTGAGTCAACCCAGGTAATACCGTCGGGACTGGCAAGGACATTGGCATGGGTTTCCGTACCATTACCCGTCACTACAACGCTTGCGCCACCACCGTGCTGGATCCAAAGGTGGCCAATAGGGGCGTCAGCCGCATCTTTGCCCAGGCTGAACAGGTTGTTGCCAGCCGCAGGGTAGGTACCGTCGGCTTCCTGGTTATCAACCCAGCTGGTGCTGATGGCGACCGGTCCGGTACAGGTGATGTTGTATGGAAGAGTAGCGTTGGGCATTGGGGTTGGCTTGGTAGGGTCGCTTTCGAGTGCGCTGACCTGAATGTCACCCAGATCCAGGGGGGCTCCGGTGCCGATGGTCACGTCGCAGCTGGCAGGCACCACCTTACCGGTAACTTTCAGGTCGGCAGTGGTCGCGGCCAATGCATTGGCAGAGGCAGCCAGAAGACAGGTTGCAAGCAAAGTTTGTTTAATATTCATAATGGTTCCTCTATGTCTTGATGGGTAAAACTGCTCGATTCAATGGTTTCAGCACCACTGCCGGTTACCGCTACGCTTGCGCCACCGCCGTGCTGTATCCACAAGTAACCGAACGAGCATTGCGTCTGTATGCACCGGAGTGGATCCGGTGCACGGTCAACCATTACAGGTAGCTGAGTTCCATGGTGGCGTTGGCATTGATGTTCAGCGAGGTACTCAGGTCCAGATCGTTCACGGGGGCTATCGTCGGCTTGAGTGTGAAGCGGCCGCTATAGGTGGTGTAGGCCTCGGGCGTAGATGCCCCCACTGGAGCAAAGGAGTTCATTTGGGTTTTGCTGGCCTGACCGTAGGATGAGTTAGTCCAGGTAGTGCCGTTGGTACTGGTAATGACATTGGCATGGGTCTCTGTGCCATTACCCGTCACTGCAACGCTTGCGCCACCACCGTGCTGGATCCAAAGGTAGCCAATAGGGGTGTCAGACGCATCTTTGCCCAGGCTGAAATAGTTGGCACTCGGTGCTGAGGTACCGTCGGCTTCCTGGTTATCAACCCAGATGGTGCTGATGGCGACCGGTCCGGTACAGGTGATGTTGTAAGGAACCGAAGGTTGGGGCAGTGCGGTTGGCTTGTCATGGTCGCTTTCGAGTGCGCTGACCTGAATGTCACCCAGATCCAGGGGGGCTCCGGTGCCGATGGTCACGTCGCAGCTGGCAGGTACCACCTTACCGGTAACTTTCAGGTCGGCAGTGGTCGCGGCCAATGCATTTGCCGAAGCAGCCAGAAGACAGGTTGCAAGCAAAGTTTTTTTAATATTCATAATGGTTTGTCTATGTCTTGATGAATAAAACTGCTCGAATCAATGCTTCAGAGCAGGCCAATTACGGCGGCCAGCATTCTGACGACCTGCAGTAAAACTTAAATAGGAATACTCCTAGGGCGCAAGCAATTAGGAGTATTCCTATTTTCAGCTCATATTCAGTTGTAGGTGTGGATTTAAACTCACCTTGTTTATCAGGCGTTTTCTCTGGCAGAAAATCGGGGGGGGCGAAGCAATACATAGTTCACGGCAGTGCCAGCCTTTAGATAGTGGATTTTTATGTGGCGCATACTTGCGGCGTTATAAGTCAATCATGGGTTCGGCAGTTATGAATAGGCCCACCCCTTTCTAAAAAGTACCACCCTGAGTTTGGTCACTACTGTTCCCCGGCGCTCATGCATATTGCCCGCAGTATAATCGTACTGTCACGCCGAATAATATTCGGCGTGACAGAGGCAAAACTACAGTTACAGGTAAGTCACTTCCATGGTGGCACTGGCATCAATGGTCAGCGCATTGTTAAGGTCCAGGGTACTGGTCGGCGCAATTTGCGGCTTGAGTGTGAATCTTCCGCTATAGGTGGTGTAGGCCGCGGGTGTCATTTCCCCCACTGGCGCAAAGGAGTTGACCTGACGTTTGCTGGCCTGACCGTAGGTCGCATCATTCCAGACAATACCGTCGACGCTGGTGATGACATTGGCACGGGTCTCAGCGCCATTACCGGTTACCGCGACGCTTGCGCCACCACCGTGCTGGATCCAAAGGTTGCCAATAGGGGCGTCAGACGCATCTTTGCCCAGACTGAAGAGGTTATGGCTCACTGGGACGGTGCCGTGGGCTTCATTGTTGTCGAGCCAGCTGGTGCTGATGGCCACCGGGCCGGTGCAGGTGAGGCTATAAGGAACGCTGCGGTTGGCCAGTGAAGTTGGTTTATCAGGATCGGGGTTCAGATCGGCGACATGGATATCGCCCAGGTCCAGAGGTGCACCCGTGCCGATGGTTACGTTACAGCCGGCGGGAACGATCTTGCCGATCACAAGCAGGTCGGCCTTGTTGGCGGCCAGTGCACTTCCAGAAACTGCCAACAGGCAAGTAACGAGCAAGGTTTTTTTCAAAGACAACATATAAGTAACTTCCATAGTAAGCGCCGCGGGAGCGCAGTTTATTGAGTGCAGCGGCGGCATCTTACTCAATCACTTTATTAAATAATACAGGCGGTACGTTCGGCGGCCGACTCAAACAAGGCATATGGGTATTCGATGTGTCACAAGTTAGGACTGTTCTTAATAATGGTCCGAGGTATCTGTAGGAGTCCTAGGGTCAAGTTGCGCGCAATGCGTTAGTTGTCAGATGCGACAGGTTAAGTTTTTTGCCACTATCACTGAGGCATTCAAGTTCATGCGCTGAATCAGAGCTGCAAGATGTTTAGGAATGGCTGGCAATGACTAAGAGTATCTTAATGATGTAACCAAAGATTACACGGCCGCTGCCAGGGGCCATCCGGACCTTAGTCGCAAAACCGTTCGCCAAGTTTCTCTGCGAGCAAACTGTCAAACATCGCCTGGGCCGCTGCCGACAACTCATGGCCGGGTTTGGTCAGGATGCCCATGGCCCGTTCTATCACGGGTTCATGCAAGGTGATGCAACGGGCGCCGAGCTCGCGCATCTGTTCGGCGCACAGTGCCGGAACTGCGCTGACTCCCAGCCCGCTGGCGACCATGCGTCCGACCGTAGCCAGTTGATGACTTTCAAATTCCACCGGCAATTTCATCTGCCGGGCCTGCAAATGCTCTTCGAGCATCACCCGTACGGCAGAGGGTCGCTGCAGTGTGATGAAGGGTTGTTCCAGCAGGGTTTGCCAATCAATCAGCAAACGCCCGGCCCACTGCGAGTCACTGGGCACTATTGCGACAAACCGGTCCATATACAGCGGGGTAAAGGTCAGCGCTGACCCCGGGCCCGGCTTGAAAGCCACCCCCAGCTCCACCTGACGGTCACGCACCATCTCCAGCACCTGTTCGTTGATCACGTCGTTGACCGTGACGTTGAGCCGGGGGTGGCGGGTACGAAAGTTCTTGAGGATACGCGGCAGCAGATTGCCCGAAAACGAAGGTATCGCTGCCAGGGTTACCCGCCCCCGCTGCAGGGTGAAGCGCTGGCGCATCTCGTCCTCGGCATTGTCCCACTCGGCAATCAGCCGTCGGGCCAGCGGCAACAGCGACTCACCTTCGGGGGTCAGGGCCACATGCCGTGTGGTACGGCTGAACAGGCGCCCTCCCAGCCCTTCCTCCAGCGCCTTGATGGTCAGGCTCAGCGCCGACTGCGACAAATGCAGGCGTTCACAGGCCACGGCGAAGCTCAGGCTCTGGGCCACGGCGAGGAAGGCACGCATCTGTTTTACGGTCATGGGCTGCACTCCGGAGTCATTGATTTACTTTGCCAATTAATAAACCTTAAAAAACAATTTAACAAATCAATTGCCCGGAGTGACACTCGCTGCCATTGGCTAACCACCCACCACTAACAATAAAAGAGGTGTCTATGGCAGGTTTCGACAAACGTGTGGCGTCCTACGAGGAAGCCCTGGCCGGGCTCGAAGATGGCATGACCGTGATCGCCGGGGGCTTTGGCCTGTGCGGTATTCCGGAAAACCTGATCAACGAGATCAAGCGCAAGGGCACTCGCGACCTGACGGTGGTCTCGAACAACTGCGGGGTTGACGGGTTTGGTCTGGGGGTATTGCTGCAAGACCGCCAGGTGAGCAAAGTGATCGCCTCCTACGTGGGGGAAAACGCCCTGTTCGAGAAGCAGCTGCTGGACGGCGAAATCGAAGTGGTACTGACCCCCCAGGGCACTCTTGCCGAGAAGATGCGTGCCGGTGGCGCCGGTATTCCTGCGTTCTTTACCGCTACCGGTGTAGGCACGCCAGTGGCTGACGGCAAGGAAATCCGCGAATTCAAGGGTCGCGCCTACCTGATGGAAGAGTCGATCACCGGCGACTTCGCCATTGTCAAAGGCTGGAAGGCTGACCATTTTGGCAACGTGATCTACCGCCACACCGCGCAAAACTTCAATCCGCTGGCCGCCACCGCGGGCAAGATCACCGTGGTCGAAGTTGAAGAGATCGTCGAGCCCGGCGAGCTGGACCCGACACAGATCCATACCCCTGGCATCTACGTCGACCGGATCATTTGCGGCACGTTCGAGAAACGCATCGAGCAACTCACCGAACGTTCCTGATCCCCTGCCCTCAGCCCTGCTCCACGGAGAACAATAATGGCTCTTACCCGCGAACAAATGGCCCAGCGCGTCGCCCGCGAAATGCAGGACGGCTTCTATGTGAACCTCGGCATCGGCATTCCGACCCTGGTGGCCAACTACATCCCCGAAGGCATGGAAGTCATGCTGCAATCAGAAAACGGCCTGCTCGGCATGGGTGCATTCCCGCAAAAAGGGCAAGCTGACGCCGACATGATCAATGCCGGCAAACAGACAGTTACTGCCCGCACCGGGGCTTCGATTTTCTCTTCGGCAGAATCCTTCGCCATGATTCGCGGCGGTCACATCGACCTGACCGTGCTCGGCGCCTTTGAAGTGGACGTGCAGGGCAATATCGCCTCCTGGATGATCCCCGGCAAAATGGTCAAGGGCATGGGCGGCGCGATGGACCTGGTGGCGGGGGCCGACAATATCATTGTCACCATGACCCATGCGTCCAAGGACGGCGAGTCGAAACTGCTGTCCCGTTGCAGCCTGCCGTTGACCGGTGCCGGCTGCATCAAGCGGGTTCTGACCGACCTCGCCTACCTGGAAATCGCTGACGGTGCGTTCATCCTCAAGGAGCGTGCCCCCGGGGTCAGCGTGGAAGAAATTGTGCGCAAGACCGCCGGCAAGTTGATCGTGCCCGAGCATGTACCAGAAATGCAGTTCGCCTGACCTGGCTTTTTCAAGGAGCAATGTGATGCAAGAAGTCGTCATTGTCGCGGCCACGCGCACAGCCATAGGCAGTTTTCAGGGGGCCCTGGCCACTATTCCGGCAGTCGAACTGGGCGCTGCGGTAATTCGCCAGTTGCTGGTCAAAACCGGTCTGGACGCTGATCAGGTGGATGAAGTGATTCTCGGCCAGGTGCTGAGCGCCGGTTGCGGGCAAAACCCCGCACGTCAGGCGTCGATATTCGCCGGCCTGCCCCACAGCGTTCCCGCCATGACCCTGAACAAGCTCTGCGGCTCCGGTCTCAAGGCGGTCCAGCTGGCGGCCCAGGCGATCCGCTGCGGCGATGCAGAGGTCATTATTGCCGGTGGCATGGAGAACATGAGCCTGGCCCCCTACGTGCTGCCTGCTGCCCGCACCGGCTTGCGCATGGGCCATGCCAGGATGATCGACAGCCTGCTCCACGACGGCTTGATGGACGCTTTTAACGACTACCACATGGGCATCACTGCCGAGAATCTGGTGGACAAGTACCAGCTCGGCCGTGAACAGCAGGATGCCTTTGCTGTCGCGTCCCAGCAAAAGGCTTGTGCGGCCATCGAGTGCGGCCGTTTCGCCGACGAGATCACGCCGATCCTGATCCCCCAGCGCAAGGGCGACCCGCTGTCGTTTGCGGTGGACGAGCAACCCCGTCAAGGCATCACTCTGCAGTCCCTTGGCCTGCTCAAGCCGGCGTTCAAGAAAGACGGCAGCGTCACCGCCGGCAACTCTTCGACCATCAATGACGGGGCCGCCGCCGTGATGTTGATGAGTGCCGACAAAGCCAGGGCGCTGGGCCTGCCGGTACTGGCGCGGATCTCGGGTTACGCCGGTGCCGGGGTTGATCCGGCCATCATGGGTATCGGCCCGGTAGCGGCCACCCGGCGCTGCCTGGCCAAGGCTGGCTGGAGCCTCGACCAGCTGGATCTGATCGAAGCCAACGAAGCCTTCGCAGCCCAGGCATTGGCGGTGGGTAAAGAGCTGGAATGGGACATGGACAAGGTCAATGTCAACGGCGGAGCCATTGCTCTGGGCCATCCGATCGGCGCCTCGGGCTGCCGGGTGCTGGTGACCTTGTTGCACGAGATGATCAGGCGCGACGCCAAAAAAGGCCTCGCCACCCTGTGCATCGGTGGTGGTCAGGGAGTGGCCGTGGCCATCGAGCGCGGCTGAAGCGCTACAGGTTCAAACAGTCAGGGCAAGGACCCACGATATCCGCGCACTGACTGGCAACACCCCGGCGTGACTTCGGTCACGCCGTTTTTTTTGTCTGGATGTCGGGTGCTCTCGAGGCTATCGCGAGGCAAGCTCGCTCCTACGGGGGGGTTACGTTAACGTAAGGGCATCTGGCAGACACATATCAAGGAGCAATGCCCAATGACTACTCAGCTCGGTTGTTCCCTGCAAGACAGCGCGGCCCCTGAAGGGGTTTGTTTCGGCTGCGGCACCAGCAATGTCCACGGCCTGCACGTAAAGAGTTTCTGGCATGAGGACGGGGTGCATGTAATCGCCGAGCACCTGCCGGATGCCAAATATTGCGGCTGGCCGGACCTGGTCTATGGCGGCTTGATTGCGATGCTGGTTGATTGCCATTCGAACTGGACCGCGATGGCTTTTCACTACCGTGCGCAGCAGCGTGAGGTCGACAGCCTGCCGCGGATCAATTGCGTCACCGGCAATCTGGGGATCAAGTTCATCAAACCGACCCCGATGGGTGTGCCCCTGACCTTGCGGGCGAGAGTCGAAGGTGAGGTGGGACGCAAAAGCCGTGTGATCTGCGAGGTCTATGCGGGGGATGTGCTGACGGCGGTCGGTGATTCAATCTTTGTGCGCGTGGATACCGCAGAACTGGCTTCCCAGGCCCATGGCCGCGTGTAGAAGCTCTTCGCTGAAAGGCTCGCGAGCAAGCTCGCTCCTACAACAAGCTCGCTCCTACAACAAGCGAGCTCCTACAGCAAGCTCGCTCCTGCAGGTGGACGGGGGGCGGGTTTATCTGGAGAGCTCCCTGATCATTGCCACGGTCAGGTACAGCCGCGGCGCAATGCTGCTCAGTTCGATGTATTCGTCCTCTGCGTGTAAACCTGCACCGACCACGCCCATGGTTTCCAGCACTGCCGGCTTGGCACTGCCCGGCACATAGGCATAACCCGCATCCGTGCCGAAACGCATGGCGATAGGTTCAACCTTCAGACCAATTTCGCCATAGAGCTGTTGCGCCGTTCTGGCCAGGGATTCGGAGCCGGCATTCTTCGCCAACGGCGGCCGGCCCTGGTGCAGGGTGATCGCAGTTTCGGTGTCCGGGATCAATGTGTTCTGCGCAATGCGCTTGGCATCGGCCAGAACCCGGTCGCTCTCGCCCACATCCGAGTAGCGCATGTCGGCCTGGGCGCTCGCCAGGTCGGGGATGATATTGGCCTTGTCGCCGGCCCGGGCCATGGTCCAGTTAACCGTGGTGCCTTTGGCCGGATCGCCCAGGTCCTTGAGCTGCACGATCTGATGCGCCAGTTCGGTCAGGGCATTGCGACCCTTTTCCGGCGCGGAGCCCGCATGGGAGGACTTGCCCTTGACCTCCATACTGAGCTGGTTGATGCCATTGGTGGCCACGGTCACGGCATCTGTGTCCGGTGGCTCGTAGGAGAATACGTAGTCATGTTTGCGGGCAAGTTCGGCAATGATTTTTTTCGACCCGGCAGAGCCCATTTCTTCGTCGGGGTTAAACAGTATGGTCAGGGTGCCGTAGTCCTTGAACTGTTGATCCTGCAACACCTTGACCGCGTGCAGGATCATCGCCACTCCGCCCTTGGCATCGGCGACACCCGGGCCATAGGCACGCTCACCTTCGGTGCGAAACGGCCTTTTGGCCACGGTTCCGGGGCCGAATACGGTGTCGTAATGCACCATCAGCAGGAAGTCTTTATTACCTGTGCCCTTGAAGGTGCCGACGATATTGTCACCTGCCGAAGGACTGGCCGGACTGGTCTCGACCTTGGCCCCCAGAGCCTCCAGGCGCTTGACCAGCAGCGCGCTGACCTGGTCCAGACCCGGCTTGGTCCCGGTCCCGGTATCCACTGCGACCAGGGTTTTCAAGGTGTCCAGATAAGCAGGCTGTTCGGCCCGGGCTTTGGCCAGCAAGGCTTGCGGATCCGTCTCGGCGGCGTTGACGGCGGCACTGACAAGCAGCGCCAGAACGGTGGCTGCGGTGAAGGAAAAGCGGGACAACTGCATAGGTAAGGCCTCGATCCATCATGGGTAATTATTTTTATCAAGTGCACTTTGTAACCCATATGACGCTACAGATGTCAGGTGCTCGCCGACTTTTCCAGTGGGGTCGGGTGGGTCATCGGGAGCACCTTGCGCGTGGGGAAGCTACTGCGCCAGGACTTTGGCGTCCTTGCTGCGTATCTCTTTGATCACCGAATTGACCCGATTGACCAGGACGTAATGCCCGCTGATTTCAACCCACTGCTCGGTATCCGAGGGTTGCGGCAGCCCCTTGGCTTTCCAGTTTTTTATCGCGGCCGTGTCGCGGGTGTATTGGTCCGGTGCCTTGTCGCCGTTGCCATAGCAACTGCTCAGATCCATGGACTGCGCCAGGATTTGCCCCGGTTTGCAGTCACTGGGCTTTTCATCGCCAGCCTGGGCTGCGAAGGGTACTGCGCACATAAGACCGGCCAGTATTGATGCAGAAATGATGCTGCGCATGTTCACCTCGTTGTGGTTACCGGCCAGACGCCGGTTTGGGGTTATAGCAACGGTGGACAAGTGCAGGACCGCTAACGTTCCCTTTATCAGGCCTGCCGTGGCTTGTGCTTTGCCGACCCAGGCCCGAGGGTGCGACCGCTGATTACGGATTCCGGGCGCTGGGTGAGCACATCAAAATCGGCCTGCGCTCTGGCGGCATCGTCCTTGTGCTTGATCAAAAACCAGAGCTTTTTCTTGCCCTCTTGCTGTGAACGCACCAGGTTCCAGATGCCTTGCAGCTTGTGGCCTTCGAGCTGGAACTGCAGCTTGCCTTTTTTGAATGACTCGACCGGGTCGCCTATGGGCTTCCACACCCCGTTATCCCAGACAATCACATCCCCTGCCCCATAGTTGCCTTCAGGGATATGCCCCTCGAACGTGGCGTAATCCAGTGGATGGTCCTCCACTTGCACCGCCAGACGCTTGACCCGGGGGTCCAGGCTTGGACCTTTAGGCACGGCCCAGCTCTTGAGCGTGCCCTCCAGCTCAAGGCGAAAATCGTAGTGCAGGTGGCTTGCGTCATGCTTCTGGATGCAGAACCCATGGCGTTGCGAAGCCTTTTGATCTGCACCGCCGGGCTCCGGCGTGGCTGCAAAATCGCGTTTTTTCTGGTACTTATCCAGCTTGTCGTTCATGACGGATCCTCTTTTTTCGCTGCCAAAAACCTGGTGCGTAATCGGTGGTCGAGCCACGGCCCCGCACGGGTTACTTCTATTGCTCGGCCGGGGCCGCTTCGAGCATCTTTTCAAGGAACATCGCCAGACCGACTTCTTCTGCCTTGAGCCCCTTGCGCACTCGGGGACGGGGCAGTTCGGCCAGGGCGCCCGCTACATACCCTTCAAGTACGGCCGGATGGATGTAGCACTTGCGGCAGACTGCCGGAGTGTTGCCCAAATGCCTGGCAACGCTCTTGACCATGTCCACCACATGCCGCCTGGCATCGGCCTGCGGTTGCCATTGCAGTTCGCGCAACACCGATAACGCCATGGCGCTGCCGGCCCAGGTGCGGTAGTCCTTGGCCGTGAAGTCCGCGCCGGTGAGGCTGTGCAGCCAGGCATTGATGTCGGAAGAACTGACAGTGTGGCGCTCGCCATTTTCGTCCAGGTACTGGAACAGGTTTTGCCCCGGAATCTCCAGGCAACGCTTGATGATCAGCGCCACACGCCGGTCCTTCACGGAGATGTTGTGCTCTACCCCGCTTTTGCCGCGGAACCGGAAATTGATGGTACTGCCGCTCACCTCCACATGCCGGCTGCGCAAGGTGGTCAGGCCGTAGGAACGGTTGTCCCTGGCATATTGGCTGTTGCCGACCCGGATCAGGGTCGCATCGAGCAAAGTCAGTACCGTGGCCATGACTTTTTCGCGGCTGAAGCCGGGGGCCGCCAGCAGGCTGTCCAGTTGCCGGCGCAGTTTCGGCAAGGCCAGGCCAAAGTCCCGCAGCCGGGAGTATTTATCGGCATCGCGCACTTCCCGCCAGCGAACGTGATAGCGGTATTGTTTGCGGCCCCGGGCATCACGGCCGGTGGCCTGCATATGGCCGCGCGGGTCAGCGCAGATCCAGACATCGGTATAGGCCGGCGGAACGGCCAGGGCGTTGATCCGCTGAACTTCCCCGGGATCGCTGATGCGCTGCCCGTGCGGGTCAAAGTAGGCAAACTTGCCGCGCAGTTTCTTGCGCGTGATACCTGGCTGCGTGTCATCGACATAGTGCAGGTCTGGGGGCAACAGGTCGGACATGGCGCTCATCCTGTACGGGGATTCATGGCCCCTTCAAACCATTGACCGCAGCGGTTGACGTACGTGCCGAGGATTTGCCCGGAGTTTTTTTCAGGGTGCGGTGGACGCACCCGGCCTTACAGGATCTCGTTCAGCAGGTTGAACACCGTGAGTTTTACCGCACTGTCCAGGTCCACCCAGGCCAGGCCGGTGGTTGCCCGATAGCTGCCCAGCTCCAGTGGCCTGGCGATGACATTGGCCGGTAATGCTCGTCCGGCATTGGCCGGTAGCAGGCCAATGCCGAGCCCGGCGCAGACCAGTGCCAGCATGGTGGTGAACTCCCCGAGTTCCGAGGCTATTTGCAACTGCAGGCCATGACTGTTGAGCGATTGCATCAATTCATCGTAGAACCCCGGCGCGTAGCGTCTGGCCAGGACCAATACCGGTACACCGGCAAGTGCGGCCGCCGGTACCTTGTCGTACGCGGCCAGCGGGTGATCGGCGGGCAGTGCCAGGATAAAGCTCTCCTGCAACACCTCGCGGGTGTGGATCCCGGGGATCGCGGCGGGCAAGCGCATCAGCCCGAAATCCAGCTGGCCGTTTTTCAATGCAGTGGCCTGATCCGGCCCCGGCATGTCCTTGAGTTCAAGTTCAACCCGCGGCAACCGTGCATGCAGTGCCCGCACCAGTGCTGGCAACAGTTGCGGCAGCACCGAGGACACAAAACCAAAGCGCACCCGGCCGATCTCGCCGCGCCCCGAAGCCCTGGCCACATCCGCCGCATGGGCGGCCTGATGCAGCGTGGCCCGGGCCTCGGGCAAAAACACCGCCCCCACCTGGGTGAGCGTGACCGAATGCCGGTTGCGCTCGAACAGGCGCACACCCAGTTCCTCTTCAAGCATCTTGATTTGCATGCTCAGGGCCGGTTGCACGATGGATAGACGCTGCGCCGCACGGCCGAAATGCAGCTCTTCGGCCAGGGTCACAAATGATCTGAGATGTTTGATTTCCAATTGGGTGCTCCGCTGAAAAGGGTTTCTGGGGGCACTGATCAAAATAGCTGATCACCAGATCATCAATGACGATTGGACGCTACCCCCGGCCTGGGGTGAAGTAGCAACCGGGCCCTCGAACATAATAAACGGCCCGGGAGAACAGCATGTCATTCAATCTCGCGAGCTTTGGGCTCAACGGCCGCAGGGCCCTGATCACCGGTTCCGGCAAAGGCATCGGCCTGGCGCTGGCCCGGGGCTTGGGCGCTGCCGGTGCAACGGTGGTGATCAATGATCGCAATATGGACAAAGCCCGCCGGGTTGCCAGTCAATTAATCGACGAAGGTCTCAACGCCGAGTTCGCGGTATTCGACGTCACCGATCGGGCGCAACTGTTCGAGGCAATCAACACCTTTGAGGCCGAGACCGGGCCCATCGATATTCTGCTCAACAACGCCGGTGTGCAGCGCCGTGCGCCACTGGAAGACTTTACTGCCCAGGACTGGCATGAGCTGATGCGGGTCAATCTGGACGGTGTGTTCCATGTGTCCCAGGCGGTTGCACGGCACATGATTGGCCGTGGTCGCGGCAAGATCATCAATATCTGTTCGGTGCAAAGCGAACTGGCCCGGCCGACTATCGCGCCCTATGCCGCGTCCAAAGGAGCCGTGAAAATGCTCACCAAAGGCATGTGCGCCGAGTGGGCACGCCACGGGATTCAGGCCAATGGCCTGGCCCCCGGGTACTTTGCCACCGAGATGAACCGGGCGCTGGTGGATGACCAGCAATTCTCCGAGTGGCTGTGCAAACGCACGCCCGCAGGGCGCTGGGGCCAGGTCGAGGAGTTGTGCGGTGCCGCGGTATTTCTGGCTTCGCCGGCTGCGGATTTCATCAACGGACAAACCCTGTTTGTGGATGGTGGCCTGACCAGCGTCGTGTAAACCAATGCCGTCGCAGCCGGGGTTATTGGGAATCTTTCCCATAGGGATGACATCACAACTAGAAATGTTATAAGGTAACCATCCCTTATGACCTCCCCTTGTCTGTGATCCCTTGATGACCACCCCAGTCCAAGCTCCACCCTCAAGTCAGCGCCTGTTGTCCATCGATGCCCTCAGGGGGCTGGTGATTCTGTTGATGCTGCTGGACCACGTGCGCGAAACGTTTTTCTTGCACCGCCAGGTAGCCGACCCGATGAACATCGACAGCACCGAGCCGGTGCTGTTTCTCAGCCGTACCCTTGCCCACCTGTGTGCCCCGGTGTTTGTCTTGCTCACCGGCCTTTCGGCGTATCTGTATGGCGAGAAATATCAGGGCAAGCGCGACGTTTCGGTCTTTCTGTTTAAACGCGGGCTGTTTCTGGTGCTACTGGAGTTGACCCTGGTGAACTTCGCCTGGACCTTCCAGTTCCCGCCTTCGGTGATATACCTGCAGGTGATCTGGGCCATCGGCCTGAGCATGCTCGCCCTGGCGGCGCTGGTGTGGTTGCCGCGGCCCGTCCTGCTGTTGCTGGCCCTTGGCATTATCGGCGGGCACAACCTGCTGGACAGCCTGCACTTCGCTGCCGATTCGACGTTGCATGTGCCGTGGGCGATTTTGCATGACCGTGGCTGGATAGAGTTTTCCGACACCTTGCGCCTGCGCACGTCCTATCCGGTGTTGCCATGGATCGGGGTGATTGCCCTGGGCTATTGCGTGGGGCCCTGGTTCGCCCGCTCTGCTTCGGCTGCCGAGCGCCAGCGCTACCTGTTGCTGGCAGGTGCGGGGGCGCTGCTGGGTTTTGTCGCACTGCGCCTGTTCAACGGTTACGGTGAGGCGCACTGGGTGGCCCATGGCACTCACCTGCAGACTCTGATGAGCTTTTTCAACATCACCAAGTACCCGCCTTCGCTGCTGTTCCTGACCCTGACCCTGGGCGTCGGACTGTTGCTGTTACTGGCCTTCGAGCGGGTTCAACAGAGCAAATGGATCGCCATGCTGGCGGTGTTTGGCGCGGCGCCGATGTTTTTCTATCTGCTGCATCTGTATGTGCTCAAAGCGCTCTATCTGCTCAGTGCAGGCCTGCTCGGCCTGAATCAGGGCAACTACTTCGGTTTCGACGGCATGGGCTCGGTGTGGCTGACGGCGATGTTGCTGGCAATTGCGCTTTACCTGCCGGTGCGCTGGTTTGCCGGGTTAAAGGCCCGTCGTCGCGACATTAGCCTGCTGAAGTATTTCTGAATCCTTTTCGAGCAGACAGCGCAGCGCCCGCAGGCTACTTTAGCGGGCTTCTGACCCTGCGACTGCGTTACTCCTCAAAGCCTATATGGATAGCCCGACATGCGTATTTCATCCCTGAGCCTGTTGCTCAGTGCGGCCCTGCTCTGCTCATCGGCACTGGCGCAAACCCATGAAGTGAAGATGCTTACCCGCAGTGCTACTGCGGGCATGGTGTTCGAGCCGGATTATTTGCACATAGCTCCCGGCGATACGGTTAAATTCGTTGCCACCCAAACCGGTCATAACGCCGCCACTTTGCCCGGACTGTTGCCCGAAGGCGCGCAACCCTTCGCTGGCAAGATCAATCAGCAAATCGAGCAAACCTTCACTGTGCCTGGGCTCTACGGTATTCAATGCGTTCCCCACCTGGCCATGGGCATGGTGATGCTGATTCAGGTCGGTGAGGCCGGGCCGCAGCCTGCGGTACTGCCTGCAACGCTACCGGCCAGGGCCCTTGAGCGTTTACATGTGGCCCTGCAAAAACTGCAGGCCGGGCAGTGAGCAAAGTCCACTGGCGATCTGCGATGCTGCTGGCCCTCGCCAGCCCCATGGCGCTCGCCGACCCGGGCGCCCAGGATCGGTCCGCGGGCCTGGTCGAAGACAGCACCTGGAGCCTGGTCAACCGCACGGTTTACGACAGCCGCGAGTATCGCCACGGCGCACGCAACAGCGGAGCGCGCAATGCCTATAAACCGCGCGCCGAACGCAATGGTTATGCCGAGGAATGGGCCTACGGGTTGATGGGCACGTTGCAATCAGGGTTCACCCAGGGCCTGATCGGGGTCGGGGTGGATGCCCACGCCTATCTGGGGGTCAAACTGGACAGCGGTGGTGGCCGCGCTGGCAAGGCGCGCCTGTTGGGGCTGGATAACGACGGCTACCCCAAGGACAACTTCGGCCGGGGCGGCGCGGCGATAAAGCTGCGCATGTCGGACACCGTGCTGTCCTGGGGCGAACAACGGGTCAAAACCCCGGTGTTCAGTTCCTCCGACAGCCGCCTGCTGCCGGAAACCGCCACCGGGGTGTTTCTCACCAGCAATGAATTCACTGCCCTGAAGATGGTCGGCGGGCATTTCACCGGGAGCACCGACCGTAACGCCAGCAGTCACGATCAAGGCTTTGTGGTCAATTACTCCAACGGGCCCAAAGGCGATGCCTTCGACCTGGCCGGGGTGGTCTATACGCCGAGTAAAAACCTCAGTGCCAGCATTTACAGCTCGCGCTACGAGGACACCTGGAACCAGCAGTACCTGGGCGCCCTGTACAGCCAGGCGATTGATGACAACCGCTCGCTGACCTACAACTTCAACCTGTATCGCACCACCGATGAAGGCAAGGCACTGTCGGGCAATATCGACAACACCACCTGGAGCCTGATGGGCACCTACGCTCAAGGCCCCCACAGTTTCAGCCTGGGTTATCAGAAGGTGCATGGCGATACGCCGTTCGACTATGTGACGCGGGGTGCGATTTTTCTCACCAACGCCGTACAACTGTCTGACTTCAACGCGCCGAATGAACAATCGTGGCAGGCCCGCTACGACCTGGGGATGACGCCGTGGGGCATGCCCGGCCTGGTGTTCAGCGCGGCGTATGTGCGTGGCAGCCAGATCGACGGCAGTCATGCCGACCCCCGTGGCGGTTATGCGTATCTGGGTTACGGCAAGGGCGGCAAGCACTGGGAGCGGGATCTGGAAGCGCGTTATGTGATCCAGAGCGGTACCGCCAAGGGCACCATCCTGTCACTGCGCCATAACGTGCATCGGGGCAATACGGCCCAGGCCGAACTGGATACCGATCAAGTCCGGCTGGCCGTTGAATACCCCCTGAGCGGGCGTTTTTAACGGCCGGGCGGCACTGACGACGGGCGACTGGATGTAGGAGCGAGCTTGTCTCGCGAGCCCTTCAACGCAGCAATGAAGAGCTCGCGAGACAAGCTCGCTCCTACAGAGTGCGGGGTTTCGCTTGCATCCTGTGGGAGCTGGCTTGCCAGCGATGGTGGTGAGTCAGCGAATACATGCGGAGCCATCGCGAGGCAAGCTCGCTCCTACAGAGTCCGGGGTGTCGGTGCAGATCCTGTGGGAGCTGGCTTGCCAGCGATGGCGGTGAGTCAGTCAATACGTGCGGCGCCATCGCGAGGCAAGCTCGCTCCTACAGAGTCCGGGGTGTCGGTGCAGATCCTGTGGGAGCTGGCTTGCCAGCGATGGCGGTGAGTCAGTCAATACGTGCGGCGCCATCGCGAGGCGAGCTCGCTCCTACAGAGTGCGGGGTGTCGCTGCAGATTCTGTGGGAGCTGGCTTGCCAGCGATGGCGGTGAGTCAGTCAATACGTGCGGCGCCATCGCGAGGCGAGCTCGCTCCTACAGGGGGTTAGTGTTGCATGGCGCCGTGGTCATGCATGTCCATCTGCATGCTGTTCAGGGCGCGGGCCTTGGCCGTGACTTCAATGGCTTCCTTGACCCCTTTGCTGTCTTCGACGATCAGGGTCAGCGGCACGTTGTCGCCTTCTTTGATCTGGCCCTTCAGGTCCATCAGCATCACGTGATAGCCCTCTGGATCAATGGCGACGGTCTTGCCGGCCGGCAATGCCACCGATGGCACTTGCTGCATGCTCATCACGTCATTTTTCATCGTCGACTCATGGATCTGCACCGTTTTGGCAACCGGGGATTTGACTTCGACCAGCTTGCTGTCGGTACTCGCGGTGATGTGCATGAAGGCACCGCTCGAGGGCTGGCCGGCAACGGTCGCGCGGACCCAGGCATCATCGACCACGGTTTGCGCGGAAACATGCAGGCTCATGCCCAGCAGGGACAGCAACAGATACTTGACGGGTTTCATATAAGTGGCTCGTTCAAAGGTGCGTGAAATCAGCAGACTGACATGACGGTGAGCAGGTCTTCGGTACACTGCTTGGCCGACAGCGAAGGTGACAGGCCCATGCGCAGCACGCCACGGGAGTCGAAGACGAAACTGGTGCCGGTGTGCGAAATGGTATAGGAGTCGCCGGTAGGGATTTTCTCGTAAAAAACCTTGAATTCCTTAGCCGTGGCCGCTGTTTCTTCCAGCGTCCCGGACAGCGCGATAAACGTCGGATCGAAGGCTTTGACATAGGCATCGAGCATGGCGGGCTTGTCGCGCTCCGGATCGAGGGTGATAAACACCACCTGCAACCGGTCACCGTCCGGGCCCATCAGCTTCTTGGCCTGGGCAGCACGGGCCAGCGCGGTCGGGCACACGGCCGGGCACTGGGTGAAACCGAAGAAAATCATCGGCATCATGCCGCGGAAACTGCCCAGCATCATTTCGTTGCCTTCGGCATCACGCAACTTGAACTTGCGCCCCATGATTTCATTGCTCAGGTCTTTTGCGTACTTGTATGACAAACCGCTGCCCATGTCGCAGCCGGCAAGCAAACCGAGACTGAGCACGCCAAGTCCTGCAACGACATGGCGGCGAGTCAGTAATTCGTTCATGTATGAGGTTCCTTTAAGCGGCTTTTACTACAAACAAAAGCCTTCACCCTGCGCAGTACGCAACAGGGGTGTACGTCGCCCGGGCCATTGGCTCAAGTACGCACGATTGCTGTGGGGTAGACGCGTTTCATGGGTGCGCAATTTAACACTCTCACCTGCTGCCCGCACGGCCGGACAGCCCCCCGGTAGTGGCCCTGTCTGCTTGCAGGCAGCCAAACCGGGCGGTAACGGCGCAGGCCTGCGACAAATCGCCTCAGGCCCGATTTGTCGGGCCCTGGAGCACATTTGCGCTTGATTAAATACGTGATTGCGATTAACCGCAGAGGTCAACCGTAATTGGTAGCGAATAGGTTTCAGCGTGTAAGCAAATTGCCGCCCTCAAACAGCAGGTACGGCATTTTTTTCACATTGGCTTCACCTCGCCGCTACCCGCCAGCCCTTAGCCTGTTCCGGTTTGAATCAGCCGGTTGAACTGCGCGTCAGGCAGCTATTATCAGGCGGTTATCAGTCAGCCTGATAACGGTGAGCGTTTGCTGCATCGGCGCGCCGAAGGCAGCATCGCCTATATCCCGGGCCTGCCTTGAGGGCGACTGGCGGGCAGCAATGCTCCGCCAGCAATTGACGATCTACAGGATCCTGTAGAGCAGGCGTTCAATCCGGACCCGGCTGACCCGGCGCAGAAACTTGGCCACGGCCGGCGGGTACTCGGCCATGGATTCCAGGATCTTGTAGCTCTCTATGCGTCGGGTGTTGGCAAAAATCGCTGCCAGCTCCTTGCTTCGCGGCTCCAGCAGTTCGCGGCGCGGGTCATCGATCAACAGGCCGTTTTCCAGGTCCAGACGGAAGGCTCGGGGGTTCAGATTGTTGCCGGTGAGCAAGGTATAGCGGTCATCGACCCACAGCCCCTTGAGGTGAAAGCTGTTGTCGCCATCACGCCACAGGTGCAGGTTGAGCAAGCCGCTATCGATCATGGACTGATGTTTTTTGGCAAACCGGCGCAGGCTCATCT
Organism: Pseudomonas sp. PAMC 29040; assembly: GCF_003994535.1. NCBI lineage: Bacteria > Pseudomonadati > Pseudomonadota > Gammaproteobacteria > Pseudomonadales > Pseudomonadaceae > Pseudomonas > Pseudomonas sp. PAMC 29040. Next base: position 255,745 of record NZ_RZAA01000001.1, read on the forward strand.
CATATAAATAAGGCAATGCCGCGATGACCTTGAACGGCTCGCTCGGCGGGATGTAGAAGTCGTTGGCGGTCTTGTCGCCGACCACGATATCAATTTTCACCCCTCGTTCGAGGGCCCGATTGATCTCCCGGGTCACCGGTAGCGGCAGGTTGAAATAGGGCGTGCAAATAGTCAGTTGCTGCTGACTGCTGGCAATCAGCTCACAGATCACCCGGCTCAGGGGATTGTTCTTGCCGACCCCCAGCAGCGGACTGACCGACAGGCCAAAGTGACCGCTGACCCCGGCGCTGGTGTCGTAGCTGGCTTTTTTCAGGTGGCTGCGAAAATCGCCGATGGCACTGCGCAGGCTGCGGGTTGAAGGCAATGATGGCAGGTCCAGGCGATGCACGGCCCTGGTCTGAATCAGGTCCTGTTCAATGAAGTGCTGCATGGAGTCTGCCAGCTGCTTGTTGTGCAGCAGGTGATAGCGGTCGAACCGGTACTTGTCGAACTTGTGCAGGTAGACATTGTTCAGACTGGCGCCGCTGTAAATCACACAGTCGTCAACGATAAAGCCCTTGAGGTGCAGTACCCCGAACAGCTCCCGGGTTTGCACCGGCACCCCGTAAATCGGCACGTGGCTGGCATGGGCAGCGGTTTGCGCCTGATACCAGGCGGCATTGCCGGGCTGCTTGCCGGCGCCGATCAGTCCGCGCTGGGCGCGCAGCCAGTCCACCAGCACCACGATTTCAAGCTCGGGACGGGCGGCTTTGGCTGCGTGCAGGGCATCGAGAATTTCCTGTCCGGCCTCGTCCTGTTGCAGGTACAAAGCCACCAGCGTGATGCGCTGGCGTGCACCCGCGATCTGCTCCAGCAGGCACCGACGAAAGTCAGCCGCGCCGGGCAAGATGCTCAAGGCATCGGCGGATATCGGGAAGCTGCGTAGCTTGGGCAGCAAAGAGCGTTTGAAGAGCGACGGCATAGGGCTCGCTAAGGGTCGAATGCGAAGAGCCACGAAGCTTACACGATCGTGCCCCGAAGCCATACCGGCCATGGCAAACCGCCAGGTTGCCGGTGGTCGCTGACGAGGCTCGAAGGCTGCGATTAGGTCCGCCGGACCTTGCTTGACGGCCACACAGAAAACCTGTGGCGGTATCAAAAAGCACCTGCGCTGTCACAACCAGAAAGCTCGCAGCCTTCGAATCTCGTCAGCGACTACGCGGATCGGTCAATCAAGACGGGGGCGGGTTAATACGGGCCCGGTTTCAGGCTCAACAGGCGGGCAATGTCCCGCGCCCGGTCGGTGAGCAATTGCTCGGCCCGGGCACAGGCGTCTTCCAGGCTCATCGGGCCGCTGGTGATGGCAAATGCGGCATTGACCCCGTGCTCGTACATGGCCTGGTAGCCCTCGCCCAGAGTGCCGGCCAGTACCACCACCGGTACACCCTGAGCCCGGGCGATGCGCGCGACCCCGAAAGGGGTTTTGCCGCGCAGGGTTTGCGCATCAAAACGGCCTTCGCCGGTGATCACCAGATCAGCGCCCTGCACCGCTTCGGCCAGGCCCACCAGTTCGGCCACCACTTCAACTCCGGCGCGAAACTGCGCGGCGAAAAACGCCTTGGCGGCAAAGCCGAGACCGCCTGCAGCCCCCGAACCGGGCTCCTGACGAACATCCCTGGGCAAGACCCGGGCGCAGTGATCGGCAAAATGCCCCAGGGCCTTGTCCAGTAGCTGGACCTGTTCAGGGGACGCGCCTTTTTGCGGGCCGAATACGGCCGATGCCCCGTGTTCGCCACACAGGGGGTTATTGACGTCTGCGGCAATCTCGAAGCGCACCTGAGCCAGGCGCGGATCAAGGCCTGCAAGGTCGATACGGGCGAGTCCGGCCAGGGCCAGGCCGCCGTGTGCCAGGGGCTGGCCCTGCTCGTCGAACAGCCCCAGGCCCAAGGCTTGCAACGCACCGGCGCCGGCATCGTTGGTGGCGCTGCCGCCGATGGCGAGGATGATGCGCCGGGCGCCCGCATCCAGGGCCGCCCCGATCAGTTGGCCGGTGCCGAAGGTGCTGCTGACACACGCATCGCGCTGTCCCGGTGTCAGCAGTTGCAAGCCGCTGGCTTCGGCCATTTCAATGATTGCCGTGTGGCTGTCCGGCAGCCAGCCCCAGTGGGCCTCGACCGCTGCGCCCAACGGGCCTTGCACCTGGTTGCGGCGCAACTGGCCATTGCCTGCGGCCACGATCGCCTCCACGGTGCCTTCTCCGCCATCGGCCATCGGACACTGGATCAACTGTGCCTGTGGCAATACCTGGGCGAAACCGGCAGCAATGGCAGCAGCGACTTTTTCAGCGCTCAGGCTGTCTTTGAACGAGTCGGGGGCAATCACGATTTTCATGGGGCGCATCTCCAGTTCTTATGGCATCCATGCTGCCAGCAACTGACTGCAAACACGCCAGTCTGGTGCACAAGCAATAACGGCCTTTGTTGTTCATTTTTACAAGACGCGGCTGACCCTAGAGATTCTGGGGCAGCAGTTGCACGCCCAGGTACAGGGCCAGCATGCCGTTCAGACTCAGCGGGTCGACACCGCTCAGTTCGGCGATGCGCTCCATGCGATAGCGCAGGCTGTTGCGGTGAATGCCAAGGGCATCGGCGCACGCCTGGCTCTGGCCATCGTGCTCACACCAGCTGCGCAAGGTCGCGATCAACTGGCCGTTGCCGTCTTTGGCCACCACTTTGTGCAGCGGGCCAAGCAATTCTTCAAGGGCATCGTCATTGCGGTGACGCCACAACATGACCGGCAGGCGATAGCGATTGAGGCTAAGCAGTCGCGTCTGCGGCAATACATCACGACCGTAGGCCAGCAGGTCGCCGACCCGCCGATAACAACGGCGCAAGCCATTGAGAGCATCGGCCTGCCCTCCAGCGGCAATGCGCAAAACCTTCCAGCCCTGTGCGTCGAGCTTTTCCAGCAGGCGCAGGTCATCCAGCGCCGCCGTTGCCGGGCGGCACCACAACAGTGAGCCGGTGGCCGGGCTCACGCACCAGCTGTCGGGGAAGCGCGATTGCAACCAGGCACTCAAGGCCTCGGCGCTTTGCCCGCTGCCCAGTTCAAACAGGTACGGAATGCGCGATAACTGTGGCTTTAGCCCCAATTGCCGGGCCTCATCGATCAAGCGCGCGGAATCGCCGCCTTCACTGAGCAGCAAGGCCACCAGATCATCACAGCGCTGGCGTCGCCATTGTTGTTCGGCTTGCTGAAAGCGCTGGCCCACCAGCATCTCGGCGGTCATGCGCACCAGCTCGGCGTAGGTGCGTAGCAATTGCGGATCGCCGGTGAGGCCCAGTACGCCGATCAGGCGCTGATCGAGCAACAGCGGCAGGTTGATCCCCGGTTGTACCCCCTTGAGGCACTTGGCGGTTTGCTCGTCGATCTCCACCACCCGTCCATTGGCCAGCACCAACTGCGCCCCTTCGTGCCGGGTATTGATACGCTCAGGCTCGCCACTGCCAAGGATCAGGCCCTGGCTGTCCATGACATTTACGTTGTACGGCAAGATGGCCATCGCGCGATCCACGATGTCCTGTGCCAAATCATGATCCAGTTCGAACATAGGGTGAAAATCCTTGTAGGCATTTGTTCACGGGCACAGGTGGTGTGGATAAAACCTGTGCAGGGGCACAAAGACAGCAGCGTTGGGGTGGCCGAGACTCAACACGCGATCAACGTTAACCTCGGATCGTGAAAAATCATAATAAAGAGAGACATAAGATGTCACAGAGCGCCGCCGCATCGCTGATCAGCGATGACGATAAAAACGCCATCTACAAACGCATCACCCTGCGTTTGATCCCCTTCATCTTCATTTGCTACCTGTTTAACTACCTGGACCGGGTAAACGTTGGCTTCGCCAAATTACAGATGCTCGACGCGCTGAAGTTCAGCGAGACGGTATACGGCCTTGGCGCCGGGATTTTCTTTATCGGCTACGTGCTGTGCGGCGTGCCGAGCAACCTGGCCCTCAGCAGATTCGGGCCACGGCGCTGGATCGCCGTAATGATGATCGGTTGGGGCCTGCTGTCGACCTGCCTGATGTTTGTCACCACCCCTGCCGGGTTTTATACCCTGCGTTTTTTCACCGGCGCGGCTGAAGCGGGGTTCTTTCCCGGGGTGGTGCTGTATCTCTCGCAGTGGTTCCCGACCTTCCGCCGCGGCCGGATCATGGCGTTGTTCATGTGTGCCATTCCGGTTTCGGGCCTGATTGGCGGCCCTTTCTCCGGCTGGATCCTTAGCCACTTTGCCGCGGGCCAGGGCGGTCTCGCCGGCTGGCAGTGGATGTTCCTGCTGCAAGGGGTGCCGACGGTTGTGCTGGGCGCACTGGCGATTTTCTTGCTCAGTGACAGTTTTGCCAACGCCAGATGGCTCGGTGCAAAAGAGCGCGCAGTGCTGGAAGCGGACCACGCCCTGGACGCCCAGAACAAACCCGCAACCACCTCCGACTCATTGCTCGCAGTATTCAAGAACCCGGCCATCTGGGCGTTCGGTCTGATTTACTTCTGCATCCAGAGCGGCGTATACGCGATCAACTTCTGGCTGCCGTCGATCATCAAGAACATGGGCTTCAGCGATACCCTGGTGATCGGCTGGATCAGCGCTATCCCCTACTTGCTGGCGGCTGTGTTCATGTTGCTGGTGGGCCGTTCTGCGGACTTGCGCAAAGAGCGCCGCTGGCATCTGGTGGTGCCTATGTTGATGGGTGCACTGGGCCTGGTGATTGCCGTCAATTTTGCAGCCCAGCCGGTGATCGCCATTCTGGGGCTGACCATCGCCACCATGGGTGCCCTGACCGGTTTGCCAATGTTCTGGCCGGTGCCGACCGCCATGCTCAGTGCCGGTGCGGCAGCGGGCGGCCTGGCGCTGATCAACTCGATGGGGCAGATGGCCGGGTTTCTCAGCCCGTACCTGGTGGGCTTTGTCAAAGACGCCACGGGCTCCACCGACGTAGCCCTGTACCTGTTGGCGGCAGTCATTGTGGGCGGCAGCCTGTTGGCGCTGCGCATGACCCGCGGCATGACTCAGGCATAAACCCCCTTGGCCTCTGCAGGAGCGAGTTCGCTCCTGCAGAGGCCAATGTGAGCAAGCCATTTGCCCTTCGGCCCGCTGAGCCTCAAGCTATGCACCTCCAATAATCAGAATGTGCGTTTCAACGAGGCTGTTGTGTCCAAAGGTATTGTCTTATCAGTTCTGGCATCGAGCCTGTTCGGTGTCATGTATTACTTCACGTCCCTGCTCTGGCCCTTGAGCGGCGCCGAAATCTTCGGCTGGCGAATGCTCCTGACCCTGCCCTGCATGACTCTGTTCATGTGCTTTTCCGGTGACTGGCGGCTGGTTCCGGTGATCGTCTCGCGGCTGCGTCAGCAACCCCGGCTGTGGGCAGTGCTGGTGGCGTCCAGCGCACTGGTGGGGGTGCAGTTGTGGCTGTTTCTGTGGGCACCGCTTAACGGCCATAGCCTCGACGTCTCGCTGGGCTACTTCCTGTTGCCTCTAACCATGCTTCTTACCGGGCGCCTGGTCTATGGCGAGCAGTTATCGCATTTGCAGAAAATCGCTGCGGCTCTGGCCACCCTCGGGGTCGCCAACGAGGTGTACCGGGTCGGCGGATTTTCCTGGACCACCCTGGTGGTTGCTATCGGTTACCCGCTGTACTTCGTATTGCGCAAACGCGCAGCCACGGACAACCTCGGCGGCCTGTGGGTCGATATGCTGTTGTTGGTGCCGGTGGCCTGGTGGTTTGTGCAGAGCGGTGAGCAAGGATTCGCTGTGGCCAGCCATCGCCCGGCGCTGTATGCGCTTATTCCGCTGCTGGGGGGCATCAGCGCCCTGGCATTGATCAGCTACATTCTGGCCAGTCGCATGCTGGCATTCAGCTTGTTTGGCTTGCTCAGCTATGTAGAGCCGGTATTGCTGGTGATTGTCGCGCTGCTGCTGGGGGAAAGTATCAGCGCCGGACAATGGCTGACCTATTTGCCAATCTGGCTGGCGGTTGTGGTTCTGATGTTTGAAGGCTTCAAGCATCTGGTGCGCCAACGTCGCTCGGTGTGAGGTCCGGGGGCCAGGTATGCGGGGCCTGAAAGACCTCGCAGCCTCGTGCCCCGGCAGCGACTGCCCGGTGGCGGCAGACCGTTTATCTTTTTTTTCAGAAACACGAACGCTCGTTTAAAACGACTTTGGCCCAGTATTTGCTTGGCGTTTTGTCTCTTGAGCGCACTCAACAAGAATCAGTCCCAAGTAGTTGGTTTAAAAGACATTTGCCAACGACCCTGAACAGCCTCAAGCTATGTTCCCACTCAAACGAGTAACGTTGTAGATCCATTGAGGTTGTTGTGTCTAAAGGCATTTTTCTATCGATTTTGGCTTCCTGCTTGTTCGGCGTCCTGTACTACTTCACTTCTCTTCTTTGGCCCCTTGATGGTCAGGAAATCTTCGGCTGGCGAATACTCATATCGCTGCCATTCATGACACTCTTTATCTGCCTCTCCGGCGACTGGAAATGGGTTCCCATCATTTTCAAGCGCTTAAGCGATAAACCTCTACTGATTCCTTGCGTATTGCTCACCAGCTTCCTGGTCGGCCTACAGCTGTGGATGTTCATGTGGGGGCCGCTGAACGGGCATGGTCTGGATGTGTCACTGGGATATTTCCTGCTGCCCCTGACGATGATCCTCACCGGTCGCATCGTCTACGGTGAACACCTGTCGCACCTGCAGAAAATAGCCACGGCCCTGGCCGTTATCGGCGTTGCCAACGAGTTGTACCGCACCGGCGGTTTCTCCTGGACGACCCTGGTGGTCGCCATCGGTTACCCGATGTACTTCGTACTGCGCAAAAAAATCGGTATCGACAACCTCGGCGGTCTGTGGCTGGACATGCTGTTGATGGTCCCGGTTTCGCTATGGTTCGTGATGGCAGGCCCCCATGTAGATCTGGGCGCCCAGCGCGAGGCCCTGTATGCACTGGTGCCGCTGATGGGGATTATCAGTGCCGCCGCAGGCTTTGCTTACATTCTGGCCAGTCGCCTGTTGCCGTTCAGCCTGTTTGGCCTGCTCAGCTATGTCGAGCCGGTGCTGCTGGTAGCCGTGGCCCTGTTGCTCGGTGACAGTCTTGAAGAGGGTCAGTGGCTGACCTATGGTCCGATCTGGCTCGCGGTGGTGGTGCTGATCATCGAAGGCCTCAAGCATGTGAGCCGCCAGCGCCGCTCTATCTGAGCCGCGCTAACCGGGCAACCATAATTTGAAGCGGGCACCACCCAAGGGTGATTGCTCCACGCTCAAACTGCCGCCCTGGGCTTCCAGGGCGCGTCGACTGATTGCCAGCCCCAGACCAAAACCTCCCGTTGCCCGATCCCGACTGCGGTCCAGACGATAGAACGGCTCGAAAATCCGTTCGCGTTCGGGCTCCGGTATGCCGATGCCATCGTCGTCGACCCATAGTTCGCAGCCCTGTGGCGTTACGTTTACGCCCACCTGAATTCGGCGATCACAGTAGCGCATGGCATTGCGCAACAGGTTTTGCAGGGCCCGGGCCGTGAGGCGCGGGTCAAGGGCAAAGCGCTGTTGAGTCCCGTGCAGGCGCACATCCAGCACTATGTCGGGGGTCTCCAGTTCTTCATCAAAACTGCCGAGGATGCTATCGATAAATTCGTCCAGCGATACCTCGACCCGCTCCGGAGCCAGCCGGGGATTCTGCAGGCGACTGAAAGACAACAGCTCCAGTACCAGCTCATCCAGTTCACGAATATGTCCGACCAGTAATTGCAGGCGTTCGCGGCTGGCCTCGGGCAGGTCGTCGCACAGCACCAGGGCCAGACCGAAGTCCAGTCGCGTCAGGGGTGTACGCAACTCATGGGAAACAGCGTTCAGCAGGTCGCGCTGCTGATTGAGCAGGCTTTCAACGTCCTGGGCCATGGTGTCAAACACCGTGGCCAGGGCATAAATGTTTGAACGCGGTGAAATTTGCGTGCGCTCGCTCAACTGTCCCTGGCCAATGCGCGCCGCGGTGTGTTTCAGACGCTCCAGGTCGCGCCAGTGGGGGCGCATCCAGAGCAGCAAGCCGCCGAGCAAGGCAGCGCCGATCAAGACATTGATACCCCAGTACAACAGATTCATTTCCAGCGGATCAGGGGGCATCACCCACTCGATGGCCTGCTCCCGGTTCAGTGGCGAGACCACCAGGGTGCGCCAGCCCCAGTCGCCGATGCGTATCACGCCCTGCCCTTGCTGCAGCTGGTGTTGCTCCTTGGGGGTGAACTTGGGGTCGTTGATGGGCAGCAAGTTGACGCGTATGGGTTTGAACTGGGCGTCCAGATCCCGGGCAAGGTCCGGCCACTGCCCGACGGGGAGTTGCTGAAACTGTTTGACCAGCAGGGTCTGCATGCCCCGCGACATATCGGCGTTGTAGCTGACGAAACGCTCATGGAACAGCGTCACCACCAGTTCAGGCACGGCATAGATGGCAGCAGCAAAGGTAACCGTCGTTACCAGATACAAACGAAGCAGGAGCTTGAACATGGGCTCAACATTCCCACTCGGAGCGGCTGAACAGGTAGCCCTTGCCCCATACGGTCTTGATCTTGCGCGCTTCGCCGGCGCAGTCGTCGAACTTGCGCCGCAACTTGGAGATGGCCACGTCCACCGAGCGGTCGGTGCCATTGAACTCGATACCGCGCAAACGCTGGAGGATTTGATCGCGACTCAACACTTCTCCCGCATGCCGGGCCAGCACCACCAGCAGGTTGTATTCGCCGCTGGACAATTCAATGCCCTGTTCGCGCCAGGTCACGGTACGTTCCGACAGGTCGATGCATAGGTTGCCGATAATGATCCGGTCACTGGCCACGTGGGGTTCGACCAGGCTGCTGCGACGCAACAAAGTACGAACCCGGGCCAGCAGCACACGGGGGTCGCAAGGTTTTGTCACATAATCGTCGGCACCCATCTCTAGCCCCAGCACCTGATCATGGCTATCGTCGCGCGCTGTCAACATCAGGATCGGCAAACTTGCCGAGTCGGCTCGCAACAAACGGCAGACTTGCAGGCCATCAAGACCCGGTAACATCAGGTCAAGAATAACCAGATCAGGTGGATTGCTTTTTGCGCGCTCACGGACTTGATCGCCTCGGGCAATCACGCTGACCTGGTAACCGTTGCGCTCCAGATAGCTGGCAATCAGCTCCGAGAGGGCAGCGTCGTCTTCGACCAGCAAAATAGTGGGCATAATAAATGCTTACAACCAGGGGAAAACCCGAAGGATATACAACCTCACATGGATAGGCGCACAACCTTCACACTTTTTCACATACCACCTACACAGCTTCACAACGCCCCTTGCGTGCTGCCCTTAGCATGCAGGAGCACTTACAGAAATATCCCGCATATATAAGAAGGCACGATCGTTGAAAAAGCTCTTCGCCCCCCTCTGCCTCTCGGCACTGGCTCTGACCCTCAGTGCCTGTGATAAAAGCCCGGTCGCCGAGACCAAGGCTCCTTTGGCCAAAGTTCGCACCGAAGTCATTGCCACCGCGCCCCTGTCGATCAATAACGAACTCAGTGGCCGGGTGGTTGCCCCGCGCGTGGCGCAAGTCAGTGCCCGGGTCGCCGGAGTGGTATTGAAGCGGATGTATACCGAAGGCAGTGAAGTCAAACAGGGTGAGGTGCTGTTCCTGATTGATCCCGCTCCGTTCAAGGCAGATCTGGACAGCGCCCAGGCAGCCCTGAGCAAATCCAGAGCACTTGCCATGCAGGCCAAACTTCAGGATCAGCGTTACAGCGAGCTGGTTGAAAGTAACGCCATCAGTCGTCAGGACTATGACAATGCCCGGGCCCAGGCCCAGCAGGCCGATGCCGATGTGGCTGCCAATCAGGCCGCCGTGCGCCGCGCCCAGTTGAACCTGGGGTATGCCACTGTTACGGCGCCGATCTCCGGGCGCATTGGCCGGGCACTGGTAACTGAAGGCGCCCTGGTGGGCCAGGGCGAAGTCACCCCGCTGGCCCGTATTCAGCAACTGAACCCGATCCATGTTGACCTTACTCAGTCCACCCGCGACCTCGACAATCTGCGCGAGTCTTTCCGCGCCGGCGAGTTGCAGCAGGTGGGCAAGAACCAGGCCCGGGCCACGCTGATCCGTGATAACGGCAGCCTTTATCCGCTGCCCGGCAAGTTGCTGTTCACCGACGTGAGTGTTGATCCAAGTACCGGACAGATCATTTTGCGCAGCGAGTTCCCGAATCCGGATTACGATTTGCTGCCCGGCAGCTTTGTCCGTGTGCGCCTGGAGCAGGCGGTCAATAAAGAAGCCATCAGCGTGCCCCAGCGGGCGATTTTGCGAGACAGTGCCGGGGTTGCCCAAGTGTTGTTGCTGGATGCGGATAACCGCGTCAAACAGCAGCCGGTACAACTGGGCAGCGTTCAGAACGATCGCTGGATCGTCAATGCCGGCCTCAAGGCTGGTGACCGTATTGTGATTGAAGGTTTGCAGCATGCCCGTGCGGGTGAGCAAGTGCAGATCGACGATCCGAAACTCCCTCTCGCACACTCCACGGATCAGTGAGCATGCCGCAGTTCTTTATCGACCGCCCGGTCTTTGCCTGGGTCGTTGCGTTGTTTATCGTGCTGGCCGGGGCTTTGGCCATTCCGCAATTGCCGGTTGCCAAATACCCGGTGGTCGCCCCGCCACAGGTTGAGGTCTATGCCGTGTACCCCGGCGCATCGGCACAAACCCTGGACGAAAGCGTGGTCAGCCTGATCGAGCAGGAGCTCAACGGTACTGACGGCCTGCTGTATTTCGAATCCCAGAGCAGCCTGGGCAGCGCCAGTATCACCGCGACGTTCAAGCCCGGTACCGATCCGGAGATGGCGCAGGTCGATGTCCAGAACCGTCTCAAGACCGTTGAGTCGCGCCTGCCCCAGGCAGTGATTCAACAAGGCTTGCAGGTGGAGAAAATTTCCTCGGGCTTCCTGATGCTGGTGACCCTGACAGCCAGCAAGGACAGCAACCTCGACGAAGTTGCGCTCAGCGATTATCTGGCGCGCAACGTGATGAACGAAATCAAGCGCGTGGAGGGTGTCGGCAAGGCCCAGCTATATGGCGCCGAACGGGCGATGCGGATCTGGATCAACCCGCAGAAGCTGATCGGTTTCAACCTCACGACCACTGACGTGAACAACGCCATTGCCAGTCAGAATGCCCAGGTTGCCGCCGGCAGCATCGGCGACTTGCCAGGCAGCAAGACCCAGGAAATCACTGCCACGGTGCTGGTCAAGGGTCAGCTGTCAAGCCCGCAGGAGTTTGCCGATATTGTCCTGCGCGCCAATCCGGACGGCTCTACCGTGCGTATTGGCGATGTTGCACGGGTCGAGATCGGTAGCCAGGAGTATCAATACGGCACCCGCCTCAACGGCAAGTCGGCCAGTGCTTTCAGCGTGAAACTGGCGCCCGAGGCCAACGCCTTGAGTACCGGCAACCTGATCCGCGCCAAGATGGATGAACTGAGCCGCTATTTCCCGGCAGGCGTTGAATACTCCATTCCCTATGACACCACACCCTTCGTCAAGGTCTCGATCACCAAAGTGATCTACACCCTGGTCGAGGCCATGATCCTGGTGTTTGCGGTGATGTATCTGTTCCTGCAGAACATGCGCTACACCCTGATCCCGACTCTGGTGGTGCCGGTGGCCTTGATGGGCACCTTTGCCACCATGCTGGTGATGGGGTTCTCGATCAACGTGCTGACCATGTTCGGCATGGTGCTGGCCATCGGCATTCTGGTGGACGATGCGATTGTCGTGGTGGAAAACGTCGAGCGGATCATGGTCAGCGAGGGGCTGTCGCCGCGCGACGCCACCCGCAAGGCCATGACCCAGATCAGCGGTGCCATTATCGGCATCACCCTGGTGCTGGTGGCGGTGTTTATCCCCATGGCGTTCATGCCGGGCTCGGTGGGCATCATTTACCAGCAGTTCTCGGTGTCGATGGCCACTTCGATTCTGTTCTCGGCATTTTTGGCCCTGTCACTGACCCCGGCCCTGTGCGCGACCCTGCTCAAGCCGATCGCCAAGGGCGAGCACCATGCCAAGGGCGGGTTCTTTGGCTGGTTCAACCGCAAGTTCGAACACCTGTCACAGGGATACGAGCACTGGGTTGTGCACCTGATCAAGCGCAGTGGCCGCTATCTGTTGCTGTACGGCGCGCTGCTGGTGGTGCTGGTGGTGCTCTTTGCCCGCCTGCCCTCCTCGTTTTTGCCGGTTGAAGACCAGGGCTACATCATCACTGATATCCAGTTGCCGCCGGGTGCCAGCCAGAACCGCACGATCAAGGTGGCCGAGCAGATCGAGGCGCACAACGCCAGCGAGCCCGGCATAGGCAACACCACGATGATTCTGGGCTTCAGCTTTTCCGGTAACGGGCAGAACGCGGCGCTGGCCTTTACCACCCTTGAAGACTGGTCTGAACGCGGCGCCAAGGACTCGGCTTCGGCCATCGCCGAACGGGCCAACGCCGTGTTTGGCGAACTCAAGGATGCAATAGCCTTCGCTATCCTGCCGCCGCCAGTCAGTGGTCTGGGGACCTCCAGCGGTTTTGAGTTCCGCCTGCAGGACCGTGGCAGCGTCGGCTATGACGCACTGATGCAGGCCCGTAGCGAATTTCTGGCTCTGGCCGAGAAGAGTCCGGTACTGGCCAACGTGCGCGAAAGCGCGCTGGCTGAAAGCCCGCAAGTGCAACTTGAAGTCGACCGCAAACGCGCCAATGCCCTGGGGGTCTCGTTCGCTGACATTGGCGACGTACTGTCGACGGCCGTGGGCTCGGCCTACGTCAATGATTTCCCGAACCAGGGGCGCATGCAGCGGGTTGTGGTGCAGGCAGAGGGTGATCAGCGCAGTCAGGTTGAAGACTTGCTGAAGATCAATGTGCGCAACAACCTGGGGAAAATGGTGCCGCTCTCGGCCTTTGTCGAAGCCCGCTGGATTCAGGGGCCGGCGCAACTGACGCGCTATAACGGCTACCCGGCCATCAGTATTTCCGGTGAGTCAGCCCCCGGGCGCAGTACCGGCGAGGCAATGATCGAGGTTCAGCGTCTGGTGGATCAGTTGCCTGCCGGGCTGGGCCTGGAGTGGACCGGTTTGTCCCTGCAGGAAAAGCTGTCCGGAGCCCAGGCCCCGATTTTGCTGGGCTTGTCGTTGCTGTTCGTGTTCCTGTGCCTGGCCGCCTTGTATGAAAGCTGGTCGATTCCGACTGCGGTCTTGCTGGTCGTACCCCTGGGTGTACTCGGGGCCGTATTGGCCGTGACGTTGCGCGGGATGCCCAATGACGTGTTCTTCAAGGTTGGCTTGATCACCATCATTGGCCTGTCGGCGAAAAACGCCATTCTGATCATCGAGTTTGCCAAGACCCTGTATGACGAAGGGCATGATCTGGTAGATGCCACGGTGCAAGCCGCACGCCTGCGCTTGCGGCCGATTGTGATGACCTCACTGGCCTTCGTTCTCGGGGTGGTGCCTCTGGCGATTGCCACCGGGGCCAGTTCGGCCAGTCAACAGGCCATCGGTACCGGGGTAATTGGCGGCATGATCGTCGCCACCCTGGCCGTGGTGTTTGTACCGGTGTTCTTTGTGGTGGTGATGAAACTGGTGAGAAGCAAGCCGCGCCAGCTGTAACAGGTTCTGCCCGTGGTAAGGTGCTGCATCAATTAGTAACAGGGATTGTCTTGTCGATGTCGCACCTTGCCCGCACTCATCCTCGCCTGACCGTTGCCACCTTGCTTGGGGTCGCGGTCGGCATCTTTGCTCCCGCTGCAACCCTGACGACCAAGTTCTTGCTGGGCTGGAATGTCTGTGTCTGGTTGTATCTGGGATTGACCCTGTGGCTGGTGATTCGCTCCGCAGCCAGCGACGTGAAAAGCACCGCCGAAGTCGAAGATGAAAATGCCAGCATGGTGTTGTTCACCGTTTGCATCGCCGCCATTGCCAGTCTGGCGGCCATCACCCTCGAGCTGTCAGGCAACAGCAAACTCGATCAATCCGAGCAACTGATGCACTACGGGTTTACCGGGCTGACGGTGGTGGGGTCGTGGCTGATGATCGGGGTGATTTTCAGCCTGCACTATGCGCGGCTGTTTTATAACAATGAGGGGCCGGAGCCGGCCTTGCGTTTTCCGGAGGGGGAGCTGAACCCGGATTACTGGGATTTTCTGTACTTCTCTTTCACCCTCAGCGTTGCGGTACAGACGTCCGACGTGTGCATCGCTACCCGTGAGATGCGCAAAGCCGTGCTGGTGCATTCGCTGTTAGGCTTTTTGTTCAACACTGCGGTACTGGGCTTCTCGATCAATATTGCGGCGGGATTGTTTTAAGTAACCGAACTGTTGGAGCCGGCCTGCGATGCAGTCCATGCGGTGTTACTGGTGAACCGCAGACTGCCATCGCTGGCAAGCCAGCCCCTACAGGATGGATGTTTAATCGGTGCTCAACACGCCACGGCGCACCTGGTCGCGTTCGATGGACTCAAACAACGCCTTGAAGTTGCCTTCGCCGAATCCGTCATCACCCTTGCGCTGGATGAACTCGAAGAACACCGGCCCCATCAGGGTTTCCGAGAAGATTTGCAGCAACAAGCGCTTGTCACCCGGCTCGGAAGAGCCATCCAGCAAAATGCCCCGCGACTGCAGCTGATCTACCGGTTCGCCGTGATCAGGCAGACGGCCTTCGAGCATTTCATAGTAGGTGTCGGGCGGCGCGGTCATGAAGCGCATGCCTATGCCCTTCAGTGCGTCCCAGGTCTTGATCAGGTCGTCACACAGGAAGGCCACATGCTGGATGCCTTCACCGTTGAACTGCATCAGGAACTCTTCGATCTGCCCTGCGCCTTTGGATGATTCTTCATTCAAAGGAATGCGGATCATGCCGTCCGGTGCGGTCATTGCCTTGGAGGTCAGGCCGGTGTATTCACCCTTGATATCGAAGTAGCGGATTTCACGGAAATTGAACAGCTTCTCGTAGAAGTTGGCCCAATAGGCCATGCGCCCGCGATAAACGTTGTGGGTCAGGTGGTCGATGATTTTCAGGCCGGCTCCCACCGGATGACGATCAACACCTTCAATGAACACAAAATCGATGTCGTAGATCGAGCTGCCTTCGCCGTAGCGATCAATCAAGTACAGTGGCGCGCCACCGATACCCTTGATTGCCGGCAGGTTCAGCTCCATGGGGCCGGTGGGAATTTCGATGGGTTGCGCACCCAGTTCCAGCGCCCGGGAAAATGCCTGTTGCGCATTGCGCACGCGGAAGGCCATACCGCACACCGAAGGACCGTGCTCTGCGGCAAAATAAGAAGCTACGCTATGGGGCTCATTGTTGAGGATCAGATTGATCTCGCCCTGGCGATACAGGTGCACGTCTTTGGAACGGTGGCTGGCCACCTTGGTGAAGCCCATAATTTGAAAAATGGGTTCGAGGGTGTTGGGTACCGGGGACGCGAATTCGATGAATTCAAAGCCCATCAGGCCCATTGGGTTTTCGTATAGATCGGCCATTTTGGCGCCTCATCATGGTCATTTTTAGAATTAACAGAAGGTTATTTGCTAAGAATGCTGAGGCTGACGGGAGGCGCGCACGAGATCCCGCGTACACTGCGAGCCAGGAAATCGCCGTAGATCAATTGGAACCCGAATATCTTCATTTCGACCCATCTCTTACGCGGAGGGGCTTCTGCTGGCAGAAGTCATTATTCTTGTATGCGTAAGCCGATTCTACATGGCGTAATCCGGTTTGTCTTACATCATGTTAACCAGCTGTCTTTAATCAGCCTTTACCCCTAGCCCAGGATATGCAATGCCATTAACGCTGAAGTCGACCCGCAAATGGACTGATCGCTATGCGTTGGTTCTGCTCAGTGGATTGCTGCCCGTGGTACTCGGCATGTGTATTATTTTTTGGCAGGCCAATCGAGCCCTGGAGTTTGAGGCCACCCACACCGCGCAAGAAGCCATTCGCCAGTTTGACTTGATGCTCGACAATGCCGCACAGGCAGCCGATGTGATGCTGCCGATGGCGGGGCGCGATTGCGCCCAGGTGGAGCTGGCGTTGCGTGACCAGGTGACGCGCCGGCCTTTCGTGCGCGCGGTGAACATGGTGTGGGACAACCTGATTTATTGCACCTCCCTGTTCGGCCCCTTCAAAGAAATCGTAAACCCGGATGAATATGCCAAAGGCGAGCTCAAGCTGATGGCCGGCAATCCGGTAACGCCCAACGACCCGTTGCTGGTCTACAGGCGCGAGGAAGGCAAAGCAGGGGTGCTGGTCAGCCTGTATGGCGCACATCTGGTCAATGTTTTGGGCTTGATCAATCAGTACACGCAATTACTGATTCAAGTGGGCAGTGATTCGATCGATAAGTATGGCCAGGTGCGTGATGCTCCGGCCGAGCCTTTTCCGGTGGCACAAGTCAGTGTCGCCTCCACCCAGTACCCCTACCAGGTTGTTGCGGGATTCGGCCCCGGAACGGTCGGGCGTTTTGTATGGGCGCGATACACCGGACTGATGGGCTTGTTTGTATTTTTGGGGCTGGTGTCTGCTTTAACGGTGCACTGGTTAAATAAGCGCTCGTCTTCACCCACCCATGAATTGCAGCGGGGTCTGGACGCGGCAGAGTTTATTCCTTACTTCCAGCCGGTCGTACGCAGCGATACTAAGCAATGGGCCGGAGCCGAAGTGTTGATGCGCTGGCAGCATCCCAGAGAAGGACTGGTACGTCCTGACTTGTTTATTCCGTTTGCCGAACACTCGAGCCTGATAGTGCCAATGACCCGCTCGCTGATGCAGCAAACTGCCCGGCTACTGGCGCCCCATGCCTCCAGCATGGAGCCCGGCTTCCATATAGGCTTCAATATCGCGGCCAGCCATTGTCAAAACCTTGAACTAATTGATGATTGCCGCGAGTTCCTGGACGCTTTCCCGGCAGGGCAAATCACCCTGGTTCTGGAACTGACCGAACGCGAGTTGATTGTGCCCACTGCAATCACCCATCAATTATTCTCGGCACTCCATAGCCTGGGCGTGATGATTGCCCTTGATGATTTTGGCACCGGCCATTCGAGCCTGAGTTACTTGCATGAGTTCAACATTGATTACTTGAAAATCGATCAAAGTTTTGTCGCAATGATCGGCGTGGACGCCCTGTCCAGACACATTCTCGACAGTATTATCGAGCTCAGTGCAAAACTGGACCTGGGAATAGTCGCCGAAGGGATTGAAACACAAGAACAAAGCGACTATCTGGCGTCTAAAGGGGTGGTGTTTTTACAAGGTTATCTGTTCGCCCGCCCCTTGCCCGCCCCTGACTTCATCAAATCTTTAGTGGCGCGCCCTGCACCGACGCAATAAATACTTGCCTCTATGAACCTGCCCCCTTCGGGGCAAAGTCTTTTGTTAATTGTGCAGGTTCATGGCTTGGCAGTGTGACAATTAACAACTACAATTTTTTCGATTGTTTAAAGGTTGTCACGTTATTTAAAAAGGTCATGGACGGTGTTCAGGTGTTCAAGGTACTGGACCCGGCCCCTGCCCCATGCACTTCAATCATCATTAAAACACTCCGGCTCTCCAAGGCCGGACCAGTGAATGGAGTAATGACTTTGTCCAGACTCGCTGAATTTCGCGCTGCTGAGAAAGCACTTAAAGAGCAGATCGCCCAGCTCGAAGCATTGAAAAATAACGCCGGACTTAAAAGAGAAATTGAGTTCGAGCAAAAACTCAAAGACTTGATGAAGTTCTATGGCAAGAACCTTCGGGACATTATTGCCATTCTTGACCCCGGCACGGTTGCCCCCAGGTCCGGTGCCGCCCCCAAACAACGCAAGGCCCGCGTACTTAAGGTTTATCAAAACCCGCATACCGGTGAACTTATCGAAACTAAAGGCGGCAACCACCATGGCTTGAAGGCATGGAAAGAACAATACGGTGCCAGCACCGTGGATTCATGGTTGCGTCATTAAAGTCTGCGCCCAATAAAAAGCCCTGCCCATGCAGGGCTTTTTATTGGGCGGCAATATCACGGGAGCCAGATGTACGGAATGATACAAGTCAATAATTCAAGACAGTCCCGTGCCCATCTCTGGCGCCGACCGCCGCTTTACCAGGCATGGCAGCCATGAAAGCTCCGGGGCGGACAGACAGTCTTCAAATAACAGGTCCTTTCACAGATTTTTCACACCAATGGTCACAGGATGGGGGCTGCTAAAGGACTAGCGCCCCATGCCCGCTTCGGCGGGCTTCTTTTTGCCCGGAATTTGCCAAGACCCGCCGCGCTGATGCCTGCCCTGGCTGAAAACGGGTTTGGCGCAAGCCACCGGATTCCGTATCATTCGCCCATCACGCTCACCGTAGCGACCGATCACCACGTATCACTTTCGGAGGGTTCATGAGCCTGCAAGACCTGAACAACATCCCTGGCGTCACTGGCGAACCAGACAGCGCTACCCAGAACTTTGTCTTCAACCACACCATGCTCCGCGTCAAGGACATCCATAAGTCCCTGGATTTCTATACCCGGGTGCTGGGCTTCTCGCTGGTTGAAAAGCGCGACTTCCCGGAAGCCGAATTCAGCCTGTATTTCCTGGCGCTGGTTGATAAGGCACAGATCCCGGCTGACGATGCCGCCCGTACCCTGTGGATGAAGTCGATTCCCGGCATTCTGGAACTGACCCACAACCACGGTTCGGAAACCGACGACAGCGTTGTCTACCACAACGGCAACACTGACCCGCGCGGCTTTGGCCACATTTGCATCTCGGTGCCGGACATCGTTGCCGCCTGCGAACGCTTCGAGGCGCTGGGTGTGGACTTCCAGAAGCGCCTGACTGACGGGCGCATGAAGTCGCTGGCATTTATCAAAGACCCGGACGGCTACTGGGTCGAGATTATCCAGCCGCAACCGATGTAAACCGGATGCAAAAAAAAACCCATGATCGCTCATGGGTTTTTTTGTTTCAGCCGGTTATTCCGAGCGGATCAGGTGATCAAAAGCACTCAGCGAAGCTTTGGCGCCCTCGCCCACCGCAATCACGATCTGCTTGTATGGCACGGTAGTGACGTCGCCGGCGGCAAAGATGCCGGGGATGCTGGTTTCACCACGGGCATCAACCACGATCTCGCCGCGAGGTGAAAGCTCGATCGTACCTTTAAGCCAGTCAGTGTTCGGCAGCAAGCCGATCTGGACAAAAATCCCTTCCAGCTCGACGTGGTGCAACTCGTCTGTGGCCCGATCCTTGTAACGCAGACCATTGACCTTCTGACCGTCGCCTGTGACTTCGGTGGTCAGGGCATTGGTAATCACGGTTACGTTCGGCAAGCTGTTGAGCTTGCGCTGCAACACCGCATCGGCCCGCAGTTTGGTATCGAACTCAAGCAGGGTCACGTGAGAAACGATACCCGCCAGGTCGATTGCCGCTTCAACACCCGAGTTGCCACCGCCGATAACTGCAACGCGCTTGCCTTTGAACAGCGGGCCGTCACAGTGCGGGCAGTAAGCGACGCCACGGCTGCGGTATTCCTGCTCGCCGGGTACATTCATCTCTCTCCAGCGGGCACCGGTTGCCAGAATCACGGTCTTGGCTTTCAGCGAGGCACCACTGGCAAATTTCACCTCATGCAACTCGCCCGCCTTGCCCGGCAGCAGCTTGTCGGCACGCTGCAGGTTCATGATGTCGACGTCGTATTGCTTGACGTGTTCTTCAAGGGCGGTGGCCAGCTTTGGCCCTTCAGTTTCCTGCACCGAGATAAAGTTCTCGATGGCCATGGTATCCAGCACCTGGCCGCCAAAGCGTTCAGCGGCGACGCCGGTACGAATGCCTTTACGTGCCGCATAAATGGCAGCCGCTGCGCCGGCCGGACCACCGCCTATGACCAGCACATCAAACGCCTCTTTGGCGCTGATTTTTTCGGCCTGACGCTCGATGGCGCCGGTGTCCAGCTTGCCGAGAATTTCTTCCAGACCCATACGGCCCTGGCCGAAGTTCACGCCGTTCAAGTAAACACTGGGAACGGCCATCACCTGACGTTCGGTGACTTCGTCCTGGAACAGCGCACCGTCAATCGCCACGTGGCGAATGTTCGGGTTCAATACAGCCATCAGGTTCAGCGCCTGCACTACATCCGGACAGTTCTGGCATGACAGCGAGAAATAAGTCTCGAAGTTGAACTCGCCCTTGAGGGAGCGGATCTGTTCAATCACTTCAGGACTGGCTTTCGATGGGTGGCCGCCGACTTGCAGCAAGGCCAGCACCAGCGAAGTAAATTCGTGGCCCATTGGGATGCCTGCGAAACGCAGGCTGATATCGCCGCCCGGGCGGTTCAACGAAAACGAAGGCTTGCGCGCATCGGTACCGTTGTCCAGCAAGGTAATCATGCTGGAAAGGCTGGCGATTTCTTTCAACAAGTCATGCATTTCACGGGATTTCGCACCGTCGTCGAGGGAAGCAACGATCTCGATCGGCTGGGTAACCCGCTCCAGGTATGACTTCAACTGTGCTTTTAGATTGGCGTCCAACATACGGGCGATCTCCTTTGACCTTTAATACTGTGTAAAAAAAACGCCCGAGCGAATGTCGCCCGGGCGTTTTGAGGGCGATGCTGCGTGCAACTCAGGTGCGGGTCACCGCCCTTGGCTGGCTCACAGGCTTAGATCTTGCCGACCAGGTCGAGCGATGGAGCGAGGGTGGATTCACCTTCTTTCCATTTAGCCGGGCAAACTTCACCCGGGTGAGCAGCAACGTACTGGGCTGCCTTGATTTTGCGCAGCAGCTCGGAAGCGTCACGACCAACGCCGCCATCGTTCAGCTCGACGATTTTGATCTGACCTTCAGGGTTGATCACGAAAGTACCGCGGTCAGCCAGGCCTGCTTCTTCGATCAGTACGTCGAAGTTGCGGGAGATGGTCAGCGTAGGGTCGCCGATCATGGTGTACTGGATTTTGCCGATGGCTGGCGAAGTGTTGTGCCAGGCAGCGTGAGCAAAGTGGGTGTCAGTGGACACGCTGTAGATTTCCACGCCGAGTTTTTTGAACTCTTCGTAGTTGTCAGCCAGGTCTTCCAGTTCGGTCGGGCAAACAAAAGTGAAGTCGGCCGGGTAGAAGAAAACGACAGACCACTTGCCTTTCAGGTCAGCGTCCGACACTTCCACGAAGCTGCCGTTTTTGTATGCAGTAGCTTTGAACGGTTTTACATGGCTGTTGATGATAGGCATCGTTGTCTCTCCGTCAGGGTTGAAAAGTTGATGGGATGAATCCTAACAACTCATTTCGTATCTGGCTCATTGGCAAAGCTGATGCTGACGATTGGTTTTAGCTATCAGGTGAGCCTATAGATAGTAGAAAACCAAATAGGGGCCACCTTGCGCCATTTCAACCCTCGTCACACATCGATAACTTTTTGCGCGGTAATGCTCATCCCCGTAAACGGGGTCGCTTCAACATAGCGCATGGCAGACTTTACGTCCTTCCAGCCGACGTAATTCATCAGCGACTTCAAATCCCAGCCACTTTGATGGGCCCATGTTGCAAAACCGCGACGCAGCGAGTGGCTGGTGTATTGCTCTGCAGCAATACCCGCGCGTTCCAGGGCCTGGCGCAGCAGCGCAATTACGCTGTTGGCGTGCAACCCCTCCTCCCCCAGGTTGCCCCAGCGGTCTATGCCACGAAACACCGGGCCGCGGACCAGCGCCGAGGTATTGAGCCACTCAATGTAGGCCCGCACCGGGCATAACCGCAGCAAGGCCGGGGTCTGAAAGGTCTTGCCCCGATTGTCGCGGTCACTTTTGCTGCGCGGCAGGTACAGGGTGATACCGGAACCTGGCACCGCTTGCACATGCTCGATCTGCAAGCGGCACAGCTCGTCACTGCGAAACCCGCGCCAGAAACCCAGCAGAATCAGGGCCGCATCCCGTCGTGCTCGCAGCAGTGCAGGCTGATCGGCATTGGCTTGCGCCGCCCGGGCCTCACTTTCGAGCCAGTCGACCACCTGCTCCAGGTGCTGCAATTGCAACGGCTCAGCCTGCTTCTCCTGTACCGGGTGCAAGGCCCTGATGCCCTTGAACACTTTGCGCACCACCGGCGCCTTGGTCGGGTCGGCAAACCCCTGGCTGTTATGCCACTGGGCAATGGCCGACAGGCGCAACTTGAGCGTGTTGATTGAGAGCTGGCCGGCGTGAGCCACCAGGTAGCGGGCCACGCTGTCACTGGTGGCAGGCAGGAACCCGCCCCAGGTGACTTCGAAGTGTTCGATGGCTGCCCGATAACTGCGGCGGGTGTTATCGCGGGTCGCGGCGTTTAAGTAGCGATCCAGCTCGCTCATGGGCAGTTCTCTTGATTGGCGTACTGAAAACGGGCCTTAAAAGCAGTTCCAAGGCTCTAACACGGGATAATACCAGTATATCCCGCCTCTTTAATCTTAAATAAAGACAAAAAATAATTGATAATATAGTATGTAATTACATGATACATACCACAGTACATAATCGTAGGAGAAGACCATGGCCCGTGGCGGCGTAAACAAGGCGGTGGTGCAAATTGCACGCACGGCAATCCTGGCCCGTGGCGAACACCCGAGCATTGATGCAGTACGTATCGAGATGGGAAATACCGGGTCGAAAACCACTATCCACCGCTATCTGAAAGAGCTGGAGGAGGTCGATTCACGCCGGGGCGCGCCACAGGAACAGCTCGGAGACGAGCTGGCGGAGCTGGTCGCCCGCCTCGCCCAGCGCCTGCAAGAGCAAGCCCAGGAGCCGATCGATCGGGCCCGGGCACACTACGAACAACTCCAGGCAACGCTGCAAGAGCAGCTCGACCAGGCACAACAGACGCAAACCCGGCTCCAGCAGCAACTTGAGATCCAGGGCAATGCACTGAGCCAGGAAACGGCAAATCTTGAGTCCACACGCTCCATGCTGCAGACCGAGCAAACCCGCAACGCTGCGCTGAATCAGGCTTGCAGCGACTTTGAGCTGCGCCTCAAAGACCGCGACGAGCAAATTCGCTCGCTGGAAGACAAACACCTGCATGCCCGCGAAGCACTTGAGCACTACCGCAGCGCCGTCAAAGAGCAGCGCGAGCAGGATCAGCGCCGCCACGAAGGACAGGTTCAGCAGATTCAGATGGAACTGCGCCAGGCACAACAAAGTGCACTGGTACGCCAGGATGAGA
Source organism: Pseudomonas sp. PAMC 29040 (assembly GCF_003994535.1). Classification (NCBI taxonomy): domain Bacteria; kingdom Pseudomonadati; phylum Pseudomonadota; class Gammaproteobacteria; order Pseudomonadales; family Pseudomonadaceae; genus Pseudomonas; species Pseudomonas sp. PAMC 29040. The sequence continues at coordinate 278,969 of NZ_RZAA01000001.1, forward strand.
TCACCCAGCTGCATCGCGACAACGAGCGCGTATTGAGCGAAAGCCGCGCACTGGGCAAGGAACTGAATCAGTCCAACGACCAGCAACACAAATTGAGCAACCTCAATGGCCAGCTCAGCAGCCAGTTAACTCAGCTGGAAAACGAGCGCACCCTGCTCCAGGAACGCTTGCGGGTTGCACTTGAGGACAGCGAAGGCTTGCAACAAGCGCAAAGCAAGGCGCAGGAAGCCAGCACGGCATTGACCCTGCGGGCACTAAAAGCCGAAGCAGCACTTGAAAGCCTGAAAGCGCAGAAAGACGACACACCCGAACAAACAGCCGACTAGAAACCCGTACTCGCTGACGAGGAACGAGGCTGCGATAAGGTGCGAAGGACCGTGCGCGACGTCCGAGAGCCGTGCACAAGGCCTTCGCGGCCTTGGGCCTCGCCAGCGATTACCCGGGTCAAGTCTTTGTTCAGCTAGCGTTCAGCAAATGCAATCGATTCCTGTTTGTAAATGAGTATCAAAATGTTACAAATTGCCACCCTGGCCAATTCGTGACGCGGTACTCATCCCATGCTGGTTCCATTTCTGATCATGCTGCGCGAAGGAATCGAGGCCGCTCTTATAGTCGGCATCATTGCCAGTTACCTCAAACAAACGGGGCGCGGACAGTGGATGCCCGCCGTGTGGACCGGAGTCTTCCTTGCTGTCGCTCTGTCCCTGCTGGTGGGCGGCGGCCTGGAGCTGATGAGTGCAGAGTTCCCGCAGAAACAGCAGGAGCTCTTCGAAGGGATTGTCGGTCTGATCGCCGTCGGCATTCTCAGTTCGATGGTGTTCTGGATGCGCAAAGTGGCGCGCTCCATCAAGCACTCTCTTCACACCTCCCTGGATCACGCCCTCGCGGGGTCAAAACATCAAGTCACGGCACTGATTGCCATGGTGTTCTTTGCAGTTGCCCGCGAAGGACTCGAAACCGTGTTCTTTCTGCTCGCCGTGTTTCAGCAGAGCGAAGGCCCCGCAGCACCGCTGGGCGCCCTGCTCGGTCTGGTCCTCGCCATTTTCGTCGGTTTCGCCATTTATAGCGGCAGCATGCGCTTGAATCTGGGCCTGTTCTTCCGCTGGACCGGACTGTTCATTCTGCTGGTTGCCGCAGGCATTCTGGCCAACTCGGTACAGGCCCTGCACGAAGCCGGCTTGTGGAACCACCTGCAAGGTGTGGTGTTTGATATCAGTGCCGCACTACCAATGGATGGACCGGCGGGTTCTGTGCTGGCCGGCATGTTCGGGTATCAGGATGCGCCCACAGTGAGCGTGCTTGGCGCCTATGTGATTTACCTGCTGCTGACGCTGGCGATGTTCTTTCGCCCTGCCGCCAGCCCCAAAAACGCCCCTGCTTCTTAGTGACAAACCCATAAGGTCCTGCATGCCTACCCCTGCAAGCGGTACACCCCCTCGCGCCATGCGCTGGGCGGTGGCCGGCTCGGTGATCGTGATGATCGCGGCCGGCGCTTTGTTCTATTACGCCTCCCAAGTGGCTGCGGCCAAACGCAAGGCTCACAGCTCTGAAATCACCGTGACCATTCACCCCCACAGTTGCGAGCCCGACTCGCTGTCGGTACCCGCAGGCTTCAATAGCTTTCGCATAGTCAACGCCTCCGAGCGGGCTGTGGAGTGGGAAATTCTGGATGGCGTACTGGTGGTCGAGGAGCGTGAAAACATCGCTCCCGGCCTTAGTCAGGTGATCAATGCCACACTGGCACCCGGGGATTACGCCATCACCTGCGGCTTGCTCAGCAACCCGCGCGGCACCTTGCACGTTACGCCTACTGCCCAATCCCAGGCCAGCGCCAAAGCGCTACCGTCCCTGGTGGCATATATCGGTCCGCTGTCTGAGTTCCGGGTCTATCTGAACAGCCAGGGCAACGCTTTGATCACGGCGGTGGATGCCTTGTCGCAAGCCATTGCCACGGGCGACCTCGCACAGGCCCGGGCGCTTTACCTGCCCGCCCGCGAGGCTTATCAGCGACTGGCCCCGGCAGCGCAACGCCTGGCCGAACTGGACAACGCCATCAACGCCCGCGCGGACTACTTCGAAAAACGTGAACAGGACCCCGGCTTCGGCGGCTTCCACCGCATCGAGTACGGGCTGTTTTCCCAGAGCAGCACCCAGGGCCTGGGTGTCTTTGCCCAGCAACTGCATGCCAATGCGGTGTTGCTCAAGCAGCAGTTGCTGGCCCAGTCACTGCCTCCCGGGCAATTAGTCAGCATTGTCGCCCGGACCCTGCATAACCTGGCCGATACCCGCGCCGGTAGCGGCGAAGAAGAGCGTTACAGTCATATCGACCTCAGTGGTTTTGCCGCCAACCTGCAGACCACACGCAAGGTCGTTGATCTGTTGCGTCCTTTACTGGCCAAGAACAATGCCGAGCTCCTGCAGCGTATCGATACTGCCAGTACCGCGCTCGAGGCTGAGCTCAACAGCCTCAAAACACCCCAGGGTTACATCACTTACGACACCGTGAGCGACCTGCGGCGTCAAGCTATCAGTAACAAGGCCAAGGCTCTGGCCGATGCACTCGATGGAATCGATCCCGCCCTTGGCCTTTGAGGCCTGTAATTGCAGACGAGATGCACATGAGCGACTCAGAAAACAGTCTTGATCCATTCAATCTGCAGCGCCGTCGTGTGCTGCTGGGCATGGGAGTCGCCGGGGCGGCACTGGCAGGCGGCGCTTTGAGCTGCCCGGCCATGGCCGCCAGTGGCGGGCAAAACGTTCAGGTGACCCAGGCCCCGAGCAGCGATAAAACCCGGGACCGCCATGATTATTACGGCCAGCATCAAAACGGTATTCTCACCCCGCGCCCCGCAGCGGGCATGCTGGTGGCTTTTGATGTGCTGGCCAGCGATCGGCAAGACCTGGAACGCCTGTTTCGCACCCTCAATCAACGCATTGCGTTCCTGGTCAAGGGCGGCCCGGCCCCTCAGGCCGACCCAAGGCTGCCGCCTCCTGACTCAGGGATTCTCGGCCCGCAGGTGACACCGGACAACCTGACGGTGACGGTCTCGGTGGGGGCGTCGCTGTTCGATGAGCGCTTTGGCCTGGCGACCGCCAAGCCCAAGCGCTTGAGCCGCATGCAAGGTTTCCCCAACGATGCACTCGAGCCTGCACAGTGCCATGGCGATCTGAGCCTGCAGTTTTGCGCCAACACTGCGGACACCAATATTCACGCCCTGCGCGACATTGTGAAAAACCTGCCGGATTTGTTGCTGGTGCGCTGGAAGCAGGAAGGTACAGTGCCGCCACAAGCGCCGACCAAGCCCGGCGAGCCGGCGCAAAGCGCGCGCAACTTTCTGGGCTTTCGCGATGGCTCGGCCAACCCGGACTCCACCGACAACAGCCTGATGAACAGCATTGTCTGGGTCGGGTCCGAAACTGACGAACCGCACTGGGCGGTCAACGGCAGTTACCAGGCGGTACGCATCATCCGCAACTTCGTGGAACGCTGGGACCGCACACCGCTGCAAGAGCAGCAAAGTATTTTCGGCCGCAACAAAGCCAGTGGCGCCCCCATGGATGGCGCCCATGAAACCGATGTCCCGGACTACAGCAACGATCCCGATGGCAAAGTGACCAGGCTTGATGCACACATCCGCCTGGCCAACCCGCGCACGGCACAAACCCGCAACAGCCTGATACTGCGTCGACCGTTCAACTACTCCAACGGGGTTAACAAAAACGGCCAGCTGGACATGGGACTGCTGTTCATCTGCTACCAGAGCGATCTGGAACAAGGCTTTATCGCGGTGCAAACCAGACTCAATGGCGAACCCCTGGAGGAATACCTCAAGCCGGTCGGCGGCGGTTACTTCTTCACGCTGCCCGGGGTGCGCGACGAACAGGATTTCATTGGGCGTTCCTTGCTCAATGCCGCCGCACCTGTTGCCAACGCCTGACCCAATCATCTGAACCCAACCGGAAAAGTCCCATGAAGAAGACGCCATTCGCACTGCTCATCACACTTGGCTTGCTCCATACCCCGCTCTCGGCCCTGGCAGCGACTGCACCGCTGGATCTGGTGGGCCCGGTCTCGGACTACAAGATTTACGTCACCGAACAGCTGGATGTACTGGCCGACAATACGCAGCAATTTACCGATGCGGTAAAAAAGGGTGATTTGGCCGCAGCCAAACAGCTCTACGCTCCGACTCGCGTCCATTACGAGTCCATTGAGCCTATTGCCGAACTGTTCAGCGACCTCGACGCGTCGATCGACTCCCGGGTCGACGATCATGAACAAGGGGTAAAAGCCCCGGACTTCACCGGTTTTCACCGCATCGAATACAGCCTGTTTTCCGAGAACAGCACCCAGGGCCTGAATGAACTGGCAGACGGGCTGAACAAAGACGTCCAGGATCTGCAAAAGCGTGTCGCCGGGCTGACGTTCCCGCCTGAGAAAGTTGTCGGTGGCGCCGCTTCGCTGATGGAAGAAGTGGCTGCTACCAAGATTTCCGGCGAAGAAGACCGCTACAGCCACACCGATCTGTACGACTTCCAGGGGAACGTTGACGGCGCGAAAAAAATCTTCGACCTGTTTCGCAGCCAGATCCAGCAGAGCGACCAGGCGTTTGCAGCCAAGGTGGACAAGAACTTCGCCACTGTTGACAGGATTCTGGCCAAATACCGTACCCAGGACGGCGGCTTTGAAACCTATGACAAGGTCAAGGACAACGACCGCAAGGCGTTGATTGGCCCCGTCAACACCCTGGCCGAAGACTTGTCGACCTTGCGTGGCAAGCTCGGCCTGAACTAATAGCCTGTTTGTATGCGCCAACCGATGTGACTCCCATCACATGCCCGCAGGTTGGCGCATTAATTACTGAATATTTATATGTGCCCTATCCCGACCTGCATCACTGTTTTATTAGCACAACATGCGCTAAAAGATAATGCGTTATTGAAAAGCCTCTAAACGCTGGATGTTTGGACGCGAGAAATGCTTTCCTGAATAACAGCTGTCTAGCCCTTAAAAGCATGGGACCTTGATCGAACTTTCATAGGTTTTTCACAACTCTGCGTTTAACGTATGCTCATTCCTGCGACGGAAGTACGCAAAAGTCTGCAACAAAATCATGCAGATAACGTAGTCCGATGACTTTACCTTTAGACGTAATAGTCTTTACTCCACGTGCACGCGAGCCTTGGCCTGCGCGCAAGTAGATCGACTTTTACCGAGTCGTCTTGTGCCATTGAAACTGACTGGAACGAATAATTTGAAACCCTACCCTATCCAGTGCGTGTCGATCGTCATACCGGTCTACAACGAAGAGCAGAGTCTTCCTGAGCTATTGCGCCGTACTGAAGCAGCCTGTGCACAGTTGACGCAGGCCTATGAAATCGTTCTGGTCGATGACGGCAGCCGGGATCAATCGGCGCAAATCCTCGAGGACGCGGCTGCACGCGAAGGCAGCCCGGTAGTTGCGGTAATTCTCAATCGTAACTATGGGCAACATGCTGCGATCATGGCGGGCTTCGAGCATTCCAAAGGCGATGTTGTCATCACTCTGGACGCCGACCTGCAAAATCCGCCGGAAGAAATCCCGCGCCTGGTCGCCCAGGCAGCCCTGGGCTACGACGTGGTCGGCACAGTGCGCAACAATCGTCAGGACTCCGCCTGGCGCCGCTGGCCGTCACGGCTGATCAACCTGGCCGTGCAACGCTCGACAGGTGTTGCCATGAGCGATTACGGCTGCATGCTGCGCTGCTATCGCCGCTCCATCGTTGAGGCCATGCTCGCCTGTCGCGAACGCAGTACGTTTATCCCGATTCTCGCCAACAGTTTTGCCCGGCACACCACTGAAGTGCTGGTCGAACATGCCGAGCGCGAACACGGTGATTCCAAGTACAGCCCCATGCGCCTGATCAACCTGATGTTCGACCTGATCACCTGCATGACCACCACACCTTTGCGTCTGCTGAGCATCATCGGTTTCAGCATGGCGGTACTGGGCGTGCTGTTCGCCATTGCCTTGATCATGCTGCGTCTGATCTTCGGCGCCTCGTGGGCCGGACACGGCACCTTCGTACTGTTTGCAGTGCTGTTCGTGTTTACCGGCGGCCAATTTATCGGCATGGGGCTACTGGGCGAATACCTGGGCCGCATGTACAGCGATGTGCGGGCCCGGCCACGGTTTTTCATTGAAAAAATCGTTCGCGCCGAACCTGCAACTTCTACCGTTTCAACTTGCACCCCGACTTCTTCAACTTCGACACAGGTTCAATCATGAGTTTGAAAGCCGTTGTTTTCGCCTATCACGATATTGGCTGCACAGGCATTGAAGCCTTGCTCAATGCAGGCTACGAAATTGCTGCGGTGTTTACCCATGCCGATGACCCGAAAGAAAATAACTTTTATGGTTCGGTCGCCCAGCTGTGTGCCCGCAAAGGCATTCCGGTACATGCACCGGAAGACGCCAACCATCCGCTGTGGATCGAACGTATCCGCAAGCTGAACGCCGACTACATTTTCTCGTTTTACTACCGCAACCTGTTGGGCGAAGAGTTGCTGGCCAGCGTCAGCCAGGGTGCTTTCAACCTGCACGGCTCGTTGCTGCCGCGCTACCGCGGCCGCGCTCCGGCGAACTGGGTACTGGTCAAGGGCGAAACCGAAACCGGCGTGACCCTGCACCGTATGGTCAAACGAGCCGACGCAGGCGACATTCTGGCGCAACAACGGATCAGCATCGAACGCACCGACACCGCACTGACCCTGCACGGCAAATTGCGCGAAACCGCTGCCCAGTTGCTGGCCGAAGCCCTGCCGCTGCTGCCCCAGGGCAAGCTCAAGGAAACCCCGCAAGACGAATCCAAAGCCACCTACTTTGGTCGTCGCACGCCAGCTGATGGCCTGCTGCAGTGGGCACGCCCTGCAGAAGAGCTGTTCAATCTGGTTCGGGCTGTTACTCAACCTTATCCGGGGGCCTTCTGTGCAGTGGGCGAGCACAAACTGATCGTCTGGGGCGCCGAAGTGGTTGCCGGTAACCAGGGCCACGCACCGGGCCAGGTCATCAGTTGCGATCCGCTGCGCATCGCATGTGGTCAGGACTCGCTGGTAGTGACTGCCGGTCAGCGCAATGAAAACGGCCTGTACCTGAGCGGCCCGCAACTGGCCCGGGAACTGGGTCTGGTAGAAGGTTCGCGTCTGCGCGGTAGCGAGTCGGGTCGCAAGGCCCGCCGTACCCGCGTCCTGATCCTGGGGGTTAACGGCTTTATCGGTAACCACCTGTCCGAGCGCCTGCTGCAGGACGACCAGTACGAAGTTTACGGTCTGGATATCGGTTCTGACGCCATTGAGCGTCTGCGCAGCCACCCGAACTTCCACTTTGTGGAAGGTGATATCAGCATCCACACCGAGTGGATCGAGTACCACATCAAAAAATGCGACGTGGTTCTGCCGCTGGTGGCCATCGCCACGCCAATCGAATACACCCGCAACCCGTTGCGTGTATTCGAACTGGACTTCGAGGAAAACCTCAAGCTGGTGCGCTACTGCGTCAAATACAACAAGCGTGTGATCTTCCCGTCCACGTCCGAAGTGTATGGCATGTGCCAGGACAAGAACTTCGACGAAGACACGTCCAACCTGATTGTTGGCCCGATCAACAAACAGCGCTGGATCTACTCGGTCTCCAAGCAACTGCTGGACCGCGTGATCTGGGCCTACGGCCAGAAAGGCCTGAAGTTCACCCTGTTCCGTCCATTTAACTGGATGGGCCCGCGTCTCGACCGTCTGGACTCGGCACGGGTTGGCAGCTCGCGCGCCATCACTCAGCTGATCCTGCACCTCGTGGAAGGCACCCCGATTCGTCTGGTAGACGGCGGCGAACAAAAACGCTGCTTCACCGACGTGGCCGATGGTATCGAAGCTCTGGCGCGCATCATCGACAACAAAGGCGGCAAGTGCGACGGCCAGATCATCAACATTGGCAACCCGGAAAACGAAGCCAGTATCCGTGAACTGGGTGAAGAGTTGCTGCGTCAGTTCGAAGCGCATCCGCTGCGTGACAACTTCCCGCCATTTGCCGGTTTCCGCGATGTTGAAAGCCAGTCGTTCTACGGCACCGGCTATCAGGACGTGAGCCACCGCAAGCCAAGCGTCGAGAACGCCCGTCGCCTGATCGACTGGACCCCGACGACCGAACTCAGCGAAACCATTGGCAAGACCCTGGATTTCTTCCTGCGTGAAGCCATGGTTGAAATCGCGGAAAAACGCTAATGCAAGCTGGACTGCGCATAGATGTCGATACCTACCGTGGAACCCGAGAAGGGGTTCCGCGGTTGCTCGAACTGCTCGATGAAGCCCAGATCAAGGCCACGTTTTTTTTCAGCGTGGGGCCTGACAATATGGGCCGCCATTTATGGCGGCTGATCAAGCCCCAGTTTTTCTGGAAGATGATGCGTTCCAAGGCCGCCAGCCTCTATGGCTGGGATATTTTGCTGGCCGGCACTGCCTGGCCAGGAAAGCCCATCGGCAAGGATCTGGGGCATTTAATGCGCCAGACCCTGGCTGCGGGCCATGAGGTCGGCTTGCATGCCTGGGATCACCATGGCTGGCAAGCCAACACCGGGCGCTGGAGCGAGGCGCAACTGATCGAGCAGATCCGGCGCGGCGTCGACACCTTGAGCGACATTACCGGCCAGGCGGTCGAATGTTCGGCCGCCGCCGGCTGGCGTGCAGACGAGCGCGTAGTCCAGGCCAAGGAAACCTTTGGCTTTCGTTACAACAGTGATTGCCGCGGGCACAGTCTGTTTCGGCCAAGGTTGGCCGACGGCAGCCTGGGCGCGCCGCAAATCCCTGTGGATCTACCCACTTTCGATGAAGTGGTCGGGCCAGAGCTGAGTGCCGCCGACTTCAATTCATACATTCTTGATCGCTTCAGCCCACAAAAGCTGAATGCGTACACTATCCACGCTGAAGTAGAAGGGATTCTGATGGCTAACGACTTCCGTCAATTACTGGCGCAGGCCCGTACCCGTGACATTCATTTCCAGCCCTTGCGGGATTTGCTGCCCGCCGATCCCGACAGTATTGCAGCCGGACAATTGAGCCGGGGCGTACTGGACGGGCGTGAAGGCTGGCTGGGAGTGCAGAAACCATGACTCAGCGCTGGACGATACCGCTTCTGGTTCTGGCTTTTATCGCGTTTTATCTGTTGCCGCTGGGCACCCACGGTTTGTGGATCCCGGACGAAACACGCTACGCGCAAATCGGCCAGCAAATTCTGGTCGACGGCAACTGGATCACCCCGCACTTCATGGACTTGCGTTACTTCGAGAAGCCGATTGCGGGCTACTGGATGATCGCCATAGGCCAGGCCATTTTTGGCGAAAACCTGTTCGGCGTGCGCATAGCCTCCGCCGTTGCCACCGGCCTCAGCGTGTTTCTGGCCTATGTCGTGGCCCGCCGTTTGTGGAATGACCCGCGCAAGAGCTTTGCCTGCGCCCTGGTCTACATGACATTCGGCCTGATCGCCGGCCAGGCGGGTTACTCGAACCTCGACCCGCAGTTCACTCTGTGGGTTAACTTGAGTCTGGTCGCGTTGTGGTTTGCGGTTGACAGCAGCACCCGGCGCGATCGCCTGATCAGTTGGGCTGTACTGGGTTTTGCCTGTGGCATGGGCTTTATGACCAAAGGCTTTCTGGCCCTGCTGTTGCCGGTGTTGATTGCCCTGCCCTACATGATCTGGCAAAAGCGCTTTGTCGAGCTGGTCAAATACGGTCTGGTGGCCATGCTGGTTGCCGCCCTTGTATCGCTGCCCTGGGTCCTCGCCGTTCACGCCCAGGAGCCTGACTACTGGCGCTTCTTCTTTTGGCACGAGCATATTCGCCGTTTTGCCGGTGACGATGCCCAGCACGGTCGCCCGTGGTGGTTCTATCTGCCGCTGCTGGTGGTTTCCAGCCTGCCCTGGGCAGCCCTGTTGCCCGTTACGTTCAAGGATGCGTGGCAGAACAAGCGCCATGCCAGCGTAGTTTTCGTGTCGCTATGGTTTCTGCTGCCGCTGGCCTTGTTCAGTCTGAGCAAAGGCAAGTTACCGACCTACATCATGCCCTGCATGTTGCCCCTGGCTCTGTTGCTGGGCCACGGGATGATCCAGCGGGTAGAACAGGCCAAAACCGGTGCCTTGCGCTTTAACGGCCTGGTCAACTTGCTGGTGGGCAGTGCGGGACTGGCGGCCCTGATCTACTTCCAGATCAAGAAACCGTTCTATGACAACGAGCCGCAACACATGGCGTTGCTGGTCGGCGTGCTGCTGACGTGGATCGTCACCGGCCTGCTGACACTTTCCCGGCCGCTGAAGATGTGGGCGGCGCCTGCCCTGGCTATGGGGGTTCTGGTGCTTGCGTTACCAGCCAGCATGCCCAGCAGCGTTGTGCACAACAAAATGCCCGATCAGTTCATTCTTGAGCATGTCCAGGAGCTGTCCCAGGCCAAAACCTTGCTCAGCAACGATCTGGGTGCAGCCTCTGCCTTGTCCTGGCGCCTGCGCCGCCCCGATGTGACGCTGTACAACACCCAGGGTGAAGTCAAATACGGCCTGACCTATGACGATGCCAAAGGCAAAAGCATTGCGTTGGCCGACATTGGCCCGTGGATGACTGAAGCGCGACGCCAGGGTCCGGTGGGCGTGGTAATGCGGGTCAAGGACAGCGATGAAAGCCATGAAATGGACATGCTGCCTGAAGATGGCCAGCGTTATGACGACGGCAACATGGTGATTCTGATCTTCCCGCAGAGCGCCCAATGACATTTGCACTTCTGTTGCTGGCCTGCCTGCTGACCTGCGCAGGCCAGATTGCCCAAAAATACGCAGTCGAAAGCTGGCGCGGCCCCGAGTCCGGGGTTGCGCAAAAGCTGCAATCGCCCTGGCTGTGGCTGGCACTGCTGTGCCTGGGCTTCGGTTTGCTGGTATGGCTGCTGGTACTGCAACGGCTTGAAGTCGGGGTTGCCTACCCGATGCTCAGCCTGAATTTTGTGCTGATCACCCTGGTAGCCCGCTATCTGTTCAAAGAACACATCGATCGGCGTCACTGGATAGGTGTAGGGCTGGTAATTGCCGGTGTGGTCCTGTTAGGACAGCACACATGAGCCTGCGCCGTGGATTTGTCTTTGCCTCGGCCAGCGTGTTGCTGGTCAGCACGGCCCAACTGGGCATGCGCTGGAGCATGACCCGCCTGCCGGAACCTGCTCAATGGCTGAGCGCGATCAGTCAGGGGGAGGTATCAGTGCCGGCGCTGGGTGTGGTTTTTGCGGCCATCATGGCCTACGCGCTATCGATGCTCTGCTGGCTGCTGGCCTTGCGGGACTTGCCCCTGGGCCGCGCCTATTCGCTGTTAAGCATCAGTTACGCCCTGGTGTACCTGCTGGCCGCCAGCCTGCCGGTGTTCCATGAAAGCTTCACCCTTTCGAAAACCCTTGGTGTGACCTTGGTCATTCTGGGGGTACTAACGATCAACTCTCGACGTACCCCAAGTTCCAGGAACTGCGCATGAAAATCAGTGTATTTGGTAGTGGTTATGTAGGCCTGGTGCAGGCGACGGTATTGGCGGAAGTCGGCCACGATGTGATCTGCATGGACATCGACCAGAAGAAGGTCGAACTGCTGCAACAAGGTCATGTCAGTATTTTTGAACCGGGACTCTCCAGCCTCGTGCGGGATAACCTTGAAAGCAAGCGCCTGCGATTTACCAGCGATGAGAAACTCGCGGTTGAGCACGGCCAGGTGCTGTTTATCGCCGTGGGCACCCCGCCCAGCGAAGACGGTTCGGCAGACCTGGGCGCAGTATTCTCGGTCGGAGACGCAGTCGCCCGCCATCGCGTTAAACCGTTGATCCTGGTAGAAAAATCCACCGTTCCAGTAGGCACCGGCGACGCCCTGACGATCCATATCAATAAAGCGCTGAGCCAGACCGGGCGCTCGTTGCAATTCGACGTCGTGTCCAACCCCGAATTCCTCAAGGAAGGCTCGGCAGTGACTGACTGCCGCCGTCCGGATCGCATCATCATCGGCTGCGCCCGTGAAGAAGTGCGCGAAGTGATGCGCGACCTTTACGCCCCGTTCAACCGCAACCATGACCGTATTATTTTCATGGACCTGCGCAGCGCCGAGCTGACCAAATACGCCGCCAACTGCATGCTCGCCACCAAGATCAGCTTTATCAACCAGATTGCCGAACTGGCAGAGCACCTGGGGGCCGACATTGAAGCAGTGCGCCTGGGCATCGGTGCCGATACCCGCATCGGCTACCACTTTATTTACCCTGGCTGCGGCTATGGCGGCTCGTGTTTCCCCAAAGACATGCGCGCGCTGATCCACAGTGCCCAGCAAGTCAATTGCTCCAGCGACCTGCTGCAGGCGGTTGAAGCCATCAACGAACGCCAGAAGCACAAGCTGTTCGATCGCATCAACGGGTTCTTCAAAGGTGATCTGAAAGGTAAAACCTTCGCCCTGTGGGGCCTGGCGTTCAAACCCAATACCGACGACATGCGCGATGCACCGAGCCGCGTATTGATGCAGGCACTGTGGGATGCCGGCGCCGACGTTCGCGCATTCGACCCTGAAGCCATGCAGGAAACCCAACGGTTGTACGCTGACGAACCGCGCCTGAGCCTGATGGGGACTCCGGAATCGACCCTCAACGGAGCCGACGCACTGATCGTGTGTACCGAGTGGCAACAATTCAAGGCGCCGGACTTTGATCTGATCAAGGCCCGCCTCAAAACCCCGGTGATCTTCGACGGACGCAACCTGTATGACGGCGAGCGTCTGGCGCGTGCAGGGTTGCAGTACTACCCGATGGGGCGTGGCGAGTCCTGCAACTTGCCAGTGTCCCAAGGTTCAACGACCGTTTGATGAAATGACAGCGCCGCCATTGGCAACAATGGCGGCGCTTTTTTTTTGTACTGTTTTGAGGCAGGGAAACTCGAGATGCAGGCCAATTATTCTTCCAGCAGTTTACGTGCACTGCACCGTCAGTCATTGATTTTAGGCGCACTGGCACTGGTGCTGTTCATCTTGGGTGAACCGCAACTGGCGGCGATCGGTTTTGATTCGCGCTTTGTAATGTTTGCCAAGGAAATGCTGCGTCACGGCCCGGGCTTTTTCCCGACCACCTACGGCCAGCCATATGCTGACTACAGCGCCACTTCGACTCTGTTCACCTGGTTATTGTCCTTGCCGTCTGGACAGGTGACCAGCCTCACCGCATGGCTGCCCACAGCCATTGCCGGTGCGCTGATTGTTACTTTGATGTATCGCCTGGTCGCACCGCAGTCCAGGACCTGGGCGCTGGTCAGTGTGGCGCTGTTGCTGCTGAGCATGACCTTTGTCACCGAAACCCGTGCCGTCTCCCTGGATCAAATGCTTGCAGCCGTCAGCCTGGCAGCGTTTTATCTGGCCTATGCACACGACCATTTTTCTGCACCGCGCCGGCATCACTGGCTACTGCTTTTGCTGGTACTGGGGTTTGCCATACGCGGCCCGATTGGCCTTGTCATTCCCACCGGCATGCTCTGCAGTTACTACCTGCTCAGCGGTCAATGGCGCCGGCTGATCAGCGTTGGCCTGCAAGCGCTGGTACTGCTGGCTGTGTGCATAGGTACCCTGTTGTTGCTGGCCTGGATCAGCGGCGGTGAGGCCTTCGTCCATGAAGTGATCCGCATGCAAGTGACTGGCCGCATGGACGGTACCGAAGGTGCGAGCAGCACCCTGTATTACTTCACCAGTTCCATGGGCAACTACGCACTGGCGTACCCGCTGGCGGTGTTGGTACTGGTGGCGACCCTGATCATCGGGCGCAAGCAATCGGGCCCGGGGCTGCAGCTGGTCAAATACTGCGTGGGCGCCGGCTTGATCGTAATGATCGGGCTGTCGATCCCGCAGGCGAAAAAAGCCCGTTACTTGCTGCCCATGTTGCCGATGGCGGCGATCATTGCGGCGTATCCGTTTCAAGGTTTGCAGGGACGGGTCTATGCCGGGCTGCGCGGTTTGATTCAGGGGCTTTTCCTGCTATTGCCCGCGTTGTTGATGGTGGGCCTGATCATTGTGCGCAAACGCTTTGACGACCAGCTGCCTTCATTGACTGCGATCTTTATGGTGCTGGGCGTGCTGCAAGTGGCGGCGCTGGCCCTGCTGTTCAAGGCGCAATGGCGAACGGGCGGTTTGGCGGCATGCGCCGTTCTGGCGTTGTGGGCCTGCTTCATCATGGTGTTCGAACCGGTGGAGCGCGAACAGTATGACACCCGTAACTTTACCGAAAACGCCATGCGCATGATCGACCGCGAGCCTGCCCCGCTAGTACTGCACGGCATGGGCAAAGACGCCAAGGCCATCAAGTTCATGGTCAATGTCAATCGCGACCTGCTGCCGCTGTTCACCCGGACCGACGCCGAGCTGGAGGCCCTGCCAGCCCCGGTATGGATCGTTATGGACCGCAAGGATTATCAGGGGCTGCAAGGCACAGCCTTGGGCAATGTAGTACCGGCGTTGAGTGGTCGCTTCGACAAGAATGACTACGTGTTGCTGCACATCCCTTGAACCTGTAGTCGCTGACGAGGCACCAAGGCTGCGATCGCTTTGCGCAGCCTTCGGCCCTCATCAGCGACGATGTGAATCCTGCTAGAGCTGCCACCTGCCTGCAGGTACAATCCCCGCCCTTCTTCACTCATCCCGGAAATGCCAATGTCAGGGCTCGAACTGTTTGCCGCCGCGCTTGGCGTCATCGCCGTCTGGTTAACAGTCAAACAAAACCCCTGGTGCTGGCCCATCGGCCTGGTGATGGTGCTGCTGTATAGCTGGATATTCTTCGGCATGAAGCTGTACTCGGGCATGCTCCTGCAAGTCTTCTTTGCCCTGCTGCAAGTTTATGGCTGGTGGCAGTGGACCCGCGCCGGGACACAGCACGAGGGCCGTGTGGTTACCCGGTTAAGCCCTTTGCAAGTCCTCGCGGGCCTCAGCGCCGGCGCTGTTGGCAGTCTGGTTCTGGGCGCGGCAATGGCCCGCTGGACTGACTCCGGCGTCCCTTGGCAAGATGCAGCGCTGACCGCATTCAGCCTGGTCGCGCAATTGTGGATGGCACAAAAGCGCCTGCAATGCTGGGCCCTGTGGTTTGTCATCGACGTGCTCTACATCCTGTTCTTTGCCTGGCAAGAGCTGTACCTGACAGCAGGCCTGTATGCACTGTTCACGGTTATTGCCATTCAGGGCTGGCGTGACTGGCGCCGCGATCCGGCGCTGCGCACATGAAGGTGGTCGTACTGGCGGGGCCGGAGTCGAGTGGCAAAAGCTGGCTGGCGGCGCTCTTGCAGCAGCGATTTGGCGGCGTACTGGTGGGAGAATACGTTCGTTATTTTATCGAGCAAAACCCCCGGGACACCTGCCTGGCCGATATTCCGGCGATTGCTGCAGGTCAACTGCAATGGGAGGATCAAGCCCGTGCCCAACAGCCAGAACTGCTGATTCTGGACACCCATTTGTTGAGCAACATCCTGTGGAGCCAGACCCTGTTTGGCGACTGCCCGGCATGGCTTGAACCCGAACTTCTCAGCCGGCATTACGACCTGCACTTGCTGCTGTCACCCGACGATGTGGAATGGATACCCGACGGCCAGCGTTGCCAGCCATCTCTGGCTGAACGCCAAAGGTTTTTCGCTGCCAGCCTTCAGTGGCTGGAGCACCACCATCAACCCCTGCAAATCATCAGAGGTGACTGGCAGGCCCGTCAGCAACAAGCTTGTGCCGCGGTTGAACACTTGCTGGCGCAATAAGAATTTTTAGGAAAACTCTTAACAAATTCAGAGCATTCCTAGATCCAGCAGCAACTGGAAGTTTTACCTTGAGGCCAGTCGTCAAACATTTGACGACGGGCTATCTCAACCTCAAGGAAAATAATGAAATCAATATTCTTTGTCTCGGGTGTCTTTGGCGCCATGTCCCTGGCCTTTGCGGCCAACGCCCTGGCTCAATCTGACAGCCGTCCTGCACCGTTGGCCAATAGCAGCCAATGCTCACCAAGCAACCCGACCGGCCCTGGCTGCCCTCCATTTGGCGGCCCCGGCGACATTGGCGCCGAGTGCTGCCCGTTCAGCGATGAAAGCCTGAAAACCAAAGTCGTGCCGCTGACATCGGCTACCGAGAATCTGCTGAAGATTCAGGGCGTCACCTTCGAATGGAAAGATGGCGGGCGTAAGGACATCGGGGTTATCGCCCAGGAAGTGGCCAAGGTGTATCCACAGCTGACACGCACCAAGGATGGTTTGATGCAGGTCGACTACGACAAACTGGTGGCTCCACTGATCGAATCGATCCGCGAACTGAACCAGCGCATTGAAACCCTGGAAAAAGCCCAAGCCAAGTAAATAGCTGGGTGCATGACCGCTGCCTCCCCCCCTTCTGGTCGGTGGTCTGCACCCTGCATGGCTTACATATGTACGAAAGCTCATAAAAAGCCACCCTGTTTGTGAATCGAATTAAAAATGCGCAGCAGACGATATTGGCTTGTTTGAAGAGCGACTGATTGCCAGCCTAGGTAGTGCTCAATTAATAAATCCTCCAAGCCAAGGCAACTTATTCAGAAATCTCCAGTCTGTTAATCAGGACACCGGGAGTTTGCAATGGACACTGGAAAAGTTAGCGCTTCGAGCCGCCAATATGTCCATTCATGAAACACCGAGTTAGCCTGCAAGCCGATTATTGGCGGCGCCCTAAAATATCCTGAATAAATGTAACGTTTCTGAAACACCCCCTCTCTTATCAAGTGCAACGTAAACCCCTTGTTTCCCTCCGCAATAATAGCCTCGTGCTGTCTCATATTTGAAACATCGACGCCATGCACTGACTCATCACGCTCGGTGAGCACTTGTTTTTAATCACTTAATTTAAAGTGGCACAACTACTGCTCTTCCCTTCGTAGCGCCGACCAGGGCCAGCTCCAATAAAGAAGGAACACAATCATGGGGAATATATATCGTGGCAAACATCGCCTGCTGACAGCGTGCAGCCTGACTGTTCTGTTCGGTATCTACAGCACTGCTCAAGCAGGTGGTAATGGCGTGATTGTACTTACCCGCGATGTTCAACCTTTTGCAGTCGGCAACCCGGCCATGCATCCGGACCCTAACCCCACGACTGTAAACGCGAACCCCGCAGTGCGTATCACCAGTGCTTCCAGTGAGCTCAGTGATGGTGATTTCGCCAGTGTCAGCAGCGGTGCCTCAATTACCCACTCGATGATGCCCAACGGCAACGCTCTGCCAGGTTTGAATACAGCCAATGGCCTGCCAGGTATGGCCAGCGGTCATGGTGGTGGCAGCGGCGGTTCGATCAGCAACACCATCAATCGAAGCATCGAGCAGGGCATGAGCCCGCTCACCGCTCTGAGTCAGGGGAAATAACATCATGAACATTCCCCTGCCCTTGCTGGTTGCTGTGCTGCTTGCCAGTGCTCAGGTTCACGCAGCCTCCGATAACAACGCCGAAATCAACAATTCCGGCCTCAGCTACCGCGGCAACATTACGGTAAACCAGGCTGCGGGCGATCAACAGCAGCAGGTAAATAGCCGGGCAATTGCCATCGGCACCCAGGGCCTTGCCTCAACCCGGATCAGTCAGAAACTCAACACTGCGGCCGACCCTTCGCTCAATGCCAAGGCCGCGATACAGGGCAACTCATTCAGTAATGGCAGCGGTGTGCTGGGGGTCAACCAATCCTCCGGTGCCAACAATCAAATGATCAATGCAGTGCGGATCGGCATTAGTGCCCAGCCACAAGGCATCGATGACAGCGCTTTGTCACAGCAAAACGTGGCGCTGTTACCAGGCTCCGGAACCGTACTCCCCGTAAGTGGCAGCCGCCAGGTCGTTACCAGCGACCAGGCCTTCACCGGCAGCCGCGGGGTCGTGCAGTTAAACCAGAGTGCAGGGGTGGGGAACCGCATGGCTAACACCCTGAACGTCCGGGTTGCCGACTGACCCGATTACAACGCAGTGCAATTAGAAAGTGCCAACACGTAACTCAACTAATAAAGCACGGAGAATCACCATGAAACCTGTAATGGCTCTTAAACCGCTGGTTTTCGCTATTGCTGCACTTATGGCTGTTGCTGCCCAGGCGGGCGGAGGCGGAAATGGCAATGGCGGTGGAAACAATAACAACAATGATCAGTTGCTGACCCAGCTGCAATTAAGCGCAGGTGCAGCGGCCATGGTCCAGGATGGTCAAACCAGTGCAAACAACAAGGCACTCAACCAGGGCACACACAACCTCGCCAATGTGAACGGCTCGATCAACAACTCCAGCGGCAACATGGGCGCCAACGTCGCGGCAGGCGATGGCAACCAGCAGGATAATGCGGCGGCGCTGGCAACTGCTGATCAAAGCTTCATTTTTGGCAGTGCAGTGGCCGCGACGACGGCTGATCAGGGCAACTATGGCAACACCGTTAGAAACTACTCCGCGGTGAATGTCTCAAACCTTAACAATTCGGCCAACAATGGCTCCGGCAATGTCGGTGTCAACGTCACCACAGGTAGTTTCAACCAGCAGAAAAACAACCTGGCAATTGCCGTTTCAGGCGGTCGGGTTGCGGTTGCGGCAGCCTCGGCAGATCAAACCTCTACCAGCCTGAACGTGTCTAACAAGGCCGTTCAGACATACGACACCAAAAACCTGACGGCCAGTATCAATCTGCACGGCGCTTATCATGGCCAGGGTCAAGGTACTGTCGGGAGCAACAGTGGCGGTGGTGGCGGTAATCACAACAGTAGTGTTCAGGGCGGTAACGGCGGTGGTAACGGGGGCGGCAACAACGGTCCACAACCGCTCAAGTTTCATGAAGAAGGCACTTTCAGCCTCAGTGGCGTGGCGACTTATCAAGTGCTGACTCCAAGCGGCTGGACCAGCCCGACAATCAACCACGCATCGATGACCAATTCGATGAACAACTTCTCGGGTAACGGTGGCGCCAACGTGTCCTCGGGTGTGGGCAACCAACAAAGCAACTCGCTGTCAATCGCAGCAGGCTGCCGCGCCTGCATGTAACCGGGGCCTTCACAAGGGCCTCGATCCCGAGGCCCTTGTTTCAATTTTCAAGGCGTATCCATCATGCGCACGACCTCTCTCTTGCTGTTGCTCTGTATGGCCGGCATCACACAGGCCGCGCAGATGCCGGTTGCGGCCATGCCCGGCGGCAATCTGGTTTTCAAGCATGTACAGAGTATTCGCGAGCGTCGCTTTGCAGACATTGTTGAGCAAAAAACCGACTTCAGTTGTGGCGCAGCAGCTCTGGCAACTGTGCTGCGGCAGGCCTACTGGATGGACGTCAATGAAGACGAAATCATTAAAGGCATGTTGATCAATGCGGATCAAAAACTGGTACGTACCCAGGGGTTCTCAATGCTCGACATGAAGCGTTATCTCGAAAGTATCGGCATGCGGGCAAGGGGTTACCGGATCCCGGCGCAAAGCCTGGAAAGCGTCAATATTCCTGTCGTCGTCCTGCTGGAAATTCGAGGTTACAAGCATTTTGTAGTCATGCAGCGTGCACAAAAAGACTGGGTGTATATCGCCGACCCGGTGCTGGGACATAAACGCTTCTCACATGAAGACTTCGCCAAAGGCTGGAATGGCATTGTATTCGCCATTATTGGCCCCGGTTACGACAAGACCAACGCTTTGCTGAGTCCCCCTGCCCCACTGACCGTCAAGAACAAGCTCGATATGTTCAGCCCGGTCAAGGATGCAGAGCTAATGGATTTCGGGTTTATCCAGAGCGACTTTTTTTAAGTGCGCCAAAGATGACTATGGAGCCGCCCGCTCCTGGAGCAGCACATGAAAACGCCCTATTGGCTGATAGCCGCCTGTCTTGCCCTCAGCCTGCCAGCCCACGCAGCCTCGATATTCAAACCTGTGGAGCTCAAAGACAATGAAATGGCTGAATTGCGCGGGCGTTTTGTCATGCCCGGCCGGATCATCAGCTTCGGGATCGTCATGAGCAGTACCTGGGTCAGCAGCAAAGGGGATGTGGTCGGTGCAACCACGTCAATGCAACTGCAAAATACGGTCAAGCCACAGTTTTATGTATCGACCTACAGCGCCGCAGGGAACGGTACGCTAGCGGCCAAGGGTACCGGCATCGTCACGGGGGGCGCGGGGCTGAGTACGGGACAGGGGGTCACACAAAGCGTAAGGGCCGCCGGCGACAATAACAGCGCCTACAACAATGTTGACATCACTATCTCCCATGCCGGTCAAGCACCGGCGGTTAATCAGCAAGGCACATTATTAACGGAAAATAATTCCGTCTCAGTCGCCAGCGGTGCAGGTAATTTGACGGTATCGGCCTCGGGGGGCGGTATTCAAATGGCAATTGAGGCCAATAATAATCAAGGCGCCTCATTGCAACAAATCGCTCAAGGTGGTGTATTACAGAGCACAACTCTATTGGGCGCTGGTAATGCGATTACGAATATGACGCAACTTAATGTCGTCATGGGCGCTAATAGTCAGACCACCGTCGCTTCAAATTGTAATATTAATCAATTAATAGGCCTGCGCAACTTGGGATATTGAACTAGGCTCCCCCCTTACAATTAGAACCACTGGACGGCTTATTTCATGCACCGATTGTTTACCTTTCGCGCAGTTGTATGCATAAGCACTCTGTTTCCATCAGCCCTGCTGTATGCAGCCCCTGATGTTGATGTAGAGCAATTAAAACAAGAATTATTGGAGCTCCGTCAGCGTTACGATCTACAACAAAAGGCCTTGGCCGTACTCGAACAGCGTGTACGACAAGTAGAAGATCAACCGACAACACCGGTTCCTAAACGATTGGCCAAGTCGCCTGCAGACTTGACCGGCAACCAGAAAGTGGCCACGACCGGTAGCGGTGCAGCAGGCGGAAGTTCTTACGGAGAATCACTGAAAGATGATTCCGCACCCGCCAAAAGTGTGGTCAACCTTTACGACGAAGCCAGTGGCTTTTTTGGCGGTGGCAAGTTCAGTTTTGAATCCGGACTCACTTACTCCCATTACGATACCCGGCAGTTGATTCTCAATGGTTTTTTGGCCCTGGACTCAATATTCCTGGGCAATCTCAACCTGGATCGCATCAAGGCTGACACCTGGACTCTGGACCTTACCGGTCGATACAACTTCGACAACCGCTGGCAGTTCGACATTAACGTCCCCGTGGTTTATCGCGAATCGGCTTATCAGTCAGGGGGGGCCAATGGCGGTGATGCTCAAGCGACCTCCGAGCAGACCGTCACCCGCGACCCGACCATTGGCGACGTCAACGTTGGTGTGGCCTACAAGTTCCTCGACGAGTCGGCCAACACCCCGGATGCCGTCTTTACCGTGCGGGTGAAAGCGCCGACCGGCAAAGATCCGTTCGGCATCAAACTGATCCAGTCCGGGGCCAACACCAACATTTTCACTCCGGAAGACTTGCCCACCGGCAATGGCGTGTGGTCGATCAGCCCCGGCATCTCTCTGGTCAAAACCTTCGATCCCGCCGTGCTGTTCGGAACGCTGTCTTACACCCATAACCTTGAAGGCTCATTCGACGACATCAGTTCGACAGTCGGCCTGTCTCAGCCTGGCAAGGTCAAACTGGGCGACAGCTTCCAGCTGGGTGCCGGTGTGGCATTTGCCCTGAACGAAAAAATGAGCATGTCGTTCTCCGTGTCAGACCTGATTCAGAAAAAGAGCAAGCTCAAACAGGATGGTGGTGATTGGCAAACCGTCGCCACCAGCGATGCCAACGCAGGCTACTTCAACGTCGGTATGACCATTGCTGCAACCGACAAGCTGACCATCGTGCCCAATCTGTCCATAGGCCTGACAGAGGATGCTCCTGACTTCACCTTCAGTCTGAAATTCCCGTACTACTTCTAGGCTGCCCCCGGGCCCGCACGAAAAAAGACCCGCAGCAGATACAGGCTGCGGGTCTTTTCTTTTGATACTGCCCTAGCGGATTTGGTGCTTGTGCAGTAACCGGTAAAACGTAGGGCGCGACACACCCAGCACTTTGGCCGCAACACTCAAGTTATTACTGTGTCGATGCAACACATCGTGCAGCGCCTGACGTTCGGCACGGCTTTTGTAATCCTCCAGCGTGCCCGATACCTCTATCACTGGTAGATACGATTCCAGGCCCAGATCAGTGGCCTCGATCTGACGACCTTCAGCCAATACCAGACCACGTCGCACACGGTTGGCCAACTCGCGAATATTGCCGGGCCAGAAATGAATGCCCATGGCAAACAATGCATCATCACTGAAGGTACGCGGGCGACGCCCGGTCTCCAGGCTGTAGAGATGCGCAAAATGATTGGCCAGCAACGCCAGATCACCCGTACGGTCCCGTAAAGGGGCGGTGACAACCTGTAATACGTTAAGCCTGTAGTACAGATCTTCACGAAACCGGCCGTCGACAATGGCAGTCTCAAGATCGACGTGGGTTGCCGCCAGTACCCGCACATCAACAGGAATCGCTTGGCTGCCCCCTACCCGCTCAATGTGCTTGTCCTGCAAAAAACGCAACAAGTTGGCTTGCAACTCCAGCGGCAGGTCACCGATTTCATCCAGAAACAGGGTGCCTCCATTGGCCGTTTCAATGCGCCCGATCTTGCGCTGATGCGCACCGGTAAAGGCACCCTTCTCGTGGCCGAACAGCTCTGACTGAATCAAGTGCTCAGGGATGGCGCCACAATTTATCGCCACAAAGGGCTTGCCGTTGCGCTGGGACTCTCGATGCAGAGTACGGGCGACCAGTTCCTTTCCCGTGCCGCTTTCGCCACGGATCAATATGGGCGATTCGGTAGGTGCCAATTTGCCCAGCAGTTTTCGCAAGTCATGAATGACCCGGCTTTGGCCCAGTAACTCGTGCCCTGGATTATTGGCGTGAGTGGTGGCGTGACCACGTAAACGGGCCATACCGAATGCACGGCCAAGGGTGACCTGGACCCGCGAAAAATCGAAGGGAAGCGTATGGAAGTCAAAAAACCATTCGCAAACAAAATCGCCTGCGTTTTTCAGCTTCAATACGTCAGCACTGAGTACGGCGATCCACTCGGTACCGCTGCGACTGATCATGTCTTTGACGGCTTCGGGGTGCTCTAGATGAAATGGCTGGAGCCGGAACAATCCGACATCACATGAATGGCTGCTGACCGACTCAAGGCTACAGCTGTCCACTGCCCAACCAATGGTACGCAACCCCGGCAGCAGTGCGTGGCAATCGTCACAGGGATCTACAACTAAAAGGCGTCGCGGGGAGGACATCACAAGCATGACTGTTCCTTGACGCCAAAAAGCATAAATGGGATGAGAACAGGCAGGGTTTTAAGGTAGGTGTAACGTATGACAAAACTGTGCCCGCCACTTGGATCAATTCCCTATAACCCTCATCGCCAAATACGCACTTGAGCACAAAGGCGTACGGGGCCATCGAAAAGCGGCGGCAGAGGTTTTCAGGGGGTTAAAAATTGATCTGCATCAGGCTTTTAAAAATACTTTTAAAAAAGTCATGAAAGTGTGTGACCTGAGGCGGGTCTGAGGTCATCAGTACAAGTAACCAACCGAACGGTAAGCCCAGCCGACGGTTAATCACTTGATGGGCACACCAGAGAGACAACCCTATGAACGCCCCGCTCCGTTTCAACGAAGCACTTTTGATTGCCGGCCACGCCTTTGAACCTTTTCAATGTGTTGCCTGGGCTGCACAAGACGGTCATGGCGAATTGAGCCTGACGGTCATTGACCGCACCAACACCCGTATCGGTCGCAAACAAATCCCGCGCAGCGCCTGTGCTGACGCCGCCCAACTTGCAAGCCTGCTGGCACAAGCCCGTGCCGAACTGAGCAGCGAAGGCTACACCTTGCAACCCTGGGTAATGCCGGCCTGATCCCGAACCTGTAGGAGCGAGCTTGCTCGCGAGCGCTTGAAAGCTCGCTCCTACAGTTGTTTCAACTCATCGATATGTGTGTATTCAAGAGCCAGATCAGCCGCCATCCGCCGTGACTTGCCAAGTCGAATCGGCCCCCGCTCCATATCGATCAACAACCCCGGACATTCAATGGCGGGCAGAGCCGGACCGTCTTTGAGACGACCGTCGGTGAGCAATAAAAAACGTTGTTGTTCTTCTGCAAACTGCTTGCGACGGGTTTTCAGCCACTGTGCAACATCCGCCAGGGCTTCCAGCAACGGCGTTCCACCCCCCGCTCCCAGCGTCAGCAACCACTGGTTCAAGGCCGCAGATGCTTTGGCACCGCAGACCTGCCATTGCGGCGCACTGCCACTGGCAGTCATCACCGCCACCCGCACCCGCTGCCGATAAGCATCCTCAAACACCTGGGCCAGTAACCCCTTGGCATCCCCCAGCGCCTGATGCCGACGGGTGGAAGACGAAGCATCCACCACCACCAGCCACAGCTCTTGGGCTGCACTCTGGCGGGTCTTGTAGGCCAGATCTGTACGCTGTTGCGGGCGGCCGCGCAGCAGGGTTTGCACCCAGTCCACGGTACCGCCGGCTGCATTGCGACTGGCACCCAGTTTGCCCTGGCCCAGTTGGCCTGCCCGGGGTCTGGCATCCGCCCCCGCACTGGATCGGGGGCGAATGCCTAAGGCTTTTTTGGCCAGCTCGGCACTTCGCGCCTGCCACCCATGGCCTGAGGCTGCGCAGGCAATTCGCCCCATTGGCCCTGGCCGGTACTGGACGAGGCACTGCCGGATTGCGCTTGCGGTTGCGACTGTTGTGGCGTCGGCGCCTCAGCAGGCTGCTGGCGACGTCGATGGCGCAAGGCAAACTCGGCCACCGCATCAATATCCTCCAGACTGATCACCCCGGCCCCACGCCAAGCGGCATGGGCCCGCGCCGCGCGCAGCCAGACAAGATCCGCGCGCATGCCATCAACCGCCGCCGCATAACAGCGCGCGGTGATCACTGCCAGCGACTGGTCATCCAGCTCAATGCCCTGCAGCCGTTCACGAGCCTGCTGGCAACGCTCACGCAACGCATCCTGTGCAGCGGCCCACTGCTCACAAAACCCTTGGGGATCCAGGTCAAAACTCAAGCGCCGCCTAATGATTTCGCCGCGCTCGGCAGGCTGCGGCTGACTGTTCATGGCCACATTAAGGCCAAAGCGGTCAAGCAATTGCGGGCGCAACTCACCCTCTTCCGGATTCATGGTGCCAATCAAGACAAAGCGCGCAGCGTGCCGATGGGAAATACCGTCGCGTTCGACCACATTGGTGCCACTGGCTGCCACATCCAGCAGTACGTCCACCAGATGATCGGCCAGCAGGTTCACTTCATCGACATACAGCACTCCGCCATCGGCCCTGGCCAGCACTCCTGGGGAGAATTGCGCCTTGCCCTGCCCCAGCGCGGCGTCCAGATCGAGCGTGCCCACCAGCCGTTCTTCGGTGGCGCCCAATGGCAAGGTGACGAACTGACCGCTTGCCAGTAAGTCGGCAAGGCCCCGGGCCAGGGTGGATTTGGCCATGCCGCGGGGGCCCTCGATCAGCACTCCGCCAATTTTCGGGTCGATAGCCGTCAAGCACAGCGCAAGCTTGAGTGAGTCCGCGCCGACCACCGCCGACAACGGGAAATGCGGGGTGTCAGTCATGTATCCAAATCCTTGCGTAAAGTCTGTAGGAGCAAGCTTGCATCGCGATGCCGGCAACGGGGGCCGTGCCAAGAGCACTGCAGTAGAGCCAAGCTCAATCTTCTTCGATATCCAGCAACAGGTTTTCCAGCGCCTCGCGGTAGTCCCCGGGCGCCTCCCACAACCCGCGCTGCTGGGCTTCGAGCAGGCGCTCGGTCATATCGCGCAAGGCATGGGGGTTGTGCTGCTGAACAAATTCACGGGTATCCGGGTCGAGCAAATAGGCATCTGCCAGCAACGCGTACTGATGGTCATCGATAAGATGCGTGGTCGCGTCAAAGGCAAACAGGTTATCCAGGGTCGCGGCCATTTCGAACGCGCCTTTGTAGCCATGACGCTTGACCCCGTCGATCCACTTCGGATTGGCGGCACGGGATCGGATCACCCGGTTCAGCTCTTCCTTGAGGGTGCGGATTTTCGGCAGGTCCGGCTGACTGTGGTCGCCGTGATAACTGGCGGCTTTTTCACCGCTCAAGGTCTCCACCGCCGCGAGCATGCCGCCCTGGAACTGGTAGTAGTCGTTGGAGTCGAGCACATCGTGCTCACGGTTGTCCTGGTTTTGTACCACTGCCTGCACCTGACTCAAGCGCCGGGCGAACTGGTCACGGGCACCGGTGCCTTCATCACCGGCACCATAGGCGTAACCGCCCCAGTTCAGATACACCTGCGCCAAATCATCGCGGCTCTGCCACAAACGACCGTCAATGGCGTTTTGCACACCGGCGCCATAGGCCCCGGGCCTGGCGCCGAATATGCGCCAGCCTGCTTGCCGCGCCGCCAGCTCGGGTGCCAGCCCTTGCTGCACCAGTTGCTCACGTTCACTGCGGACTTTGGCAGCCAGCGGGTTCAGATCATCCGGCTCGTCCAGTGCGGCCACGGCTTGCACCGCCGCATCGAACAGGCGGATCAGATTGGCAAAGGCATCGCGGAAGAAGCCCGACACACGCAAGGTCACGTCGACCCGCGGCCGGTCCAGCAAGCTGACCGGCAGGATTTCGAAATCATCCACCCGCTGACTGCCGGTGGCCCACACCGGGCGCACGCCCATCAGGGCCATGGCCTGGGCGATATCATCACCGCCGGTACGCATGGTTGCGGTGCCCCACACGGACAGGCCCAACTGGCGCAAGTGATCGCCGTGGTCCTGCAAGTGACGCTCCAGAATCAGATTGGCCGACTGAAAACCTATGCGCCAGGCGGTGGTGGTTGGCAGGTTGCGCACATCCACCGAAAAGAAATTACGCCCGGTGGGCAATACATCCAGCCGTCCGCGACTCGGCGCACCACTGGGCCCCGCCGGCACAAAGCGGCCATGCAGGGCATCCAGCAAGCCTTGCATCTCGGCCGGGCCGCAAGCATCCAGACGCGGCGCCACGATCTCCAGCAAGGCCTGGAAAATCCCCCGCACTTCCAGCCATTTCGGGGTTTCGGGCAATTGCAGAGTGCCGGCCAATGCCTGTTCAATCAGCTGCCCGGCATACAGTTCCAGACGCTCGCGGGTATCCCCGGCAGTGCGCCACAGCGCATCACTGACCGCCACCAGCGCCGCAGGCTGGCGTGCTGTCCAGGGTTCTGCCAGCGCACAGTCCAGCGGATCAAACGCCAGTTCAAAGGCTTTGGCCAACGCCCGCAGCACACTGGATTGCGCCCCGCGGCCATCGCCACGGGGGATGCGCAACAGCGCCAGCAGCGTGTCGATACGTAAACGCCCGGCCGGCGATTCGCCGAATATATGCAAGCCGTCGCGGATCTGTGACTCCTTCAGGTCGCACAGATAGGTATCCAGCCGTGGCAACCAGATCGCGGCATCGGCATCACTGTCGAGTTTCTCGTCCAGCTGCAACTCGCGGTCGATCCGGGTTTCGCGCACCAGCTTGAGGATGTCACGCTGCAATTCACGGGCCCGGCGCGGATCAAGCAGCTGCGCTTCGTAGTATTCGTCGGCCAGCAGTTCCAGGTCGCGCAACGGACCATAGGTTTCAGCCCGGGTCAGCGGTGGCATCAAGTGATCGATGATCACCGCCTGGGTCCGGCGCTTGGCCTGGGCGCCTTCCCCGGGATCATTGACGATAAACGGATAGACGTTGGGCATGGGGCCGAGTATTGCGTCCGGCCAGCACTGTTCCGACAGCCCGACGCCTTTGCCCGGTAGCCACTCCAGGTTGCCATGCTTGCCCACATGGACCACGGCATGGGCGCCGTAGGTGTTACGCAACCAGAAGTAGAACGCCAGATAGCCATGGGGCGGCACCAGATCGGGGTCGTGATACACCGCACTGGCATCCACCTGATAGCCCCGGGCCGGTTGAATCCCGACAAACGTCAGGCCAAAACGCAAACCCGCGACCATCAGCCGTCCGCTACGGAACATTGGATCGGTCTGCGGCATGCCCCAGCGCTCAATCACTGCCTGGCGATTGGCCTCGGGCAAGCGATTGAACATCGTCCAGTACTCTTCCAGGGCCAGGCTTTGCATACAGGGCCGCAGGTCCAGGCTGTCAGGGTCATTACTGACCCCGCCGAGCAACTCCTGAATCAGCGCAGTGCCAGTCTCGGGCAACCGGCAATCCAGCGGATACCCCTCGAGCTGCAAAGCCCGCAGGATATTCAGCGCGGCGGCCGGTGTGTCCAGCCCCACGCCATTGCCGATGCGACCGTCGCGGGTCGGGTAGTTGGCCAGAATCAGCGCAATGCGCTTTTGCGGGTTTGGCACCCGTGCCAATTCGACCCAGCGCCGCGCCAGCTCCGCGACAAAGTCCATGCGTTCCGGCTGCGCGCGATAACACACCACATCCGACTGGCTGCGCTCACTGCGCCAGGCCAGGTCTTTAAAACTGATCGGGCGACTGATGATTCGCCCGTCCAGTTCCGGCAAGGCAATGTGCATCGCCAGGTCTCGCGGGCCAAGGCCTTGTTCGCTGTCGCGCCAGCCGGGCTCGTTGTCCTGGGCGCAGATGGCCTGAATTACCGGGATATTGCGCCGAAACGGCCGCAGGTGCGGGGCTTCGGGGCTCGACTGAGCGAAACCGGTGGTATTGAGAATGACTGCGGCCTGAACCTCATCCAGCCAGTCCTCCACCATTGCCAGGCAACCCGGCTCCTTGAGACTGGCCACGGCAACCGGCAAGGGATTGAGACCTGCGGCCTGCATGCGCTGGCAGAACACATCGACAAACGCGGTATTGGCCGCCTGCAAATGCGAGCGATAGAACAGCAGCGCCGCCACCGGATACCCGGGTTGCCAGTCAGCCTGCCAGTGACTGAGTTGCGGGCTGGAATGCGCCGGATGATAAATCGCGGTACGGGGCAAGGTTTGCGGCTCGTCCCACCCATAGTCGCGGCCCAGCCACTGGGTGGCCAGGCAACGATAGAGTTGCAAGGCATTGTGCAACCCGCCCTGGCGCAGAAAATGCCACAGACGCTCACCCTCGCCGGCCGCCACCGTGCTCAGTGCGCTGAGCTCCGGGTCGGGACGGTCATCGCCCGGCACCAGAATCAGGGTGACGCCACGTTCGGCCAGCTGCATCAAGCGCTCGATGCCGTAGCGCCAGTAACCTATGCCGCCGTGCAATGACAGCAGGATCACTTTGGCGTGTTGCAGCACCTGATCGAAATACAGGTCGACCGAGCCGTGATTCTGTACCTGCATCGGGTTTGCCAGACGCAGGCCAGGATAATTTTCAGGCAACTGCTGCGCGGCTTGCGCCAGCAGTGCCAGGCTTGAATCACCGCTGCACAGGATCACCAGCTCGGCGGGGGTCTGTCCGAGGTCGGCAATGTTGTCGTCCGATACAAAGCCACCAGGCTGGGTCCTGAGCAAATGCATGGTTTAAGCGCTCAACGCTGTGCGCAGGGTGGACTCGAGCAGTGCCGCGTCCAGATCCTGACCGATCAGCACCAGCCGGGTGCTGCGTGCTTCATCGCGGCCCCAGGCACGGTCGAAGTGCTTGTCAAAGCGGGTACCCACACCCTGGATCAACAAGCGCATCGGCTTGCCCGGGATGGCTGCAAAGCCTTTGACCCGCAGAATGCCGTGCTGGACCACCAGTTGCGTCAGGGCTTGCATCAATACGCTTTCTTCGCCTTCAGGCAGCTCGATGGAAATCGAATCGAAGGCATCGTGGTCATGATCGTCGTGGTCATCATCACCGTCGTGGTGGTGATCGTGGTGGCTGTGGCGGTCATCGATATGATCCTCGGAGCCGGCACCCAGCCCCAACAGCACATCCAGAGGCAAGCGGCCGCTACTGGCCTCGATCACCTTCACCGCAGGTGGCAGCTCTTCGGCGACTTCGGCGCGCACCCGGGCCAGATCTTCAGGGCTGATCAGGTCGGCTTTATTGAGGATCACCAGATCGGCGCTGGCCAGCTGATCAGCAAACAGCTCGTGCAGAGGCGACTCGTGGTCCAGATTCGGGTCGAGTTTGCGCTGGGCGTCGACCTGATCCGGGAACGCGGCAAAAGTGCCGGCAGCCACAGCCGGGCTGTCGACGACGGTAATAACCGCGTCAACCGTGCAGGCGCTGCGGATTTCCGGCCACTGGAAGGCTTGCACCAGAGGTTTGGGCAGGGCCAGGCCCGAGGTTTCGATCAGGATATGGTCGATATCGCCGCGACGGGCCACCAGTTCGCGCATCACCGGGAAGAACTCTTCCTGCACGGTGCAGCACAGGCAACCATTGGCCAGTTCATAAACGCGGCCGTTGGCTTCTTCTTCGGTGCAGCCGATGGTGCACTGCTTGAGGATTTCACCGTCGATACCCAGCTCACCGAACTCATTGACGATCACCGCAATACGGCGGCCCTGGGCGTTATCCAGCATGTGCCGCAGCAGTGTGGTTTTGCCCGAACCGAGAAAGCCGGTAACGATAGTGACAGGGATTTTGGCCAGTGTTTTCATCGGATGCCCTTTGGCAAGCGGCGGGCATACGGGAC
The DNA here is from genome assembly GCF_003994535.1 of Pseudomonas sp. PAMC 29040. Lineage (NCBI taxonomy): Bacteria > Pseudomonadati > Pseudomonadota > Gammaproteobacteria > Pseudomonadales > Pseudomonadaceae > Pseudomonas > Pseudomonas sp. PAMC 29040. The sequence goes on from NZ_RZAA01000001.1 coordinate 309,614, forward strand.
GACGACCGCAGGCTGTGCGCGGTCAGTCTTCGCCACCGGATCACCCCGCCCGGTTGAAGTAAGAATCTGTGACGAGGCAGGTCTCCTGGCTTACGGCGGGGTATCAGCCGGGGCTGACACCGACCTTGCGCCTTCCCGCTTGTTCAGCAGTGGCATTGCAAGGTCATCGACCGTTTACAGTTGCGGGGGCAGCCGCGGCATACCGCGTTCCCTTCTTAGCTTCGCGTGGCGAAGAACCTCGAACGTGCAAGGCTACGCAGTGCTTTGTAACAGGTCAATGTCATCCTGTGGCGGCTGGCTTGCCAGCGATGGATTCAACCCGGCTTGCAGGACCGATCATGGCGATCTCATCGCTGGCAAGCCAGCTCCCACACATGATCAATGCAGTGTTGTGTTCTAATTGCCGCCTTTTTTCAGCCTCAGGCTTCAAGGAACCGCCCATGTCGTCCCCTCGCCCAACCCACGTCCTGATCATTGGCTACGTGTGGCCCGAGCCTCGCTCTTCTGCGGCGGGCGGGCACATGATGCAAATCATCGACAGTTTCTTGCAGCACGGCTGGCAGATCACCTTCAGTAGCCCGGCCGGGGTTAGCGAGCACAAGGCCGACCTGGCAGCGCTGGGCATCGATGAAGTCGGGATCGAGCTCAATAACAGCAGCTTCGACACCTTTATCAGTGAACTGGCCCCGGATATCGTCCTGTTCGACCGTTTCATGATGGAGGAGCAGTTCGGCTGGCGCGTTGAGAAGCACTGCCCGAATGCCTTGCGAGTCCTGGAAACCTCCGACTTACAAAGCCTGCGCGACGCCCGTCACCTGCAACTCAAGGCGCGGCTCAAGCACAACCCGGAGCAGGATGACTTCAGCAGCCTGTTCGCCCCGGGGCAACGTACCACCTTTGAACACATGGCCGATGCCGACCTTGCGCAACGGGAAATCGCCGCGATCTACCGCAGCGACCTGAACCTGATGATTTCCGAATACGAAATCGATCTTCTGGTGGAGCAGTTTCAGGTTCCCGAGGCACTGTTGCACTGGTGTCCGCTGATGGTTGACAGCGTCCCTGAGCAATTCGTGCCTTACGAGCAGCGCCAGCATTTCTTGAGCATCGGCAACTTCCGCCATGGGCCGAACTGGGACGCCGTGTTATGGATGAAAACCCATATCTGGCCGCTGATCCGCCAGCAACTGCCCGACGCCCAACTGCATGTCTACGGTGCCTACACGCCGCCCAAAGCCACGGCCCTGCATAACCCGGCCCAGGGTTTTCATGTACTCAACTGGGCCGAGGATGCCCTGGCCGTGATGAGCAACGCACGGATCTGCCTGGCCCCTTTACGCTTTGGCGCCGGCATCAAAGGCAAAATCGCCGACGCCATGCTTTGCGGCACCCCTAATGTCACCACCCCGGTGGGTGCGGAAGGCATGCACGGTGACATGCCGTGGGCCGGTGCCGTAGAACAGAGTGCCAGCGCCATTGCGCAGGCGGCCGTCGAGCTGTACCGCACCCCCCAGGCGTGGCAGCAGGCGCAACACAACGGCCAGGCGTTACTGCAGGCGCGGTACCTCAAAGCCAGCCATGGCCCGGCGCTGGTGCAACGCATCGAAGCCTGCCGCGCGGAGCTTGAACAGCACCGGCGCAACAACTTCACCGGGGCCATGTTGCGTCATCACCAGCACAAGAGTACCCAATACATGTCGCAGTGGATCGAAGCCAAGAACCGTAGCCACTCCCTGTAGGAGCGAGCTTGCCTCGCGATGGCAGCACCCGACCACCACCCGGTTGTCTCCATCGCTGGCAAGCCAGCTCCCACAGGTCACTCCCACAAGTCACCCCGGTCGCCTGTAGGAGCGAGCTTGCCTCGCGATGGCAGCACACGGCCACCACCTGGTTGCCTCCATCGCTGGCAAGCCAGCTCCCACAGGTCACTCCCACAGATCACCCCGGTCGCCTGTAGGAGCGAGCTTGCCTCGCGATGGGGTCAGTCCGATTTCGCTGACCGGCGCAGCAAATACGTGTCCATGATCCAGCCCTTGCGCAATCTGGCCGCCTCGCGGGCATGCCTGATCTGCTGGCTGACATCCGCCAGCTTGCCGGCAATCAGGATCTCGTCCGCTGTGCCGATATAGGCGCCCCAGTAAATATCCAGGTCTTCATGGACAAAAGCCTGGAACGCGCAGTGGGCATCGAGCATCACCACCACATTGTCCAGGTCTTCGGCCACCAGTCGCCGCCCCGTGGTGATACGGATCGGCTGACCAATGTCATTGAGTGCCACCCGATGCCGGGCCGCCAGGGCCTGCACGCTGCTGATACCGGGGATCACCTCATAGTCGAACCCGCTGCAGCCATTGGCCCGCACCCGCTGCAGAATGCGCAAGGTGCTGTCATACAAAGCCGGCTCGCCCCAGAGCAGAAATGCCCCGCACTCCCCCTCCCCCAGCTCGTCCTCGATCAGCCGCGCAAACACCTCGGCCCGCAGCTCATGCCAGTCCTCAACCCCCTGTCTATAGGACGGGGTAGCACTGTCACGCTGCGGATCACTGACCTGAACCACCCGATAAGCCGGCTCACGGATGTAACGCTCGCAGATTTCCAGCCGCAGCCGTACCAGGTCGTCAGTGGTTTTGCCCTTGTCCAGTACAAAGAACACCGAGGTGCGGTTCAGTGCCTCAATTGCCTGCACGGTGATCTGCTGCGGATTGCCCGAGCCCATGCCAATCAATAACAGTGTTTTCATAGTGTCTATCCTTGAACAGGCAGGAAATTGAGCCGTGGCTGGCAGGAATTTTCAAAAGACAGCATGATCAGCCCCATAACAAGACCACCAACGGCCAAGCCCATGACTCGTCTCGCCCGAGCTACAGACCCTTCATACGAATTGATGGATGACCATAATGGCCTGTCGATCATTTATCGCCAGCATGGCTTCCCTTGCCCGCTGGTACGCTGGCATTTCCACAAGGAATACGAGCTGCACCTGATTGTGGCCAGCAGCGGCAAAGTGTTCGTAGGCGACTATATCGGTAACTTCTACCCCGAGACGCTGTTCCTCACCGGCCCCAACCTGCCCCACAACTGGATCAGCCAGGTGGCCGCAGATGAAGTGGTGCCCAAGCGCGACATGCTGGTCAATTTTACCGATGAGCTGCTGGGCAGCGCCGCCTCGGTGTTTACCGAGCTCAAAGGTCTCACGCCGATGCTGGAGCGGGCCCAGTACGGCATCGAGTTTCACTGCAAGCCCACCATCCGCAAAGCCATGGCCTTGATGCAGACCATTGCCAATGCCACCGGAGTGACCCGCCTAGGGCACTTTCTGATCCTGATGGAGCTGCTGGCCGACTGCGACAACTATCAACTGCTGTCCGGCGTCACCTCAGGCAACCTGGCCGACGAGCACACCATAGAGCGGACCAACCGCGCTGTGGATTACATCTTCAGTCACTATGCCCGGGAGCTGACCCTCGAAGAAGTCGCCGACTACATGGGCATGAAACCTACCTACTTTTCCCGGGTATTCAAGCAAGCCACGGGGCGCTGCTTTATCGAATTCGTCAATCGCCTGCGCATCAGCAAGTCCTGCGAATTACTCGCCGATGGCCGCAAAGCGGTAACGGACGTGTGCTTCGAGTCGGGTTTCAGCAATATTTCCAACTTCAACCGGCGCTTTCAGCAACTTAAAGGCATGACCCCGTCACACTACCGCCGTCTGGCCGTACAGCGTTTGACCGAGCAAAACCTGCCGGTGCTGAGCGAACGTCTGCGCAGTGCAAAATAGTATCGGTTGCAGTGCTACCAGTGATTTGTCACGCCGGTGATTGAGGGCTGTAATCGGCCCTATGCGCTCGTGTCAGCGGGCAGCCATAAAAACAATAACCGTCCTTCAAGGCCGCCTTGGCCGAAGAAGTGGAGTGCTCAATGAATATTCCTGTCAAAGCGTTATGTGTAGCCATGTGCATGACCCTCAGCGGTATCAGCCTGGGCGCACAAACGCTGACCATTGCGACGGTCAACAACAGCGACATGATCCGCATGCAGAAGCTCGCCAAAACCTTCGAGAGCGAACACCCGGATATCAAGCTGAACTGGGTGGTGCTGGAAGAAAACGTACTGCGCCAACGCCTCACCACAGACATTGCCACCCAGGGTGGCCAGTTCGATGTACTGACCATCGGCATGTACGAAGCTGCACTCTGGGGAGCCAAGGGCTGGCTGGAACCGATGAACGAGCTGCCTGCGTCCTACGCCATTGAAGATGTATTTCCCTCGGTACGCGATGGCTTGTCAGTCAAGGGCACGCTTTACGCCCTGCCGTTTTATGCCGAAAGCTCTATGACCTACTACCGCACCGACCTGTTCAAGGAAGCCGGGCTGACCATGCCCGAGCACCCGACCTGGGAGCAGATTGCAGAATTCGCCAAAACCCTGAACAAACCCGAAAAAGAGCAATACGGGATTTGCCTGCGGGGCAAAGCGGGCTGGGGTGAAAACATAGCGCTGATCAGCACGGTCGCCAATGCCTACGGCGCGCGCTGGTTCGATGAGAAGTGGCAGCCTGAATTTACCGGCCCCGAGTGGAAGAACGCCCTCAACTTTTACGTCAACACCATGAAAGCCTCGGGCCCTCCGGGTGCCACCAGCAACGGCTTCAACGAAAACCTGGCGCTGTTCAACAGCGGCAAATGCGCGATCTGGGTCGATGCCAGCGTCGCCGGTTCATTCGTTACCGACCCGACCCAGAGCAAAGTGGCCGACAAGGTCGGTTTCACCTTCGCCCCCCATGCAGTGACCGACAAAGGCAGCGCCTGGTTGTATTCCTGGGCGCTGGCCATCCCCACTACGTCCAAGGCCAAGGACGCCGCCAAAACCTTCAGCACCTGGGCCACGTCCAGGGAGTACGGGGCACTGGTGGCCGAGAAAGACGGCATTGCCAATGTGCCGCCGGGCACCCGCGCCTCGACCTACAGTGACGCCTACCTCAAGGCTGCACCCTTTGCCAAGGTGACCCTGGAATCGCTCAAGGCCGCCAAGCCCAATGACCCTACCCTCAAACCTGTGCCTTACGTCGGCATACAGTTGGTCACCATCCCGGAGTTCCAGGCCGTGGGTACCCAGGTCGGCAAGTTGTTCTCCGCCGCGCTGATTGGCCAGATGACGGTTGACCAGGCCCTGGCCGCAGCACAACAGACCACCGAGCGCGAAATGAAACGCGCGGGTTACCCAAAATAAAAGCGGGATAGCCTCCCGAATTTGTGGGAGCTGGCTTGCCAGCGATGCTAACAACCCGATCTGATTTTCAGATTGAGTAGATGCCATCGCAGGCAAGCCAGCGCCCGCAAAAGCACAGGTGCCATTCACCATGACCACTTCGACTGTTTCCCCGGCGATTGACGCCCCGTTGCCGGTGCGTAAATCACGGCTGTTCAACCCCGGCTGGTTCCTGGTCACGCCTTCAGTGGCGCTATTGCTGCTGTGGATGATCGTACCGCTGGGCATGACCCTGTACTTTTCGCTGATTCGCTACAACCTGCTGTACCCGGGCGAAAACCAGTTTGTAGGGCTGGAAAACTTCACCTACTTCCTGACCGACTCGGGGTTCTTGCCCGGCGCCACCAATACCTTGCTGCTGGTGGGCAGTGTATTGCTGATCAGTGTGGTCCTCGGGGTGTTGATCAGCGCCCTGCTGGAGGCCAGTGAGTTCATGGGCCGCGGCATCGTGCGGGTATTGCTGATTTCTCCGTTTTTCATCATGCCCACCGTGGGCGCGCTGATCTGGAAAAACCTGATCTTTCACCCGGTGTCCGGCGTGCTCGCCGCGGTCTGGAAATTGTTTGGCGCCCAGCCGGTTGACTGGCTGGCGCACTACCCGCTGCTGTCGATCATCATCATTGTGTCGTGGCAATGGCTGCCCTTCGCCATTCTGATCCTGATGACCGCCATGCAGTCCCTCGACCAGGATCAAAAAGAAGCCGCTCGCCTGGATGGCGCCGGCCCCATCGCGATTTTCTGGCACCTGACCCTGCCACACCTGGCGCGCCCCATCGCCGTGGTGGTGATGATCGAAACCATCTTTTTACTTTCGGTGTTTGCCGAAATCTTCACCACCACCAATGGCGGCCCCGGCTATGCGTCGACCAACCTGGCCTACCTGATCTACAACCAGGCGCTGGTGCAGTTCGATGTGGGCATGGCCTCGGCCGGTGGTCTTATCGCGGTCGTGATTGCCAACATCGCAGCCATCATCCTGGTGCGCATGCTGGGTAAAAACCTGACTGACAAGCCGTGAGGGCCAAGTGATGACACTGCAACAATCGCGTCGCCTGCAAAGCCTGCTGCTGGGCACCCTGGCCTGGGCCATCGCCATCCTGATTTTCTTCCCGATCTTCTGGATGGTGCTTACCAGCTTCAAAACCGAGATCGACGCATTCGCCACGCCGCCGCAGTTCATTTTCACTCCGACCCTGGAGAACTACCTGCACATTGAAGAACGCAGCGGGTATTTCCACTTCGCCTGGAACTCGGTGGTGATCTCGTTCACCGCTACTGCCCTGAGCATGTTGATTGCCATCCCGGCCGCGTACTCCATGGCCTTTTACGAGACCAAACGGACCAAAGGCACGTTGCTGTGGATGCTCTCCACCAAAATGCTGCCGCCGGTGGGGGTGCTGATGCCGATTTACCTGCTGGCCAAATCCTTCGGCCTGCTGGACACCCGGACCGCGCTGATCATCATCTACACCCTGATCAATCTGCCGATCGTGGTCTGGATGATTTACACCTACTTCAAGGACATCCCCAAGGACATCCTGGAAGCGGCCCGCCTTGATGGCGCCACTCTGTGGCAGGAAATGCTTCGCGTACTGCTGCCCATCAGCAAGGGCGGGCTGGCCTCGACCCTGCTGCTGTCGCTGATCCTGTGCTGGAACGAGGCCTTCTGGTCACTCAACCTGACGTCATCCAGCGCCGCGCCACTGACCGCGCTGATCGCTTCCTACTCCAGCCCCGAAGGCTTGTTCTGGGCCAAATTGTCTGCCGTTTCGACCCTGGCCTGTGCCCCTATCCTGATTTTTGGCTGGATCAGCCAGAAACAGCTGGTTCGCGGCTTGTCCTTTGGCGCAGTCAAATAAAAATCACCTTTGGAGGCCCATCATGGCCAACCTGAAAATCAAGAATTTGCAAAAAGGCTTTGAAGGTTTTTCGATCATCAAGGGCATCGACCTTGAAGTGAACGACCGTGAGTTCGTGGTCTTCGTCGGCCCGTCGGGGTGCGGCAAGTCCACTCTGCTGCGCCTGATTGCCGGGCTCGAAGAAGTGACTGACGGTACCATCGAGCTGGACGGACGCGACATCACCGAAGTCAGCCCGGCCAAGCGTGATCTGGCGATGGTGTTCCAGACTTACGCCCTGTACCCGCACATGACCGTGCGTAAAAACATGTCGTTCGCCCTCGACCTGGCCGGTGTGGCCAAAGCCGAAGTCGAAAAAAAGGTCAACGAAGCGGCGCGTATTCTCGAGCTTGCGCCTTTGCTCGAGCGCAAGCCCAAGCACCTGTCCGGCGGGCAACGCCAGCGGGTGGCAATCGGCCGGGCAATCGTGCGCAACCCGAAGATATTCCTGTTTGACGAACCGCTGTCCAACCTCGATGCCGCCCTGCGGGTACAGATGCGCCTGGAACTGGCGCGTCTGCATCAGGAACTGCAGGCGACCATGATTTACGTGACCCACGATCAGGTCGAGGCCATGACCCTCGCCGACAAGGTGGTGGTACTCAACGCCGGCAAGGTCGAGCAGGTCGGCTCGCCCCTGGATCTGTACCACCAGCCGGTCAACCTGTTTGTCGCCGGTTTTCTCGGCACCCCGAAAATGGGCTTCCTCAAAGGCAAGGTCAGTCGGGTCGATGGCCAAGGCTGCGAAGTTGAACTGGACGCCGGTACCCGCATCCAGTTGCCCCTGAGCGGCGCGTCACTGAGCATTGGCGGCGAGGTTACCCTGGGGATCCGCCCGGAACACCTGAACCTGGCCAGACCCGGTGATTGCACCCTGACCGTCACCGCCGATGTCGGCGAGCGCCTGGGCAGCGACACCTATTGCCATGTGATTACTGCCTGCGGCGAACCGCTGACCATGCGCATTCGCGGGGACATGGCGAGCCAGTACGGCGAGCAGTTGCACTTGCACCTGGACAGTGAACATTGCCACCTATTCGACGCACAGGGGCTGGCGATCACCCGCCCGCTGCGCGCTGCTGCCTAACGTTTTTTGAGATCGCACCCATGAAACTCAATCGCCGCAACCTCGATAACCTGACCAGTAAAGTTGAAAAGCCAGCTTACCTCGCGAGCGACAGACGGCACGGCATAGCCCATATCGGGGTCGGTGGATTTCACCGCGCGCACCAGGCCTTTTATACCGATGCGCTGATGAATCAGGGCCGCGACCTGGACTGGAGCATCTGCGGCATCGGCCTGCGGTCCGAAGACCGCAAAATGCGCGATGACCTGGCCGGGCAGGACTATCTCTACACCCTGTTCGAACTGGGCGACAGCGACGACACCCAAAGCCGCATCATCGGCTCCATCAGTGACATGCTGCTGGCCGAAGACAGTATCGAGGCGGTGCTCGACAAGCTCGCGAGCCCGGACATCCGGATTGTCTCGCTGACCATTACCGAAGGCGGTTATTGCATTGACGACAGCAGCGGCGAATTCATGGCCACCCTGCCCCGGATTCAGCGGGATCTGGCCCACCCGAAACAACCGCGAACCGTATTTGGCGTGCTGTTTGCCGCCCTGGCCCGACGCCGGGCAGCGGGTACGGACGCCTTTACCCTGATGTCTTGCGATAACCTGCCCCACAACGGCGGCGTGGCGCGCAAAGCCCTGCTGGCCTATGCAGCCCTGAGCGATGCCGACCTGCATGACTGGATCGCGACCCATGTCAGCTTTCCCAACGCCATGGTTGACCGCATCACCCCCATGACCAGCAACGCCCATCGCCTGCAACTGCACGATCAACTGGGCATCGACGACGCCTGGCCGGTGGTCTGCGAGCCGTTTATCCAGTGGGTACTTGAAGACAAGTTCAGCACCGGCCGCCCGGCCTGGGAAACCGTTGGCGTGCAAATGACCGATGACGTCACGCCCTACGAAGAGATGAAAATCAAACTGCTCAATGGCAGTCACCTGGCGCTGACCTACCTGGGGTTTCTCAAGGGCTATCGTTTCGTCCACGAGACCATGAATGACCCGCTGTTCGTGGCCTATATGCGTGCCTACATGGACCTGGACGTGACCCCGCAACTGGCGCCGGTGCCCGGGATTGACCTCACTGCGTACAAAGACACCCTGGTGCAACGGTTCTCCAACCAGGCCATCGCCGACCAGCTGGAGCGCGTGTGCTCCGATGGTTCGTCAAAATTCCCCAAATTCACCGTACCGACCATTAACCGCTTGATTGCCGATGGTCGCGAGCTCAAGCGTGCGGCGCTGGTGGTGGCGGCCTGGGCCCTGTATCTCAAGGGGGTTGACGAGAATGGCCAGACCTATGCCATACCCGACCCCAGGGCTGACTATTGTCAGGCGCTGGTCAAGGATGACCCGCTGATCGTGCAGCGCTTGCTGGGCGCAGAGGAGATATTTGGCGGAGCCATTGCCCAGTCTGCCGAGTTTGTAGCGGCGTTTGAGTGGTGCCTCAACAGTTTGCGAGAGGTGGGGGTAACCGCCACTCTGGAACAGCTGGTACAGCTCTGAACTGTTCTGCCGTACTGCCGTACTGCCCCTGCAGGAGCGAGCTTGTCTCGCGATGATTGTTATCGATAACGCGTTTTTACAAGTTGAACACGACGCTCTCGAGGCCATCGCGAGACAAGCTCGCTCCTACAATTGAGATAGCAGTGGTTTTAGGGTTTGCGGTATTTCTCCGGATTCTGATTAGGTCAACGCCCCATGAATCACTTATTTCTCGGTATCGATTGCGGCACCCAGGGTACCAAGGCGCTGATCCTGGACAGCCAGTGCGGTCAGGTTCTGGGCCAGGGCTCGGCGCCGCACACGCTGATTCAGGGTGAGCACGGTCGCCGCGAGCAGGACACCGGCCAATGGTTGCAGGCCCTGACGACAGCCACGCAACAGGCGCTGGCGGCCGCCGGAGTCAGCGGTCAGCAAATCCGTGGTATCGGGGTCAGCGGTCAGCAACACGGACTGGTGCTGCTGGATGAACATGGCACTGTGCTGCGCCCGGCCAAACTCTGGTGCGACACCGAGTCCACCCCTGAAAACCGCCAACTGCTCGAGTGGCTGGGCGGTGAGGCCGGCTCACTGCAACGCCTGGGGCTGGTAATAGCTCCCGGCTATACGGTGTCCAAGCTGCTCTGGACCCGCCACCACCATCGGCAAGTGTTTGAGCGCATCGCCCATATCCTGTTGCCCCATGACTATCTGAATTTCTGGCTGACCGGCCGTTACTGCAGTGAATACGGCGATGCCTCCGGCACCGGTTATTTCAACGTGCGCACCCGGCAGTGGGACCTCGACATCCTGCGTTATATCGACCCCGAGGGGCGCCTGGAACGAGCATTGCCCGAGCTGATCGAATCCCGTGCCACTGCAGGCACGCTGCGGCCTGAAATTGCCCGCTTGCTGGACCTCAACCCCGAGGCAGTGGTCTGCAGCGGCGGCGGCGACAATATGCTGGGGGCCATAGGCACCGGCAATATCCAACCCGGGATCATCACCATGAGCCTCGGCTCATCCGGCACCGTCTACGCCTTTGACCCGCAGCCCCAGGCCAGCCCGGAGCCAGCGGTTGCCAATTTTTGCTCGTCCAGCGGTGGCTGGCTGCCGCTGATTTGCACCCTCAACCTGACCAATGTCACCAGCGCCATACGCGAACTGTTTGGCCTGTCCCTGGATGCCTTCAATCAATTGGCCGGCCAGGCACCGATAGGCGCCGAAGGCGTCAGCCTGCTGCCGTTTCTCAACGGTGAACGGGTGCCCGCCCTGCCCGACGCCACCGGCAGTTTCCAGGGCCTGACCCTGACCAACCTGAACCAGGCCAATTTTTGCCGGGCAGCAATCGAGGGCACCACCTTCGGTTTGCGTTATGGTCTTGACCTGCTGCGCCGCAACGGCTTGCAAAGCCACACCATCCTGCTGGTCGGCGGTGGCTCGAAAAGCCCGCTGTGGCGTCAGATCGTGGCCGATATCATGGACACCCGGGTCATCTGTGCCGAACAAAGTGAAGCCGCGGCACTGGGCGCAGCCATTCAGGCGGCATGGTGTACAGGTGCCGACAGCCTTGAGCAACTGTGCCAACGCTGCGTGCGCCTTGACCACGCCAGCGAAACCAGGCCCGACGCCAAAAACGTCGCGGCCTATGAACAATCCTATGTGCGCTACCGTCTACAGGTCGCGGCCTTATCCGAGTGAATGCTATGTATCTGGTGTGTGGTGAAGCGCTGTTTGATTTTTTTGCCCAGGCAGACAGCAGCCAACAGGCGGGCAAAGTGGACTTCAAGGCGCTTGCCGGAGGTTCGCCGTTCAACGTCGCCGTGGGCCTGCGACGCCTGGGCGTCGAAGCCGGCATGTTTGCCGGGTTGTCCACCGATTACCTTGGCCGTCGGTTAAAGCAGGTACTGACCGAGGAAGGCGTCAGCCAGGCGTTTTTACTGGATATGGAGGCTCCCACCACCCTGGCCATGGTCGCGCTGGACGCCAAGGGTTCGCCCGCCTACAGCTTTCGCGGCGAAGGCTGCGCCGACCGGCAACTGCAACTCCATCATCTGCCGCAGCTAAGCACGCAGATACGGGGTATCCATGTCGGGTCGTTCTCTCTGGTGGTGCAACCCGTTGCCGACACCCTGCTGGCACTGGTCAGACGCGAAAGCGGACGGCGCCTGATCAGCCTCGACCCGAACGTGCGACTCAACCCGGAGCCGGATATAGAGATCTGGCGTCAGCGGATCAAGCAACTGATCCCCTATGCCGACCTGATCAAAGTCAGCGATGAAGATCTCGAACTGCTGTACCCGGGGCAAGACCCGCAACAGATAGCCCGGTCATGGCTGGGCCAGCGCTGCCAACTTGTGTTTTTGACCCGTGGCGGCCAGGGCGCCAGCGTATTCAGCGAGCATGGCCATCAGAGGGTTGCGGCCAGTGCAGTAAAGGTTGCCGACACCGTGGGTGCGGGCGATACCTTTCAGGCGGCAGTGATTGCCTGGCTGACCGAGCATGGACTGGACTCGATTGAAGGTTTGCAACAGTTGAGCAAAAACCAGATCGGCGCCCTGCTGGACTTCGCCAGCCGCGCGGCGGCGCTGACCTGCAGCAAAACCGGGCCGGACCTGCCCTATCGCCACCAGCTGGACTGATAACACCCCGACCTCTGTAGGAGCGAGCTTGTCTCGCGAGCTCTTCGCGGTTTGGTTGAAAAGCTCGCGAGGCAAGCTCGCTCCTACAGGTTGGGGGAGATCGGGGACCTGCAGCAAAACCGGGCCGGAACTGCCCTATCGCCACCAGCTGGACTGATCACACCCCGGCCTCTGTAGGAGCGAGCTTGTCTCGCGAGCTCTTCGCGGTTTGGTTGAAAAGCTCGCGAGCAAGCTCGCTCCTACAGGGTTGAGGGGCGTGGTATCACCAGATCGACAGGTTATAGCTGACGATCAGGCGGGTCTCATCAACATCGCGGGCGAACTGCGCGTAGTTGGTGCGATAGGTGGCATTGCGCAAACGCAGGCTGACGTCCTTGAACCTGCCGCTTTGCACTATGTATTTGAGCTCGCTGTCGCGTTCCCACTCTTTGCCTTCTTCGCTACGGCCAACCACTTTGATGTGGTCACCATTGACGTAACGGGTCAGGAACGACAAGCCGTTAATGCCCACCGCCTTGAAGTCATAGTCATAACGCAGCTGCCACGAACGCTCCTGGGCATTGGCGAAGTCGTTGACCTGAAGGTAGTTGACCAGATACGGGTTGCTGCCATCCAGGTACGGCATCGAGGTGTCGCCGTTCATGCGCTGCCAGCCGGCGCTGAATTTATGACCGGCCAATGCGTAGCTGAACAGGGCTCCAAGCGCCCGGTTATCAATGGTCGAGGCCTTGGCCGAACCGGCGTCATCACTCTTGAGCAAACGCACATCGGCCGACACGACGCCCGAACCCACAGGCTGACTGGCCACTATCCCGATAAATTGCTGGCGGTAGATGTCCTCCAGTTCGGCATAGTGGTATTGCGCTGTCAGCCGCTCGTTCACCTTGTAATCCAGGCCGTACATATTGAAATGGTCGGCAGTGATATTGCAGGCATAACGCTTGTTCTTGCAGTTCAGGCGCAGGTCCTGAGCGTCGGTGGAATCCCGTGCGGTATAGCGATCAAGGCGCATGGCCGTGAACTTCAGGTCGCTCAATTCCCGGGACTCCAGCATCGCGCCATTGAACATGGTTGGCAGCAGACGGCCGTCGTTGTACTTGAGCAATGGCAGGTCCGGCAGCAACGCCCCGTACTTCAGAACGCTGTGCGATACCCGCATTTTTCCGGTCAGGCCGAATTTGGCGTACTGATCCTTGGAACGACGGGGATCACTGCCGGTCGAAGGTAGCAAGCCACTATTGCTGTCAGCGGGGCTGGAGTCGATTTTCAGCCCCAACATGCCCAAGGCATCGAGCCCGAAGCCCACCGTGCCTTCTGTGTAGCCCGATTGCAGATTGAGAATAAAGCCTTGAGCCGTCTCGTCACGCTTGGAGGCGCCCTGGGGGTTTGAAGTGCTGCCATCACGGAAATCACGGTTGAAATACACCGTTCGCGCTTCCAGCCTGGCGCTGCTGTCTTCAATGAACCCGCCAGCCTGGGTCTGTGTTGCAATACCGGTACACACCGCCAGTGCGCCGACACGTGCAACCCGGCAATGCGTCAACAATGAAAAAGGGACAACCATGGACAAGCTCCAGCAGCGAATGACGCGCAAAACAGAAACAATCGAAGACGCGCCTGGGGTTAACGACCCAAACGGGATTCTTCGATCAAAAATGAGAGCGCAATTGTACGAAAGGCCAAGCCTGAGCCTCACTCGACCTTAGTCGTACTGTCTAAGCCGGACTTGTTAGTACCAATGATAGCCTTTAGCCTTCACTCAGCCTTTAATAGGTACATTTTCAGATTCAATCTCGGGACTTATCCATGAGCGCCGTATTTTCTGTCAGCCAACGTGGGGCATTAGCCCGCAGCCCCTTGGGTGAAGTCGCAAAATGGCCTCAGAGCTTGCGCACCAGCGCACAGCTTGTACTCAACTCCCCGCTGCCGATGTTGCTGTTTTGGGGCGAGCAATTGACCCAGATCTACAACGACAGTTTTGCAGCGCTGGCGGGTAACAAGCACCCGGGCGCCTTTGGTCAGCCCATGCAGCGCTGCTGGCCGGAGTTCCGTGAATACAGCCAGCCGATTATCGAGGCCGTACTGGCCGGTGAAAACCGCTCCTATCTTGATCAGTACTACGTGCTTCCGGACCAGTATCTGGCAACCGAGCTGTGGCTTGACCTGACCTTCAGTCCCGTTTTCGATGAGACGCACAAGGTGGCCGGGATTTTGATGGTTGCGGTTCAGACCTCCAGGCGCCGCACGTCTATCAAGCGTACGGCGCAGGCCTTGCGCGAGCTCAATGACACCCTTGAAGAGCGTGTCACGGAACGCACCCAGGCCCTGGCCGAGGCCAACGATCAACTGCAGCGCGAGATGATCGAGCGCGAAAGGATTGAAGACACCCTGCGGCATGCGCAAAAAATGGAAGCCGTTGGCCAGCTGACCGGCGGTATAGCCCATGATTTCAACAATATGCTGACCGGTATCATCGCCAGCCTGGACCTGGCCAAGCGCTATATCGCGGCCGGGCGCAGTGACGAAATAGTCCGCTTCACCGATGCCGCCGTCGCTTCAGCGCAACGGGCAGCCGCCCTGACCCATCGTCTGCTGGCGTTTTCCCGCCGCCAGTCGCTGGATCGCAAACCTCTGGACCCTAATGCCCTGGTGAGCTCACTGCAGGAGCTGTTCAGTCGTACCAAGGGTGCCCACATCGACCTGCAGGTCGATCTGGGCCAGGACATCTGGGCCGTCAATACCGATACCGGCCAGCTTGAAAGCGCCCTGCTCAACCTGATTATCAACGCCTGCGATGCCATGCCCGACGGCGGCAAACTGATGGTCAAGACCGCCAACAGCCACCTGGATACCAGTGACCTGCAAAGTCTGGAACCGGTCAAATCCGGCGAGTATGTACTGCTGGAGGTTTGTGATAACGGCACCGGCATGTCCCCGCAGATTCTGGCCAGGGCTTTCGACCCCTTTTTCACCACCAAGCCTGTAGGCCAGGGCACCGGCCTGGGGTTATCGATGATTTACGGCTTTGCTCAGCAGTCCGGCGGTCATGTGACCATCAGCAGCGAACTCGACAGTGGTACCTGCGTGCGCCTGTACCTGCCGCGCTACAACAGCAAAACTCAGGCATAATCCGCGGCCGCGCAATCTGCCCCACAGTTTCAAGGTATACGCCCCATGAAAGCTCAAGCCCGCCATATCCTGGTGAAAACCGCCGAAGAAGCCGAATCGCTCAAGCAACGCATCGCCAAGGGCGAAGCCTTCGATGTGCTGGCGAAAAAATTCTCCACCTGCCCGTCAGGCAAGCGTGGGGGGGATTTGGGTGAGGTTCGTCCGGGGCAGATGGTTGGCGTTATCGACCAGATCATCTTCAAAAAGCCGTTGCGGGTGGTGCACGGACCGATCAAAAGCAAGTTCGGCTATCACCTGGTACAGGTGTTCTACCGCGACTGAAACACCACCAAACCTGTAGGAGCGAGCTTGCCTCGCGAGCTGTTAGCGGCACAAAAGCTCGCGAGACAAGCTCGCTCCTACACAAGCCTGGTGCGCTGGTTTCAGAACACTATTTCAAGGCTCTCGACCACATTCAGTTGCTCGTCCACCAGGCAGCCCGTGCGCCATTTGTCGAACGTCAGGCAAGGGTGCGAGGTACCGAAGCTGATGATGTCGCCCACCTTCAGTTCAGTGCCCGCAGCGATCGTCATGAACGCGTGCTGATCCATGACCGCCGTGACCGTACAGGCACTGACGTCATCACCCACGGCCGGCAATACCCCTTCGCGGTAACGCTTTAACGGCATCGGCAGCCCCGCATCGTAGGCCACATCGCGCTTGCCCAGGGCAATCACCGCAAAGCCCGGTTCCGGCAACGATTGCACATGGGCCCAGACTTCCAGCGCCGGGCGCAAGCCCTCGTGCAAGTCGCTGCGACGGTCCAGCACGCAGCACTGGGCGTCTTTGTAGATCCCGTGATCGTGCACCACATAACTGCCGGGGCGCAGAATGCTCAGAAAACGCCCGCTGGCCGCCTCGGCGGCGAAACCTTCGGCAATCAGGTCATACCAGGCAGAGCCCGAGGCCGTGACGATCGGCTTGTCCAGCGCAAAGGCGCCGTCACGTTGCAGTTCAAGGGCCAGGCGTACCAGGGAAGCGGCAAACGCGCGAATCCCGCTGACCGCCTGCTCGCCGTGGATCACCCCTTCGTAGCCTTCGATGCCGGTCAGCGCCAGGGCCGGTTGTGCCTTGATCGCAGCAGCCAGGGCCCGCACTTCTTGCTCGGTGCGACAGCCACAACGGCCGCCCACCACACCGTATTCGATCATCACGTTCAGACGCTGACCACGCTCGGCAAAAAAAGCCCCCAGCGCCTGGACGTTGTCCGGGTGATCGACCATGCAATGAAATTCGAAGGCCGGGTCTTGTTGCAAACCGGCGATCAAGGCCATATTGGCGCGGCCGACCAATTGATTGGCCATCAGTACCCGGCGCACACCCCCGGCATAGGCCGTGCAGGTCTGCACTGCACTGGCCAGGGTTATACCCCAGGCGCCTTGCGCCAGCTGGCGGCGAAACAATGCCGGGGTCATGCTGGTCTTGCCGTGGGGCGCCAGCTCTGCGCCGCTGCGGCTGACGAAGTCCTGCATCCAGCGAATATTGTGTTCCAGTGCAGCCCGGTGAATCACCAGCGCCGGCAAACTGACATCACGCACCAGATGGTCGGCGGGGTTGGCAGCACCTTTGAGTACTTGGGCATTGTTCAACGTCATCGACACACTCGACTCCTCACATTTTATATTGATCGCGAGCCAGGGTTTAGCGCTTGGCCTTGTAGGCGATGCAGTCGATTTCGACCCGGCAATCCACCATCATCATCGCCTGGACACAGGCGCGGGCCGGGGCGTGTTCGCTTTTGAAATACGAGGCAAACACCTTGTTGAAACTCCAGAAGTCCCGCGGGTCCTGCAGCCACACGCCAGCGCGGACCACGTCTTCAAGGCCATAGCCGGCTTCTTCAAGAATCGCGATCAGGTTTTGCATGGTCTTGTGGGTCTGCTCAACGATGCCGCCGTTGATGATTTCACCGTTTTCCATGGCCACCTGACCCGACACATGCAGCCAGCCATCGGCTTCAACAGCGCGGGCGAAAGGTAAAGGCTGACCACCTGCGCCTACTGCGCCGGTACCGAAACGTTTGATGCTCATCGATAAAACTCCACTGCTTGGACAAGGCGCGTCATGCACCACAGGCTCAGCAGTGTGCCACAAGGTTGTGCTCTCAACCCAACTGCCACCAGCGCGGGAACAGCTGTTGCACCTTGGGCTCGGCAAACCGGTCATCAATCAGAAACAGCGTGCCCTGATCATCCTGGGTGCGAATCACCCGCCCTGCCGCCTGCACCACTTTTTGCACGCCCGGATACAGGTAGGTGTAGTCATACCCGGCACCGAACAGGGCACCCATGCGCTGCTTGATCTGCTCGTTGACCGGGTTCAACTGCGCCAGCCCCAGGGTCGCGACAAAGGCACCGATCAACCGTGCACCGGGTAAATCGATGCCTTCGCCAAACGCCCCGCCCAGCACCGCAAAGCCAATGCCCTGCCCCGAGAGCGTGAATTGATCGAGAAACCCCTGGCGCGCTGCTTCATCCATGCCCCGAGCCTGGGACCACTGGGCAATGTGCGGATAGCGCTCGGCGAGCAACCCGGCCACCTGTTGCAGGTAATCAAAGCTGCTGAAAAAGGCCAGATAGTTGCCGGGGCGCCGGGTGAATTGCCCGCAGATAAGCTCCACGATGGGCTCCAGCGAGGCCTGGCGATGCACAAAGCGGGTGGATATCCGGCTGACTACCTGTACCGCCAGTTGTCGGGCCTGAAACGGCGATTCCACATCGATCCACACCGCATCAGTGGGCAGCCCCAACAAGTGGGTGTAATAGCTCCGCGGGCTGAGGGTGGCGGAAAACAGCACATTGCTCTGCGCACTGGCCAGTCGCGGGCCGATAAAGAGCGCCGGCACAATATTGCGCAGGTTGAGTTGTGACAGGCGTTTTTTGCCGCCTTCAACCAGGCTCACGTCGAACAGGAAATGCGCATCAAACAACTCCGCCACCCGGTTGAATTGCAGGGCTTCAAAGTAGAAGCCTTGCAGTTTTCCACTCAGCCCCTGGGGGTGATCGTTAAGGTAGTCGCCAATGGCGGTGATGCAGCCGGACAAGGCATTGAGCCATTTAGCCGGCAATTGCCCGTGCACCTGATAAGGCCCTGGCTGGTCTTTGTGCAGGGCATTCCATTCCCGATTGAGGCGCTTGAATACCTTGTCCAGCGCTGGCGGGGCATCCTGGCGCACGCTATTGAGGGTTTGCTGGTGCAGACTGGCGCTGTACATCTGGCGCCCGCGCTCCACCAGGTTGTGCGCCTCGTCCACCAGGGTCGCGACCCGCCACTGGTTGGCCTGGGCCAGGCCATAAAGCAAGGCCGTGAAATCGAAGTAGTAGTTGTAATCGGCAATGATCAGGTCGGCCCAGCGTGCCATTTCCTGGCTCAGGTAATACGGGCAGACCTGATGGGCCAGGGCCACCTCGCGCAGGGTCTGCTGGTCCAGCGGCGACTGTGCGACAGCCGCCAGCCGCGCTGCCGGCAAGCGGTCATAAAAACCCTTGGCCAACGGGCAGGATTCACCATTGCAGGCGTTCTGCGGGTATTCACAGGCCTTGTCCCGGGCCACCAGTTCCAAAACCCGTAGCGCCGGGTTGGCAGCTCGCGGATAAAGCACCTGAGCGGCATCCAGAGCCAGCTTGCGCCCGGGGGTCTTGGCCGTCAGAAACAGCAATTTGTCCAGTTCCCGGGCCGGCATGGCCTTGACCAAGGGGAATAGCGTACCGATGGTTTTACCAATGCCGGTGGGCGCCTGGGCCATCAGGCAGCGCCCGCCACTGGCGGTCTTGTACACCGCTTCGGCCAGAGCCCTTTGCCCGGTACGAAACTGTGGATGAGGGAACGCCAGGCTGCGGGCCGCCGCATCCCGCGCTTCACGATGGGCCATTTCCTGATCGGCCCAGGTCAAAAACAACCTGCATTGCTGATTGAAAAAGTCCTGCAGCCGCTCGGCGCTCCAGGTTTCCTGGAGCCGGGTTTCCTGCTCGCTGACGATATCGAAATACACCAGTGCCAGATTGACCTCGGGCAACTGCAGGCTCTGACAGAGCAACCAGCCGTAAACCCGGCACTGGGCCCAGTGCAATTGACGGTGATTGGCCGGTATCGCCGTGAAATCGCCGCGATAGGTTTTGACTTCCTCCAGCACATTGCCCGACGGGTCATAGCCGTCCGCCCTGCCGCGTACGGTCAATGCGCCGAACTGCCCCTCCAGGCTCAACTCGGCCTGGTACCCGGCACTGCGTCGGGAAGCGACGGTGCGGTGCCCGGCAATTCCCTGCTGGGCCGTGGGTGACGGGGTGAAGCGCAAGTCCAGATCGCCGACCTTGGCCGTGAACTCGCACAGGGCACGGACTGCCACCCGATAGTTCAAGGGCCCGGGGCCTGCCATTGCACGTAACAGACGGTGACGGGCATTTGATGTTGCTCGCACAGGTCCAGCCAGCGCAGCTGGTTGTCCTGCAAACGGTCACCCGGGCCTTTGACCTCGATCATGCGGTAGGTTTTTTGCGCCGGGCAAAACTGGATCAAGTCCGGCATGCCCGAGCGGTTGGCCTTGATGTCCTGCAGCAGGCGCAGGAACCAGACCTTCAAGTGGGCGGGCGGCAGGCAGGTCAGTGCGTCTTCCAGCAGCGCCTCGCTCAGATAGTTCCAGGCCACAAAGGGTGATTGCACACCGAACTTGGCGCTATACGCATCGCGGACAGTCTTCAGGTACTGGCCACTGTCCAGCTGCGCCAGACAGGCCTCGAACAGCTCGGCCCGGCGCAGGTAGAAGTCTTGCTCCAGCAAATCAGCCGGGCCGCTTTGGTACGGGTGAAAAAATGCCCCGGGCAGCGGTGCAAAAATGGCCGGCCAGCACAACAGGCCAAACAGCCCGTTGATCAAGGTGTTTTCAACGTAATGCACGGGCTCGTCCGGCGTGTGCAGATGTGCCACCACCATGAACTCGACCGAGGTTGCCTCAAGGCGCTCCAGGCTCAGGTCCAACCGTTCAGGGGGGCTGGGTTTGGTTCGCACCAGCGCCGGCAGTCCGAGCTTGCGTCGCAGCCGCGGGAGCATGCGCTGCAATTGCTGATGCTCGGCGTCGTTGAACGGCGCACCTTGCGCAGCGTCTGCCAGGGTCATGGCCTGCGGGTATTGCTCCAGCAATTCAAGTACCCGGATCATGCGCAGGCGCGCCTCGGGGTGCCCGCAGTGCTGGTAAACCTCCAGTGCCCGGGCCAGCTCCCCTGCCCGTTCGTGGTGCTGGCCGAACTGGAACAGCAAGCGCGCCCTGCGTCGTTGCAGCCAGGGGTTATCTGCCACGTAGTCCAGCACCGCTGGCAGCACGGCACTCACATCGCCAGCACTTTCAAACTGTTCGCGACAGGCATAAAGATGCAGATAACCGTCAATATCGGCCCGGCAGCGCAAGGCCCGTGACTCGGGGCTGATATCAACCTTTTCGTAGGTGAACAGACCCAGATCGGCCAACACCAGATCTGACCAGCCCTGACTGAGATTGCCAAAGAACATCAGCCGCAGGCGATCCCCCAGCGCCCGGTTGCCGAGGCTGTAAAGGGGTTCTTGCAGCGTGGGGTGCCATGCGCACAGGCTCTGTATTTGCGGAAAGTCGCCGGCCAGGTCCTGCAGCCAATCGGTTTTTTTACCCTTGGGCCGGGTGAGATGGGCGCTGAACCGTGCCTGAATTTCCGGCTTGGTCAGCACTTCAAACACCTCGGCCAGGGCCAGGGGCGCCTGGTCATCCAGCCAGCCCAGAGCCAGCAGAGGCGCAGCCGCCTGCGCGCAATCACCGATTTCGGGGTAGTCGAGCTTGCTTGCGCGAAAGTGCTGCCCCTTGCGCATGATCATGCGCACCCAGAGCGCCTGGGAGGCATTGGGCAACAGGGCAAAACCGGCGATGAATTGCTGCTCTTCGGTACTGAGGACATCGCTGTAGCGGGTCGCGATCCAGCCGAGCACGTGCTGGAAATTCTTCAGGTAATAAAGCGGATCTTCAAGAGGATCGGAAATCACGGGCAGGACAAACCACTGGTGTCGAATACTGGATATGCGTACAGATATCAGTTTGCCCGGTGCTCTGGCAAACCCTATTGGATGAGTGGTGCGGGTTGTTAATGAAAAATCAGTGGGCGCTGACGCAGATGTTGCGTCCGACCCCGCATCGCGGGCAAGCCCGCTCCTACAGATTCAACCCGGTCAATTCTCCCTGTGGGAGCCTGGCTTGCCAGCGATGCAGACTCAACCCGGTCGATTCTCCCTGTGGGAGTCTGGCTTGCCAGCGATGCCGATCACCGGGTGCTGCGTCCGATCCCGCATCGCGGGCAAGCCCGCTCCTGCAGACTCAACCCGGTCAACTCTCCCTGTGGGAGCGTGGCTTGCCAGCGATGCTGACCACGGGGTGCTGCGTCTGACCCCGCATCGCGGGCAAGCCCGCTCCTGCAGACTCAACCCGGTCGATTCTCCCTGTGGGAGTCTGGCTTGCCAGCGATGCTGACCACCGGGTGCTGCGTCCGATCCCGCATCGCGGGCAAGCCCGCTCCTGCAGACTCAACCCGGTCAACTCTCCCTGTGGGAGTCTGGCTTGCCAGCGATGCTGACCACCGGGTGCTGCGTCCGCCCCCGCATCGCGGGCAAGCCCGCTCCTGCAGACTCAACCTGGTCGATTCTCCCTGTGGGAGCCTGGCTTGCCAGCGATGCTGACCACGGGGTGAAATCAACGCCCCTTAGCCTTGCACTGGGGGGCGTTGGCAGTTTCAGGCGTCGGTCAGTTGCAAGGCGACCCGCCCACGGCATGGGCAATCGTCCATGTAGCGATGGGCCTCTACGAACTCTTCAAAGGGGAACACCCGCACTTCCAGTGGCAACAGCACCCGGTCGGCGGTCAACTGGTTGATCTCGCGCAGCGCCCGTTGCATGGCTTCTTCATCCTGGGCAATGCCCAGCTCCGGCTTGCCGGTGAAGTTACCGATACAGTGAACAAAGAACTGGATGTTCTTCTGGAACGCCGCACAGGCCGGGAACGGGGTGTTGTTGCCGCCCTGCAGGCCATACAGCACCAGACTGCCCCGGGGGGCCAGCACATCACCCAGCACCGACATCTGCGGACCGCCAAGGCCGTCAAGTACAACGTCGACCCCTTTGTTGTCAGTGATCTTGTTGATTTGCATCAGCAAGTCCTGCTCCTCGGTGACTATGACCTTGTCTGCACCCAGGGCCAGCAAACCTTCACGCTCTGCAGCATCCCGGGTCGCCGCAATGACCTTGACCCCCAACGCCTTGCCCAGCTGCACGAACGAAGGCCCTGCGCAGTGGCTGGCATCGGTGATCAGCACGGTCTGGCCGGGTTTGACCCGCGCCAGATCGACATAGGCAAAGTAGGCGATCAGCAAAGGCGTGTAATGCACACTGGCCTCAACCGGGGTCAGGACATCCGGGTAGCGAGTGAGGGCCGAACGCGGCATCACGATCAGCTCGCCATAGGTGGGATAGTCGTTGGCACTCTGGCCGGGAAAGCTGGCGACCTTGTCACCCACCGCCAGATCCTCCACACCGGCACCTACGGCAGTGACAATACCGGCCATCTCATGGCCGATACCTGCAGGCAAGCGGGCCTGGCTCGGGGCCAGGTTCTGCCGCCAGAGCACGTCATACCAGCTGATACCAATAGCCTGGACACGCACCTGCACTTCCCCGGCCGCAGGCGCAGCGACCTCGTGCTCTTCGCACGTGAGTACCTCGGCCGGGCCAAACTTGTGAAAACGGATCGTGCGCGACATTACAAACCTCGCCTAATTAATCGCTAATGCCACGGACTTTATCCGGGCTTTGTGCGCAAGACTAACAGACAGCATTAATAGTCGACATGCCTGACATTGATCCGCAGGCATTTTGTCCGCTGGCAAACAGCACTGCGGCCAGTAAAAACGCAGAAAGCCAATCTACCGTGTGTCGATTTACGAGTTTTGCCAGTAAGATCCGTTACCTACCTCACCGTTGAACCGCCTGTGAAGCCTGCCAGATGAACCGTAACGACTTGCGTCGCGTCGATCTGAATTTGCTGATCGTCTTCGAAACCCTGATGCATGAGCGCAGTGTGACCCGCGCCGCCGAGAAACTGTTTCTGGGGCAACCGGCAATCAGTGCGGCACTTTCACGCCTGCGCAACCTGTTCGACGACCCTTTGTTTGTGCGCACTGGGCGCAGCATGGAGCCTACGGCCCGGGCGATCGAGATTTTTGCCCTGCTGTCTCCGGCCCTGGATTCAATTTCCACGGCCGTGAGCCGCGCCTCGGAGTTCAACCCGGCCACCAGCACCTCGGTATTCCGGATTGGCCTGTCAGATGATGTGGAATTTGCGCTGCTGCCCATGCTGCTCAAGCGCTTGCGGGCAGAAGCGCCGGGGATCGTGCTGGTGGTGCGCCGGGTCAACTACATCCTGATGCCGCCGCTGCTGGCCTCCGGTGAAATTTCCGTGGGTGTCAGCTATACCAGCGACCTGCCGGCCAATGCCAAGCGCAAGGTATTGCGCCGCAGCAAGCCCAAACTGTTGCGCGCCGACACAGTCCCCGGCCCGTTAAGCCTGGATGACTTCTGTGCCCGGCCCCATGCCCTGGTTTCATTTGCCGGCGACCTCAGCGGCTTTATGGACACCGAGCTGGAAAAAATGGGCCGCAAGCGCCACGTCGTGCTGGCCGTACCGCAGTTCAACGGCCTGAGTACCCTGCTCGCCGGCACCGATATCATCGCCACCGTGCCGGATTACACCGCCGAAGCCCTGACCGCCGCCGGCGGCGTTCGCGCCGAAGACCCGCCGCTGGACACCCCGGCCTTTGAATTGCACATGGCATGGCGCGGCGCCCAGGACAACGACCCCGGGGAGCGCTGGTTGCGCTCGCGAATTCAGATGTTTTTTGGGGACCCCGATAGCCTGTAATGGAGTTCCATTAAATTCCATAAAACTATTTTACAACAACGAATTATTGATAGTTTAAGTCCGCTGCCGTCTGTCTAAATCCAATGAATTCCACGACTCATGGGGGCATAATTGGGGGCAAATTTAGGTTCCTTAAAAAGGATGCCCCCACCGATGCCCCCAGATAATGCGGTTGTTTTCAAACGAAAACTCAGCGATGCCTTGGTCCGCTCACTGACCGAACCCGGCAAACACGCCGATGGCGAAGTCCCTGGCCTCTACTTGGAGGTAAGGGCGTCGAGCAAGGTCGGCAAATCCCCTTCCAAGTTCTGGCGCTTGAAGTATCGGCTGCATGGCAAGGAAAACCGCTTCTCAATCGGCGCTTACCCCGAAATCGGCCTGAAAGAAGCGCGCGACATTGCCCGCGGTGCACGCCGCGACGTGGCTAACCACACCGCTCCGCTCAAGGCCAAGACCGCCAAAATCGAGGCGCAACTCCTCAACGAGGTGCGCACCTTCGAGTATGTAGCCAAGCAATGGTTGGCATTCAAGTCTGCCGAACTGGTGACTAAATCCATCTCAGGGTTTAGCGGAGCGCTGAACAACCACATCTTGCCTGCCATTGGTAAAAAACCGGTCAGCGAGATCAAGCTGGAGCACATCACCACGATCATTACCGAGCTGCGCCGCCAGCGCACCATGGCCATGGCCCGGCGCGTGCGCACCATCATCCGTGCCGTCCTGGGCTTTGCCGAGGGGCGCGGCTGGGTGGAACGCAACGTGGCGCTCAGCAACATTGAGGAGTTGAAGATCCGCCATGTCGTGACCAGCAACCCGGCGATCGAAAGGCCAGCCGACCTGGGCAGGTTTCTGCTGCGCCTGGATGAATGCAGCAACGGCAGCGTTGCCACCGCAATGCGCCTGCTGGTCATGTTGCCGGTCCGCCCTGGCGAACTGGTGCAGATGCGCTGGGAAGATGTCGACTTGGTGGGCGCCGATTGGCGTTATGTGGTGAGCAAGACCAAGCACCTGGACAAGAGCAAACACATAGTGCCGTTGCCTGAGCAAGCCTTGGTTCTGTTACGCGAGCTACATAAAGCCCGCGTGGTGGATGAAGAAGGCAAAGGCTGGGTGTTCGTCTCGCCGGTCTATCCCGGACGCCCCATAAATCCGACCTCCATGCTCAAGTCCTTTCAGCGCATCTGGCCGGAGTACGACATCACTGCCCACGGCTTTCGAGCCACCTATCGCACCATTGCCCATGAGCACTTAGGTATTGATCCAATAGTGCTCGAGCTATCGTTATCCCACCGGATGCCTGGTGCGCTTGGAGCTGTGTATGCCCGCGCGCAATTATTAGTGCAACGCCGGGAGGCGGCTCAACAATGGGCGAACTACCTAGACCAGTTGCGGCAAAACGCGGCGCGAGTGACGACAGATTGACGATACCGCGAAAACAATCATGAGATTGGAGCGGGAAACGGGACTAGAACCTAGTCTCTAACATTTTGATTTAAAAAGGTTTTCCTTGCTTCCTACCTCAGGAGTGGACGCTATTCTGGCCCATTGGCAAGTCCTATACCAAGTTTTTTCCATTGATGGCCACAGACGGCCAACAACAACCATGACTCACCCTTCGCACGCCCCTGAGGCGAGTCGTTCGTGGAGGGGCAATAAGACCTCGTTGCCCCAACGAGACGGTCGCTCGGCCGTGCATGTGAGGGCGCCATGACAGGCCAGTCCTCATCCTCAGACCAGCTCAGCTCGTAACGCAACGTCTCGGCGATTGCCTGCAGCGATCTGCGCTCTGCAAAGCACCAACGCGCACGACTGCGGCCCGCCCCACCGATCGAGCACCTGTGGCAACTGCAGGGTCACGCAGCGACGCCGATAGGATCAACACTTCAGTTCAGGAAGCAGTCACACGATTGCGGCGTGTCAACTTCGGCTGCGTCAAAACTTGTGGACTGCATCACACAGCGGTTCACCGAAACCACTACCAGTGCGCGAATAACAGTGCACCGCCCGCTGTCAAAGAGCATGTCAACAAGCAAAAAGGAAGATACAGCATGAGGATACGTCACCTGCGCTATTTCCTTATCGTCGCTGAAGAACAAAGCTTTGCTCGTGCAGCGGCCAGAGTTCACATCGAACCTTCCCCGTTGTCCAGAGCCATAAGAGATCTTGAGTCCTATCTCGGTGTCCGACTGCTCCATCGCACCAAGGGGCGTATACAGCTGACTTGGCCTGGGGAGATTTTCCGTGAAGAGGCTCGCCGCGTACTTGCCTACATGGATAACGCCCTGACACGAGTGCAGTCAGCGTCTCAGGGCTATCGTGGCCGGGTACGCATCGGCATCGCCGACAGTCTCGCTCAGCCTCGGCTGACACAGCTGCTGGCTCGATGCCGTGAAGTGGAGCCTGCCACCGAGATTCGGATCGTTGAAATGACCGTCAACGAGATGCACAAAGCGCTCTTACACGACGAGATAGATGCGGGTTTCACTGTCGACAGCACAGTAGCCACCAATGGCCTTACAAAGTTTAGGGTTTGGGCCGAACGCCCTGCCATTGCTATTCCCACTCACCATCCGCTGCTTTCCTTGGATAAAGTGCCTCTTGGGGAAGCACTCCGGTACCCCCTGATTCTTTGCCATCCTGAACGTTGCGCCGGCGGACGTAATGTCATTAATCATTGGTTCGAGGACGACTCGCTGCCCTCTCCCAACATTGCTGAACATGTTTCTGGTCATGAGCCCATGATGATGCTGGTGGCCGCGGGCTATGGCATTGGTATCGGGTTGGAATCGCAGCTTTCCATTTACAAACACCCTGACGTCATTGTTCGGCCGGTTATCGACGATATCCCCGACACGGCAACATTCATCGTTGTACCGGACAGGCTAATTCCAGCAGAACTGGAGCGCTTCATTAAAAGAGCGCAACAAATCGGGGAAGCATGACCGATGCGTGAGCAAGAATGATCACTCCATCCTCAGTTCTAGACTCTCACATTAAGTTCCATACATTTTTGTCTGGAGCACGACCCAAATATCCCCTTCATCGTCGCAAGATAAAGGGGATAGCCTTTGAGTTCAGTTGGTGTGCACCGGCTCATGCCGAAGCGCGCTAGCTTGTAGCGCTTGTCAATCGCAACCTACCGTTACTGACGGACATTTTTTGTCGCCCGCATGACAAAAAATGCCGCGCCCACTCGCGCATAGATTAAACAGCGAGCGTCCGCCAGACGGACTATTTATCAAGACGCCAAACCTTTTAACAGTGTCAGTTCCACGGATAGTGTTGGCCGCAATGCTTTGCCTCGCAGCCGGATGAAGGAACATCAATACGGTGGTCAGTACCGTCCTATTGTTTGATGTGCTTCAGGGGTGGCAGCGATTCAATACGGGTCAACCCGAGAAGTGCCACTGAGCATTAAGGAGTGACCGCTATGCCTGAACAGAACCCTGCTCCGGCCCCGGAGCGACGCATCCTTCGCCGCCCGGAAGTTGAGGCCAAGACAGGCTTCAAGCGCGCCTATCTTTACAGCCTCATGAAGGCGGGCCAATTCCCCAAAGCCATAAAACTTGGCGTCCGCGCCGTTGGTTGGGACTCCACAGAGATCGACCAGTGGATCACTGACCGTCTTAAAGAACGCGTCTGACTTAGCTCCCCATTCCTTGCCGAAGAGGAGCAAGCCATGCAGGTGATTTCTGTTATCTCGACCAAGGGCGGCGTAGGAAAAACCACGGTCGCCGCCAACCTCGGCGGTTTCATTGCTGATGCCGGCCTGAGGGTCCTGCTACTCGACCTGGATATGCAGCCCACATTGTCCTCGTACTACGAGCTTACCCGTCGCGCGCCGTGCGGGATCTATGAGCTGCTGGCATGCAACGAACGCGACATTGCGCGACTGGTATCGCGTACCGTCATAGAGCGGCTGGATGTCATTTTGTCCAATGACCAGCATCGGCAACTGAATACCCTGTTGCTGCATGCACCGGACGGACGGCTTCGACTGCGTCATCTTCTGCCAGTGTTCCAGCCTCATTACGATCTGGTGCTACTCGATACTCAAGGAGCTCGCAGTGTGCTGCTCGAGATGGCGGTGCTTGCCTCCGAGCAGGCGATCTCGCCCGTCACGCCCGAAATCCTCGCCGCGCGTGAAATGCGCCGAGGCACTCTGCAGCTCATCGAAGACATCGCCCCCTATCGGCATCTGGGCATTAACCCGCCACACCTTCATCTCCTGCTCAACCGCGTACCCGCGGTGTCAGCCAATGCAAAGCTGATCCAGCAGACACTGCGTTTGATCTTCCGAGAGCAGGAAGGGGTTCATGTCATGCGTACCGAGATCCCCGCGATAGAGGCATTTCCTCGAGCGGCAACGCGTGGTTTGCCGGTCCATCGGGTTGAGCACCGACGGCCCACTGGCCGAGTTGCTGCAGCCGCACTGGACATTGTGCGCGGGTTGGCCAGCGAACTGTGTCCGCAATGGCAGGAACAGTTCGCCCTGGTCACCGGAAAGTTTGAGGGGAGACACTCTCATGTCAAACGCCCATGAACTGGCCCGTGGCCACAAGCGACTACTTCCGCTGATTCAACATGCCCTGAGCGAGGGTTGGAATGTCTCCCGGACACCTGGCGGGCACCTCAAATTCGTCAAGCCGGGCTTACCACCGATTTATACCAGCGCGACAGCCAGCGATCACCGGGCAGAACGCAATGCACGCGCCATGCTGCGTCGCACACAACGCCACGCCACGGTGGTCGAGCACCCCGATCAAGAGGGAGCCGACCATGACTGATGCCTCCCTGCAAGAGATGGCCAACAAACTGATGAGCGACGGCTTCGGACACTCCGGAGCGGTTGCAGAAACGCTAACAGACCCGATCGCCGATACGCCAATGGTGGTGACGTTGGACCAGTTGCGCCCCTACGAGCTGGATCCGAGGCTGACGCGTAATCCGCTGTACGAGGAAATCAAAGCCTCCATCCGCCAGCGAGGACTGGACGCTCCGCCACCGATCACCCGTCGCCCCGGTGCCGATCACTACATCATTCGTAACGGCGGCAACACGCGCCTGGCGATACTGCGCGATCTGTGGAGTGAGACCAAGGACGGGCGATTCTTCCGTATCGGCTGCCTGTTCCGCCCCTGGCCAGAGCGCGGTGAGATCGTCGCCCTGACGGGACATCTGGCCGAGAACGAACTTCACGGTAGCCTGTCGTTTATCGAACGAGCTCTGGGTGTCGAAAAAGTCCGTGAGCTCTATGAACACGAGGATGGTAAATCGCTGTCGCAATCGGAGCTTGCCCGACGCCTCAAGGCTGATGGCTACCCCGTACCCCAGCCCCACATCAGCCGCATGCAGGAGGCCGTCCAGTTCCTGCTGCCAGCGATACCGAGCGTGCTCTATGCCGGCTTGGGACGCCCCCAAGTCGAGCAACTGACTTACCTGCGTAGAGCCGGCTCCAGGATCTGGGACGCGCGCGCCACCAAGAACAGTCTAAGCATTGATTTTGCAACGCTGTTCCAGGATGTCCTGATGGTATTTGACTCCCCAGGGAGTTTTACGGCGCAGCGGGTGCAAGATGAGCTGATCGGCCAGATGTCCGAGTTGCTCGGGGTGGACTATGACACACTGGTGTTCGAAATCACCGATTCCGAAAAGCGCTGGCAGTTGCTTACTAGTGAACCGAACACACCGCCAGGTACGGAGACCACAGGGTCGGTCTCCACGACCAAGCCAACATCTCCATCCGTAGTCGCACCGGCCACGTCATCATCCACACCGCGGGTAGCAGAGGCACCCAGGATACCGGCAAGCGATACCCTTTCGATTCAAGAGGGGCCTGCGACACATCCTCCGGCCGACGTGAATGACGATCAATATGCTAAGGACGATCACTCGGCCTTACTTCAGGAGCATATTGTCTCACCTGCCCAGACCACCGAGCGCCTACAGTCGATCCAACGATTGGTGACCGACCATGTCGGCGAGACGCCACCTGATTTCGAAACCAGCGTGCTGCAGGCCATCCCTGTTCAGGCAGGCGGTCTCTACCCCATCTCGGATGTCTGGTACATCGACCCCGGCCTCGATACGCCGGATCGGCTGCGCGTCCACATCGCTCAGTTCGCGCGTGAGATCGCCAACGATGCGGGTCTGGAAGAGGTCATTGTCGCCTGCGACGAGGGCATCGGCTTCACATGCGCGGAAATATCTGCCGATGCGAACACGCACTTAAATCTCCGTGGTGCATTACTGCTGCTGCATAGCCTGAGCGTTCCCTACCAGCCGGACCGGACTCCGCCTTTACGGATGCCCGGGGATTTGGGCGCTCTTCTGCTGGGGCTGGAACACATCCCTTCATCACAACCTACCGCTAGATTGAGCGATACGAGCCTGGTGAAGCTTTTCCGCTTGGTGCGACTCGGCCGGCGACTGCTGGACATCGAGGCGGGCATCACTGATGGCGATGCCGCCCTGAACGGATCATGAGGGCGCCGACCATGCCCGAACCGCATCCGCTCAATCAGGCCGTCATCGCGCAAGCGCTCCACGATTTGCGCAATGGCCAGTTGCGCCGGGCCAAGTCCATGGGGTTCGACGACGCTGCTCTGGATGCACTCAAGCATCCGGCCATGGCCAGCCTCCTGGCCAACGCCACCGTCTCATGGTGTTCCGTGAGCGTAAACTCGGAAGTGCTGCGACGCCTTCTGAGCCAGGTGGAGGATCTCGCACGGGAAATCGAGGAGATCGATCGGCTCCTGCGACTGGGCGCGAGCACAGAACTCATCAGCAAGTTCTACGGTTTGACCCACCAGGAAATCGCCCTCAGGCGCGATGTCATCAGGCTACCGAAACGCAAGGGCCGGCATCCGGTCCTGACAGAGGAGCAGGACTCTGATCTCTGGCATCGCTGGTCAGCGACCGTTAAAGGGCGGGGCACTGAGCTGACCGACGACATGACAATGCTTGCCATTACAGCCGATCTTGCGGAATCTACGGGCCTGCCCATCTCAGTCATTTGGAGCGCTATCCGAGGGTGGATTGATGAAGGGCTGATCTGATGGGCAGTCCACGCCATTCACGCGGTCCCGTATTGCTGGGGGAGCTGTTCGACCAGGCGCTGCAGCACATGCAGCCTCCCCCTACCATGGCGCCGGCATCAGCACCAGCAGCTCCGTCTGATGGGTTCATCTTCAGCGGTAATCGGCATGACAGCGTGCCCCGTGCGTTGTTGCTGGACAATCGACTGACCCCGCTTGAGCGAAACGCCTGGCAAGTCTTCCGTCTGCTGCTCAATGATGACGGGATCACGGCCTTTCCCACTTATGACCAGCTCGCTCCCTGGCTGGCCTCAATGCCCTGTACGACGCGCGCATCCCATGAAACTGTCGCCCGCGCGCTGACCCTGCTAAGGCTTACGCGCTGGATCAGCTTAGTGCGTCGCCGGCGTGACCCGAAGACCGGACGGATATTGGGCAACCTCTATGTGTTGCACGATGAACCCCTGACGCCCTATGAAGCCATCCAGCTCGACGCCGATTACCTGAGGCTGGTCAGCCGGTCCTTAGCCCACGCCAGCAAGTCAATCCAGCGCGTCGGTGTGCATGTGCTGAAAGAGATGACTGAAGATCCGTTGCTCAAAAGCCAACTGCTTCCCACCCGATTGCAGGTACTGTCGCAGCGCCTGGCCGCGCAGGGCTGGGTTCAGACGGCGACTTATCCACAGCCTGGAGATGCCCACAATTCCGAAGAAGGGCCAGAAAGCCTTCTTCGGAATCAGCCGCGTCCGACTTCGGAATCCAAAGCAGGCGAAAAGCCCAGTAAATCCGGCTCACTTCGGAATCCGAAGACCGATAGTACTGTACGTAAAGAAAAACAAATAAAAGAAGTACGTACTGTACCGCGCGCGCACGAGT
This sequence comes from Pseudomonas sp. PAMC 29040, assembly GCF_003994535.1. Classification (NCBI taxonomy): domain Bacteria; kingdom Pseudomonadati; phylum Pseudomonadota; class Gammaproteobacteria; order Pseudomonadales; family Pseudomonadaceae; genus Pseudomonas; species Pseudomonas sp. PAMC 29040. Next base: position 341,985 of record NZ_RZAA01000001.1, read on the forward strand.
TGGGAATGCTTCGGCTCCCCGAGCGCTTCCTGGCACTCAAAGCAGAGCAGCAATCAGGCGCACTCGCCGCCCTACAGCCCGTGGATACGCAGTTGCATCAGGCTGTCCTCGACGAATGGGATGCCCGCTGCCAAGCCAGCACGGTACACAATCCCGCCGGGTACTTGTTCGGCATCATCCAGAAAGCCATGCGTGGCGAGTTCCGCGCCTGGGCTGGACAGAAGACAGCCAGCGTCACGACAGCACCAGATTCGCAACCCCCGAAATCACCGCCACCTGCGGACCCCGCCGTGGCACAGGAGAATATCGCCCGTCTGCGGGCACTGATGCGCCTGCCCTGAACGCAGCCGCCCCGGATCTTCTGGATGTCCAGGATGCCATGGCTCGATCTGCCCAAGCGTTGCGGCGGCCTGCGCGTGCGTCCACTGTAGGCCATGGTCGCCTATACCACGGGTATAGCTGAACACGCTGCCTTCCCTACAACGCATCACCTGCAGCTCTGGGTCATCAGCATGGAGGAATCCACCGAAGTCCATAGTCGCCTATACCACTGGTATAGTTGAACACACTGCCTTCCCTTCAATGCATCACCTCCGACCCAAGAGGCATTCGCAGGAAGAGTCCACCGAAGGCTATGGTCGCCTATACCACTGGTATAGCTGAACAGACTGCCTTCCCTGCAACGCATCGCCTGCAGCCCCTGGATCCACTGCAGGAAAAGTCCACCGAAAGCCATGGTCGCCTATACCCCGGGTATAGTTGAACACGCAGCCTTCCAGAAACTGCGAAGGGCAATGGTCACGATATACATCTCGCAGCCGATCAGCCCCGGCGAAGCGCAAGACTTCAGGGCAGCCGTGTGAACGCCTAAACAGGCATTCATGCGGTGCGGTTTGATGACTGACACCCTTCCGGTCAATGCCGATGCTGGCGACTCGTTTCCTTACCGAGAGTCGTCACGATGGCCACCGAACCCGAATCCTCCCTGCAGTTGAACCTTGGGTCACTGCGCAGCGCGATGTCGCTGATGCTGCACACCCATCATGCATCCCGCATCTGGCATGGACGCACGCCCTCCGAGGGTAAACCCGGCATTGTCGGGCTCAACGGCTTTGTCGCCATCATGACCAAGCTCAAGCGCGGCGCCGAGCAGGATGATCCCTACTCCGACTGGTGGATGCTGCGCATTGAGGAGAAGCTCAGCACCACCAAAGAACAGCTTCAGGCCTTACGCGAACAGGTTGATCAGGCACTGGCCGATGTGCCGGCTGCACTCAGCCTGGGCGAGAACCTCAACGTCCAGCCGGTGAAGCTACCGCTGTTCGTGGCCTCGCAACTCGGCTTCATGGCGGTCTATCTGCTGGCCGACTACGACGACCTGGCCCGGCGCCTGATCCTGGCGCATCACACCGCCCTGATCGACCGCAGCACCCTGGAACGCTGGCTCAATGAGGGCGCGCATGCGCTGCGCAGCCTTTTCAGCCTGGCGCAGCAGTATCGCTACTCTGGTACCCAGCGCGACGACTTCGCTGCCAACAATGCCGCGGCGCGCGCCGCCCTGGAGATATACGGTGAACTGCCGCAGGACGTGCTCGAAGGCACACGCCGTTCACGCTTTGCGCCACCGCTTCTGCGTCGCCCTCCTCCGACATCCGCGCCAGGCATGTCGACAGTTTCAGAGGTTGCGCCAGCCAACGACACTGACACCGTTGAACCAGACATATTAAACGAGGAGGACCTGGACGGCGGTACGCCTGCGTCTGTCGACGGTGAGGACCATCCAGCATGATCGCACCCAACCGCTTCTTGGCACTGGAACAGGCGGACTTCCAGAGGCTGGAACACGCAGGCTACCTAAAAGGCCTTTTAAAACCTTTTAAAGGTAATGGGGAGCTTGCGACCTGGGCCAGCCAGTGCGAAGCGCTGCGGGACGATCTGATCGGGCTGGCGCAACGCAAAATACTGGCGCAGGCCCGCAGCCACCCCTTCAACCTGCTTGCCGTGCAACTGGCCCAGCAAACCACCGGCGCAGGCACGACCTTTCTGCGCTGGCGCAACCTCGATCGCTCGCGCATGGGTACTGCTTTGTGGGAGGAGCTGCTAGCCAGCCCCGGCACACCGGCATCGCTGATCGACGACCTCTACGCCATCGAGGTGCAGCGCATCGTGCTGAACCTGCAGATCAGCCTCACTCACAGCATCGCCCGGCAAACCTCGGCATGCGCCAGCAAACTGGCACACGTCGAACGGGCTTACCAACGGCGTATCCACCCCATCCCCCCCAAGGAGTCACACTCATGAGCACGCATTTCTACGGCGAGGGCAATATCGGCTCTGCGCCAGATTTTCGCGAGTTTCCAAACGGCAACAACGAGCCGCGCAGGTTGTTGCGCCTGAATGTCTATTTCGACAACCCCGTGCCTACCAAGGAGGGTTTTGAAGATCGCGGCGGGTTCTGGGCACCGGTCGAGATTTGGCATCGCGATGCCGAACGCTGGGCAACGCTGTATCAGAAGGGTATGCGCGTATTGGTCGAAGGTCGGGCGGTGAAAGACGATTGGGAGGATGCGGATGAAAACGAGCGTGTGACCTTCAAGATCGAAGCGCGCCGCGCTGGCATCCTGCCTTATCGCCTTGAGTCTGTCGTGCTCGGGGCCAAGCCCGCTGCAGCGGAGCCAGCCGAGAACGAGTGATCATTCCCGCCCTGCATGCACCTTTCCGGCTGAGCGATTGCGCCAACCACCAGTCGCTCACCGGGCAACAGCCAGCGTCCATGGAGTTCCACTGAGATCCACAGTTCGCGGCACATGGAGAAGCACATGGAGAACCAACCTACGCCCTCCATTCGCTGCCCCACGGCTTCCAGCTACTCTTGCAGACTCTCCTCGCTTGCCACATCAGTCCAGATTCGTCGCGATATGGAATACAAGCTTGAGCGGTTCCTTACTGTCCACGATCTGGTACATCACATCCCGTTTGCTTCTGGGCAACGTTTTCGCACAGCGCTTCGCCGTATCACGCACGGCTGCATCGGTGCCGTGAATAGTCGCCGCCAACAGCAGCACCAGGTATGCATCGGTAAGCGTCTTCGCCATCACAATCTCATTGCAGGTCATTTTTGAACTGACGCTCATCCGGTTGCATAGCGTCCTACCTATCTCGGAGTCATGTCAAGTTGTTCCACTGACGTCCACCGTGGTCGCTGTCAGCGATGCGTGACAATACGGTCGCGGCTCTGACGTACGACCTGCTCGACTCTTCTGAAAACACCCTTTCATAGCGCAAACGTCGACCGGTCACGCCCACTCCCGCTGAATACGGCGCAACAGGGGTTCGGTTTGGCTTTCGACATGCACGGTGATCGCAGGCATCAATGATCGCGTGTCCACCCTCCCCCAGGGACGGCGCATTTATCCCAGTTCTGACCTGAAGTCATGAGGAGGCCCCATGCGTTTGCCCTTCGAGCTCGATCCGCAGATCATCCATCACATCATTTACAGCCAGGCGGGCTCCATCGGCAAAGCCATCATCGAGTTGCTGATGAACTCGGTCGATGCCAGGGCCAGTGCCGTGCATCTTTCGTTGTCCCGCACCGGCTTCACCTGCAGCGACGACGGCCAGGGCTTTGCCCGCCGCGAAGATGTCGTTCGGTACTTCGGTCGTTTCGGCACGCCACACGATGAAGGCGACGCCACCTACGGCCGTTTCCGGCTCGGACGCGGCCAGATCATGGCCCATGCCACAACAGTCTGGCGTTCTAACGCCTGGATGATGACCGTCGATACACGGGCGATGGGCTATCACTACGATCTTGACGAACTCCACGACGCGTCGCCGGGCTGCTCGATCTCTGGCGACTGGTACGAAGTCCTGAGTGATGCGGAGCTGATGTCGACCATCCAGGAGGTTCGGGACCTGGTGCGTTACACCCCCGTCAGTGTTGAGCTGAATGGCCAGCGCATCACACGCGATCCCCGCACCGAGCGCTGGGATGCTGAGGACGAATGCGCCTGGTATCGCGTGAAAGCGGACGGTGCTGTCTCCATCTACAACCAGGGCGTACTGGTACGTCACGATCCCGCTCACACGTGGGGCGCGGGCGGCCTCATCGTTTCCAAAAAGGCCATCGGCCTGAACGTGTCCCGTACCGAAATCCTGCGCAAGACCTGCCCGGTGTGGAAATCAATTGCCAGACAATTTGGCCATATGGCTGACCAGATGGCGTCCCGTCTTGGTGACCACCGTAAAACCGAGGCTCGCCGTGAAAAATCCGCGCGGGCATTGCTTTCGGGTGATGCCAACATCGTTCAAATCTACTCCTGGGAAGAGGTCGTCACGCTTCTGCCCGGCAAACGGCACGTGTCGTTGGAGGGCTTTCTGCGCAAATGCCGCTATAGCCATAACCAGCGGCAAGGTGGCAGGTTCGCGGTCGTCGACAACGTCTTCGATGTCCCGAAGGGTGAAGCCATCGCCCGCGAAGGTATCGTCGTGATCGTTCACCCCACCACACTCGACCGCTTCGGCTGCTACAACGCACAGGACTTTGTCGACTGCATCATTCGGATCCAGGGGAACCTGAAACAGGACGTGGAGCAGAACGGCACACAGTACGGGTGGCTCAATGGTTTCTACGTTCCGGACTTGCTCTCTTTCTCAACACTGCGCGACGCGTTCATTGAGCGGACTCGTATCGTGACGGAAAAAGATGCGCTCGATCGCGAAACACGCCGCGCCTGGACGGCGTTGCGCTGGTGCCTGCATCACTACGCCGCCCTGTGCACGGGTGGCCGGTCTGCGTACGTCGGGCAGGTCCGTGACGGTAAATCACTTCACATTCTTCTCGGGCAGTCCAACATCGCCCAGGCGTGGACCGACGGCAGCAGTTACATCGCCGTCGACGTCACCCTTGTGAAGCGGCTCAAATCGAGTCCACTCAGGACCGCGGCCTACATCTTTACCCTCATCGAGCACGAGGTTGCCCACGAAGGCGACAGCCTCGACTGCGGCCACGATGAAGCGTTTTATCAGCGCTTCCATGACCTCGCCCTGCAGCACAGCGAGCAACGCCAGCGCTACATGCACATGTGGCTGATGAAGTACACCATGAGCCTGGAGGGAGAAGGGAGGCGTGCGCGCGGCGAGGTCTGGCGCGAACGCTTTCTGGTCGACCGTGCCGGCAGCGACCGCGAGAAGCGCGGCCTACCGCCGACCATCGAAGATGTCACCAACGACCCTGTCGTGGTCGGAGCGATTCCAGGTGAAAACATGGCCTTCATTGACTATCAGAACACGCGTCTTGTCGGTGCGGGCACCAGCCCTGCGCCCGCCGACTGGACGGAAGTCCTGTCACGTGCCGAGGCAGATCAGAAACACATCGCCGCGCAGCTTCTTGCTGCCTCGGCGAAACGTGCCGCAGCGCAACGCCAGCAAGACGAGGACGAGGACGAGACCGCGTATTGGGCCGAGAACGATGCCTTTGAGAAAGCCCAGACCGAGGCCGAAGAGGCTGCACGGCGTCGATTCGCCACGCTATTCAATGTACAGGTTGAAGAAGTCCATCCTGACGCACTGTGCTACCTGATGCGTGAGGATCTGAGCGCTGACCAGCTTCATGCCCTGTGGACTGCAAAGCCCTGGGAGGCTGACGACCAGGAACACTCAGGCGATGACGAATTTGAAGACTGCGACCTCAAATTCGCCGACCTGCCCGATGATCCTCAAGGAGCTTCTCGTGGTGGCCCGACAGCGCACTTTTCCGAAGACCTACAGGCACTGATCCGTCCCAGGGAGACAGCATGGACGCTTGAGCGCAATGCGGCCGCTGCTGGCTTCTGTTGTGTGGGTGACTATCTGAAGTGGCGTGAAGAACCGGATGCCTGATCCGAGGGCGGCTGTAGCAGTCGATGGTCGCCTTCAATGCGCCAGAGCCTGTGGGCCTGCAAAGCACCGGCCTCTACCAAACACCTCTATTATACCCAGGGTATAGCGCCATGGACGTCCACTGAGTTCCACGCGCGCGCCCGAAACGAAGCGCCTTCTCTGGCGATCTCCTCAACTACCCTGGACTCAACTGCCGCAATCCTGCCTCTCAGTGCCAACAAGCCGGTCATTGTCGAATCCACCTTGTTTGCTGTCTCTCGCGCTCTCCCCGGACATGCTGGTACTCATTCGATGGATACCACTCTATTTCCGAGGAGGCTGCATGCGCTTGTATCTGTGCGAGAAGCCTTCGCAAGGCAAAGACATTGCCCGCGTGCTGGGTGCGAAACAGCGCGGAACTGGCTGCTACAACGGACCAGGAATTGTCGTGACCTGGTGCATCGGTCACCTGATCGAAGCCGCACCACCAGAAGCCTACGGCGAACAGTACAAACGCTGGTCGATCGAACAGCTCCCCATTCTTCCCGAGCGCTGGCGCAGCGAGGTCAAGGTCTCTACTGCCGCGCAATTCAAGGTCGTCAAACAGTTGCTCGGCCAGGCCAGCGAGCTGGTGATTGCCACCGATGCCGATCGCGAAGGCGAGATGATCGCTCGCGAGATTATCGAGCTATGCGGCTACCGTGGCTCCATTCAACGGCTGTGGCTGTCGGCACTGAATGACGCCTCCATTCGCAAGGCACTGGGCGCGCTCAAGCCGTCGAATGAGACCCTGCCGCTGTATTACTCGGCACTCGCCCGCTCTCGCGCCGATTGGTTGATCGGCATGAACCTCAGCCGATTGTTCACGGTGCTCGGCCGCCAAGCCGGCTACCAGGGCGTCCTCTCAGTCGGTCGTGTGCAGACGCCGACGCTGCGTCTTGTGGTGGATCGCGACCGCGAGATCGCCCGGTTCGTGTCTGTTCCGTTTTGGTCCGGCGAAGTGCAGCTGTCGCACGCCGGCAATTCTTTCACCGCGAACTGGATACCGCCCGATGCCACCACAGACACTGCAGGTCGGTGCCTGGACCAACGAACCGCCCAGCAGGCAGTAAGCAAAATCGGCGGCGCTCGTGAGGCTAAGGTGCTGTCGGTGGAAACCGAGCGGGTCCGCGAAGTCGCGCCTCTCCCGTTCGACCTCGGCACGCTGCAGGAAGTCTGCTCGCGCCAGTTTGGTCTCGACGTGCAAGAAACACTGGACATCGCGCAAGCGCTGTACGAGACGCACAAGGCGACCACCTATCCCCGCTCGGATTCCGGCTACTTGCCGGAGAGCATGCTGGCCGAAGTGCCGACAGTGCTCAACGCCATGCTTGCCAGCGATCCCGGCCTGCGCCCATTGTTCGACCAACTCGACCGCACCCAACGCTCACGCGCCTGGAACGATGCGAAAGTCACTGCTCACCATGGCATCATTCCCACGCTGGAACCGACCAACCTTTCTGCCATGTCGGAGAAGCAGCGGGTCGTTTATCGGCTCATCCGTTCGTATTACCTGGCGCAATTTCTACCTCACCATGAATTCGACAGAACAGTCGCCACGTTGTCAGCCGGCGGCCAGACACTGCAGGCGACGGGTAAGCAGGTTGCCGTCCTGGGATGGCAACGGGCGCTAATCAACAGCGGGCCGGGCACACCCGACGGTGCGGACGATGAGCCCGCCCAACGCAGCCAGATCCTGCCGCCGCTATCCGAGGGTACACATTGCCAAGTCGGCTCTGTCGATCTGAAAGCGCTGAAAACACTGCCATCCAAGCCGTTCACGCAGGGGGAGTTGATCAAAGCTATGAAGGGTGTCGCCAAACTGGTGACAGACCCACGCCTGAAACAGAAGTTGAAGGAAACCACGGGCATCGGCACCGAGGCCACCCGAGCAAACATTATCAATGGCTTGTTGAGCCGAAGCTACCTGATCAAAAAAGGTCGATCCGTCCGCGCCTCCGACGCAGCTTTCACTCTGATCGACGCTGTGCCGGCTGCGATTGCCGACCCGGGCACGACCGCCATTTGGGAACAGGCGTTGGACATGATCGAAACCGGCCAGTTGACCCTGGACACCTTCATTGCGAAACAGTCGGCCTGGATCACGCAACTGATCCAGCAGTACAGCGGCACCACCCTGGCGATCCGGATCCCGGGAGGCCCTGCCTGCCCTCTGTGCGGCGGCGCTACACGCCAGCGAACTGGAAAAACCGGTCCCTTTTGGTCGTGCAACCGTTATCCCGACTGTAACGGCACCGTAGCGTTCGAATCGTCCGGTGGCAAACGAGCCGCTCCGCGCAAGCGGCGGACCGCTCCCAGAGCTTCCTGAAACCTGCCAGACACGTCCTGCCCCAGCCGTGCTTTCCAGCGGTTGTCAGGCATGGCCCCGCTACCCGCGGGGCGTCCCAAGCATGCCCCCGCCTTCTGCAATGGCATGTACCTCGCCAGCGGCTCGTGTCGCCGGGAGGATTGAAGGTGCTTTCCTGGCCGGCTGCATCCGTAGCCTACTGATCGGCACTCTCTACGTCCGGCCCGAAGGGTCTCCTGGCGCCTCGCCCGCGAGATGCCAGGAGACCCTTCGGGGACGACGGTGTTCGCCCCCGGTGCCCGCCGGTGAAACAACGGGCTCCTTTTGTGCGCGGATGTGCGCCGAAAAATATCGACCCCAACCACGAAACGGGTCGGGTGCGATCTGCTCCAGCGACAGGCGTTGACGACGGCCAAGTCCCTGCGACAGCCACAGGTGGTTTCTCTGTCCCCCGCTGGAGGCGTGCAGCCTCCGGCGCCTTGTTCCTTCCTCTCCTTCCTCAGCTTGCACACCGTCAGCTCGTCGGGCCGGCCGGCATCGGGCGATTTCGCCCAAACAGAACAGGAGCTGCCGTGCAGTCGTTGATGTCACCTCCGGTAATCTCGAAAGCCACAGGCAAGCCATGCGCATCAACAGCCAGGTGGATCTTGCTCGTATGGCCAGCGCGACTTTTGCCGATCGCTTCAGGCTGACCACTGGCCGCACCGGCACTGTGCTGATGAGCCTTTACATAGGTGCCGTCGATGAATGCCCACTCAAAGTCGGGCTCCTCGAGCAAAGCGTTGAAAACGCTGAGCCACTTGCCGGCCGCCGACCAGGCGTTGAAGCGTTTGTAGACCGAGTTCCAGCAGCCGAAGGCGCGGGGCAGGTCTCGCCAGGGACAGCTCACGCGCATTCGGTAAAGCATTCCCTCAACTGTCATCCGCAGATGTGGCTTGTGATAAATCGCTTGTTGAAGCAGAATTTTTTCCAGCTTCGGCCAAAGCTCGTCACTGAGCATCAATCGGGGCATTGCAAACCCGCAGGATTTTTCAGAAGGAAGCGTTATCAAGATAACGCCTCCCAGGGCTAGCATCTCAGGCAATGGGGATCAATGGATCCGCCGCCGCCCACGCTACATCACGGTTGGCGGCCGGAGGGTAGATCCACACAGTGTTGATCTGCGTCTTGAGCGATTTGCCTTCCTGCCGGGTCAACTTGACCTGGCGATCCCATCCTTCGGTGTAGACCGCACCCCAGCCCCCCAAGTCCAGGCAGGTGACGTACTTGGGCTGACTGTACGAGGTCGGATCCACACCTAAAATCTGCGCGGCAACGTTGTTGCCAGCGTGGCGGCCCAGGACGATGGCGTGCTGGCAAGTCATCAGTGCATGGTTGCCAAGGTCATCGGTGGCGGCGTAAGCAACATCGCCGGTGGCAAAGATGTCTTGCTGGCCGATGACTTTCAGGTGGGAATCCACATGCAGACGACCGAGGAAATCGCGTTCACCTGGGATCTGCTCGGTCAGCGAGCTGGCCCGCACACCAGTGGTCCAGACCACGGTCTTCGCTTCAATACGCTGGCCATCGTCAAGGGTTACCCCATTTTCATCGACTGCTACCACAGACGATTTCAAGCGCCATTTCACCCCTAGCTCATCGCTGGCCTCGGCGATCGACCTACTGATTTCGGCCCCCATTGACGCCCCGACTTTTTCACTACGATCCACGATGATCACTTCTATGTCCGCATGATCACCTAGTATGGCCCGCAGACGAGCCGGCATTTCGGTCGCCGTTTCAATGCCAGTGAAGCCGCCGCCAGCAACCACTACAGTATTGCGGCCTTTGCTTTCTGGAAGGCCTGCCAGGGACTTGAGGTGGTTCTCCAAACGTACGGCTTGCTCGATCTGGTCCACATCGAAGGCGTATTCCGCCACACCTTGAGTGTTGGGCATCGCGAGCCGGCTGCCAGTGGCTAGAACAAGTTTGTCGTAGCTGCGCACTTGCTTGGTGCCAGAGGTATCGATGTAACCGACATATTTTTGCTGAACGTCGATGGTCTCTGCGGCTCCCTTGATGAACTTGACACCTACCGCATCGAACAGCTCGCCAATCGGCGCGACCAGTCGGTGCGCATCAGGCTCGTAAAAACGCGGACGGACGCGCAACTCGGCCTGAGGGGCCAGCACGGTCACTTCAACGTCGTTGTGACCATGAATGTCGAACAGGCGCGTGGCACTCAAAGCCGTCCACATACCACCGAAACCTGCGCCAATAATCAGAATCTGCTGTTTCATTTTTAACCCCTGGTGGGAAGTCATGAATTCGTTAAAGAGTCACGCTTATCGGTAGCGGACGTGAAGCCGGAGCAAGGCGATCTTGGAAGACAGCCACCGTAGAAGCTCGAGAAACAACGACTATATTGGTCGTAGTTTTCAATGGCAAGATATTTTTCATGAGCCATCCGAGCGAATTTCTGAAGAAAATTTTTGAGCATTGGCTACTCAATACAATATTTTCACCACAAAATTAGGCGTGTAAGTGACTTTTAAAGGTAGAAAGGCGCATGTCACAGCGTGCGAGGATCGTTGCCCCCCTCACTGATCGCTGTTAATATATGCGACTAATTAGGTCGGAGATCTAAATGTCTCTTTACAGCGCGGGCGTTGAGTACGGCATTCATTGCCTGATTTTTTTGGTGGGCGATGGCGGCGAAAGCCGTGAGGCGAGCGTGCGTGATCTTGCAGAATTGCAAGGCGTACCTCTGGATTACCTGGCGAAGATTTTCACCAAGCTGGCTAAGTCCAAACTGGTCGTAGCAACGGAAGGCGTGCGCGGAGGGTTCAAGCTGTCGAGGCCTTCTGACGAAATCAGCATTCTTGATATCGTCAACGCTATCGACGGTCAGAAGCTCATTTTTGATTGCCGAGAGATTCGCGGCCGTTGTGCCCTGTTCGAAGGCTCTCCGCCTGCCTGGGCGCTAGACGGCCATTGCTCGGTTCACGCGGCGATGATGACGGCACAGAAACGCATGGAAGAAGCCCTCGCCCAACAAACCATTCTTGATCTTGCAAGAAAGGTCGGACGAAAATCTCCAACTGACTTCCCGGCCCAGGTAGGCAGATGGATAAACGATCGTCGAGAAAAGAAAAGCAGCGCGCAGACTGCTGACGACCGGACCATCCAAGTGACCAACATTTCGGACTGAGTAATCGGCGGTCTCAAGGAGCAAGTGCAACACTTGATGTAAGGGGTTGCCATGTCTACCCAAACCGCCAGAGATGCCTTAACAGTTTCCATATGGAGGACATCAACCAACTCAACATCTATTTAGTTGAGTTATAAGTCAATGGTGAAGCGCCCTCTTTTGGTGATCGTTTTGTAATATCCGATAACTGTCAGACTCGGATGCGTAATTGCATGGACTTGACCACCCATTTGCATTCGACTTGACCAGGCGTTTGCATCCGACTTGACCAGTGCACATCGTATCCATGACTGGCTAAAGTCGACCCAACGCGGCCCCTCATCAATGCGCCATCCACATTGAGTGTCCCACTTAAAAAGATCCGTGCTCGTTGGAACACCGGGTAGCAGTCGGCGTAAGGCAGATATTGAGTAAACTGGTGATAGGGGAAATGACAGCGTGTGCGAGCGTGGGGGCCGTTTTACTTTTACCCCACAGCCAGGCAAAACAGGGTGGCGGGGACGGGGCGAAACTTGAAACATCATCTGTAATGATATGAAACCGATCAGATGTCAGCCAAATTCTGTGATCACATATTGCAAATTTTATACCATTGACCGCTAATGGCAGTTTAATTGATTTGCGCGAACAAAGTGATTTGGTTTGACTTGGTCGTGCTCTACATCGTTGATATCAATATGGTGCTTATTCGGTTTGACGATTGATATCAATATATGAGCAAGTCAGCATGAGGCATTTCAATGGCTCAGAAGTTGAATTTTTATATTGACAGCTATTGCTTTATTTGACATCCACCAATACCATATTCTGAGTTTCACAACGCTTGGAAAATAATATGAAAATCAACCAGTTACACGCAATTTCTACCGTTCCGGTATTTTTCTCTGGGGCTTGGATCCTGTACTCATATATGCATCACAGTCCCACCGAACCAGTGAACCCAGCGTTGTTGGCCGCGGGGTCGTATTATTCAGTGGGAAATAAATTGGAAAGTCAACCTGGTGCCAAGCCCGATAAGTATGATGCGGCGATCTATATCAAACCTGATGACAAAGGCAATGAACTGTTGGTAATCAAAGGGTATGTTACCAGCCCAAGCATCACAGCACCGAATGCTGTCTTAGACTTTTATCCTGAGGGTGAAAAATGCTATGGCGGTAATTTCGTACTTATTCAAGCTAGCGGGTCTGCTACTGTGAATTTAGAACTTAGGTCAAGTTATCTCGGATGCGAAGTAGTTAATCAGCTTCAAAGCGGACTTAAGCTGAAGCGTCTCACAAACTAACGTCGAACCTTGCGAGTTGCCCTGCAACAATTGGTAACCCGTATGTTCGAACTCTTTAACACCTGCAGCTAGCCCTGAAGACCAGCCCCTTTACCTTTCAATACAGCCTTCGACAGGCAGGCCAGTGGGGCTCAAAGGACTCCTAATCAAGTTCAGAGAGAAGGTCGAGGCCCACGCTTAAGGTCAAGTGGCCGGGCTGCGCACTGGGTTTGATCTAGATGCATGTGATTAGCTGCTTTTGGCCCAGAGTGTGCATCTGCGCGTTTTTATACACTCTGGGCCAAAAGCCGTCGGTCACGAAGGGCTGCTTCCTGCCGATTGTGTTGAAAAAGTCGGTCCTTCCAGGATGCGCACGTACTGACTGCTGAAAATGCCTTTTTTGCGCGCAGCTACGCGAAATCTTAGCCCGGAATCCTCTGCTCAAAGTAAAGATTTCAATCTCAGACGCGTACTTTTCTGCCGTGGAAACCATGGCCGACTTTTTCAACAAAATCTGCCAAAAGCTATCACTCGCAAGTGGCCGTTCTGACCATTTTAGCCGGTATAAAAAGACCGGACGACCCATGGTGACATTTCGCGGAGGGTCGCTGACAGTATCAGAACCTGCCCAATTACAGCTCCTTGTTGAGGACGCTCAATTACGATGGCCCTTGGCCTCTGCCTCCTTCTCCACGTCGTGGATGTACTCTTCTCCCGATCGCACCTTTTCCAAGATATCTTTGCAAGCTTCCGAATAACGGTGGGACTGAACTTCTGCCCCGTTCATGATCGCGCAGTGATACTTATTGTCGAATCTCTTGAGATCGACTCCAGTGGTTTCAGCAATCGTCCTCAGTAAGCGATCGCAAGCATGCCAAGCCTGGTATCCCATCGCCTGACCCAGAGTGGTTAATGTATAAGGAAAGTTAAGGTTGAATGCTAGGCCGTCGGCGCCATCGGCAATGCCGTATAGTTTAGCTAATTCCCCATCGGCCTCCGTCACGTTGGCCAGCACTTTGTAATCGACCTGAATAGGGTTTCTGGGAATGTCAGTCCGCACGAGCTGGTAGGTACGGGCGAGCAAAGCTCTCAGTAATCTAGGGTTCACATTCTTCAGCGCTTCATTTGCTCCGAAAGCTGAATAGACCCAACTAAAATCATTGGCGACGACACTTTTTATGATCACACTGCGATGATCAGAAACTGGAATAAGCCTCTCACGGCGAGGGTACTCTTCAGATAGATCGCGATTCTCCCACTCCAAAATGTAAATATTCGGGATTAGCTTGCCGTCTTCCGACAGAATTTCGTCAATATCCGCAAGAATTGTTTTAATGTTCGGGTCTTCAGCTCTATATCCAATGAACACTAATGGGTGTTCAGCGAAAAAAGCTAAAAGCTTGGCTGAGAGATACTTCTTACGCTTGACGAACTCCTCATAGTCAGTTCGCGTTAGTACGATGCTTTCGGGTTGAGAGACGCATCCATGGATCTTGAAAATCTCTCCGAAACTCGAATGGTTAGCATAAAGGATACGTTGCCCCACAATAGCTTCATAATCGGGGAAGATGCCCTCCAGTAGCTCATCGTAATTGGTGGTAATTACAGAGTGTGGCCGAATCTTCTTCAGCAGTTCGATCTCATCCGGTAGGCCAGGCTTTCCAGTTGCCAGAAGCTCTTTGAGAATCTTCGTCACCGTGTATTTGATGTAAACCTGCGGCGAGCTCGTTTCTTCATACAGCTCCTTTGGGAACTGCTCTTGACCAGCCCCCCACGCCCAATCGTTGTATCTGTCAGAGAATTCAGTGCCAATGTCCACAAAGTCGGGGTAGCGTTGTTTGTAGTAGGCAAACTGTCGTGCAATCTCTGGACAGCGCGCCGCTAGCTCCTTCAATAGTTCCTCCCAGCTAGGGCCCTTTAGGTAGCGCTTCGTGAAGCCTGACCCTACGAACAATATGGGCTGGCAGGCCATATCTCCTATACAGGTTTTGATATCCTCAGTTACATCTTCAACGTATTTCGCGTAGTCCCTAGGCATCCCGCTTCCCTCTATTGGCAGTAATGGCATAACGTCATATCGCATTTCTTGGATTGTCTTTCAAGGGGAAAGAAACGGCTTGCGAGCTCATGTGCAACTGGATACGGAGCCAATCGCTATTGTTGCTATTAGTGGAAGACAGCTACTGGCTGCTTTTGGCCGACAGCTTCCGGTTATGAGCGAAAAACATCAGCCTTTTCGGTGATGGATTGGAACTGCTATTACTGTAGGCCCTGTACTCCTTGCCCTACAGAGCCGACCTGAAACCTGCGTACCAACACTACTTCTACACAGTGACGTCTTTCCCCTAACGGCAGACGGCAGTCGGCCAGAAACTGCCTCTCAATAGTGTCTATAGCGGTACTCATCTCCTGACGGACCTCAGTTTACGACATAGAAGCGTCTACGAAACCCGGGGCGATTCATTGTGCCCTTGCATACTTTCAATATGCAGGTGGAGCAAAAGAGAGCGCAACATTTAATATGAACCTTCTGCGCGCCAATTGAGGAACCGACACACACCCTCTATGTCTGGGTAAATTGACTTTGAGGTAACACCGCAGCGCTCCAGGGTCATCAGGAAATCGACCTTGTCCTTACCCGCAATCACATACTCCCTCAGATACTTTTGGACGTCAGGGTTTTTTTCCAGCGAGACGAACTTTCCAGACTTTTCAGAAAACCTGTGGGCAGTAAAGTAGCCAGACTGCGCGATAATCCTGTCGTTGCTAAGATTCGGGTGAATCACCCTGGTTTTTCGTTGACTGAAGGGACTACCCTTGAGCGATGGCAGCATTAGCGAATGAGCTTCTAGGGTGTAGACATAGCAGTCATCTGGACCCCTACTGCTGCAGGCAAACCAAATTGCAGCTAAGGCATTCGACGTCCAGTCTAGCAACCTAGTTTTCATACCGAAGTGCTGAGCCAAAACAAGCATGTCCCAGTCGTTGTCGATGTCGACGTAGCTGGGAATCATCGTTAGCCCATGCCTTCTCAGGTCTCCTAGCATCGACTTTTCGACAGCGCTTGTGTTCTTGGTGGGATCTTTACGAGCAATACCAGGAAGCAGGTTGCCTCGCTTTGACTGGCCACGAAATAGTACTGTCCCACCCAACAAGTCATAAACGCTCAGACGCTCAAGAAATTCCGGCACATCTTTGATCGGAATTGAATTCATCTTAGGCCTGCAACCAGCTTTCGACTTCAGCGGCCCCGTGCTCAGATTTCCTAGACTTCAGGGTAGCGTGATTACCACCTTTCGTTTCCAAGACTTCATTGTTGCCCGACATTGCAAGGCAGCGTGCCGGGACTTCGCGCCAAAGGTGAGCTAATGCCGCAGAAGCCTGCTCCTTTCCCATAAATGCGCAAAATGACGCTATCACAAGCACAGGAGACCCGTTATCGGAATCGGAAAGAAACTGTGCTTCCAGAATTTGCCAACCATTGCTGTTTTTTCGTTCCTGCCAACCTTGGCCCGCCAGTCCCGTCGTAACAGATAGAAGAGCGCGGAACTCATCTTGCAGGGCACAGAGAATTTGAACGTCGGCTAGGCCAGACTGAGGCATTAGAGTCGGCGACATAACGATATGAATGCTCAATGTTGATTTGTGCGTAATGAGGCGAACCTGTCGTTTCAGTAGACATTTTCAGCCGGCGACACCATATATTACGCCACTGTGCTGGCATTTCGATACTAGTGATTTGGCGTGTTCAACATGAATTGCCTCGACAAGCCGAATTACTCCTATTGGCCGATTGTGTTGAAAAAGTCGACCCGGCCTGGCTACTCATGCATTTTTCGGTGAAAACGCCTTTTTTTCACGCTACTACGTAAAATCTGAGCCCTGAACCGTCTGCGCAAAATACGGATTTCAATCTAAGACGCGTACTTTTCTTCCGTGGAAACCGAAGCCGACTTTTTCAACAAAATCGGCCGAAAGCCGTCATCCGCGAAGGGTTGTTATGGTTCAGACTCTACCTTTCATAACAGGCAGTTGTTGGTCTGCTCTCACCAGTAATGGCTACGATACGTACTAGTCATATCGGATACAGATTCCTAATCAAGACCGTTGCAAATGCTTGGTCAGGTCCATGCAATTACTCAGTCATGATTCGATTTTTCCACTTGGCTTAATCAGCAAGCGTCATTGTGCTAATTGGCGGGTTGGTCAGTTGGATGGTCGCGTACGTTTTAAACGAGCTCTTTCTGATTGGTTTAGGAGTGTGACCGGGGGCTGTTGAATGCCAACACATAGATGCCATTTTAGCGTGATCGTCAATGGCATGTTGCGATCCCTTAGTGTCTACACTCGCGGGTCCGTCAGCAAGGTAATGGCTCGAGGCTTTCCCAAGAAACGCCCCTTGAACCGGGCATGAGGTTGATTCCATCATGTAACGATTAACCACGGTGCTCCCGGTTTGAATACACAATATGATGTACAACCACCGGCGCCCGATGACAGGAGTCGCACCTGCACATGGATCCTCAAAAATGACGGAAACTGCAATAACGGCCCCAGCAAGCCAGGTCCCACCTTTTACCTTAGTTCGGACAGCCGTACAGGCGTTGCCATTTAGTGAGCTACGCTGGGAGAACTTTGAAAAGCTGTGTTATCGATTGGCGGGGAAACAAGCTGATATCGAATCGCATAGCCTCTATGGACGGGCAGGACAAGCGCAGCAGGGCATAGACATTTTTGCTCGAAAGCGCAACGGCAGATATGACACCTGGCAAGCGAAATGCTACGCAAAGTACACTCACAGAGACCTGAAGAAGGCCTGTGCGACGTTCCTCGCTGAAGGCTGGGTGAAAAGGACTGATATCTTCTACGTCGCCGTGCAATGTCCAGTGGATGACGTCGGCCTGCAGAATGCGATAGAAGAACAGGCTGAATTGTTTCATGCCCAAGGAATAACTCTTAAGGTGCTTGGCGGTCATGATTTGTGCGTCGCATTGCGAAATCACCCAGATATCGTATTGGAGTTTTTTGGGCGGGATTGCGCGAAGGCATTTTTTGGGGACACGGTAAGCCAAGAGCTGCTGTTGCGACTAGATGGTAGCGAGCTACATAAGATCAGGACGCAACTCCATCGAGTCTATCAAGGAGGTTTCGAGCTGCTGGACCGAATTCCAGTTAATGCTCCAACGCCTTTCTCGGGCGGGCCTCAGGCTCTCATTTCACTGATTGATCGTTTCTCTGCACCTGACGTTCTCCTGAAGGAAACTGTCATGAGCCAGGCGGCGCCTGGCCAAGGTGAGGCATCGACTTCGCCCATGTCCGAACCGCAGCGATCTGACGCACACTCACCGGTGAAAAAGGAGGAAAGCCGTCAGGCGGAAAATTACCGTCGAACCCCCATCTTGGATTGGCTGGCAGAGTCCGATCAGATTGCTGTCCTAGGGTATGCCGGAAGCGGCAAAAGTACGGTGCTGAGGTGCCTAGCGCTAGATCTGCTCGGTGAGCAGGGGCGATTTACTGACGTTGCGAAGCGCTGGGGACGCCACTTACCGTTGTTCATTTCTTTTGCCAAGTGGGTGCGCCTAACTGAAGCCAATGGCGGAACTGTAGGCATCAAAGAATTAATTCGTGCAACTTGGCAGCCTCAGTTAACTGGTGACCTCGTCGCATTGATTGATCAAGCCATTGATGAGTCACGCGTAGTGCTTCTTGTCGACGGGCTGGACGAATGGGCCAACGAGCAGGCAGCTCGTACGACTTTGCTCTCAATGCTAACCATTGTGTCCGCGCACAACATTCCGGTGGTCATTAGTGCTCGACCCGGAGGACTTTCAAAAATCGGTGGAATTCCCGACAGTTGGGCAGTGGGGCTGCTGGCGCCGCTGTCGAAGGTGCAGCAAAGGGAAATCGCCACGACGTGGTTCTCGCGAAACGTTGGATCCAACAACGATCAATCCTCCAATGAAGAATTAATCACCTGGCAGACTCAGCGGTTCTTCAAAGAGCTTGATAAAGGGCGTGGGTTGGCCACGCTCGCGGAGACACCGCTGTTATTGCTAGGATTAATCGCGTTGGCTGTTCGGCAGTTGGTGTTGCCGATCAATAAGGTGCAGGCGCTTAGCCAGTTGACTGACCTGCTGTTGGAGGTCCATCCGTCTAACCGAGCTACGGCGGCAGGGGACGTTAGTCCTCGATTTTCCTCAGCGGCATCAATCGACGTTCGCAGGGACGCGCTCGCAGCGCTTGCATTCGAAATTCGAATGGAGGGGGGAGACGCGGGGTATCCCCTTCAACTGGCTCGTAAATGCATAAAAAGATTTCTCACTGACCCTGAGGGATATTGCTACTCGACTCGCGAGGCTTCTGAGGTCGCTAACGAGATCCTTGCGGTTAACGCTGAGACGATGGGCCTGCTAGTTGAAAAAGGGCGCGAGGAGGTGGGTTTTGTGCATGCCAGCCTGGAAGAATATCTGGCATCCGTCCATATACACGGCTGGCCGATTGAGACGATCTTGAGTTTTGTGCGGGCGAATGCAAGCAGTTTCCGATGGAGAAGTGTGTTCGGCGATTTGATTGCGGGGAACACCAGGCGGTCTGAAGCCGAGCAAATCGTGCAGGTTATCGATGAGCCTGAGGTTGATGTGATCGGCGCATTGCAGCGGCGCTTGCTTCTCGCCAATGTCGTGTTTGGAGGGGCAGAGATCAATCGACCTACTGCTATCAGGCTGGCTGAGCGTAGTCTGAACATCATTGGAGGGGCTGGCTGGGGTGGCGAGCGAAGTGCACACCTTGCGGCTGCGCTAGGGGGAATTTACAACCCGACACTCAGAGAAAAAACTTCGGAAAATATCAACCGCTGGGGCATACGGGCTGCAGAGTATTTACAGGAATTTTATTCCGCATTAGCACGATGGGATCGGTCAGACCATCAGCTTAATTTGTTGAAGCATGGGCTTAAGGATGAGAGTCTCGCCAATTCTCGAGCCGCCGTTCAGTCCTTGGCATTCGTCTACAACGGCGATCTTGAGGTAGAAAACTGGCTGAAGGGGTTGCTTTGCGGTGACTCCGATTTGGCGGTGGTGGCGCGGGCTCTGGAGGCCCTGACCCTCGGTTGGTCCGGTAGTCCGATGTTGATCGATTTTCTAACCACAGCCTCTGTGGCTGTGGACAAGGCGCTTCAACTGAGCGCTATATGGTGCAAGGTTCAATTAGGGTTGCACCAGGATACTGATCTGTCAGCGCTACTTTCACTGTGTGCTTAGGGTGATGGGATCGGTTACTTGCATCGTGCACAGGCAGGGGAAAGTTTGGTACAGGGTTGGTTGGACAACCCTAAATTAGTTGAGATTTGCCTGGCTACTCTAAACGGAACCATCGAGCGCTACGATGAAATTGAGAAGGAGATCGCACAACACTATCTTCTCAGCTGTAGTGCTGACAATGCGCAGATATGTGCATGGATCGTGCGTGAGTTGCAGTCAGAGCATCCGTTTGTCTTGCAATTGGATCTGGATTGGAGCCAGCTTTTGAAATTCTCGGAAATGGATAGCGAGGTTCGAGAGCAGCTCGTACTCATGGTTATTTCCAAGAAGTTGGAGCATCGAGAGTATCTCGCGAGACCGGTGTACAACTGCCTTCAAGACCCAAGAATTAAGCAGCACTTGATGGATAGGGTGAAAAAAGCTGAGGGTTTTTCGGTCTTCTGGGCTCTGGCTCCTTTGGTTGAAGGCTGGGCAACTGAGCTTCCTGAAGTTCGAGAACTGGTGCAAGAGGTACTTCTGTGGCCAGATGAACGCAGATTTCATCTAATAGGCTTGTACCCAAAAATGCTTAGTCGTGAAGCGTGCATTGAGGCGTTATTAAAGATTCTTAACGGTCAGCATAAGGTAAGGTTCGACACTGTGCTTGCTGCTTTCAGCCAGTTGGACGTTTCCGATCATAAAGAAATTGTAGATATTTTGGTGAGCAGGACGTTGAGCGAGCCAGACTACGTGTTTTCAGGTTTCGGGCAGTTAATTGCGCTCTACCCCCAAGAAAGCAGGGTTAAAGCGTTTGCGCTAGAAAGACTTAAAGGGGTTAACCCGCCCATTGGGCTGCTAGCTTCAGCCTATCGTGATGACCCGGTCGTTCAGCAACTAATCGCTCAGAGTGTTGGTTCCCTCTCAGCTGTTATGCGATTGCAAATCATTGATGCTGCCTCCAGTGAGCTCGACCGAAACGATACTGCCAAGGAAATCTTGGAAAAGTATGATCATGAAGTAGACGGCCCTCTAAAAACACACGCGGCCATAAAAAACTATCAAGCACTGCTCTCCATCGATACAGAACGGAAGACAGTTGTCAATCGCCTGCTTGTAGATGCAATAGCGGTTGGGCACGATCATGACGCTCGGCGAGCAGCTGCGTTCGCCGGCTTGGTCGTGTACGGAGCAACGGAGCAATTTTCCATCCTTGAGTGGGGGAAAAAACCCCTAGATATATCGTTAGGGAGTTATTCTAATGAGTCTCCAGCGCTGATTAGATTGGTGGCCGAGCACTGGGACGATTTGGAAAAGAGCTTCGACGGACAATTAGTTTCAAGGCTAGGACACTTTACTGAAAAATCGCGCTTTTGGGAGCTTATAGCGCCATATGTGTCCGTAAATACCGGTTTGCGGCAGCGCTTTCTCGACTATTGTTCACACACCACGGAGTGTCTTCGCGTCCCAGTATTACAGGCGCTCGCCAAGGAGGTTTCTAGAAGCGATCTGCTGTTACAGCATTGTTTGACTGGGGCTAAGATTCATAGAAATAGTGCGGATCACTCTTGGCATAGAATGCAGAGCTATTACGAAGCTTCCTATATATTGCGACAGCAATTCTCCGAGAACGGTGATGTATTAGCTCAATTACAGTCGACTGTTAGTGAAAGTGATTTCCAATTTGGCGTTGCAGCACTGGCCATTTATGATCCCAGCAACCCCAGCCTGGACGAAGTAGTATCAGCGGTAACAGATGACGATCGCGACTATGAAAGCTTTGTTGGACCTATCATTGTCGGGGTTGAAAGGCTTCAAGGCGTAAAGCTCGAGAAGCTGGTTAGAGCAATGGTCAATCGCCCGAGCTACTCATTATGGGATTTTCAGGATAGGGTTAATTATGCTGTTAAATCCAAGATTAGCACAGATGATGAGTTTGCTGGTTTGATTGGTGCGCAGTTGGCGTTAAGTTCGTCCGAGAGTGAGATTTCAAGTTACTCTCGTTATTTGGCGTCGGCAGGAAAGCTCAACGAAGAAACTCATGGGCATTGTCTGCGTTTGCTAAACGCAAGGTCCTCTTCTTTGCGCATTCCAGCGCACGGGTACGATTCGACAGCCGACGCTGTACGACCAGTCGTTCATTCTCTTCTTGATGTCCTAGTAGGTAAAATTTATTAGCTTGTAGTGTTTTGATAATCGTGGGCTTTCCTTAGTTTGTGGGAACCGCGTCGTACGACTGACCGCTTTTGGCCGTTTAGCGACGGCCTGACTTCGACCGTCGCTATGCATGGTTAGA
This sequence comes from Pseudomonas sp. PAMC 29040, assembly GCF_003994535.1. Lineage (NCBI taxonomy): Bacteria > Pseudomonadati > Pseudomonadota > Gammaproteobacteria > Pseudomonadales > Pseudomonadaceae > Pseudomonas > Pseudomonas sp. PAMC 29040. The sequence continues at coordinate 364,176 of NZ_RZAA01000001.1, forward strand.
CCACAATTTTGTTCCGCCATCTCCAGGGCGTCATCGATCTTGATCCCCAAATATTGAATCGTGCTGGCCGAGCAGCAGCTGACACTCCCGCAGGCTCTTCGTCCTGCGGTAGGTGAGTGAGGCCTTCGTACGTCTCATTGTGTGAGTGCCATAGTCTAAATTAGCTTTTTGCCTTTCATCCATCCAATAAAGTTTACGAGGTTCTGAGGTTCGGGAATTTTGGCAGCGCTGAGCATACGATGAATGCGTTGCTCATATCTTAATGGGTCAGAAGGAAGACTTTTCCACTTATCCTTTTTACTCGATAAGTTGCGAAGTCTATTCTCCATTACCACTTCGCTTTTTGATGCCACACTTAACGCAGCATCAAGGGTGCAAATTAGTTTTCGAGCGATTGTTCCAAATAGTATGCAGTCCCGTAAATCAAAAGTAATTTTCTGATTGAGCACTTGCACAGGAAGCGAAAAGTTATTTTTGAATGGTGACGGTTTTTTGCTCTGTTCAAGAGCGATTTTTACCTGCAAGTCCAGTATCGACTGGGTGCACAGACCATCAGAGTGAATTATCGAATTACGGCATTTCTTAAAGTAACTGTATGCAGTTAGGTGAGCATCCATCTGATCCCAGCAGTTTAGCTTAGATGCCTTAAGGGTAGGCAGTAGCTCTTGCTGCATGAATGTGGAAACCTGACTATTGGCATCAGTTATTACCGATTTATACCCAGGATTGGCAGCATCCACAAATGGGAACTGAAGGCTCTTCGCATGTGAGTCCCTTTTGCTTTTAGAGAATAAGTCATGACAGACTTTTTCGGCCCAGCCTTCATATAGTGTGCAACATTCAAAAATGAGCCACTTAGAAAACTCTTGCTCATGAGCTGCCCAGTCAGAGTTCAAAAAAGCTTTTTTAAAGTCGATCCCGCCCGGTATTGGCAGGCCCGATAAAAATTTTTTCTCAACTTCTTTTATGTGTAACTCTGGAAATTGCTGTTTAAAACCTCTGACTTGCCACCAAAACTCTCTTAAACCTGCGTAATTAGCCCAGATGAACGTGAACGCAGCGCCGAGTCGATCATCGACGCTCTGAGTTGCGGAAAAGAAGAATGCAGGTTTTGATGAGGCCATACGATTTCCTTAGCAGTCGGATTAAAGATACCCCAAAACATAGCTAGGCTTAAGCATTAAGTCATCCACTGATGGTGGACGTCCACTGCGAAAGCTTTAAGGGTAATGCAGGCCATTACAGTAGTTTTTCCTCTGACTGCTCGGCGTGTTCCTGTGTGGATTGACCGCTCTTGGCCGAGTGTCGCCGGTCTCGAGGGGCGACTGTTGACCCAAATCTTCCGCTCGCAACCGGCAGCGATAACCCCTTAAATCATGGGGTCGGGCACGGCATGAAACGGTGTAGACATTAACTTCTTTTTTCGACCACTAAAAACAAGCAAGTAACTGCTGCCTGAAATGCTGCGAAAAACTCACCTGATAGCTTGGTCCAGTTACGCCCCGTCCGAGAGAGACGATGTTCGTGTTTTTCGCTTCAATAGTATGCTCAACTTCCCTTTTAATACGGCCATGCAGCCCATCTCCATTGGCAATAACACCACCCAGACCCGGCTTTGAACTTGAAGTAAAATCTGGTGCCTGAACATTTAACACCGCTAAGTCATCCGGCAGGTCCTGCGCAATTCGCTCAGCAAAGCCTCGAAGCGTCGGCTCCGCGATCATGAACAGCCAAGCTTGATCATCGGATTTCCCTGTTCTTCGAAGCACTCGGCCTAGCACTTGCCGATAGTGCAATTCGGTTCGGATACGGCTGAGGTAGCAGCACACTTGCAGGCGGGGAATATCGGTGCCTTCACTGATCATCCCGACCGCGACAATCCAACGGCTAGAACTCTGTCTGAATGCATTGATCATCTGTTGAGCGTCCGGAGTTTTGTTTGTCACGATGCGGCAACCTTCCCCCCGGGCGTCCAGGGCCTGGGCAATTTGTTGAGCATGTTCGATGTCGGTGGCTACAACCAAGCCGGCGGCATCCGGTTTGAACTGGCGAAGCTGGCTTAACTTGCTGCAGCCCAGATCGAGCAGTTGAGCGATCACCTCGTCATGCCGAAGCAGTTCTTCGTAAGTGATCGGTGATTCCTCCAGGAGATTGGCAAAGCTTGGAAACAGCCTGACGGAACTATCGGCTCCCAGTTCCTCAGTGAGTTTCACTTTCTGATTGTCGAGCAAGACAATTCGAGGGGAACGGCAAACTCCGTCTTCAATGGCTTCTTTTAGGCCATAGCGGTAGTCGCAGATCAAATGCCCTTCGGGTGTGGAATATCTTGCCAGGGCAATGGCTCGATCATCAGATCGCCACGGGGTACCGGAGAGTGCCAGAGTGAAGGTCGCGCGATTCTGTATTCGTTGCAGTATCTGCTGCCCCCAAGCGTTGCTGAGCAGCGAATCATGGCCGGCACAATGGTGGATTTCATCGAAGACAACTAGCACACGGTAGTCATCAAGGAGCTGCCAGAATGCCTCATCTCGATATTCCATGGCCTGGTAGGTGAATGCTGCACCCACGGCACCTATCCGGCCGTCGAGGCGCTTGCCAAGCACAGCAGCAAAGGTTGACCGAAATCCCTCAACAACCTGGCAAGACGGAGCGAAGCACAAAACTAGTTCGATTCTGTTCTGCTCAAGCAGTTGGCCAGCCAGCTCTGCCGCCATTCGCGTTTTGCCCGCACCAGGAGTTGCCTGACAGAAAAAATGTGGCGTGACAGTAAAGTACTCCAATGCCCTGTTGATGCATCTGTTTTGCCAGTCTCGCAGCAATCTAGTCATCGTATGGCGGCAAGCGTCTTGAGTGTCTTCTCGATAGCGCGGAGATGCCCCAACAACCGTGAACTGCGGTCTCGCGCGTCTAGGTACTCGCTTTCGATCTTATCACGCAGATGCGGCATATCCTCCAGAAGCAACTTATACCGCTCCGCCTCACCCATCGAAGACAGGAAATCCAAACGAATCTCTTTATGGAGTGATTCCAAGCGCTGATCAGAACCGGACGAAACGCTCAAAGGTTCGGCCGCATTATCAAGCACTAAAGGCTCCTCCTGGGGCTCAAATGCAGCATTAAGGCTGTTTTCGAACCCGTTATCGATCAGCTCCAACTGCAGATGGTCTGGTATGGGTTGCAAGTGGTAGACCTGCCCCCGCGCGCGACGCTCTTCATGGTGCACAAGCCAACCGATGCGCAACATTCGGCGGATCTGCTCATACACATAGCGGCGCACATCACCGATACGAAAAGTCATGCCTTCAAGGCGTTGCGCATAGGCGTCACGAAGTTCACGAGTCGTAAAACTCTCTCTCCCTTCGTCTAGAAGCAGCTCATACAGACGCCTATCGAAAATATATGAAGCAGATTTCATTGAGGCACCAGAACAGTTAACGCAAAAAATACGGATTATAGTCCGTGGCCTCTGGGTCCGCAAACGCACGATAGTGCCGCCTTAAGTGTAATTGAGGCAGGCATGGATAAATTGGCGAAAGCGTTGGGGGAACGCATCCGGGCACAGAGAACGGTCCGTAGGATTTCTCAAGATGCGTTAGCGCTAGCCTGCAATATTGACCGCAGCTACATGGGGCGGATCGAGCGAGGAGAAGTAAACATCACGATCGAGAAGCTGTATCGGATTGCAAGCGAACTCGCTTGTGATCCATCCCACCTTCTACCTCAGCCGTCAGAGCTATAGCTCCGTATCTGATCAAAAGCGATATTCAAGACGACCACAGACAGCCTCCTCTACTTGTTTTACTTCTCATTTTTTGCCGTTTGCCAGTAACTTGAAAGTTACCAACGAAAATGTTCGACTCTTAGTTATATTCCCTTTCGACGTAATAGATTAGCTGGAGGGAAACGTTCAGCAAGGTGGTTCTATCTGGATCGAAAATATCATTAAAAACAATCGATTGCATTGCACTTGACCAGCCGTTTGCATTCGACTTGACCACTTGCATTTATGTTGACCAGTCGAGGCTCGCATCAAAATTAATTATGTGCGTCTACGACTTTTGACCCTCCGCATCGATTCGCCTTTTAACTCGATGACGTGAGACTTGTGAACAATACGGTCGAGAATCGCGTCGGCAATTGTTGGGTCGGAGAATAAGTCATACCATTTCTCTTTGGGATACTGGCTAGTGATGAGCAACGACCCGTTCTGTGACTGTTGGTCGATCACATCGAGGAGGAACGGGCCAAGCTGGGTATCAATGCCGCCGATACCCAGATCGTCGATAATCAGCAACTCTGATCGTATCAATTGCCTACGTAGCTTAGGCATGGTGTGGTCTGCGTAGGAAAACGATATCTCTTCAAAAAGCTTGGTGGCGGTGCGATACAACGTCGCTCGCCCGAGTCGGCAGGCCTGATTTCCAAGGGCGCAAGCAAGCCAAGTCTTGCCGGTGCCAGTGGCGCCGGTGATGATCACATTCTGACGTCGCGCCAACCATTCACCTTCTCCGAGGGTCATGACAGTATTCCGATCTATGCCTCGGGATGCTTTGAATTCAATGCTGTCCATTGTGGCTTCACTCTCACGAAGCCTCGCGGCCTTTAGCAAACGTGCAACCTTTCTGCTCTCCCGCTCGCTATTTTCAGCGTCAACCATCAAACCAAGCCTGGTATCGAATGGCTCCTTCAGCAGCACCGGTGTCTCAAGCTGCCGCTCGTACGCCACGGCCATCCCGTGCAGACCAAGAATCATTAGGTTTTGGGCGGTATTGAGGATTGATTTCATAGCGGCTCATCTCCTTGTGAGGCGTAGTACTCGGCACCACGTATGTTGGCGTGTTCAACCAAAGGGGCGGATCTTTGGTAGCTGGGACGCAGATCAGATTCGTTCCGAAGGATTGACCGTAACCGATCAGAGCTCAGGATGTTTAGGCTGTTGGCATAGCGGCACGCAGATTCAAGGCGAGATGGTGAGATCGTCCCTCTGCGAACGTCGCGCTTCAGGCCAATAACGGCCTTCAGACCGTTCGCGAAATCTTTGCGTAGATTGAGGTTATCCTTCACGAAACGGAGCGTTTCAAGCCCAATAGTCTCAGCCCACACCACCAGTGCTTCTGGCTGGGAGTCTTGAAAATGGCCGTGATTCGGGGCCAAGTGCTCTCTCAATGTGCTAAAGCCGCGCTGGCGATTCAGCCTGTGCGAGCTGATGACTCGGCGCTGATGAAGGATTTCGAGCCAATCGTCTCGCACCCGTAAATCGACAAGAAGATTCGCAAAGTGATAGGGAACAGAGTAACTGTGGTCTTCAAATTCTACGTGGTAGTCGCTGCCTACCCGAACCTGATAGACCCATTGGCTGTAGTTGTATCGCCGCTCTGGGATGGGGCTGAGGGCTGGATAATCAAGCTCAAGGAAGCGACTGGTTCTGCTCTTTGGGTACGTACGTGTGATTCGATTGTTTAGCTCATCGACCCAGTAGCTAATTTTCTCGTTCAGCTCATCCAGTGAAAAAAAGGTGCTCGCCCTCAGCCTTGCGAGAACGAACCTCTGTACCAGTTGAACAGCAATTTCACCTAGCGACTTGTCCTTCGGTTTACGCGGTCTGGCGGGGTAAATTTGAAATCCGTAGTGCTCAGAAAACTCGGAGTAGGCACGATTTAAAGTCACCACATCCTTTGTGTTTTTAGTTACTGCTGATTTCAAATTATCAGGTACAACGAACCGCGGAACACCGTCGAAAAACTCAAGAGCTAGAGCGTTGCATTTGAGCCAGTCTGGTGTCCTTTGACTGTTCACAGCCGTGGCAAAAATGTATCCCGAGGCGCCGAGCGTTGCCACGAACACCTGGGCTTGGTTGACCGCTCCCGTGTTCGGGTTCGTCACAGGCATTGTCCTGCCACAAAAGTCCACGAAGCACTTGTCTCCGGGGAGGTGGATCTGTCGCATGCTCAGTTTTTGCTTATTGACCCACTCACGATAGAGTCGCGTGAACTGAGCATATGACACGCCTTCTGGCTCGGTCGTACGAAACTCTTGCCATAGAAGTTCTAAGGTGACGTCAGGAAGCTTTAGCTGTTCATGGACAGCTAGCCAGGAGGGGTAGGCCTTCCTCTGGGATGAGATCCTCGGCTGAGTATGCAGACGCTCTGCGAGAGCTTTGTCGTCAAGGTACTTCAGCTCTTCCCAGCTTTGCCCACACTGAGCTAGTTGGTCGCGAATGGTGCGAACAGTGTTGTGGGACACTTTGGCTAATAGACCAATCGCCCTATTCGATAGCCTGGGGTCGCACGCGAGACGTAGCACCTCACGCTGCGTATCTATTGGCAGCCTCATATATTCTCCTCGCGACAGGCATGTGAATGCCTCACAAGTCGCGCCGTGTGAAAATTGCAGACAAACGGAGGGTGGTCGGCTTGACGCCGAACGCGAGGGAACACAGAATGATGGTGCGTAGGGCTGAAAACCTAACACCATCAAAAAAGCCTAGGGCTCCACCCCTGGGCTTTTTTGTGTTCCAAATCCACCGGCTAACTCCTAGCCTGGTCTCATTGCGATACTCCTCATATGCCTAGGTCACATGGCCTGCTGCCGTGCGCAGCGCTGCGTGGCAATCCAGCATGCCACCTCACTGGACAGAGCGAAGAATCCCCGACGATTAGGTACTTCAAACAGGGGTACCTCAATCGTTCCTCGCTGTTTAGCCTTACGAAACGCGTCGTAGGACGTATAACCCAACTCTCTCCACAGCGCGCTGCCACCCACCATCAGGCCATATCGACCCTTGAGATCGAGCTCCAATTCGGATGTCAGGATTTGGATTTGAATGGGCTCACGCATCGCACTTAATGTCCGGTTTAGTCACAGTTAATAGTAATGAACCGCCCCCTTGCGCTCCAGCCGTAAGACTTCTACATTTTTTACGGTACAAAGATCAGCTGGGGATTTATAAGTGTCTGATTTTAAGAGAATTGTAAATATTTATTCGGAGTTCGCAGAGAGCTTGCGCGAACCAATTCCGGAAAATAGCAACCCCCGGAGCAACACGGTGGCAATGCTCGCAGTGGGCTATTGGTACGAAGGCCTGAAGCAGCGAACAGGCCTTAAAACTGCCTATGCCCTTGAGCTGTACTTCGAAAAGGAGTCGTTTCGAAGGAACCGCAATGGCACGATCCGGCATTACCGAAGCAAGTGGTCAAGGTACGAGCAGAAAATGATCTCGCCCAAGGCCAAGACCTTAAGCAGGGTGGAACTGTTAGCACCTGGATCGTCCCGCGATCTGAACCATCCTATATGGACGTTGGTCAAGCTGATCTCCAGGCAAAAGAAGATCAACTTCGACGATTACTTCCGAACGCTAAGCACTGAAGTCCAACTGGTGCTGTACCGCAACACCAGCGACATGATTTGGGAAAGCGTTCAGCGCGAACCAATCACTCAAGTTCTACTCGAAAAACTCGAACGTAGGGCGAGCCTGGATACCCTCGCAGCGCTGATCGCGATAGTGGTAGAGGCGGATCATCTGGGTCGAAAATCTGCTGCTATCAAGGCAGCAGATTCCTTACACAAAGTGCTTCTGATGCTGGTGATGGAGCTTCAGGCACGCGGTGTTGCCGTTGGGCTAATCGATTGGCTGGCGTTCAACGTATTACCCCTTGGCGTGCCTGCGCACGTGCAGATCTGGATGAGCAGCACTGACTACATCCACGCGTCAGCCCATTTGAACACCATGGTTTACCAGCACCCGGAAAGGCGTGGAAAAGCCTTGTCTTGGAAGCTTCGCACCAGACTGATGTGCAAGCTTCTTGCCGGGGATATGGGGATTGACGTCTTGCACGCAATGCGCCCGCAGTTCGAGTTGCGGACGGACATAGGGGAAATTTCGAGCGAGTTGGTCAAGGAGTTTAAGAAGACGTCGGCTCTTAGAACTTGGGGATGGATGTGCATTATCGATGGCACGCCACAGGTAGTGCCACCAACAGCGCTGCTGTAGCGATCCCGCGACTGCTAGGCGTGAGTGGTCAAGTTGAATGCAAATGCCTGGTCAAGTCGGATGCAAACGCCTGGTCAAGTCGAATGCAAATGGGTGGTCAATTGGAGTGCAATTTCCCATCGGATATTGCATACGAGCTCATCATCCAACGACGAGCGTTTGGTGATCGGCAATATCTTAGAAGTTTCTAAGACACCTGCCATGCCTTTAACCGTTATTAGGCATTTTTAGCTTTTTTCCGATATTGACCCGGGCTGTCCCCTGTCCATTTCTTGAACGCACGGTGAAATGCGCTTACCTCTTGAAAACCGATCAGCTCGGCAATTTCGCCGACGCTTCTAGCGGAACTCCGCAGTTGTTCGATTGCAACGCCGAGACGCACTTCATTTTTGATCGCTTGGTAAGAACTGCCTTCGCGCTCCAGCCGGCGACGCAGTGTGCTGGCGCTCATGTGTTGCGCTGTTGCAAAACCTTGCAGCGTCGGCCACTGGTCATACGCGTTACCTCGAAAGCTTTGGCGGATCTGTGATGCCAGCGCCTGTGAGTTGCGAAAGCGTACGACGAGCCACTGCGGCGCTGTGCGTAGAAATATTTTCAACGACGCCAAGTCTTGAACGACGGGCCTTTGCAGATAACTGCTGGCAAATTCGATCCCGGTTCGTTTTGCACCAAAATTGAGGTCGCTTCCCCACAGCAAGTTATCGTCCGTCAGGTGCAGGCGCGCGTGCCTGAAATCGGCACGAAGAATAGGAATTCGATGTCCGCCTAGCCAACACAATAAGCTGGTGATCAGTACCAAAAACGTTTCCTCGCCGAGACGCTCGTAAGCGTCATCTTTAGCGCTGGACTCAAGTCTGATTAACGCGCGCTTTCCATTCACTGTCAGCGTCCCACGGAAATCGTGGAGGAACAGCGAAAAATTCTTCAGACACTGGCGCAATGCTTTGTGCAGGTCAGCCTCCTGAATCAGTGAACGGCAAATCAGCGCGAAACTCCCGGGCGGCATGCCATGCGAGTCGAGCCCGAAAAACTCATCCTGAAGATCGCTTATCTGATTCAACCACAGCGTGGCAAATGCACAGGCGGGGATTCTTGTCGTAGGGCTCTGTATTGCCGTTGGCTCTATTCCTGACTTTTCAAGAGCTTTCGCGATGCGCAGAGTGTTCTCTCCCAGCGCGTGGATCATAGGCTGGATGAAATAGGCTGCGACCGAATCGTCTTTGTGTAAATCCACGCTACTTCTTTCCGTTCATGAATGGCTAAAAACACCAAAAATATTGCAAGTTTTCGGCATTGGATCGGTGCCCTGGCGGTCATAAACTCGCTCCGATAATACGCCTTGGGATCTCGCAAGCGGTCAAGGCATCGTCGTGTTCAAAGAGGTTTCACAAATGAATCTGCAGCGCATCGGTGTCATTGGCGCCGGAACAATGGGTAATGGCATCGCGCAAATTTGTGCGGTAGCCGGTTTCGATGTGATCTTGATCGACCTCAGTGAATCCGCCTTGGAAAAGGCACTATCTACCATTGGCAAAAATCTTGATCGATCAATTGCCAGAGGTATGTTGAACGAAGATCAAAAACTTAACACTCTGAGCAAAATCCGCTGCACTACCCATTACGATGAGCTCCATAATGCGCAAATGGTGATTGAGGCTGCCACAGAAAACCTTGGCCTTAAGTTGAGCTTATTAAAACAAATCGGTGATCGGGTCGACTCTACCTGCATCATTGCTTCAAACACTTCATCGCTGTCCATCACGGAACTGGCGTCGACCGTAAGCCATTCTGAGCGGTTCATTGGTTTGCATTTCTTTAACCCGGTACCGGTTATGGGTTTGATCGAAGTCATCCGTGGGTTGCAGACCAGCAATGAGACCCATGAATTGGCTCTGGCTTTCGCCCAACAACTTGGAAAAGTCCCGATCACCGCCGGTAATCGTCCCGGTTTTCTCGTGAATCGAATCCTTGTGCCGATGATTAACGAAGCAATCATGGTGCTGCAAGAAGGTCTGGCCAGTGCTGAAGACATCGATGCCGGCATGCGCCTAGGTTGCAATCAGCCTATCGGTCCGTTGGCTCTGGCCGATCTGATCGGACTCGACACGGTATTGGCTATTCTCGAATCCTTTAATGAGGGTTTCAACGACAGTAAGTACCGCCCTGCCCCCTTGCTCAAGGAAATGGTTGCAGCAGGATATCTGGGACGTAAAACAGGAAAAGGTTTCCATGCCTATGCCTGATCGTTGCGCCCTTTTCTCTGATTACCGGTACAGGGCTCTAGAGTTGTTTGCCAACAAAGGCTTCGGGCAAGTCGGCATGCGCGAATTATCCGCGTGCCTGGGGTTGGCGCCGGGCTCTATCTATCACCACTATCCGAGCAAGCAACATTTACTACTCGATCTGATTCAGGAGTTTCACGAGGAGTTGCTGAGCGTCGTCACGCGCATCAAGCAAAAGAAATACTCGAACCGCAGCAAAAAAATCCAGCAACTGGTTCAGGCACATCTGCATTTACACCGTGAAATGCCTTGGCATTTTAGCTTGGCTGAGCGCGAAGTTGGCAGCCTCAACCTGCAGCAACAACGGCAGATTCATGACTTTCGCGATCAGTACGAGCAGCATTTACTTGCACTGTTTGGCCTGGACTCAAGCCTGGGTGATCCCACGGTGCGAGCGGCAGCGTCAATTATCAGAAAGTCGCTGAACACTATGCCCGGTTGGCTGACAGCCGACACGTTGAGTGGGCAAGAGCGCGAAGACATGTTGCAGTGCGTGTTGGAAGAACTGATCGACCGTTTGCTGGCAAACCTGGGCGGGTGAAAGCCTGCGGTGGTAGGAACCCACCACCAAAACGGAATGTCAGCTTTCGCCATAAGTACTCAAATCGATATGGATGATTCGTTCGACTTCTTCATGTTCAACTCCCAAACCCGCGAGTATGTACTGCACCAGGCTCTCGACTGCGCTGACCGGGCGGGCCCCCTCAAGGATTTTTCGAAGTAAATAGAGCATGCCACCAATGATGCAGTCGACAGTTGAAACGACGTCACCCACTTTGAAAACGTTAGTATCGTTGCCGGCATTGATGTCTCGCGCCAGCGGGATGCCCATTGTTTCGATCATGTCGTTAATGCTGTAGACCGAATGTACAAGGAACCACCCCCATACAGGATCAGTGAGGCCACGGTGTACGGTTCGTCGAATGTTGATTCCGACAACCTCTGCAATCCCCGCCGTCGGGGATGTGGCCTCGTCAAGCTCTTCAATCATTCGCAACGCATCATCTATAAAGACTGCGCGAGCGATTTCTTCCTTGCTCGAGAAGTAGTTATAAAACGAGCCAAAAGACACGCCGGCTTCTTCGGTAATATCATTGATTGCCGTCGCTTCAATCCCTTTTCGACCCATTACGATTCGAGCACCACTTAGAAGCTTGGTGCGGGTGCGTAGACGTACTTTTTCGTTAATACGGGGCTTGTGGGTTTCTGCGTGTACTTTCTCAGCCGATGAGGAAGATCGATCCGCTGCACTGCCTGTTTGCTTTTTGGTCTTCGTACTCGCCGAGGAGCGCTTTAAAGGCTTCGCTGCGGGATCTGGTTTTTCATTCATGACATCGACCGTCTTTTGACTCGTTTGCGTTAGCGCGAGCATACCTGACTGGGACTGCGCGTGTAACCGCCCGCCTTTTGCGGAAACGGGCGGTTACCCATCAGTATCAAGTCGAAACGTGACCTCAGAAAGCGACGTTGTCGCGACCTTTCAACTTCATGATTTCCCGAGCATCATCAGGCGTGGCCACTTCATAACCCAGCGATTCGATGATGCTCTTCATCGCTTTAACCTGCTCTGCGTTACTTTGGGCCAAGCGTCCTTTACCCAGCCAGAGATTGTCTTCAAGCCCCACTCTCACGTGCCCACCCAACAACAATGACTGAGCAGCAAGGCGTGGTTGCTGTGCGCCTACGCCCAATACCGACCAGTTGTAACTATCGCCAAACAGCCGATCAGCCGTGCGTTTCATATGGGCGACATCTTCCGGGTGCGTGCCGATACCACCCCTTACACCAAAGACTGATTGAATGAACAGAGGATCCTGGATCAGCAGTCGGTCGCGGAAATGAGCGGCGGTGTAGAGATGCCCGATGTCGTAGCATTCGATTTCAAAACGTGTGCCGTTAGAGGCGCAGGCTTTGAGGATGTGGGCGATATCTTTGAAGGTGTTGCGGAAAATTCGCTCCTCACTGTCCGCCAAATAGCGTTCTTCCCAGTCGTGTTTGAATTCTTTATATCGCTGCAGCAGTTCATAGCTGCCAAAGTTCATCGACCCCATGTTTAACGAAGCAACTTCAGGACTGAAGCGCATCGCCGGTTCGATGCGCTCTTCGACCGTCATTGTCGGCGATCCGCCCGTGGTCAGATTGATGACGACATCTGACTCGCGCTTGATCTGCGGTAAAAACTGTTCGAACAACCGCGGATCCTGGCTGGGAAAACCAGTTTCCGGATCCCTTGCATGAAGATGTACAACTGCAGCGCCCGCCTCCGCAGCTTCGATAGACGCGCGAGCGATCTGCTCAGGGGTAATCGGCAGGAACGGCGACATCGACGGCGTATGAATGGAGCCGGTAATCGCACAGGTAATAATGACTTTTGATGTTTTGGCAGACATGAAAAATACTCGAATGAAAGCGAAAAACCGGCAAATCCGCTGTGGCGATTTGCCGGGCGATGACTACTTCGGTTCTTCGACGATGGTGTTTTCGATGTGACCGATACCCGAGATCTCCACACGCACTACGTCACCCACGCTCAGATAGGTTGGCGGTTGCATGGCGATGCCCACACCTGCCGGCGTGCCGGTAATGAGGATGTCGCCAGGCTCCAGCGTCATCACCTCACTCAGATAGGCGATCTGCTTGGCGATGCTGTAAGTCATCAGTTCGGTGGACGAATGTTGGCGGCGTTCGCCATTGACGCTGAGCGATACCGTCAAATTCTGCGGGTCGGCGATCTCGTCAGCCGTGACGATCCAAGGGCCAATCGGGCCATGAGTGTCGAACGATTTGCCTAGCGTCCAGGTCGGGCTTTTTGCTTGCCAGTCGCGTGCGCTGACGTCGTTGGCCACGAAGTAACCCGCGACGTGACTGAGCGCTTCGGACTCACTGATTCGGCGCCCTCCTTTGCCGATCACCACGCCCAGTTCGGCCTCATAATCGAGCCGCTCGCACACGCGCGGGTAATGCACGTCATCGAATGGGCCGGTGATGCAGGTGATCTGTTTGCTGAACCAGACTTGAGACGTCGGAATATCAACGCCCAACCGCCGCGCCTCCGCCTCGTGGTCTTTGTAGTTCATACCCAGCGCCATAAATTTGCCGGGCCGCAGGATCGGTGCTTCTAGACGTACATCACTAAGAGAAACGCTGTTCTCGGCGGTCGCTTGAGTTGTACGGGCTGCGTTTATTGCCTCTGGCGAAGCCAGTAATGCACTTACATCCAGTATCGGGCCTGCCAATAAAGCATCGAGGTTGATGATCCGGTCATTCTGTACAACGCCAACCGAGGTTTTTCCGTCATGGGTATATCTTGTGAGTTTCACTGCTTAGTCCTCTTCAAATCTGGTCATTTTTTTGGCTCACGCCAGGAAGTCCGGGGACAGTGGTGGTGCCCACTGTGCCAATGCGTCGGGGGTCAGCGGCTCATGTCCTACGGCGTAGCGGTCATTGACCAGGTCGCCATCCGTCCAGTGCTCGACTTTGTTCCCTGCCGGATCCAGCCAATAATCGAAAATCTGGCTGCCCTGAACGTGCCGCCCGATACCCCAGGAATGCCGGCGATTGTTTTGCGTCAGAAACTGGTTACCGCAGGACAAGTCGTCCCAATCCAATACTTCAAAGGCACAGTGATCAAAACCCGGTTCCGTGGCACCGAGATTCAATAACGCCACGGTGTGGTGGTCGGTGTATTCGCTTTCCAGGCCGCAGTGCATGAAGGCTGCGACCGTGTTGTCCTCGGAACCTGCGTAGTAGCTATCGGAAACGCGCAGGCCGAGAACGTCCTGATAGAACGCAAACATCGCAGCAAAATTGACGGTTTTCAGTACAACATGTCCAAGACGCATAACATGCGACGGCTGCACCTTGATTCGATTGGTCGTACCGAAGCGGCGGCGTTCTTCGGCGTTGTTCAACTGCAGCGGCGCCCGCACCGGCGCGGCTTCGATAACGGTGGCGCCATGCACCAGATCGACGCGCAGACCGTCAGGATCCTGTAATTGAACAATCCAGCCAGATCCAAGCTCATCGTTCACACGTACTTCGCTGTTGTAGCGAGTGGCGATGTGCTGGAGTTGTTCCAGGCTGTCAACTTGATAGCCGACGCCTAAGGCCTTTGCCGGGCCAACGTGCGCGATGTAAGCGGGATAGCCGCCATTCCAGGCTTCCATTTGTAGCGTTGTGGCCGTTCGCAGATGGTCTCTGAGACCGAAGTCCCGCAGGAATTCCGCTTGAGCGTCCAGGTCAGGTATCTGATAGCGAACATAAGCAATATCGCGTACAGCAATCATGCTGCGCTCCTTTTTGTAATTGTCGGATCGGTGGGCGATGGGGCGTTAACCCAAGTCAAACCAGCAGGTCGCGGGATCCAGGGCGTGAAGCTGTTTGTAGGAGCCGGAGTAAAACAGCAGCGGGCGGCCGTCCGACTCCACCACGGCTTCAACATCTGCGGTGTAAATCAGATGATCACCGCCCCCATGGACGGCATTGGCGCGAACAGCCAGTTGCACCAACGCACCGCCCAGCACAGGCGAATCGCCGAGGGTCTGGTAGTCAGGCTGGTGATCCGGTTTCGGGCGACCACCGAAGTGACTGCTCAGCGCCTCATCATGCTCATGCAAAAAGCTGATACCGAAGGCGTCTCCGGGTTTGATGCTGGCGGCAAACCGCGCCTGGGTGCGCACGGCAATCAAGACCATCGGTGGATCAACCGAAAGCGACATGAAGGCGTTGGCCGTCATACCGCCGGGTTGACCTTCGTGATTGAAGGTCACAACCGTCACACCAGTGGCGAACTTGCCCATCACGCGCCGAAAGGCGCGCGCGTCTACGTCTTGAATCTGCATGCCTCGTACTCCTCGTTAATACGCGCGAGCGGATGTCCGCTTAAATAAACGGTGTGCCAGGCGTATTGCCGCAGAGAATCCGGCCGTAGGTTTCGAAGTTCGTGTTGGGGCTAACGATGCCGTGTAGCGAAGCAACCCGCGCGTCCTGCCAGATTTTGGTCAGGGGATTGTTGGCCGACGCCAATGAGCCACCCGAAGCGGATGCCAACAGATCCACGGCTTCCCAGATCAGCTTTTCGGCATAGCCCACATCGCGGCGTACCTTTGCTCGCTCAAGGAAGTCCATATAGATCCCGGACGCTGCGCTAGCATCGATGGCATCGGCGTGACGCTCAAGAATGGCGCGAGCAGCGTCGATTTTCGCCGACGCTTCGCCCACTTGCAGGTGAGTGATCGGCGCTTCGGATTGTTTGGCGTACCAGGAATATTGAATGCTGCGGCGGGGCAAGGTTTCGAGGAAGATTTCCAACGCTGCGACACCAAGGCCCAATGCTGGGAACGCGAGGATGATCGCCAGCATTGGCATGCACGCGACCTGATAAAGCGACTCATCTGCGAGGTGAGTCGACAAGTAGTTACCTTCGATGGCTTGCGTGACAGACGCGATCCTTGCCTGTGGCACGAACACGTTGCTGACCGAAACACTAGAACTACCGCTGCCACTGATACCGATTACATCCCAATCGTTGAGAATCTTGACCTGCTCAATCGGAATCAATGCAACGCCCTGGTCGACAACCTTGCCTGCGTCGTCAACCAGCGGAATACCGAGCATGTCCCAAGTGGCGTGATAGACACCGGAGTTGAAGCCCCACAGGCCCTCCTCGATCAGATAACCGCCCTCCACTTTGCGCACCACGGCTTTGCGCGGCGAAAGTACACCGGTGACCCGGGCAGGTTTGTCGCCACAGAACACCTCTTTAGCGGCCTCTTCTCCGAAGAAAGTCGCGGCGCACCAAGTGGTGACGTTCGTCAGTGCGGCGACCCAGGCGACCGATGCATCCGCCCTACCCAGTTCAGATACAACATCGAGAAATGTGCGCACTGATACTTGCCCACCGCCATAGCGATGCGGTGTGGTCATGCTCAGCAAACCACCGGCTTCAAGGTCGGCAATGGTTTCGGCAGGCAGCCGGCCCAGACTCGCGGTAGCTTTACTGCGTTCTCTGATTTTTGGTATCAGCGAACGCGCGTATGCCTTGAGTTCGCTGGCATTGGCGTGGGCTGCGTGAGCGGCATGCGTTGGCTCGAACGGGCTGGTTACAGTCATTACTTTCACCTTTGATGTTTTGTTTTTATGAGCGCTTCTACAAAGCGGCGAGACCGCTTTCGGGCGTTATTGATATCTTCATCAATTTTGATAACATCATCAAGTGTTTTTCTTAGAGCGTTTTTTTCACCCGCTCAACGCAATTCGCACAGATGGTTCTAACCGCCGCCGGCATAACGATTCCAGTGCTCCTTCGGTACCACTGGCCATAACAAAGAGGTTTGCAATGCCTGAATTTAATGCCCCGTTGCGTGACATGCGCTTTGTCTTGAATGAGCTTTTCGACGCCCCTGCTCTCTGGGATCGGCTGCCCGGCCTGACGCAACAGATCGATTCCGATACCGCAGACGCGATTCTTGAAGAGGCAGCCAAAATCACCTCGGGCCTATTGGCTCCCCTCAATCGCAGCGGCGATGAAGAGGGTGTTCATTGGCAAAACGGAAACGTCACCACCCCGAATGGCTTTCGCCAGGCTTATGCCACTTATATCGAAGGTGGATGGGTCGGCCTAAGCGGCAACCCGGTTTTCGGCGGTCTTGGCGCACCGAAGATGCTCGCGGTGCTGTTCGAAGAAATGCTGTACGGCGCCAATTGCAGTTTTGCGCTGTACTCCGCGCTCAGTTCCGGCGCGTGTCTGGCCATCGATGCACACGCCAGCACTGAACTCAAAGAGCGCTTTTTACCTCCCATGTATGAGGGCCGCTGGGCCGGCTCGATGTGCCTGACAGAGGCGCACGCGGGAACGGACCTCGGATTGATTCGCACCCGCGCAGAGCCACGTCCCGACGGCAGCTTTCGCATCACCGGCAGCAAAATTTTTATCACCGGTGGCGAGCAGGATTTGACGGAAAATATTGTTCACTTGGTGTTGGCGAAATTGCCCGACGCACCGGATGGCCCCAAGGGTATTTCGCTGTTTCTGGTACCCAAAGTACTGGTAAAAGAAGACGGCACACTGGGCGCTGGCAACTCACTCGGTTGCGGTTCCATCGAGCACAAAATGGGAATCAAGGCGTCCGCCACCTGCGTGATGAACTTCGATGGTGCGACGGGGTGGCTGATTGGCGAGCCGAACCGCGGTCTTGCTGCAATGTTCACGATGATGAACTACGAGCGACTGTCGATAGGCATTCAGGGCTTGGGCTGCGCCGAAGCGTCCTATCAAAATGCCCGCACGTATGCGAAGGAGCGTCTGCAAAGTCGCTCGGCCACAGGCCGCGTGGCCACAACGCAAATTGCCGACCCGATCATCGTCCATGGTGACGTGAGGCGCATGCTGTTGACCATGAAAGCCATGACAGAAGGCGGTCGCGCGTTTGCCTGCTATGTGGCGCAACAACTCGACCTCGCCAAGTTCGCGACTGATCCCGAAGAACGCCAAAACGCCGAATCATTGGTGGCGTTGCTGACGCCGGTGGCGAAAGCCTTTTTCACCGACATCGGCTTGGAAAGTTGCATTCACGGCCAGCAGGTTTTCGGCGGTCACGGGTACATCCGCGAGTGGGGTCAGGAGCAACTGGTTCGTGACACGCGGATCGCGCAAATCTACGAAGGCACTAACGGTATCCAGGCGCTGGATTTGCTGGGGCGAAAAGTCCTGGGCAACGGCGGCGTATCGTTGAGCGTATTCGCCAATGAAATTCGCGGTTATGCCGAGAACAGTGCGTCACCTTACTCGCATCAACTGCTCGCAGCGTTGCAGCGTTTGCTAGATGTCAGCGACTGGTTGGCTGATCAGGCCACCATTGATGCCAATGTCATAAGCAGCAGTTGTGTCGAATACCTGCATCTTTTCGGCTACGTCAGCTATGCGTATCTGTGGACACGCATGGCTGAGATAGCAGAAAAAGAACGCGTTGAGGATGAAACGTTCTATGGCGCAAAACGAGCCACTGCCGAGTTTTTCTTCGCTCGTTTATTGCCGCGAATCGAAAGTCTGGACAGCTGCATTCGAAACGGCAGCGCCTCTCTTTACGCTCTCACGGCAGAGCAGTTCTGACCGGCATCAGTGAGCATCAATACGTGTGGGCGACTATAGTTCGGTTTCTGCGAACGGTCGTTGTCCGCGCATTACTGGAAAAGCTATCAAGAACACAATTGCTTTCAATCACCTTGCAAGCGAATGAAACCACAGCTTGATTCAAAGGAGACAACCTATGACTTTGCCCGATGATGCTGCCGAAGACTCACGCCCCGCAGGCGCCAACGTAAAGATGCGGCGCATTGACGTGCACGCTCACTACCTGCCCGAACGTTATCGCAAGGAAGCTATTGAAGCTGGACACTCGAAGCCCGACGGTATGCCTGCGCTACCTGACTGGAGCGTGTCGAAGGCGCTGGATACAATGGATCGTTGCGGCATTGCCACAGCAATGCTGTCAATCTCATCACCCGGCGTGCATTTTGGCGATGATGCTAAAGCACGTTCGCTGTGCAGAGCCGTCAACGAAGAAGGCGCGCAACTGGTACACGATCATCCAGCGAGATTCGGGTTATTCGCCTCGCTGCCATTGCTGGATATCGACGGTTCGCTGCGTGAACTCGAATACGCCATGGACGTTCTGAACGCAGACGGCATCGTCATCGAGAGCAACCAGCATGGTATATATCCCGGTGACGAACGCCTCGATCCGATATTCGCCGAACTCAACCGTCGCAAAGCGGTGCTGTTTATCCATCCGACTTCGCCGAACTGCCCCTGCTGTCATAGCCTGACCATGGGTTATCCCGCGCCGATGATCGAATTCATGTTCGAGACCAGCCGAGCGGTCACCAATATGATTCTCAAAGGCACACTGGATAAATTCCCTAACATCCGCCTGATCATCCCCCACGCCGGTGCCACAATGCCGCTATTAATCGACCGAATCATAGAAGCCTCGCCGGTGATCGGTTTACCAGAGCCGCTGGATTCCGACCATGTGTTCGGGCTCCTGCGCAAACTGCATTTCGATCTGGCAGGCTTTCCAATCCCGCGTCAGTTGGAGCTGCTGTTGCAGATCGCCGATCCGGCCAAGTTGCTCTATGGCAGCGACTGGCCTTTCACACCGGAAGCAGCCGTGCTGAAACTCGCCGGGAACATCGACAGCACACCGTTGCTCAAGCCTGCCCTACGGCAAAGAATCTTGCGCGATAACGCCTTGGCACTGTTTCCACGATTGTCCTGACAGAACCTTAGTGGCTGCTTGGAACGTAACGGTGTCGGGCAGCGCTGGATGCCATTCGAGTAACTCTCCAAAACAAAAAAGGGCTCACGCCAAAAAAAAACGGTGAGCCCAAGGGGAGGAGTCTGGATGTGTTGGAGCGCCGGCGTTACTGCGCAGAGTTATCCGCGCCTTCGCCACCTCCCAGCACCTTGTAAAGAGAAACCAGATTATTGATCTGTGACAGTTTGGTGCTCACCAGACTTTGTTGGGCACTGAACAGATTGCGCTGATTGGCCTGAACCAGCCGGGTTTCTGCCAGCACTTGCATGGTGAGTGTATCGCGGGCGACCAGGCTGTCTGCGACCTCCCGAAACGCGACCTGAATGGCTTTCTGATAATTAGCCACTTCGATCGATGTCTGGATTCTGGCAACGTCAAGTTTGGCCTGATTGCGACCAGCATTGAAAATCGGCACATTGATCGACGGCACGAACGTCCATGCGCCCTGCCCGCCCGCAAACATTTGCCCCAGATCCGAACTCGCGACCCCGCCGATGCGGTCAACGTGATGCTGGGAAAGAACGCAGCCCGGGCCGCACCGACGTTGGCATTGGCCGCCCGCAATGCGTACTCGGCCGCCAGGATGTCGGGGCGAGAGACCAGCAAATCGGACGGTAAGCCCAACGGGAAGTTTTCCTCGATGCGCAGGCCATCCAGTTCAATTGCAGTGAAATACTTCGATTCCAGAGGTTTACCGACCAGCAACAGTAAGGCATTTTTGTCCTGCTCCACCTGCCGCTGATATTGCGCCTGCGCCGATTCAGCGGTGCGTACGGTGCTTTCGGCCTGGCTCAGATCGAGCTCTGTCGCCACTTGTTGTTCATAGCTGTTTTGCACCAGCGAGTAACTGTCCCGCTGACTGGCCAGCGTCTGCCGGAAATGGCCAGCAACTGTTGATTGGCCTGCAACTGAAAGTAGGCACTGGCAACCTGTGCGATCAACCCTACCTTGACGCTGCGCTGCACCTCCACCGTGAAGAAGTAACATTCCAGCGCCTGCTGATCGAGGCTGCGCACACGTCCGAAGAAGTCCAGTTCGTAGGCGGTTAAACCCACGCCTGCGGTGTACTGATGGGTCGTTTGCGTATTGCCCGTCGTGCTCAAATCACCGGGAACGCGCTGACTGTTGGCCGAGCCCGACGCGTCTATCGATGGCAACAGGTCAGCCTGCTGGATGCGGTACTGCGCTTACGCCTTCTCGATGTTCAACGCCTCGACCCGCAGGTCGCGATTGTTGACCAGTGCCTGGCTGATCAGTTCTTTGAGCATTTCGCTCTTGAAAAACGCTTGCCACGTCACTTGCCGGGCACCGGTTGACGTCACTGAGGCCGCGTCCCAACTTTGCTGCACCGGTGCTTCAGGCCTATGGTATTCGGGGGATCAACGAGCAGCCGCTCATCCCCATCAGCGCTATCCCGATGGCGACTTTCAAACACGTGATGTTCATGGCTGTGTACCTTCGGTCTGCGCGTGTTGAGGTTCA
Organism: Pseudomonas sp. PAMC 29040; assembly: GCF_003994535.1. Lineage (NCBI taxonomy): Bacteria > Pseudomonadati > Pseudomonadota > Gammaproteobacteria > Pseudomonadales > Pseudomonadaceae > Pseudomonas > Pseudomonas sp. PAMC 29040. The sequence goes on from NZ_RZAA01000001.1 coordinate 385,247, forward strand.
GCGACCGCTCGTTTGCTGAACAACTTGCAGATCACCACGTAGAACATCGGTACGAAGAACACGGCGAGGAAAGTCGCGATGAGCATGCCGCCGATCACCCCGGTGCCGATGGAATGCTGGCTGCCGGAACCGGCGCCGTTGGATATTGCCAAGGGCAGCACGCCGAGCATGAATGCTAGCGACGTCATGATGATCGGCCGTAAGCGTTGACGCGCTGCCTCCACTGCCGCTTCCAGTAACGGTTTGCCCTGCTCTTCATGCAGCGCTTTGGCAAATTCGACGATGAGAATCGCGTTCTTCGCCGACAATCCGACCGTAGTCAGCAGGCCGACCTGGAAGAACACATCATTGGACAGACCGCGGAACAAGTTGCGGCAGCGGGTTTACCGTTGTAGGTGCCCGAAATCGTAAAGTTTTCCGCTCCCAATCCCACTTGCGCCACATCGCGCACGCGAACTTGAGAGCCGTCCGAACTGACCTTGAGCAAAATCTCGTTGTGTTTTCATCCGCGACTTGCCAAGAACCGTCGCGTTAAGCTGCGCACCTTTATGGGTAGGCAAACCACCCAGTGAACCGGAAGAGATCTGTACGTTTTCCGCCTGCACTGCGTCGATGACGTCCTGAGGCGTGAGCTGATAACTCACCAACTTCTGCGGATCGACCCATATGCGCATGGCGTATTGCGCACCGAGCATCATGAAATCACCGACACCCTTGGTTCGGGTATCGGGTCTTTCATGTTCGAGGCGATGAAATTGCCGATGTCGAAGTCATCCATCGTGCCGTCTTCGGATTACAAGCCAAGAATCAGCATGAAGTTGAACTGGTACTTCGCAACACGCAGGCCCTGCTTTTGAACCTCTTGCGGCAACAGCGGCGTGGCCAGTTGCAGCTTGTTCTGCACCTGAACCTGGGCAATGTCAGGGTCGGTGCCCTGATCGAACGTCACGATGATGGTTGCACTGCCATCACTGTTGCTTTCCGAGGACATGTATCGGAAGCCGTCGAGGTTGTTGAGTTGTTGCTCGATCACCTGAACCACGATGTCTTGTAATGTCTGCGCTGAAGCACCGGGATACGTGACCGTGACACTGACGGCGGGAGCGGCAATGTTCGGGTACTGATTGATCGGCAATTTCAGAATCGAAAGTGCTCCCCCCAGCATGATCACAATAGCGATCACCCAGGCGAAAATCGGCCGGTTGATAAAAAAGTTAGCCATTAAGTTTTACCTTGGAAGCGTGGAACGCCGAAGCGTCATTGCTTAAGTAGCGGATAGCCTCAGGGGGAGGAACTGCCCATCGCAGGGTTTGGCCCAACATTGCGCGCGGGCACCGAGATCAGTTCCATGCCCGGCTTGACCCGCTGCATCCCTTCGGTAATAACCTGGTCGCCGACGTTCAGACCTGATTCCACGAGCCACTGATTGCCTACGGTTCGCACGACCTTGATGTCACGCAGCTCGGCTTTCCTGTCCGCGCCAACGACCAATGCCGTTGCCTGCCCTTTGAGGTCTCGGGTGACGCCCTGTTGCGGGACGAGAATCGCTTGATCACGTACGTTTTCCGTCAATTTGGCGTGAACGAACATCCCCGGTAGCAGGACACTGTCGGGATTGGGGAACGCCGCACGCAGGGTCACCGCTCCGGTGCCTGGATTCACCGTCACTTCGGTAAATTTCAGAGCGCCGGGCTGGTTGTAAGCGGTGCCGTCTTCAAGGGTCAATTGCACGCTGACCTGATCGGCCGAAGCCATGTTCAACTGGCCGGAGGCGATCTCGCGGCCCAGCCGCAGCATGTCGGTAGAGGCCTGAGTGACGTCGACGTAGATCGGATCAAGTTGGTTGATCGATGCCAGGGCATCGCTCTGATTGGAGCTGACCAGCGCACCTTCAGTCACCATCGAGCGACTGATCCGGCCATCAATCGGCGCAAGCACTCTGGTGTATTCGAGATTGATCCGCGCCATCTTCAAAACCGCCTGCGCCTGGCGGTAATTGGCGTCGGCATCGTCGAACTGTTGGCGACTGATCGCCTTGGATTTCACCAGCCGCTTGTAACGCTCAGCGAGATTACCGGTGGTGTCCAGGTTGGCTTTCGCCTTGTCGAAAGCCAGCCTGATAGACCGATGGATCAATCTGATACAGCTGCTGCCCCTTCTTTACGACGGCGCCTTCATTGAACAGCCGCTTCTGGATGATGCCACTGACCTGCGGTCGCACTTCGGCCACTCTGAACGCTGACGTACGTCCCGGCAGGTCGCTGCTCAGCAGTACGCGTTCACTCTTGATCGTGACAATACCGACCTCGGGCATCTTTGCGGCGCCTACTTGCTCGGGCTCTTTGCACCCGGAAATCAAAAGTAAGGTTAATGGCAGAGCGGTGTAGAGGCTCCGGGCAGGTCTGACTTTCATTGCTTTCTCCTGGGAAAACATAGCAATCACGAATTGATCAGGGCCGGACCACGACCCCGTTCGAGCACCATATTTCAATCAGCGCCCACTATGCGGTTATATGTATCGCAATGTGGTTATTGCAATTCAGGCAATAGAGCAACTCAGTGACGCCGTGCGTCAGCGAATCTGTAAACTTGGCCATTCGTCCAGATCACGCGGCGCGAGTCGCCCAAAGACAATTGAACCGAGGAAAGGGATGAGCAACGAGAAAGATACTTTCGATAACGACGAATCACGCTCGGGTGGCATCCAGGTGATTGCCCGGGCCAGCGCGGTGATGCGGGCATTAGGAAGAAATCCCAAGGGATTGAGCCTTGGAGCAATTGCTCGGGAAGTCGGCCTGGCGCGGTCGACCGTGCAGCGTATCGTTGCAGCACTGGAAACCGAGCAACTGGTCGAAGCGTTACGCCCTGGTAGCGGCTTTCGTTTGGGCCCTGCCCTCGCGCAACTGATTCACCAGACCAATACGGACATCATTTCGATCGCTCGCAAGTCCCTTGAAGGGTTAAGCGAGCAACTCGACGAAAGCGTGACGTTGTCATGTATCAGCGGGCAGCAAGCAGTGGTGATCGATCGGGTGATAGCCGAGCGTGAACTGCGAGTGGTGTTTCCGATGGGCCAGTCCATGCCGATGCATGCCACCGCTGATGGCAAGGTTCTGCTGTCTACCTTCAACGATTCGCAGATCATCGAGATCCTTGGGCAGGCACCGCAAAAACTGACCTTCGCGACGCATGGAATTGATACATTGCTCAAGGAAATGAAGTCGATTCGTGAGCAGGGTTTCGCCGTCGATAATCAGGAACACACGGTCGGCATCAGTGCCTGTAGCATCCTCATACCAACCTACATGGGGCCTTATGCAGTTGCGGTGGTCGCACCGACGTCACGTTTCGAGACTCACGCCGAAGCGTTTCGTGAGGCACTCGAGGCGTGCAAAACCTCGGTTTCAAGACTGGCCGGCAATACCGGAGAGAAAAGCTGAGCAAGCAGAAGCTGCGCGGGAGACATAAACGTCTGTCGCGGCCTGTTGCTTGATTAAAGTTTGGAATGTGCAACCGATGCGATCAGGCCAGCACCGCATGTGCAAGCACCGAGTCGGTCGTGCTCTGGTAGTGGCGGGAAAGTAACTGGCAGGCCTTTTCGACGTCTTTGGCCAGCGCCGCATCCATCAGCTCGCGATGTTCGTGAGGTACATCGCGCGAGCTTTTGTCGTAATGCATCGACAGGAAGCGGTAACGCGCCGTCTGGTCGCGCAAGGACGCGCACAGGCGTAGCAGCGTCGGTGAATCGCAAGCGGAAATCAGCGCCTGATGGAACAACTCATGGGCGTTTTCCCATTCGGGCTTGAGGACGCGATCCTCGCCTTCGGCAATCGCCAGACGATCAAGTCGGTGATGAGCGGCCAATACTCGGCTCTCCCACTCCACATCGCCTTGGCGGATGGAATCTGCCAGCGCCTTGCACTCAATATGCAGCCGCGCTGCGGTGATGTCGGCGATCTCTGCCGCCGAGATACGACCGACGCTGAAACCTTTCTGGTCTGCCGCCGAGACAAATCCACTGTTGGCTAGACGCGACAGTGCTTCGCGAAGCGGAATTACGCCCACCTCATAGGATTGCGCCAATTCCTTGAGACGCAAACGACTGCCCGGCGCTAACCGACCGCTGATGATGTCCTGACGAATCTGCGCCTCGAGTTGCGAGGCCATGGTGCGTTTATCGACAGTTTCGGCCGGTTGCCAATTGAGCTGGGGGAAATTCACGGTCGACTCCAGAGTTCGCATCGTATGGCGAAATCATACACAAAGCGCAACATTTCTCACATCGAAGAAAATATATTTTTTTCTGTTGACGATATATTTTTTTGCCTCTAGCTTGATGACCAGCCAGTCGGTACTGCCCTGTCGACCGACGCAACATCAAATCAACAAGAGAATTTTCCCATGCGTTTCGTTCGCTTCCTTAATCAAGGTCAACCTGTTCTGGGTGTCATTACTGCAGAGGGCGTCCGCGTTCTGGGTAACGAATCACTTGAGTCGCTGCTGGCACGTGGCGTCGACCTGAGTACCCACGGTGCCGACGCCATTGGCCCACTGGTTGAAATCGCCGAAGATGCCTACTTGCCGTTGATGCAGCGCCCGACAAAAATCATCTGTGCGGGGCTGAACTACGCCGATCACACCAAAGAGTCCCCGTACGATCAGCCGGACTACCCGACTTTGTTCCCACGCTGGAACTCCAGCCTGACCGCCCACAACAAACCGCTCATCCGACCTCGCGTCTCCAATACCCTGGATTACGAAGGCGAAATGGCCGTGATCCTGAAAAGTGGTGGTCGCCACATCAGCAAGGACGACGCCCTGCAGCATGTTGCCGGCTATGCGCTGTTCAACGAAGGTTCGGTGCGCGAATACCAGTTCAAATCGCCTCAATGGACAGTCGGCAAAAATTTCGATGACACCGGCGCCTTTGGCCCTGTTCTGGTCACTGCCGATGAACTACCGGTGGGTGGTAAAGGCTTGCTGCTAGAGACTCGCGTAAACGGCAAGATCGTCCAGTCTGCCAACACCGACGACATGCTCTTCGACGTGGCAACCATCATCTCAACGCTCAGTGAAGCAGTGACCCTGGAAGCCGGCGACGTGATCGTCAGCGGTACCCCTGCAGGTGTCGGTTTCGGCATGACACCGAAAGTCTTCCTGCAAGCAGGTGACGTGGTCGAAGTGTCCATCGAAGGTATCGGCAAGCTGGTTAATCCAGTCATCGACGAAGTCTGACTGTACCGTTGCAACGCGGCGCAGGGCCGCACTGAACCCTGCGCCCTACAATAAGAACAATTAAATGGAGGCTATCATGAGCGTGTCCCATGGTGTGCATTCAATCGATCATTACGCGCTGAACGTTCCGTCTCTGGACGAAGCCAGTCAGTTCTTTGAAAGCTTCGGCCTCGACGTTCAACGCGAACCGCATCAACTGCTCCTGCGCGCAGCCGATGGCCATGTCTGGGCCAGAATCCTGCCGGCGGATGCCAAGTCTCTCGCCTACCTGAGTTTCAATTGCTACGAACAGGACTACGCCGCGCTGCGCCAACAGATTGAAGCGGCGGGCGGGCGTTTTGAGCAGCGCGTAGAAACTGGTATCTGGTTTCGCGACCCGGACGGCAATCTGCTGCAAGTGAAGGTTGGCGACAAAACCATGCCCGATCAAAAGGCCGCCTGCACCACCGGCGGCAACCCGCCGAACAGTCGTGGCGCCTGCACTCGTGATGCACTGGCACAGGTTCGCCCTCGACGCTTGTCACATGTCCTGTTATTCACCCCGGATGTACTCGGTGCGCTGAGTTTCTACGAGCAGGCCCTGGGCCTGAAACTCTCGGACAAATCGCTGGACATCATCGCCTTCAGTCACGCCCCGCACGGCTGCGATCATCATCTGGTGGCGTTCGCCAAAAGCTCGGCCAAAGGCTGGCATCACGCCGCCTGGGAAGTCGATAACGTCAATGAAGTGGGCGCGGGTGCCTCGCAGATGGCAGACGCCGGCCATGCAAAAGGTTGGGGCACTGGTCGTCATTGCCTCGGCTCTAACTACTTCCATTACGTGCAGGATCCGTGGGGCTCGTTCTGCGAATACTCCGCGGACATGGATTACATTAGCGAAGGCGTCGAATGGCCCGCAGGCGATTACTCGCCGCAAAACTCCCTTTACCTCTGGGGCCCCGACGTACCCGATAACTTCATTTCCAATACTGAAGCGATTACTCCGGCACCCGCCTGAGCCGCCGGTCGCATTTTTTAGCGCCAGCCATTCCTGCATTGCACGGGCTTCCACTCGTGCAACGGGCCCGGCCGTGCCCGGAAACTACCGCGAAGAATAAAAGGTACAGATCATGAAGCAGCACACAACCGTTGATGTGGCGATTGCCGGGTATGGCCCGGTTGGCCAGACACTCGCCATATTACTGGGCCAGATGGGCTACACCGTCGCCGTATTCGAACGCTGGCCAGCGCTTTATCCGCTGCCGCGCGCCGTGTTTTACGATCATGAAATTCGCCGCATATTCCTGTCGATGGGGCTCGGTGAAGAGCTGGAAAAGGTATCGCAATCCTCTGGCCTCTATCAGTGGTTCAACGCCGACTGGAAGGTGTTGGTTGAAATCGACTGGTCGGCGGAATCGATCAGTGACGGACCGTTTGGCTATCTGTTCAACCAACCGTCACTCGAAGCTGCGCTGGATCGTAAAGCCAAAAGTCTTGGCAATGTTCAGATCCACCAGGGCTGGGAAGCGACCGCACTCACGCAAGACGCCAGTGGCTGCGACATGGTGCTCAATCGGATCATTCGTCAGGACGGTAAATTCACTCTCAATGATGAGCAACAAAGCGTCCGTGCGCGCTATGTGATCGGTGCCGATGGCGCTAACAGTTTCGTGCGCCAGTCGTCGGGCATTGAATGGCAGGATCTGGGCTTTCAAGAAGACTGGCTGGTGGTCGACCTGCAGCCAAAACCCGGCGTGAAACTCGATGTGCCGGACATCGGCCAATGGTGCAATCCCGAACGCCCGACGACGATGGTTCCCGGTGGACCGGGTTATCGCCGCTGGGAGTTCATGCGTCTGCCCCACGAATCCATCGAAGATCTGCAAAGCATCGACAAAGTCTGGTCGCTGCTGTCGCGCTGGGTAACCCCTGACACTGCTGATCTGGTTCGTCACGCGGTTTACCAGTTCCGCTCGCGCATTGCCGCAAATTGGCACCGCGGCCGGGTCGTGCTCGCCGGCGACGCTGCTCACGTCATGCCTCCTTTCATGGGTCAGGGCATGTGTTCGGGAATCCGTGATGCGTGGAACCTTTCCTGGCGCCTCGATCTGCTACTGCGCGGTTTGGCCGACGATGCTTTGCTCGACAGCTACACACTGGAACGCAAGCCCCAGATCCGTGCCGTGATCGAAGCGTCCATGGCCATGGGCAAAATCGTCTGTGTCTCCGATCCGATAAAGGCTGCCGAACGCGATGCGGCCTACCTAAGCGGCAACGTTGCGCCATTGCCACCTTTCCCAGGGCTAACCGACGGACTTCTACAAATGGATGGCCATATGCGCGGCATTCTCGGCGTACACGGTTCGATTGAAATTGACGGCAAAGTGAGTCGTTACGACGATGTTATCGGCCGCAGCTTCCATCTGTTAGTCAGAGGCGAACAGGATCCGCTAGCCGTGCTTACGCCCGAGCAACTGGAATTCATCGCGGCATACGATGTGAGCATCGTTCGTCTCGCCGAGACCTCGGACAGCGACAAAGGCATCTACCGCGACGTGTCAGGCAAATACCTGAATTTCATGGATGAGGCCGGGCTCAAGGCGGTCATTGTTCGGCCGGATTACTACTGCTACGGCGGTGTCGCGGATTTAGAGGCACTGCCCAAGCTGCTCGATTCCCTGCGCGCTCAACTGCAAATCAGCGCCAAACAGGCAAACGTCATCACCAAAACCGAGGCCCACCACGCCTGATCCCGACTTTCTGGGGACATGGACGTCCCACGCCTAAAAATTCTGATAACAAAAACAAGAGACAGACAATGCAAAACATCAAGGTGAAAGCGCTTGGTGCGGTTCTGGCCGCCTTCGCGACGCTCAATACCCACGCCGCCGAAACGTATGAAACAGGTGAAGGCACACTCTTTCGCAGCCTGTTTGGTGACACGCTTGAAAAGGACTATGGCATTCAGGTGTCCAACCTGCTGGACATCGCCTATGTCCGTAATAACCGCTCGACACACGACGAACGCGAACACGGCTTGAGCAATTTGCCGCTGACTGGATATGCCGATGAAGGCCTGGAATGGGGCAGTTTGCACCTGTTTATCGACAAGGCATTAAAAGGCAATATGGTGCCAAGGGTCACTCCCCTGCCCGGCCCGTCGCCCACTGAAGCATCGTTTGGTTTTACTTTCGAAATGCTTTATGGGCGCAATGCCCAGTTCGCCCGTACCCTGGGCTGGGATGCGCATTGGGATGTGAACTCTCCGGGCGATGATGATCTGGCAAAAGCCCAACGCGACAAACAGAAATTCCTCGCACTGCCCAACTTGGCCGCCACTGCGTACTTGCCCTATGGCCCCGGTATAACCGCCATGGCCGGGCTCTTTGGGCCTGCATTGGGTTATGAAATCCCACCGAACTTGCGCGAAGCACGCAACCAATTCGCCAGTAAAACATACGCATTCGTCAGTGAGCCAGGCACCGTTGCCGGTGTCATTCTGGGCACACGCCTGTACAACGGAAAGTCGGCCATCGTCGGCGCCGAACTGGGTGTTGTGCAGGGCTGGAACAATTTACGTGACAACAACGAAAAAAAGTCGATTATGGGCGCGCTGCGTTGGCGCACTGCCGATATGCAAACCTGGATTGACTACGAATTCATTGTTGGCGATGAACAGAACGACAGCTACAGCGACGTACAGGCACCGACTTCGAGACTGGTGTCAGCGAGTGGACAACTCAAACAGCAGCACTCCCTCAATGGCTGGCATCGATTCGACACCAACTGGTCAATGGGCGCGGAAGTCGTTTATGGTCACCAGGCTGGCGACGGCAAGGCTTCTACTGTCGATGTCATCACCGGGCCAGGTTTTGATGGTGCTCACTGGTGGGGCGCCAACGCCGTACTCACCTATCAACAGCGTGCGGATCTCTCCTACTCAGTGCGTGCCGAGCACTTCGCCGATCCCGATGGCTTTATCTTGCTCCCGACCACTACCGCACGCGGCAATTTCAACGCGGTTACTGCCGGTTTACGCTACGACCTGAATAAAAACATCTCTCTGCGTCCGGAAGTGCGCTACGACATGTTCGATGGCAATGCCGATGATCACCCATTCGGTGCCGGTCGCGACCGCACACAACTGACCGGATTGGTCGAGGCACTTATTTATTTCTAAGCCGGCGGTGGCTGGGCCTGGGCCCGGCCACCCAACGCCCCCCCCCCCGCAAGAGTTTATTCATGATCGAATTCCATCGAGTCACCGCGTTTCAGCAACAAACCAAAGTACTTGACAAACTCTCGCTGAAGATTGCACCGACAGAGCGCGTAGCCATTCTCGGTCCCAACGGTGCTGGCAAAAGTACCCTGTTGAAGCTGATTAACCGCGAACTTTATCCGGTGGCGCAAGATGACAGCTACATAAAACTCTTTGGGGACGAGACGATTCACCTCACGCAGTTGCGCGACAAAATCGGCTTCGTATCGCAGGACCTGCAAGAAAACTACACGCCCTACACCACGGCATTAGGCGTGGTTGTCTCAGGATTTTTCGGCGCCATCGGCAGTCATGAGCATCTGCAAGCAACCGTTCAGCAAATCGAAAAAGCACGAGAAATGTTGGCAAGACTGCAAATGTCCCACCATGAATCGAGCATGCTCCAACGTCTGTCAACCGGGCAGCAACGCAGATTGCTGTTAGCCCGTGCGATGGTCCATGAACCGCAGGCACTGATTTTTGATGAGCCCACCAATGGTTTAGACATGGGTGGCGCCAGTGCCATGCTCGGTTTGTTGCGCACCTTCTGTAGCGAGGGGCGTGCTTTAGTACTCACCACCCACCATGTTGATGAAATCATTCCCGAAATCGACCGTGTGGTATTGATCAATAAGGGCCGAGTGATCGCTGACGGCCGAAAAACCGAAATACTGACGAGTGGAAACCTGTCGAATTTGTATCAGACATCATTGCAGGTCATCGAAAAAAACGGCTGGTATCGGTGCTGGAACCATCGAATGTAGCGAACTGGAGTAGGCGATACGTGGTCATGCTAATGCTTGCGCAGAGGGGTATCTGACAGCATTTTCCCCAGTAGCCTCATCAGACACTTGAGCTCCTCCGTCGTGAGGCACTCCGTAAATTCATTCATCGCAGCGGCCTCCATCGGCGGTAACATCGATCTCAATGATTCACCTTTATCGGTCAGCATCAGACGCACCTGGCGTCGATCCTGACCGTCCTGGGTGCGGACGATCAGGCCTTTGCGTTCAAGGCGATCAAGCATTCGCGTCATCGAGGCGCTGTGAATGGACAGGTGTCGACACAACGCGACCGCCGTGTCATCGCCGCGCCCTACAATCCTCAGAACTTTGAGTTGTGCAGCGGTTATGCCGAGTGGCATCAGGTGCCGATCCAACAGCCGATCTTTCAGTGCGGCAGTCTGCCCAAGCAATATTCCCAGATGCACAGTTTTGAAACTGGCAGCCGAAAAATTGGCCATGTGTCCCCTCCTCTTCTAATGCATGGGCAGATCGTTGTGGAGCTTCCCGCTCAACCAATCAGTTCTCGGGCACCAGAATCTTTTGAATGGCAGGACCGATGATCCTCACCAGTTCTTCTGGTTCTGCGGCAACCATCATTGGCACGCCGATGATGCGTCGGCTGACCACCATGCCGACCAGTAAGGACGCCGCGAGGCCGGATCGCAGCTTAGCTTCAGGTTCGAGATGCTCGTGAGTACCACCCAGCAATCGCGATTGAATGAAGGCGCGTAACTGATCGCGCGCCTGGTCATTGACGAACGCGCCACGAAGCGTGGCCATCAACGGTTCCGATTCTTCCGGGATGCCCTCCCACGCTGTGAGAAACGCACGCACGACCCGCTCGCCCAAGTGCTCGTCCGGTCCTTCATAGAGCGCATCGAAACGCTCCAGCGCCGACGCAGGGATCGCCATCACAGCGGCAAAGAGTTCGTCCTTGGAGCGAAAAAACTGCATCACCTGAGCCACATCGACCCCAGCGTCAGATGCCACAAGTCGGATAGTCGTGCCGGCAAACCCGTCGCTGGCAAAACGCGCACGTGCCGCTTCGAGCACCAGATGCCGCGTGCTATTGGGGCCTGGCCGACGCCCACGACGCGGCGCAGGAGTGGTTTCTTTCTTCATAGTCATATCCAAATTATTACGAAACATCGTTCATATCAACTAGTGTTGAATTAATTTCTTGATCGCCGTACCTTACTGGAATCGATCCCATAATCAAGAACAATAAGGAATCCAGCATGAGTCTGTCTCCTGCACCTGCACTGAGCCCCGTATTGACAGGTATTTTTGCCGGCCCGATCGCCGGACTCAAATACCAGACCCCCACGCTATCCGGCGTGACCTCCGATAAAGGCGAATTCCACTACCGCGCCGGCGAAGCCATCAACTTCCGGGTCGGCGGGATCGTGTTGGGCGCCCTACAGGCCGCACCACGCCTGAATCTGGCGCAACTGGCCAATCGTGTCGACGGCAAGATCGATAAGCTGCTCGATCCTTCGGTCACCAACCTTGCCCGTTTCGTGCATACCCTGGATCAACAAGGCAGCATCGAGTCAGGCGTAAAAATTGCGCCGGTTGTGCATGAGCTGATTGGCGCTACGCCGATCAATTTCAGCCCACCGGTGATGCCGATGGGCCAAGGCGGCGTGGTCGATTTTGCCAACGATCCGACCCTGCTGCAGATTCTCGAAACACTCAACGCCACGCCCGGTGTGTTCACCGACAAAACGCCGCGCACACTGTGCGATGCCGCCACCAGCCGTAACGAATTGCGCCGCAATATTCGCGGCATCATCAAGATGACAGATGTGCGCATTCCGTTGCGCGACGGTTCATACGTTTGCGCCGACGTCTTCCGGCCTGCCGAGTCGGGTGAATATCCGATCGTCATGAGCAAGGGCTTTTACGGCAAGAGCTTTTATCACGACTGCATTTGCAACGAGGCCGACGTTCTGCGCAAGGAGCAGATGGAGGATCGTTATTTTTCCGGCAATCCGGATGGCGCCCAGTACGAAAATCACGAGACCGTCGACACCTCGGTGTGGGTGCCGGAAGGCTATGTGTGCATCCGCGTCGACGCGCGTGGCGTGTGCAAAAGCCCGGGCCTACAAGCGCCCTTCAGCGTTCAGGAAGCCGAAGATTATTACGACGCCATCGAATGGGCAGGCACTCAGCCTTGGTCCAATGGCAACGTCGGTTTGTGGGGCATGTCGTACCTGGCGATGGCCCAGCACAGTGTGGCCAGCCTGCAACCTTCGCACCTCAAGGCGATGATCGCGCAAGGCACCGACGCGGATATCTACAACGAAGCCCTGTACGGCGGCGGCATCTTCGGCTCCGGCTTCTGGAACTGGTGGTGGAAGATCTGGTCCGGCAACAACCACTGTGGCGAACGTCCGGAAACCGACTGGATGGCCCGCGTGCTGGCGACGCCGTTCAACGACATCAACGCCTATGGCCCGCGCGGCAGCATCTTCATGCGCCCGGACATGAGCAAAGCCACTGCCCCGGTGTGGATCGTCGGCCCGCAAGTCGGTGCGATCATTCACCAACTCGGCAGCAGCGAAACTTACATCCGTTCCACCGCTGCCAAAGCGCGCAAATTCGATTTCGCAGATGCCTGGTTCCCGGACTCCTACAGCAACAAATCGATCGCCGAACACATGCGCTATTTCGATTACTGGCTCAAGGGCATCGACAACGGCGTGATGGATGAAGCGCCGGTGCGGGTGCAGGTGCGAACAGGCAGCGGAGCTCACTTCGTCCTGCATGAAAACGAGTGGCCGATAGCACGTACAGAATACCGTCGCTGGTACCTCGATGCTCGCCCTTCAGACTGGCAAAACGACGGTCGTCGTCCCAACGTGCTGCGCATCACCGAGTCGCTGCCCACCGAACAAAGCCGCGCCGAATACGACGCGCACCTTGATCTGGGCACGCCAACTCTCGCGCCGGCGGGCTCCAGTGACGGCACTCCACGCTGGTCGACCGGCATTTCGTTTGTCAGCGAGCCGATGAGCGAAGACATGACCCTCGCCGGCTACATGAAGGTCGGGTTGTGGGTGGAATCGACCAGCGAAGATATGGACGTATTTGTCTCTCTGCGGGTTCTTGATGAGCAGGATCGCGAAATCCGTTACGAATCCGTGGTACTTCCGGTGGATCCGGTGCACATCCACCCGGTCGGGCATGGCTTGTTGAAAGTGTCCCGCCGTACGCTGGACGCCGAACGCACTACCGAGTATTGGCCGGTGCACACTCACCTGGAGAAAGACTGCGCGCCGCTGCAGCGAGGAGACGTCGTGCCGGTTGAAATCGGTCTCAACCCGAGCACCGCGAGGATCCGCAAAGGCTGCCGTCTGCTGGTGGATATCCAGCCTTATGCGCCGGCCGGCGTACCGGTTCGTGCCTATGACAAGAGCTATCACGTCAATGCCGTAAACCGCATTTACACCGGGCCGGAGTACCCGAGCTACCTGCAACTGCCGATCGTTCCCTGACCGATCAAGCGTTGTAGCCTTGAACGGAACCATGGTGTTCACCTGACGTAATGAGGTGAACACCATGCCCCAAATCAGTCAGTGGCGGTTGCACACTTTGGCAGTGGCAGCAGCGTGTGCTGAATCGCCGGGGCAACCACCGCCACCAGCGTCTCCCGATCGGTCGCGGCAAGAATCGGCACGCCGATGATTTGTCGTCCGGTCACTATTCCCACCAGCATGGACAACGCCAGGCCTGCGCGCAGGCGCGCGTCTTGCCCAAGCGATTCGCCTGCGCCTGCGATCAACCGCGACTCAATGTAGTCGCGCAGTTGATGACGCGCCTGCTCGTTGACCATCGCATTTCTGAGCATCGCCATCAGCGGTTCCGACTCTTCTGGCGCGCCCTCCCACGCCTGCAGAAACGCGCGAACCACGCGCTCCCCAAGATGCTCGTCGGTGCCAGCGAAAACGGCGCCGAGCTTCTCCAGAGCCGATTCCGGAATATTCATCACCGCTGCAAACAGCTCGTCTTTTGAACGGAAAAACTGCATGACCATGGACACGTCAACGCCGGCATCGACAGCCACGCGGCGCATCGTGGTCGCACCGAAACCGTCGCTGGCAAAACACGCGCGTGCCGCTTCAAGCACCGTTTGGCGGCTATTGCCAGAGCCAGGACGGCGCCCGGTTTTGATTTCTCGGGCATCCGCTGTGGTGAGTTCTTCTGTGATTTTCATGGCGCCGATATTTCCCTGTGCGTGGTCATTTTTCTTTGTTCAGTGTGTCGAGATACATGCTATACATAAAAACTCAACACGTGTTGAGTTAATTAAAAATCAGACCTACACTCGCGCCGCTGCACTACGCAAATCCAAGATCTGCACTACAAGAGGACCTCTTCATGAGCGATACCCTGCAGACTTTTACCCACGCCACAGCGTTGCCTGCTGGCGATAGCGGACACGATGTATGCACGCTGCATACCGGTGTGTTTTCCGGTCCGGTTGCCGGGCTCAGATATCAGACTTCTACCCTTAACGGGATGACGAACGAAAACGGTGAGTTCCACTACCGCAAGGGCGAGCGGGTTGCCTTTCTGGTGGGCAACACACCGATCGGTTCCGCACTCGGCGCACCCCGCCTCAACCTGGCAGACATCTTCAGCCGCGTGGACGGCAACATCAACAAGTTGCTCGACGCTGGACTGACAAACATTGCACGCTTCCTCTGCTCGCTCGACCGCGATGGACACCTGGATGGCGGCATCTGCATCGATCCGGCAGCACACAAAATTATCGGCCAGTATCGCCTCAATTTCCGCCACGATATTTCCTTTGCCGGCCTCGCACTGAACCCGGTGCTTGAGTTCGAACAGGATCCTTTGATCGCATCGGTGCTCGCCGAGCTTTCGGCCGCCGGCGTCTTTACCGATCGCACACCGCGCCAGCTCTGCCATGCGGCGACGGCACGCAATGAAGTCCGGCGAAACATACTCGGTATTCTGCGTTTCAAGGACGTCAGAATCCCCCTGAAAAACGGCCTGCACGTGTACGCGGACGTGTTCCGTCCGGCCAAGCCTGGCCGCTTCCCGGTCATCATGAACTGCGGCCCTTACGGCCGAGCGTTCTACCATCACTCGATTGCCGACGACGCCGACTTTGTCGCCCACGAGGACATGGAGGAGCGCTATTTCCACGGCAATCCCGAAGGGCAGGTGTTTGAGAACCACGAAACAGCCAACTCGGTGGATTGGGTGCCGCATGACTATGTGCTGGTGCGTGTGGATGGCCCGGGCTCAGGCAAAAACCCGGGAACACTGGCGCCATTTGGCATAGAAACCGCCGAAGCCTTTCGCGATGCGATTGACTGGGCCGGGGTACAGAATTGGTCAAACGGCAATGTCGGGCTGTGGGGTATGTCGTACTACGCGATGAGCCAGCACGCAGCGGCAAGCCTTGAGCCACAACATCTTAAAGCAATGATCGCCATCGGCACCGATGTTGATATGTACGACGAGGTCGCCTATACCGGCGGCATCCTCAACGAGGAGTTCTTCAGTCACTGGTACAAGGCCGGCGTGCTGGCCGCGGTGTGTGGCGAGCCCAATGCAGTCGACTTTATCGGCATGCTCAAGGAGGCCACGTTCAAGGACTCGGATACCACCAAGGCGTTCGGCCCACGCTCGACGATTCTGATGAACCCGGACATGAGCAAGGTGAAGGTACCGCTATGGGCGATCGCCTGCACAACGCACATGGCGCACTTCCATCAGCTCGGCAGCAGCGAGGCTTATCTGGCCACGAACACGGCATCGAAGAAGATCGATTTCTGGGAAGACTGGTTCACCAAAGCCTATTCGCGAACTGCCATCGCCGATCACCGGGCGTTTTTTGACCATTGGTTGAAAGGCATCGACAACGGCATCATGGACACCCCGCCGGTGCGTCTTGAGATTCGAAGTGGCAATGGCGCTTCCTATATTCAGGAAGAACAAGAATGGCCCATTGCAAGAACGAACTATCCGCAATGGTTCTTCGACACCACGCCATCAGACTGGCAAGGCGACGAGCACCGCGATGATTTTCTACGTCTGTCGTTGACCCCTCCGGTCGTCAGCGGGCAGGCAGATTATTCCGCGCAAATTCCCTTGGCGCTGCGCACGGGCATCCCGCCGTGCTTTCTTCCCGTCAAACCCCCTTCAGTACTGGAAATATGGAAAACCGGCATTTCGTTCATCAGTGATCCCGTGACGCAAGACATGGTGTTCGCGGGGTATGGCAAAGCGCGGCTGTGGGTGTCTTCCACCAGCGAGGACATGGACATCTTCGTGAGCCTGCGTGTACTCGATGAAAACGGCCTGGAAGTCGACTACGCAGGCCCGACCACAATGGGCATGAACGTGCCCAACTATCCCTTGGCCAAGGGCTGGTTGAAGGCGTCGCATCGCCAAGTGGATGCATCGCGTACCACCGAGTACACGGTCAAGCACACGCACCTCAAAGCCGACCATGCACCGCTCGAAAGCGATGAAGTGGTGATGGTGGAAATCGAGATCATTCCCAACACAGCGTTGATCCGCAAGGGTTACCGCCTGCGCGTGGATATACAGCCTTTCGACGGCGTCGATCATGGCCCCCGGCACGGATATGACAGTGCCTGCCACGACGGCGCGCGCAACACGGTCTACACCGGGCCGGATCGCCAGGGTTTTATTCAGCTTCCGATTGTTCCAGCGAAAGCACCGTTGCACCTCTAACAACGATGAGTACAGGAGATAGCTATGACGCTCGAAGAACTTGCCGCGCGCACCGAAATTCACGATGTCCTGCTGCGCTATTGCCGTGGCCTCGACCGGATTGACATGTCACTGGTGCGTGGCGCTTTCCATAAAGACGCCTACATCCACTTTCCCGAAAGCCTTCATGTCGGCGGCGCCGAGGGATTCTTTCAATTCCTGACTGACGAAATGCCACGGTTTAACCGTACTCAACATTTCCTCGGAAATAGCCTGGTTGAATTCGATGGCCCTGAGATTGCGTTCGTTGAAACCTATCTGCAGGCTGACCACGCCGCTTCAGAGCGTCATCACTGGAACGGCGATACGGTTAAATTATGGGCTCGCTATTTTGATCGATTTGAACGTCGCGACGGTGTTTGGCTGATTGCCGAGCGGCGTCTCATGGTCGATTTGATGTACCGCTATCCGAAGGGAAACTGGTTCGACGATCATCCAGACGCTTCCGGCAGTCCGCGTGACGGCACTGATCGGGTATTGCGCAAGGTGGCCGGTTACTCGGGCACCCCGATTGGGCAAAAATCACTCGCAGACGCTTGATCGACGAACACCAGAGGGGCAATGCCCCTCTACACCCTCTCCCGCAAAACCGCCGCGATTATTGCAACCTGCGAACGGCCGGCTGGTTGCCAAACCGGAAACGGCTGAGTAACTGAATGTGCTCCTGGGCCACCTGTTCGATTGCACTGATCGCCGCCATCATCAGCGCTGAAGGCGTTGGCCGCGCCGGCTGCACCAACAGCAACTCCAGCGTCAGGCCGGCACCGGCAAAGGGGTTGATCCTGAAGTCTCGCTCTGCTGGTTCAACACTGAAATCGTGCACGAATAGCAGACCGGGAAGAATCGCCATCCACTCGCTCTGCCTGATCAGGTCTAGCGTAGCCAGCACCGCATCGAGTTGGTAACAGGGGCCCGGCCCCGAAAGAGCGTCCAGCTGTAAACCGATCCACTGCGCATACTCGCGACTGTCTGGTGCCAACAGCTTGAACCCCGTCAGTTCGTCGAGCTCAATCAGTTCGCCATGCTCGAAGCCACTGTCATGGGTAATTGACGAGACCAAAAACGCAGGCGTGGCGGCAAATACCGTCGCGGACAGATCCGCCGGTGGCTGCGAAATCGATGGAATGATCGCAAAGTCGAGCTCGCCGGCCCGCACCATGTCGATCAGCATGTTACTGGGGGCGTCGATCACCGCGATCGAAGCATTGGGGTTCTGCGACATCAGGCGCAAATAGGCCGGCGCGAGCTGATAGGTCGCCAGTGTCGGCGTTACCCCGAAACGAACTTCGCCGGCCAGGCCCTGCTCGAAGGTGTCCAGCGCCTGCAGTGCCCTGGAATTGGCAGCCACCACCTCCAGACAATGCTGGTAAAACGAGGTGCCTGCTGCGGTAGGCTCTACGCCTTTCTGTCGGTCAAACAGCTGCACGCCGAGCATTTCTTCGATCTGTTTGATGTGCTGCGAGATGCCCGACTGAGTGGCGAACTCACGTGCCGCCGCCGCCGTGAACGATCGAGTCTCGTACACCGCCACGAACATTTGAATTTCCCGCAAACCGGGCAGCGAGTCATTCATGGCGCGATACCTCATTGAAGTCTGCGTTTGACGACTGCTCGCCATGGGCGATACGGATCGGTATCGCGTTGATGTCTTCGGTGGCCTTCTTCAAAAACTCGATGAAGTTCTGAGCAATCGTCGACAAGGGTTTGCGCGCCGGCTCTACCAGCAGCATTTCGTCCCAGAGAATTGGATCGGCCAGCGGGTTAAGCGTGAAGCGCTTGCGCCGCAGATCGTCGGCGATAAACAGGCCGGAAATAATCGCCGCCCAGTGGCTGGAGCGCACCAGATCCATGGCGCCCAACATGGACTCGAACCAGTTGAGGCGCTGCACGACTTGCACCTTGTGATCGATCAGGTACTGCTCCAGCAGCGGTCGTCGCCCGATCGGCAGCACCAGGTGCAAATCCTTGATGTCGCTCAGGCGCACCGGTTCGCAGTGCGGCAAGCCTGAATCAGGTGAGGACACCAGAAACGCCGGCGTTCTCGTGAACAACGATGTACTCAGCCCGACCGCCCCGCCACCGCCATCGTAAGACATGCGCTGGGTGATGGCGAAATCCAGCATGCCACGACGTACTGCGGTCGCAATCACGCTGCCTGCGCCTTCGGTAAGGTGCACTGAAACGTTGGGATAAGCGGCTTCAAAAGCCAGCAGTGCGCGGCTGAATACCGAACGCGTCATGGTCGGAATCATGCCGACGCGTAGCGAACCGTCCGATGGCTCTGCACGATGGCCGACCGCGTTGCAGGCGCTTTCGTGCTGACGCAGCAACTGCACACATTGCTGGTAATAGGCATGCCCGGCGGGCGTGGGAATAATCGTGCGGTCGCGGGCGAACAGGCGCACGCGCAATTGATTTTCCAACTGCCTAACATGGGCAGACACGCCGGACTGTCCCAGACTTTCGCGGCTGGCAGCGACAGTGAAGGAGCCTTCCTCGTACACGGCAACAAACATGCGGATGTGCATCAACTTGGGGAGCATCATGCGCGGAATCGTCTCTTATTATTGCTTGCTGAACACCGTCAGCAATTTATAGGTGGCTCGTACTCTATCCATATCGGGAATAGCTTGCCAGCCCTGATCCAACCTCGATTAACGGGCGCAAAATCACCGGTTGCGGACAGGCGAAAGAAGGGATTAACGAGGGTGACGCAGTTCAGCAGGTTTTCATCATGCCGCCATCGACAGCTAGCACCTGTCCCGTCACGAACTGTGCGTCCTCGCTGGTCAAAAACAGCATCGGCCCGACAATATCGTTGGGCACCGCCATTCTCTTGAAGGCCTGTAAATTGACAATGCTATCGCGGACGACGTCGGGTATATGACTGGTGCCCGGTGTCGCGGTCAGTGCGGGCGCGAGCGTATTGACGGTAATGAAGTCCTTGCCCAGATCATTCGCCAGTCCTCGGGTGAAGCCAATGATGCCCATCTTGCTTGCCATATAATGGCTTACGCCGACGGCGTTGGTGACGATCGATGTGGAAGAGACGTTGACGATGCGCCCCCAGCCATTAGTGCGCATCATCGGCACGAAGACTTTTGCGCTCAAAAACATACTGTCGAGATTGATCTCAAACGTGCGTCGCCAGGTTTTCAAGTCCAGCTCATCGAAGTGCACATTGGGGTAGATCCCGGCGTTGTTGACCAGAATGTCGCAGCGACCGTAGTGGTTTTTGACGACCTCGCCGGCAGCGATCCAGTCAGTTTCCTGGCTGACATCACAATGAATGGCAATGGCTTGCCCGCCCGCCTCCTCAGTCAGCTCGCAGGTTTGCGAAAGATCGGCGGTGTCCAGCAGTGCCAGCGCGGCGCCACGTTGTGCCAGTTGAATCGCCAGTTCCTGGCCAATGCCCTTGGCGGCACCGGAAACAACAGCGACGCGATTTTTATGGGTTTGCACGGCGTCTACCCCAATGGTTAAAGGTTGTCGGTGCCCCGCCGCGCGACACTGTCGAGTAGCGCGGCAAGATCAGGGTTAGCCGCCAAAGCGTGGCTCTGGCAGCCCTTGCACACCCAAACCACGAACGGCGAAAAGACTCCCGCGCATCACGTTGTCACCCGGATAGCGTGGCAACGGTGGCTTGGCCATCGAAGTGACAAACAACGTGTCCATGTCAGGCCCGCCAAAGTTGACGCTGGTGACCTTCTTCACCGGCATTTCGATAACCCGATCGAGACTGCCGTCCGGCGCAAAGCGGCACAGCTTGCCGGCGTAGACCTGAGCATTCCAAAGGTAGCCTTCGGCATCCACAGTCGAGCCGTCAGTGGTTGTTGTCTCGGTGAAGCCTGCTTTGGTGAAGGTGCGACGGTTGGCGATGGTGCCGGATTCGAGGTCGTAGTCATACGCCCAGATCTCACCGGAAAAGGTATCGGAGAAATAGAACGTCGAACCGTCTGGGCTCCAGCACGGCCCGTTGGAAATCGCAAAACCGGCGTCGAGCGTATGCACCGACAAATCCGGGTCGATGCGAAACAGCGTGCCGTCGGCAAAGCCCTCGCGGGTGTCCATGCTGCCGACGATGAAACGCCCGCGCGCGTCAACCTTGCCATCGTTCAAGCGGTTGTGCGGCTTGTCTGGTTCAGGATTGACGATCAGCTGTGTCTCGCCCGTGTCGAAGTCGAGGAAGTGAAACCCCGAGCCCAGTGCCACAATGGCGCCGCCATTACGACGCAGCGCCATCGAACCGATGGTGTCGGGCATTTCCCACGTACGCACCTCGCGTCCGTCAGCAGTACATCGATAAACGCGGCCGCCGACCACGTCGATCCAGTACAGGCGCTGCTCCTGCACATCCCATACAGGGCCCTCACCGATGGTGGTTTTTACGTCCACCAGAACATCGATCTGCATGTTACCTCCTGGATTTTCCTGAACTGGAATGAGGCGATCCGACCCAAGCTGAACCGCGATATTGAACGGAGCTGATTAGGCTTTTGGCGGTTCGGCAATAGTGATAAACACGCCGTAAGGATCTTTGAAGCTGAACCAGGTCATGGTTAGGTTTTGCCCAGGCTTGCGGATGATGATGTCTTTGGGCTCGCAAACCACTTCAACGCCTTCGTAGGCACTGATCTTTTCAAAGGCTTCGCGAGTGTTTTCAACCAGCAGTGCAAGACGGGTAATCCCGACCTGATTCATCAAGTCATACGGGCCATCGCCGATGATCGTTGCCGGTTTGGTGTACTCGATCAGGTTGATTTCGGTGGCGTGCTTGGCATCGGCGCCTGCGGTCAGAATGTGGTGCGCGTAAATGCTGATCTCATCTTCGGCGAAACCCAGCAGCGGGCCATCCGCTTCATCGGTTCTGGTTTCAAAGGTCGACACAAAACCCAGTACATCACGGTAGAACTTGAGGGCCTGATCAACGTCCGGGACGGTGATGCAAACGTGAAGCAGTTTCTTAACCAGTGCGTTCATGATTTTTACCGTCCGTTAATTAGCCATTCCAGGCGTTAGTGAGGTCGTAACGAGTTGCCCATTGGACGTCATACACCTTGTCGCCCCAGGTCTTGGTCTTGTCTTCACCGGCTTCGATGCGCGACGGGCTCTTCATCCAGTCTTCGAATTTTTCCTGGCTGTCGAATTCATAAATCGTCAGGTACGTAGGGCACGGCTGGGTGGTTACGCCGACGTGATAAGTCTCCTCGGCCAGTTTGAAACGGCTGACTTTTCTCACGCAGTCGCCCTGCATCAACATCGGTACATGCACGTCGTCGTACCAAACATTGAACTTGTCTTCGTCTTCCGCTGAGCAATTGATGCCCACTGTCCAGATAACGCTCTGGTCATTCATGGTTAAGTTTCCAATATAAAAAGTTGCTCTTCGCCAGAGCCCCACAATGGGATTTCTGGCAATAGAAACCCCAGACCACTTCCGTCAAAAAATCGGAAGTGGATCCGTCGTTGCTATTAACTGATTACTTTTTGGCGATGGCTTCGAAGAACCGAACCTTGCCTTCTTCGCGATGACTGCGCAGCGTGTGGGTGGTCATCACTGGATGCTGTTCATACGCGGGTTCAGGCACATTCGGGTTGCCTGTCCAGGAAATCAGCCGGCACACACGATTGCTGATGCGCCAGCCTTTATCGGTACGCACCAGAATATCGTCGTACCAGCCACGGCCAACCCAGTCAGGGCCACCCACTGCCGAATCACGGGACAGCAGCCAGTCGCCGTAGGTCAGCGCGTAGGCTGTGTCGCCCTCCACGTGCACGCAGGAACCGGTCATGGTGTGCATGTGATTGGTCAGCGTTTCGTGGAAGTCCTTGAAGGCGAACTTCAACGCACCGATTGACTTCCAGACCGCGCCGGCCGGCCCGAAATCAGCGTGGGCATCCTCGGTAAACACCTCGTCCAGCAAGTCCCAAGCGTGAGCATCCAACGCGACGCCATACAGGTTGATGACATCAATAATTTCGGATTTGTCTTGTGTGACACTCATTTAAATTCTCCGACTTTTTCGAGTAATAAATTCAACAATCACGGGTTACTTGCAGTACTCAATCACTTCCAGGACGTTATCGAACGGGTCTTTGAACGTCAGGATCTTGAATTTGCCGCCGGTAGGCGCGATCACCACTTGTGGCTCGCACAGGAAAACGATGTCGCCGCGCGCCTTGAGCTTCTCATGAATGGCATCGGTGTCGTCTACACCAAACGCCATACGGTTGATGCCGGCATGGTTCAGCGGCGCGGAAGCGTTTTTGTTGACCACGGTTTTTGGCTCGACGAACTCGATCAGGTCGATGACGGTGGCGTTGTCCTTGTCTTTGCCGACGAGGTGGTCGGCATGGATTTCAATGATCTGGTTCGGGAAACCAAGGATTTCACCGGGCGCCCTTTCGTGGCGCAATTTGCCGACGGACTCAAGGCCGAGCACGCCACAGTAGAACTCAAGTGCAGCATCGATATCAGCGACAGTGATGCACACGTGAAACAGGCGATTGATATAGCGATCCATGGTGTTTCCTTATTTTAGGTGGTGTGAAAAATCAGATTGATGGGTTACGGCAGGCATCTTTCGAACACCGGGTTCGCGGGTTTGCTTGCGGATAGGAGTGCAGATGTCGCTGGCGGCGGTGCTTGATCGGTGACCTCGACGACGGCGCCGACGCGTGCGCCGGGCAACAGAAACCGCGCCAGTGCCGGGATCAGTACCAGAGCGCCGAGCATATTCCACAAGAACATGAACGCCAGCAGTAGACCCATATCGGCCTGGAACTTGATGCTGGAGAAATGCCAGGTCGCGACCGCTGCCGCCAAAGTCACGCCGGTCAGCAACACCACGCGGCCAGTGAACTGCAGCGCCGTGGCGTAGGCTTGTTTCAACGTGGCGCCGACACGCATTTGCGCAAGCGTTACGCTCAATACGTACAGCGCGTAATCCACGCCGATGCCGACGCCAAGGGCGATCACCGGCAAGGTCGCCACCTTGACACCCATGCCCAGCGCGACCATCAACGCTTCCGCCAGTATCGAGGTGAGCATCAGCGGCAGCATCGCCACCAGCACCGCTCGCCATGAGCGGAACGTCACAAAGCACAGCAGCGCCACGGCCCCGTAAACCATGAACAACATCTGGTACCAGGCCTTGTGAACCACGATGTTGGTGGTCGCATCGATCCCGGCGGAACCGGCCGCCAACAGGAAGGTGGCGTCCTTGTCATTGTTTTTGGCGGCGAAGCTTTCGACCAGGTCGACCACTTGCTGCAGGGTCTCGGCGCGGTGATCACGCAGGTAGGCGTAAACCGTCAGCAGGTTGCATTCTTCGTTGTACAGCTCACGCGGTGCCCGGGCAGTGATGGTATTGAGCATGCTTTGATTGCTCGACAGGTCGTACCACAGTGGACTGCCCTCGTTCATGCCGACCATCAGGCGCCGTTGCAGACGTGCAATCGACTGCGTTGATTCGACGCCAGGCAGATCCATCAACGCCCATTCCAGTTGATCAACCCGACGCAACACGTCGTATTGGCTGCAATTGCCTTCGGATGTCTTGACCATGATCGCGAAGAGATCATTGCTCGCGCCGTAGTTGGTGGTCAGGTAGCTGACGTCGCGGTTGTAGCGAGAATCGGCTTGCAGCTCGGGAGCGCCAGGGTCGAGATCGCCCACCTTTAGTTGCGTGCCGACGGCAATACCGACCACCGCCAGCACTACCGCCGTGACGATCGCTGCCGTTGCACGTCGGCCTTCGGTAAAGCGCACCAGCCAGATAAAGAACGCACTGCTCTCCCCGGCGGCGGTTGCCGATTCCCGGCGCACGGCGCGCTCGGCGGCTTTACGGCTGACACCGACGTAGCTCAACAACACCGGCAACAGAATCAGGTTGGAAATCACCAGCACCAGCACGCCGAGGCTGGCGGCGATGGCTAGTTCGCGGATCACCGGAATGTCGATCATCAGCAGCACTGCGAAGCCAACGGCGTCCGCCAACAGAGCAGTCAGACCCGCGAGAAAAAGGCGTCGGAAGGTGAAACGTGCCGCGACATAACGATCCGTCCCGCGTCCGATGTCCTGCAGGATGCCGTTCATTTTCTGCGCTCCATGGCTGATGCCGATGGCGAAGATCAAAAACGGCACCAGCATTGAATACGGGTTCAGCGAATAACCCAGCAGCGGCAGTAGGCCCAGTTGCCACAGCACGCCGGTCAACGAGGTGATAACCACCAGCGCGGTACTGATCACGTCACGGTTGTACAGAAAAACCATTGCCGCACAGATGATCAGTGCGATGAAGAAGAAGCCGATCACCTCCTGCATGCCATCCATGAGGTCGCCGGAAAGCTTGGCAAATCCGGTGATGTGAATGGCCACCTCGTCACTGCTGTACTTGGCGCGCAACTGCTCAAGCTGCTTGGACAGCGCCGCGTAGTCCAGCGGTTTGCCGGCCGCGTCATGTTCCAGCAGCGGCACCTGAATCACCGTCGAGCCGCCGTTGACCGCGATCAACTGGCCGATTTCGCCCGAGCGCTGCACGTTCATGCGCAACTCTTCGATTTTGGCTGGCGAGCCGTCGTAGTGCGCAGGGATCACCTGACCACCGTCCAGACCGTCTTCGGTCACCGCGGTCCAGCGCACGTTCGGCGTCCAAAGCGATTTCATGAACGCGCGATCAACGCCCTGTAGAGTGAACACGTCATCGTTGATCTGACGCAGCGTCTCCAGATAGCGTGCGTTGTAGATATCGCCCTTGCGTGCCTCCACCGCGATGCGCACCGAGTTACCCAGGCCCGTCAGCTCTTTTTTGTGTTCCAGATAATTGGTGATGTACGGATGGCCGGTCGGAATGGTCTTTTCAAAGCTGGCATTGAGCTTCAGGCTCAGCGCGCTGAAGCCCAGCAGGACGCTGACCAGCACACACAAACACAGCACCAGGATGCGGTGGTTGAACACGGCGCGTTCGAGCGCATTGCCCGAGCGCGGATCAAAGTCTTCGAGCCGGCAAGCGCCGGTCTCAGCAGGTTTCACTATGGTCATGTTATTGGACTCTTATAGGGCGCGGCGAGTGAGCGTGCAGGTGGATGTCGTCAACCAAGCCGGGAGACGCCACCCATGCTGGTGGCCACCAGCCCACCGTCTGCAGCTTCAACCAGCGAGGTCAGCGGCACGCGTCGCGGTATTTGCTGTTCGGCGAAATGGACACCACCGTCGCGACTGGCAAGCACTCGCCCGCCCTGCGCCAACAGCATCACCCGACCATCGCGCAGCTCAACGCTGGACAGAATCGTCAACGGTGCCGCCAGTTCGATGGCGCTCACGGTTGTACTCCCCGAGTCGATACGGCACGCAGCCCCCAACAGCCCGGCAAAGACAAAACTCCCGCCGCGCGTGACCGTTGCGGTGAACAGAGTGCGTTCGGAAGGTGCCGCCAAGGCCGTAAAGCTCGCGCCATCGTCGTCGCTGCGCATCAGCACGCCCTGCTCGCCCGCCACCACCCAGGTCTTGGCATGATGGGCAACCGCATACAGATGCATGCTCATGGGATTGGCCAAACGCTCGCGGCAAGGTGTCCAGGTTTTACCGCCGTCATCGGTGCTGGCGGCGAGGCCGAAGGCGCCCACCACCATCCCGTGCAATGCGTCGGCAAAACAGATCGACAGCAGCGGTTTGTCTGCACCGTCATCCACCAGACGCTGAGCCTGTTGGACGCGGCTTTCGCGATCGGCATCGGTGTCGGGCAACGCCTGAGCCTGAACGAGACTGGCCTGTGCCAATGCGATTCCATCGGTCTGGATGGACCAATTCTCGCCACCGTCGGAGGTATGCAACACAACGCCACTGTGACCAGCGATCCAGCCCTGACGGGCATCGACAAAACTCGCGGATGTCAGCGTCACGCTGACGGGTACGCGGGCCTGGCGCCAATGCCGGCCGCCGTCGTCGGACAGCACGACCATGCCGCGTTCGCCCAACGCCACCAAGCGCTCACCGGCCACCACCACGCGGGTCAGCACAGTTTGTGCTGCCCGTGGGGTCATGGTCGCCGGTTGGCCCAGCAGCCCAGGCATGGCTGGCGCAGCGAACGCTACCGTGGTAGAGGCCAGAGTCGGGGCCAACAACACTTGCAAACCCAGGCCCAACCCTACCAGCAACAGCCCGCGACGGGATACGTCGACGCCTTCATTGTTATTGTTATTCATACCGGTCATCTCATCAGGTTCATCGTTCAAGCCAGATACAGTCTTTAGCGCACGCCTTCTCCAGACAGGGATTCAGGCGTGAAGATACGTTCTGGCAACGTGGCCTTCAGGTCGACTTGTTTGTCACGCGGAAAATAGGCCGAGGCGAAGTAGCCGCCGCCGATCAGGTCGTACGACATATAGCCAGCGACGATGGTGCCGGGACCTGCCGGGAACACGGTTGGCAAGTTGTACGTCACTTTCCACAGTTGCCCCTGGGCATCCCAACGTTCGCCGGCGACTGCGATCCAGGTATCTTCATCCAAATACACGCGCAGACGCGGAATTACATGGCGCTGACCAGCCTTGAGTGTGCCCTCCACGACCCATACCCGGTGCTTCTCGAAGCGCACGAAATCGGGGTTCAACGTCTGCGGAGTCATCAATTGATCAAGCGACGACGCCTGGTGGTAACTGTTGGTGTTGTAAGGCACGTACATCTCGCGCTTGCCTTCCAGCTTCCAGTCGTAACGACCAATGGAGGCCGAATACACCTCGGTCTCGTCAAAATTGAGGATGCCGCCCGCTACCGGGCTAGGCACGTCGCAGCAGGTCAGCGGCAGTCGGCGAACGCGCCGTTGACCTGTCAGATACACCCAGGTTTTTGACGCGATGTCATCGATGTTATTGCGCTGTAGCAGGATCTCACCGGCGCGGATCGGCGGCCCGAAGGTATCGACGCGACGCACGACGATGTTGGAGCCTGCTGCTTGCCATTTTTCCAGATTGCTGTTCGGGTCGTAGTACGGGAACGAGCTCTTGGCGACGTTCTGCGACACCGGAATCACTTTGCCCTCCGGGGTGACACGCGCCAGGCTTGGCGTCGTTTGATAGCTCGGAGTCGTCCACCTGAGCAAATGGTTCCAGATGGCTTCTTCACCGTTTTTCGGGATCGGGAACGGTATGCCTCCATAGGCGTCCTTGGGAAAAGGACCCAGTTCCCCCTTGGGATTCATCGTCGCGCGAGTGGCGTTCGCCAACGTGTTGTCGTAGACCCATTGCGGCGCGGCAGCAGTACGGCGGGTCTGGAATACCTCAACCTTGAAGCTGGGGAACCGCTTCAACAAGCCCATGGTGCCTTCGGTCAGTTTGTCTTTGTACTGATCGGCGTTCTGCCCCGTGATGGTCAGCAGCGCTTTGTCCTTGGAGAACAGGTCTGGAATCGCCGCCGAGGTGGCTGAGGCATCCACTGGATAACCGCCCTCCCATGGAGGAATCGAGCCGTCCTTGTTACCGGCACGTTCGGCGCCCAGCGGCGTCAGTGTGGTTTTCAGCTTGGCGGCTTCATCAGCCGACACAGCGGCCTGGACAACCGGCACCGTCAGCGCGGCGCAGGCTAAAGCCAGCAGAGTCATGCGAGTAATAATGGTCATTATTGTTTTCCCTTAGAAGGTGCGACGCAACGAGACTGAGACGAAATCACGATCTTTCAAGGTCTGCGCGAAGGTGTACGTGCCATTGACGCTCGGGTCGCTCGAGGCATATGTGGCGGTGTTTGCGCCGCCGTAGTAATGGGTGTACGCCATCGTGAAATCCCACACCGCCAGGTAGTTGCCCGCTAGCGTGAAGGTCATGTCGCCGCCATCGTCAGGCCCCATGATCGCCACCGGGGATTTGCCATTGTTGTAGCCAACGGTGAAGGAAGGCGTGAGGTCGAGACCGTCCATGACATTGCGCTGCGGTATCGCGTACAAGGCTCGCACCGCTGCGGCGCGTCGATCCAGGTCTGGGTCCATGGCCGCGCAGTTGCTGGTGCAACTGGTCATCTGGTTGTAGGCCACTTCCATGCTGAAGGACGGCTCGTCGGACATGAAGTTACGTGGCATGCTCCAGATCATCGAGACGTTGGTATGGGCCGAATTGCCGATGGCATAAAACGCATGGTTGTTGTTGTCCGCCTCTTGGGTTCCAACCTCCACCGGCAGGCTGGTCAACGGCGTGTCGCGACGTACGGAGATCTCTCCGGCGTAGTTGATCGTATCCACTGTCGTGGTGGCACTGATACCGAACGCCTTGATGTCCTCCGGATACACCCATTGGTACGTCCCTAACCCGGCGCCGGCAACCTCAGTGCGCCCTGCATGGGAATAAAGTACAGGCGTTTTAGCGTGGTAGCGGATCGCATAGGCGCCAAATTCCCAGTCGCCCAACTGCGTGCGCAAGCCAAGACCGTATTGGCCTTTGTCGCTGGCCTTGATGTCAGCACCTCGCGACAAACCAATGCCTGGCACACCTGGTGCGAATCGTATGCGCTCGCCGCCATCGCCGATAAAGTCGTTGTTCGAGAAGTAGCTGCCGGCGGCAGGCAGGCGAGTAGCTTCCCAGTCGTATTGGTAGTAACCCATCAGGGTCAGCGCTGGCGAAAACTGGATCTGTCCCGAGAACTGGCCCACCGGCCTGATGATTTCTTTGGTGGTCGATCCAGGTACCGAGGACGCCTTGACCGCATCCACCGGAGACTGGGTGCCGGCAATGGCGTTGGAGCCAAAGAACAGACTCTCGCCCCACAGCACGGTGTGTTGGCCCAACCGGCCACTGACTCGCGCGTCGCCGATATCGGTGCCACCGAAAACGAAGGCGTCGAGAATCTCGGCCTTACGACCGTGCAGGTTGCGGGTGTCGTGGGTGAAATGGTCACTCGGTACCGACAACGAGTTGTTGGTCGCTGGCGAGTTATTATCGTTTTTCTGGTTATAGACGTCGTCGTACCAAGCCGCGCCGCTCACGCGTAGGCCGTAATTGTCGTGAATCACCAGATCCATCTCGGACAGCACATCGAGACGGTTGGAAATCAGCCGGCCTTTCTTGAAGTTACGGTCGCCATCGTCAGCGTTGAGCGCCGCCGGTCCCTTGCCGCCACCCGGCGTGGCAGGAACGTTTTGGGTCAGCGTATCGTCCTGATCCTTGAGGCGCATACCGGCAGAGTATTTGAACGTGTTGTCCCAGCGCAGTTTGATGTCAGGGTTACCCACATCAATCGGTGCGGCCAACGTCGAGCCTGCCGCCATCAGGCTGGTGGCTACCAGCATGGAGCGAAGACTCTGGCGATAAAAAACGTCGTGCGGCACTGCAAGTCTTATTTTTATTATTTGCATTTTTGCTACCTAGAGGGATTGTGTGACGCATGAACTCCGGTTGCTGATCTGCCCGATTACATGAACGTTGGCCAGTCACAGCGACCCACAAGAAAAAACTCCCATGAAGTTGTGGTACCGGTTGAATTCATGCACGGACGAATCATGTGCAGGCAACACAGAGTCTTGGTTTGAGATGGTTTATTGTCCTCAACCCTGACTGTGTATCTGTGTTGGCCCGAGTATATGCGGGCCCTTTTCGGCCTGAACAATGATAAAACCCGCTACACCGCAGCCAGAAAACTGATGGTGCAATGAAGGCGCGGATTCTTTAGGGGTCGGTGCAAAGGGCACGGCTGCGAGCGCCGAAAAGATGTGCAGATATGGGGAAAGATGCAGGAAATCTGGACGGGGAAATGCAATGTGGCGAGGGAGCTTGCGCCCTCGCCACAGGGGGCGCTTCAGGTCTTATCGGTAGTCAGGTGCAGTGCAATCTTGTCGAACAGCAGCTTCACGCGCGTCAGTTCCAGTCGCGCCGTCGGCACCATGATTTTCACCCAGCGCTCCACCAGCGAGAATTGATCCAGCACCGGCACCAGCTCGCCCGCCTCCAATGCATCGGCAACGATCGGCAAGGCCAGTTGCACAATCCCCTGGCCATCGCGGGCGGCGGCGCACAAATAGCCTTCATCGTTGGTGATGAGTCCCGGACGCACGTCCACTTCTATCCGGCCTTCCGGCGAATTGAACGCCCAGATTGACCCGGCAAGGGAAAACGACAGACAGGGATGATCGACCAGGTCGCGAGGATGCAACAGCGCTTCACATCGCGCCAGGTACGCCGGCGCCGCACACATCACCCGGGGAAAGGGCCGGATGACCTGCTCGACAACATCCGAGTAGGCCATCTGATCCATGCCGACCGAGATATCGAAGCCCTCCTCCGCCGGATTTCCGCCTCGGTCGGACGCAACTATTTCAAGTTGCACCATCGGATGTTCAGCACGGTAACGGGTAAACAGATCGCCAAGGCCCTGACGGATCAGCACCGCCGGGGCTTTGATTCTAATCGGGCCTTCGATTGCGCCGGGGCTCAAGATCGCGCCACTGGCCATGTCGTTGTAAGAGCGCAGCAGCTGCCGGGCATGAGTCAGGTAGCTTTGCCCGGTGTCAGTCAGGGTCAAACGGCGGGTTGAGCGATCGAAGAAGGTGGTTTTGAAATCCCATTCGAGCTCGTCAACCCGCTTCATGATGACCGAGGGCGAGGTATACAGCGTGCGCGCAGCGGTTGAGAAGTTACCGGTGTCGGCGGTGACGACGAAAGCCTTCAGCTTCAACAGCATGTCCATGGTGGAGCGCTCAACATCAAGTAATGAGTTCGGACTCGATCGCGCGGCGGATTTCAACGTTCGCCCACAGACGATCGTGGTGCGCCTGACAGCTTTGCCCCAACTTTCCGATGCCGTTGACCACGCACCAATGCTCCAGATAGAAGAGCGCGAAATCGGCGATGGTCATTTTTTCGAAGAGCCAGTCTTTGCCGTTGATCTGTCGTTCTGCCCGGTCGAGCCCGGCCTGGAATATCTTCAGACCCTGCGCTTTCACCGCAGCATGATCTGCTTCACTCGGCGCAAACTTCTCTGGCCGACGAGCTCGAGTGTAGCCTTGCATGTGCACGGTAGATACCAAATATTCAGTCATTTCCAGCACACGAATCTCGCCTTCGATGTCCGTCGGGATCAGCTCTCGCTCGGGGTTCATCCGAGCGAGATAGAGTGCAATCACCGGGAACTCGGTGAGCAGCGAACCATCGTCGCGAATCAGCGCAGGGACTTTGCCCTTGGGGTTGATCTGCGTATACGCCTCGAACTCTGCCGTGCCCGCACGCGCTGCTTTTTCGATCTCGAACGGCTTGCCGATTTCAGCAAGCAAGGCATGGATGCCGATCTGGCAGGCACCGGGCAAAAAAAACAGTTTCATAGAATATTCCTTATTGTGAGGTCAGCATGGCAACGCGGTAATCAGACGATGAACGTTTCAAGGACGCCGATACCGTCGACGCCCGCCTCCACCCGGTCACCCGGTTTGAGGTACCACTCACGCGGATCGGGCTTGTGGTGCAAGGCCACGCCTTCAGGCGTACCGGTGCTGATCAAATCGCCGGGCACCAGACCGAAACGGGACCAGAACGCGACCATTTCGGCGAAACCGAAAATCAAATCGCGGCAGTCGGAGTGCTGGCGCAACTCGCCATTGACCTTCAGCCACAGCACCAGGGCTTTGGGATCCGGTACTTCGTCGGCGGTCAGAATGTAGGGGCCGATCGGGCCAAACCCCGGAAAGTTCTTGCCGAGCATGATCATGCCGTTCTGCATCTCGCGCAGTTGCCATTCCCGTGCCGACAGGTCATTGAAAATGGTGTAGCCGAAAATCGCGCTGGCCGGATCGATGTCGCGGCGCGCGTCGATCGCCTTGCCGATCACCAGCGCGATCTCGACTTCGTAGTCGAAATCGAGCACATCGTCGGGCCGTTTCACCTGACTCTTGTGCGGCACCAGCGTGCGTCCGAGTTTGATGAAACCGGTCGGAAAGTCGCTGTGCAGCTTGCTGGCATTGTCGACATTGCCCTTCATTGACTCGAGCTTGTGCCGGCCAAAATTGCGCCCGGCGCAGAAGATCGATTTTTCCGGCACGGGCGTTAGCCACTCGACGGTATTGGGGTCATCCATCCACAGCGGATCCTGACGATCCGCCGCCCACCGGAGCAACTCGCGGGTGGCGTTTATCGCCGCTGCGCCGCCCTCGATCAGGGCCATCACCGATGTTGGTGTGGCTGGCCCGCCTCGCACCGCCGCCGCTTTCGCGACATCTACAAGATATTCACGCCCCGACGCGGCAGTGACGATGCCGAGCCGTTCAGTCCCTGCGGCTGATTGGTAGCGTGCGATCTTCATGCGTCGAGCCTGGCCAGAAGGTGCTTGAGCAGTTGCACTTCACTCGGGTCGAGCTTGCCCTGCACATCGGCTTCGCTCGACTTGCGGATGGCGATCAGTTCCAGCACTGCGTGACGGCCATCGGCAGTCAACCTGACGGCAATACGGCCGTCACTGGCGTCAACCTCCTCCAACAGGCCTCGCGTGATGAGCTGTTGTACGATCGCAGCGGAAATGCCCTGACCGCGCACCTTCTCGCTGCGCGCAACGATTTCTGGCATGCACAAGCCGTCTTCACGACCGATGATGCTCAACACCGCATACTCCTCGGCCGTCCACTGCCGCGATTCGAGCTTTTCAATCACGCTTTGGCGCGTGCGCAAGTAAGCATTGGAAACCTGATACAGCAGATCATCAGACGATAGGTTGCTGAACTCGTCTGCCGATTCAACGGAGGCGACGGCTTGCTTTGGCAGCAACATGCCGTAGCGGCCGCCATGGAACACCAGCGGCTTGCGCGCCGAGTGGCCGAAATCGACAATCTCACCGACGAAAATGACGTGATCACCGCCCTCGTACTGATAAGCGAGTTTGCAGGTGAAGCGCGCCATGCAGTCGGGTAGCAACGGCACGCCGTCCGGGCCACGATCCAGCGTAAGCCCTTCGAAACGGTCAATGCCTTTGCTCGCAAAGCGCGACGACAACGCTTCCTGGTCCGCGGAGAGGATGTGCACGGCGAAATGCCCGTTGTTGCGGAAGGCATCCATGTTCAACGAGGTGCGCGCCAGGCTCCAAAGCACCATCGGCGGGTCCAGCGACACCGAAGAAAAACTGTTCGCGGTCAAACCGATGTCGACGCCGTCAGGCCCGGCCGTAGTGACAATCGTCACGCCTGTGGCAAACGAACCAAAAGCGTCACGCAGCGCACGGCTGTCGAAGCTCGGCCCGGCTTTGGAAGGATCTGTTTGAATTGCTGTCTGTGTCGTCATGGTGAATGCCTCCAGTCTTCTTATTATTAAAACCGCCACGCTGCGACGGGCCACCGAAGTGGCCCCTGCTGCGCTATTTGGCGGCTCTGACGCGGGCCTTGTCCGCCAGATAAGTTTCCAGGGTGACCAACGGGCCACGCTCGTGATCGAGCTGCTTGGTCGCAATGCCGCTGAACGCTGTGGTCTCGTTGAACCAGCACTCCTGCGGCGGCATGCCCCAGCGCAGCGCCAGGCCGGGCTTGCGCACGTCCCACGCAACAGGCTCGACTTCGATATCGATCAGCAGGTAGTGATCACAGAACAACTCGACCCGATGGCCATCGGGATCTCGCAAGTACACGAACAACACGCCGGCCGGGCCATGTCTACCTGGACCGCGCTCAACGACATCGCCCATGCCCAGATTGCCGGCGATATCGCAGGCGCGCAGGATGCTGTGGGAGTCAGATACGGTGTATGCAAAGTGGTGCAGACGCGGCCCCGGGTTCTCAAGAAACACGATGTCTTGGGTGCCCGGTTTGCGGAACATGAAGGTCGCAATCAACTTCTCGTCCAGCGCCATGTATTCGGAGATGCGGAAACCCATTTCTGCGTAGAAATCGGTCTGCTCCTGCACGTTCGGCACTTGAATCTGGTAGTGGTCGAAGCGCATCGCCGCGCCACCTTTGAAGTCTTGAAATTGCGTGTACACGCGCGGCGTTGTGGACATGGTGGCGCAGAGCTGCACGGGGGTGCCGGCCGGGTCGTTGACCAGCAGCGTGCGGCCCTGATGCGGCACTTCGATCCAGCGTGCCGGCAGGCCTTTGGATTTATAGAAATGCGCAGCCTTATCCAGCTCTTCTTCGGTGTAGACCCGGAAGCCGATGGCTTCGGCAGAGTGCTCGCCGTCGTGGCGCTTGATCACCAGACTGTGGTGGCAAACCTCTTCCAGACCGCGGAAATACAGGGTGTCGGCATCGCGTTCGGTCAGCACCAGGCCAATGACCTGTTCGTAAAAATCGCGACTGGCTTCCAGATCGCGCGAAGTGATGACGGCGTGACTCGAGCGGGTGATATTGAACGGCGGGTAATAGACCGGTGTTGGCAATGGCATGTTAACTCTCCTGATGTCTTTTCAGAGCCGAGTGAAATCGGCCTCGTTGTTCAACTCGAGGGGGCCAGTCAACCGACCGGTCATGTTGTACCAACCAATATTGAACAGCAGCGCCACGCCCTGCTTTTGCCCGAGGCCGTGGTAAACGTCTTCCCAGACCTTGTCGCTGACCTGCGCCGGCGCGCGAGTAGCGTCCCGGGCCAGGCGCAGCACGGCCTTCTCCAGATCGGAGAACAGCGTGCTCTTTTCAAAATCCCACAGCGCGAGCATTTGTTCCTTGGAGACGCCTTCTTTGAGGGCCCGATTCCAATGCGGATCGTGTTCGTAATGGGTGCCCATGGTCTGGCACGCCATGACGATGGCCATCTCACGCAATTTCGGATCGATGCCACAGCCGTTGCGCACCGCGTCGGCCATGGGAATGAAAACCTCGAGAATCTCCGGGCATGTCGCCAAGGTGCGAAAGATCTGCGCATTGGGTGCATGGCCACGCTTGTCGCGCAGCAGCGCGAAGGCTTCGGGTTCGTCGTCGGGGGTGGGCAGTTGGATACGAGGCATACAAAACTCCGCACATTATTTTTTTGGTGGCTTAGCGCAGCATCGTTATCGCGAGGCTACGGCAGGCTTCGCTTATTGGCCGTTGATGCGCTGATCCCATTCGCTATTGCGATCAAGGAACGCCCACACACGGTCTTGCGCCTCGCGAGCACCGGGATAGCGTTCGCCACGCATTTGCGCGTTGCGCCATGGATCACCCGAGAAAAACTTTTCGTACAGGTTCTGGCGTCCGGCAAACGACGAGCAGGACGCGTCCCAGGCCAGCCGCAACAGCTGCATTTTGCGTTCGGCGGGGATATCGGCCCCGGCGCAATAACGTTCGATGGCCGGGCCATTTTCGCTGTAGAGATCCTCGACCGTTGGCGCGACCACCACGTTTCCAGCACCCAACAATTGGAGGATTTCCAGCGCTCGCGCATGCATCGCCGGGTATTGCGCGCGCACCACATTCAGCGGTTGCTCGTACGGCACGACGGTGCCGCCGGGGCCCGGCACGCAGTCGATTTCAGCGACACGAATCATCGCGCGCAGGGTTTCGACATAAGCGACCAACTCCGACAGTTGCACCATGACGTTGGGGAAACGGCTGTGGTTCACTTCGGTCAAGTTGTAGGCGATACCCAGCAGGAACTCCATCTTCGCCAGTGACCGCGTGGCGGATTGGTGCGAACCGTGCGGGCCTGATGGCGACTTCATCGCCGATTCAACCGCTTTGATGCTGCGGTACATGAACACCCGTTCCCACGGAATAAACGCGTCTTCGAACCACAGCACGGCGTCCATTTCGTCCATGCGTCCGGTCAGCGGGTCATTGGCGAACCGGCCCTTCGCAGGCAGCGAAGGACGGCAAATCATCTTCATCCCGGGGGTGTCGATCGGCGCTGCAAAGCCCACCGCGTAGGCTTCGGCATCCGCCACCAACGGGAATTTCGCCGCCGCCGGCATGATCAAAACTTCGTTGGCCAACGGACCGAGGGTGGCCACCGAGCGAGCGCCGGACACGTAGATCCCAGCATCGGATTCTCGCACCACACGCATGACCATGTCGCCCGGCTGCTCGAACATTTGCAGGCGCTTGTCGATGTCTGGCGACACCAGCGAATGAGTCAGCGCGAGGTCGTTTTCGCGGATGAACTCATGGTATTTGAGGATGTTCTGGCCGAATTGCTCACCGCCGGCGGCGAACAGTTCATGCGCGGAGGCATGTGCGCTGACCATGACGTTGAGGAAGTCCGGCGTGCGGCCCATCATGCCGCCGACAGCGTCCATCCAGGTCTTCATCATTTCCCGGCGCAGACGCAGATCGTCAGCCGAGCGCGGTAACATGAACGAGCGACCGACGCGCGCGCCGGAAGTCGGCGATTCGAACGTCATCTT
Source organism: Pseudomonas sp. PAMC 29040 (assembly GCF_003994535.1). Taxonomy (NCBI): domain Bacteria; kingdom Pseudomonadati; phylum Pseudomonadota; class Gammaproteobacteria; order Pseudomonadales; family Pseudomonadaceae; genus Pseudomonas; species Pseudomonas sp. PAMC 29040. The sequence goes on from NZ_RZAA01000001.1 coordinate 422,550, forward strand.
GTCCTGCAAGGCGGGATCGCACTGAATGTCATACAGATCTGCGATGGATTGAATCGCGCCACGAAAACGGCGATCCACCGTCACGTCCTTGATGCGCTCGCCATCAATCCACACGGAGCGACCGTCTTGCAGCGAGGCGATGTAATCAGCCCCGTTGCGTACTCCGTTGCGGGCTCCACTCATGGCCATCGGTTTTTTGTTTGCATTATTTTCCATGGGTCATGCTCCTGCATTTGAAACGTTTGGCCTGCGCCGGGACTGACCAGCGCAAGGCGAATTCGACTGCTGTTGCCACACCTCGATAGTAGTGAGATGGGTCGATTTTAAGAATTTGTGAATGGGCCGAAGAGTTGTTCCGAAATAGAAAAGAACAACGTTTCAGATCCCGAGACCAAACTCCGCCGCCAACGCAAGAATGTTCCGCGCCCGCGCCATCACCGGCGCGTCGATCATCCGGCCATCGAGTACCACCACCCCGCCGCCGGCAGCGTCACCCAACCGGCAAACGGCGTTCGCCCATTCGATGTCCATCGCCGAGGGCGTAAAGGCCGCTGCGGCTTCCGTGACCTGACTCGGATGAATCAACAACTGGCCGCTGAACCCGTGCCGACGTGCGCGCGCGGCGTACCGAGCCAGACCCGGTTGATCACCGATGGCGGTAAACACGCCATCGACCGGTGCCGGCAGTCTTGCCCGTTTACTCGCGAGTACGAGCATTGCGCGCCACGGCAGGAACACTAGTTCTTCAGGGTCTGATTCGTCGGGGATCAGATCGAGTTCAACGGCCAGATCCAGCTTGCCGAACATCAGGCGCGCGCAACCCGGCGCACCGGCGATAGGCGTCAAGGCATCAATGCCTTGCACGGTCTCGATGATGCATAACAACGGCTTTCCTGTGACGCTATGGGCGTGCTGCACCTGCGCAGCGTTGTCGGCTTTTGGCAGCATCACGGCAGCGATTCCGGTGTGGCGGCAGGCGGCCAAATCATGCTCATGCCACTGCGTGTCGGTGGCATTGATGCGCACCGATACACGCTCATCGGGATGCTCATCCAGCCAGGCCAGCAAGGCGAGGCGCGCCGCCGGTTTGTCAACCGGTGCCACCGCGTCTTCAAGATCGACCACAACGACGTCGGTGCCGCTGTTCAGCGCTTTACCAATGCGTTCCGGGCGGTTCGCCGGCACGAACAGAAAGGTGCGTGCCCGCGCCAGATTCAATTGTCGAATTGCCATCACACCACCTTCCTGTCGCGCAGTTCATCGGCACGGTCGGCGTAACCCAGTTCACGAAGAATCGCTGCGGTATGTTCCCCGAGTGCCGGCACCGGGCCCATGCGCGCGGGATGCTCACCGCCCATGCCCGGTGGTTGCAGCGCGGGTATCGGACCTGCTGGCGTGTTCACGGTGGTCCAGCGCTGACGCGCGGCGAGTTGCGGATGGTTCCAGATGTCGTTCATGGTGCTGACGTTGGCATTGGCAATGTCAGCGGCATCGAGGCGTGTAATCACTTCATCAGCGCTGAGACTGGCGAAGTTGTTCTCGATCAGTTTGCTCAAGACTTCGCGGTTGGCGGTGCGTAGCGCGTTGCTGGCAAACCGCGCATCCGTGGCGAGTGCCGCATCGCCCAGCAACTGGTCGCAGAACACCGCCCACTCGCGTTCGTTCTGCAGGCCGAGCATGACGGTACGGCCATCACCGGCACGGAACGGTCCGTACGGATAAATCGTCGCGTGGGAAGCACCGGTCCGGCGCGGCGGCTCCTGCCCTTCGTAGGCGTAGTACATCGGAAAGCCCATCCACTCGACCATCGCATCAATCATCGCGATCTCGATGCGCCGGCCACGGCCGGTTTTGCCGCGCTCGATCAGCGCCGCGAGGATATTGGTGTAGGCGTACATGCCCGCCGCAATGTCTGCGATGGAAATGCCGGCCTTGACCTGTTCTTCCGGTGTACCGGTGATCGACAGGAAGCCGGCCTCGCTCTGAATCAGCAAGTCGTAAGCCTTTTTCTCAGTGTACGGTCCGCCCTCGCCGTATCCCGAAATGTCACAGACGATCAACTTCGGGTTTTTCGCAGCCAGTGCTTCGTATGAAAGCCCCAATCGGGCTGCCGCGCCCGGCGCAAGGTTCTGCACCAATACATCGGCTTCGGACAGGAGCTGCAGCAAAATCTCCTGCGCTTCGGGTTGTTTCAGATCCAGGGTCAGGCTCTCTTTCGAGCGATTGACCCAGACAAAATGCGAGGCCAAACCATCGACGCGCGCGTCATAAGCGCGGGCAAAATCGCCGCTGCCCGGGCGCTCGACCTTGATCACCCGAGCGCCCTGATCAGCCAGGTGACGCGTGGCCAAAGGTGCGGCGATGGCGTGTTCGAGCGAGACCACCGTGATCCCTTCTAGCGCAAGTACCGGTTGGGTAGAAGCCATAACGGAGTCCTCAGAAAGAACGCGGCAGCCCGAGCAAGTGCTCGGCGACGTAGGAATAGATCAGGTTGGTGGAGATCGGCGCGACCTGGTACAGCCGGGTCTCGCGGAACTTGCGCTCAATATCGTATTCATTGGCGAAGCCGAAACCGCCGTGGGTTTGCAGGCAAACGTTGGCGGCTTCCCACGACGCTTTGGCGGCGAGGTACTTGGCCATGTTGGCCTGGGCGCCACAGGGTTGGTGCGCGTCGAATAGCTGGCAGGCCTTGAAGCGCATCAGGTTGGCGGCTTCGATCTCTATGAAAGAGTCGGCAATCGGGAATTGCACGCCTTGGTTCTGTCCGATCGGACGGTCGAACACCACACGTTCGTTGGCGTATTTTACCGCGCGTTCCATGAACCAGTAACCGTCGCCGATGCATTCGGCGGCGATCAACGTACGCTCGGCGTTAAGCCCGTCGAGGATGTATTTGAAGCCCTTGCCCTCCTCGCCAATCAGATTTTCCTCAGGGATCTCCAGGCTGTCGAAGAACAGCTCGTTGGTCTCGTGGTTCACCATGTTGGGGATTGGCTGCACGGTCAGGCCCTTGCCGATGGCGTCTTTGAGGTCGACGATAAAAATCGACATGCCTTCAGACTTTCGCTTTACCTCGGTCAGCGGCGTGGTGCGTGCAAGCAGGATCATCAAGTCAGAGTGCTGCACCCGCGAGATCCACACCTTTTGCCCATTCACCACGTAGCGGCCGTCCTTCTTCACCGCGTTGGTCTTAATCTTGGTGGTGTCGGTGCCAGTCGTAGGCTCAGTGACCGCCATTGACTGGATGCGCAACTCGCCAGCCGCAATCTTTGGCAGGTATTTTTCTTTCTGCGCGGTGCTGCCGTTACGCAGCAGCGTGCTCATGTTGTACATCTGGCCATGCACTGCGCCGGAGTTGCCGCCGGAACGGTTGATCTCTTCCATGATCACCGATGCCTCGGTCAACCCCAGCCCCGAGCCGCCGTATTCTTCCGGGATCATCGCCGAGAGCCAGCCCGCGCTGATCAATGCATCGACAAAGGCCTCAGGGTAGGCCCGCTGTTCGTCGATCTTGCGGTGGTATTCGTCTGGAAATTCACTGCACAAGGCACGGACGGCATCGCGGATTTCCTGGTGTTCATCGGGGGCGTAGAGCATGGTCATGTCGATTTCCTGTCTTGTCTGTGGTGATCGCTGTGCAGCAGTGCCCTTGGCGCTTCTGCACAGCGGCACCTTTTGTGAAAACGCTTGGGTGTTAGTCGAACGTGACTTCAGCTTTCATCGTCGAGCGCCTGTTGCAGTCGGTCCAAAGATCGGCGCTGCCCGGGCCGGTGAGCTGACCGCACACTGCAAAGTCCGCCGTGTCGAACAGCGGGCCAATCGCGCGGAAAGCGAAGCGTCGTATGCGCTTGTTCGGGTGCGCCGCGCGAAAGGCTTCGAGTAGCAATGTCGCGGCCAGCGGGCCCTGCACGACGAGGCCTGGATAGCCTTCTTCCCCGGTGGCGTAGGGCTTGTCGTAGTGAATGCGATGGCCGTTGAACGTCAGTGCGGAATAACGAAACAGCAACACCGGGCCGGGATGAATCAGTCGGCGGAATTCGCCTAGGCGCTCTGTCGCTTCGCCGGCAAGGGGCGCTCCTTGAGGCGCTGGCTGGCGGTAAACAATGTCCTGTTCCTCCACCACGCACACACCACGCTCACCGGAGATATTGTGTTCGACGGTGACAAACAGCAGCTCTCCATTGCGCCCGGATTTGCGTTCGCAGCGCAGGATGCGCGAAACCCGGGTGACGACTTCACCGACGCGCAGCGGCTGCTCGAAGCTCAAGCGCCCGCCGGCCCACATACGGTTGGGCAGGTTCACTGGCGGCAGGAAACCACCGCGTTGCGGATGCCCGTCGACGCCGATTTCGCTGTGTCGAGCATTTGGTGAGAAGTACACCCAGTGCCACAAGGGCGGTAACTCAGCGCCTTCCTGCAGGGTGTCGGAATCAAGGTCGAGCGTCGCTGCCAGCGCCTGCGCAGTACGTTGATCGATACGATCGCTTCGAAGTTCCTCGCGGCCCACCCAGTGGCTCAAGTCCGCGAGAGTCGCCTCATTACAGGCATTCATGGTCATCTCCTTCACGCCTCTTTACGCCGTGCTGCCGGCAAGTCGGTGCATCTGCCGTGGGCAACTTCTGCCGCCATCCCCACGGTTTCGCCCAATGTCGGATGCGGGTGGATGGTCTTGCCGATGTCCTCTGCGTTGGCGCCCATTTCGATGGCCAGGCAAACTTCACTGATCAAATCGCCCGCACCAGTGCCGACGATGCCGCCGCCGACCACGCGATGGGTGTGTGCGTCGAACAGCAGCTTGGTGAAGCCTTCATCGCGACCATTGGCAATTGCACGGCCAGATGCCGCCCAGGGGAAAATCGCCGTTTCGACCTTGATGCCTTGGTCTTTGGCTTCTTGCTGAGTCAGGCCCGCCCAAGCTACTTCCGGGTTGGTGTAGGCCACGCCGGGAATCTGCAACGCATCAAAACGGCTGCGAGCCAGTTCGGCGTTGTTCAAGGCCTCGCCTGCAGCGACTTCAGCGGCGACATGACCTTCGTGGACGGCTTTGTGAGCCAGCATCGGCTGGCCGATGATGTCGCCAATCGCGAAGATGTGCGGCACGTTGGTGCGCATTTGCTTATCGACCGGGATGAAACCGCGCTCACTGACGCTGACGCCAGCCTTGTCAGCATCGAGCTGGTCGCCATTGGGTTTACGGCCGACCGCGACCAGCACCAGGTCATAGCATTGCGGCTCTGCGGGCGCTTTTTCACCCTCGAAGGTCACCCAGATGCCCTGCTCGCTCGCCTCGGCTTTTACCGTGCGGGTGTCCAACATAAGGTGATCGAATCGATGGCTGTTGTGCTTTTCCCAGACCTTGACCAGATCGCGATCGGGGCCTTGCATCAAGCCGTCCAGCATCTCGACCACATCGATACGCGCACCCAGCGCCGAATAAACCGTGGCCATTTCCAGGCCGATAATCCCGCCGCCCACCACCAGCATGCGTTTCGGCACAGCCCTGAGTTCCAGCGCACCGGTGGAGTCAACGATGCGTGGATCCTGCGGCATAAACGGCAACTTGACGGCCTGACTGCCGGCGGCAATCACGCACTGTTTGAAGCGAATCACCTGTTTCTCTCCCGTCTGCTCCTGGCCGGAACCGGAACACAGAGCGACCTCGATACGGTTCGGATCAAGGAATCGGCCAACGCCGCGCACGACCTCGACTTTGCGCCCCTTGGCCATTCCGGCGAGGCCGCCCGTGAGCTTGTTGACCACCGACTCCTTGTGCGCGCGCAGCTTGTCGATATCGACCTGTCTGGCACCGAAGTCGATGCCCAGTGCCGCCAGATGCGGGACTTCCTCAATGACCGAAGCGATATGCAGCAGCGCTTTGGAAGGTATGCAACCGACGTTCAGGCACACGCCGCCTAACGAGGCGTAGCGCTCGACAATGATGGTTTTCCGTCCCAGATCCGCCGAGCGGAATGCAGTGGAGTAACCGCCGGGGCCGCCGCCGAGCACCAACACGTCGCACTGAAGCTCAGCGGCGCTGGCGGTTACAGCCACAGCTGGCGAAGGCTGAATTGCTGGCTCATTCGATTCCAGCGTCAACAACACCGCGCCTTCGCCGACCTTCTCGCCAACCTTGACCCTTATGTCCTTGACCACACCGGCGGCAGACGACGGCACATCCATCGTCGCCTTGTCGGATTCCAGTGTGCAGATCGCGTCATCGACTGCCACCACATCGCCAACCTTGACCAGTATTTCAATCACCGGCATGGCGGCGGCATCGCCGATACCGGGCATCTTCACTTCAATCACCTGACTCATGGGCATTCCCTCACAGCGTAATTCGACGGAAATCTGCCAACAGAGCCGCCAGATGCTGAAGGAAGCGTGCTGCCGCCGCGCCATCGACGACGCGGTGATCCCATGACAACGCCATGGGCAGAATCAGTCGCGGCGCGAAGGCTTTGCCATCCCACACCGGCCTGATTTGCGCGCGGGTCACACCGAGGATCGCCACTTCCGGGGCATTGATAATCGGTGTAAAACCGGTGCCGCCAATGCCGCCCAGGCTAGAAACGGTGAAGGTTCCGCCGCTCATGCCGGCGGGGCCCAACTTGCCGTCCCGGGCTTTGCGTGCCAGTTCGGCGCATTCCGTGGCGATTTGGCCAATGCCTTTTTGATCGGCATCGCGAATGACCGGCACCACCAATCCGTTGGGCGTGTCAGCGGCAAAACCGATGTGGAAGTACTGCTTGAGGATCAGGATCGGCTCGCCGTCTTCGTTGCCCAGTGAACTGTTGAACGACGGGAAGGCTTTCAAGGTGGCGACCGCGGCCTTGATCAAAAAAGCGAGCATGGTGTACTTGATCGCGTCCCTGCCGCCTTCCAGATTGAGCTGCACGCGAAATGCTTCCAGCTCAGTAATGTCGACTTCTTCGTTGTTGGTGACGTGGGGGATCATCACCCAGTTGCGGGCGAGATTTGCGCCGGAGATCTTTTTGATACGCGACATCGCGACCTTCTCGACCGTGCCGAATTTGGCAAAGTCGATGTCCGGCCACGGCAGCAGATTGAGCCCACCGATTTGATCGGCACGCGGCGCGGAACTGTCCAGACGCAGCAGAGCGTCCTTGACGAAACGCTCGATATCTTCACGAAGCAGTCGCCCGCCCTTGCCGGTGGCAATCGCGCGGCTGACATCCACGCCCAGTTTGCGCGCATAGCTGCGTACCGAAGGGCTGGCGTGGGGTTTCGGCCCAGAAATACTCACCACTGGCGCAGGAGCTTTGGCGACGGCTGGCTGCGGAGTAACGTTGACGATGGGTTCGGCCACGACCGGGCTAATGACGGGCGGTTGCGCAACAGGCGCTTCATCAATCGTCATCTGCAACGTGAGGATCGAACTGCCCTTGGAAACGCGATCGCCTTCCTTGATCGTCACCGCCACAACGGTGCCGGCGCCTGGGCTCGGCACGTCCATCGAGGCCTTGTCCGATTCCAGCGTCAGCAGTGGGTCATCGAACGCTACTTTATCGCCCGGTTTGACCAATACCTCGATCACCGGCAGGTCTTTGAAGTCCCCGATGTCAGGGACATGAATTTCTCTGATTTCACTCATGACGTACCGTCGCCCAGAATTAGATCCGTTGCGCGCTCACGCAACGGAGGGAGCGCTCATCGAGCGCATGCGAAAACAAAACCTGTCAGCGCGTCCACGGCGCCGGGCAATCGCCTTTCAGGCCATAGCGCTCGATGGCCTCGGCCAGCACTTGACGCGGCAAGCTGCCGTCACGGACCAAACCGTCCAGAGCAGCCAAAACCACCTGATGACGATCGACTTCAAAGAAGCTGCGCAAGGCGGCGCGGGTATCGCTGCGACCAAAACCGTCGGTGCCCAAAACAATAAAGCGAGCATCCACGTAGCTGGCGATGAGTTGCGGCCAGGCGCGAACATAGTCTGAGGCGACAATCACAGGCGCATCACCGGCAAGAGAGGCGCAAAGATGGCTGACTTGCTCAGGCTCAGAGGGGTTCAGTCGATTGCGTCGCTCCACTTCCCGCGCTTCACGAGCAAGTTCGCTGAAACTGGTGACGCTCCACACCTCGCTCGATACCTGCCAGTCAGCCGCCAGCAGCTCAGACGCCGCGATCACTTCTCGCAAAATAGTGCCGGAGCCCAACAGCCGAACAGAACCACACGATGCGGGGGCATCGGACACGGCGTAGCGATACATACCGCGAATGATTTGATCTTCAACGCCGGACGGCAAAGAGGGTTGGGCGTAGTTCTCGTTCATCACCGTGATGTAATAGAACTCATCGACATCGCGCTCCATCATCTGGCGCATGCCATGGTCGACAATCACCGCAAGCTCACCCGCGAAAGCCGGATCATAGGCTCGGCAGTTGGGCACGGTGGCAGCCACGACATGGCTACTGCCATCTTGGTGCTGCAGCCCTTCCCCACCCAAAGTCGTTCGCCCGGCAGTCGCGCCCAGCAAAAAACCGCGTGCGCGTTGGTCAGCCGCTGCCCAAATCAAATCCCCGACGCGCTGAAAACCGAACATCGAGTAGTAGATGTAGAACGGCAGCATCGGTTTGCCGTGCGCGCTGTAAGACGTCGCGGCAGCGACCCACGAAGACAATGCACCGGCTTCGGTGATGCCCTCCTCCAGCAACTGACCGTCACGGGCTTCACGGTAATAGAGCATCGAACCAGCATCTTCTGGTTCGTACAGTTGGCCGAGCGGTGAGTAGATACCGATCTGACGGAACAGGTTGGCCATGCCAAACGTACGTGCTTCATCGGCAACGATCGGCACGACGCGCGGCCCGAGTTCTTTGTCTTTAAGCAAACCGCCAAGCATGCGCACCACGGCCATGGTAGTGGACATTTCCTTGCCGTCAGCTTCAAAAGCGAAACGTGCGTAGTCAGCCAACGCCGGGATGGCGACGTGCTCGCTGCCCTTCTGCCGCGCCGGCATGTAGCCGCCCAGCGAAGTTCGGCGCTCACGCAGATAACGCATTTCCTGGCTGTCTTCGGCCGGGCGATAGAAGCGCAGTTGCGCGACGTCATCGTCCGAGAGTGGCAGCGCGAAACGGTCACGGAACGCCTTCAGCGCATCGATATCGAGTTTCTTGGCCTGGTGCGAGGTCATCCGAGATTCACCGGCACCGCCCATGCCGTAACCTTTTTTGGTTTTGGCCAGGATGACGGTCGGCCGGCCCTTGTGCGCTTTGGCCGCGGCGAACGCTGCATGCAGCTTGCGGAAATCGTGGCCGCCACGCTTCAGCGCATCGATTTCGGCATCGGACATGTGCGAGACCAATTCTTTGATCTCTGGATCCTGCTGGAAAAAGTGCAGCAAGTTGTAGGCGCCGTCCTTGGAACCAAGCGTCTGATATTGACCATCGACGGTTTGGGCAAAGCGTTGCAGCAAGGCGTTGTTGGTGTCCCGCGAAAACAACGGATCCCAGTCCGAGCCCCAAATGACTTTGACCACATTCCAGCCGGCACCGGTGAACAATGCTTCGAGTTCTTGAATGACTTGACCGTTGCCCCGCACCGGCCCGTCCAGACGCTGCAAGTTGCAGTTGACGATAAAGGTCAGGTTGTCGAGTTTTTCCCGCGCCGCGAGCGTGAGCCCGGCGATCGATTCGGGTTCGTCCATTTCACCGTCACCAAACACGCCCCAGACATGCCGGTCGTCGGTTTCGGCCAGGTTGCGGTGTTCGAGGTAGCGCATGTAGCGCGCTTGATAAACCGCACTGATCGGACCAATGCCCATCGAGCCGGTCGGGAACTGCCAGAAGTCCGGCATCAACCAAGGGTGAGGATAGGAACTCAATCCGTTGCCGCCGACTTCCTGGCGATAGTTGGCCAGTTGTTCCTCGGATAGCCTGCCCTCAAGGAACGCACGGGCGTAGACACCCGGTGCCGAGTGCGGCTGATAAAACACCAGATCGCCGCCGTGACTTTCATCGCGGGCTCGGAAGAAATGATTGAAACCGACCTCGAAGATTTCCGCGGCGGACGCATAACTTGCGATATGCCCGCCCAGATCCCCGTAAGCCTGATTGGCGCGCACCACCATGGCCAATGCATTCCAGCGAATGATCGATGTGATCCGTTCCTCGACAGCAAGGTCCCCTGGGTAGGGACCCTGCCGTTCAATCGGAATTGTGTTCCGATACGCCGAGTACGGGTGCACATGCGAGGTGATGCCAAGTGCTCTTGCGTGTTGCTCTAACTGTTTGAGCAGAAACTGGCCGCGCTCGGAGCCGCCATCGCGCACGACGGCTTCCAGCGACTCAAGCCATTCCTGCGTTTCATCCCGGTCGCTATCCAGTGAAGCCAACGACCCAGGGATCGAATTTTCATTTAGCGAACTCATATCTGCCTCCACTCTTATTGTTAGCTTAATTATGAATAGACAAAACTTTCTACCGAACTAAGCTTAATTTTCGCTACATCCCGGCATAACATTTCGATAAAAACAAATAGATCGATATAAGTGCCGCAACCAGAGATCAATTCAATATATTTGCCATTACGGTGCAACACCCGATCACGCTGGAGTGCCAGGTAGAGCGTGCATTAGAGATATTTGAAGAAGCGATACATGACCATAAGTCAGAGCTTACTTCGTATACGCGCAGCTCGGCTAATCGCCAATAATGATGGGATCCAGTTGAAATGTTAATAATCGGGGCCCCTCCTTATCAGGTACATTGAGCACAAAGTCAGTACGCGCCGAACCGGAAACCTTCTGCCGACAATCCGCCGGGCGAAGACGCCCATGACAAAGGCCACGTAGACAAAGCCCTGCCAAGTGCTGACGTAGATGAAATCCAATACCCAAAGCGCGTTTGGCCGTTCGGCACGAAACTGGAGGTTGACCTTATCCACCGCACTCTGCTCTTCGGCCGCTGCGGCGATCTGCTAACTCATCTGCTCCACTATCGACCACCGCCGCGGCGATTTCCTGCAGCGTTTGACGCCTGTGCCGCGAGCGCCACGCTCTTGCCGGTCAAAGCTTGACTATCCTGCAAGCGACTGGCCGCCTGCTCGGCTACGGTCCTGGGCAAAGAGAAACTGCGTTAAAAAGCCCCGCGAGCAAATGAGCAAACCAGCAGGCCACGAACGGCTGCGGTGGATTTCAGAACTTCCAAGTATAGGTGGTAATCAGTCGATTCTCCTGATAGTCCGCACCCGATGTACTGCCATTACCAAAGCGCGTCTTGACGTCTATTCGACGCCATTCGACCCCTACGTCCTTGAATGGACCGCTTTGCACCACGTAGCTGAAGTTGATATTGCGTTCACTCTCAACGTTCTGGTCCAGAGCGTTGTCGCCGCGGTCGATACCGCTGCCACGCAGGTAACGTGTCATCAATTTCAGCCCCGGCACACCGACGGCGGCGAAATCGTAGTCATAACGCAGTTGCCAGGACTTCTCGTTCGGCTTGAAGAACCCCACGGTCGACCAGTTGACCAAGTACGGTTGCGGAGCATAGCCATTCATCAACGGGAAGGCCAACTCACCAAGCATACGCTGGTAGCCGAGCCCGAAGGTATGCGCCCCCTTATTCAGAGAGCTCAGGATTCCGTAGGAGCGGTTGTCGACGTTACCATACAGCGCCTTGCCGTCTTCATTGTTATCGAAATAACGCAAGTCGGTCTTCAAGCGATAGCCAGCACCCAGATCATGATGGTAGGTCAAGCCCAGGTAGTGTTGTTTGTAGATATCCTCAAGTTGGCCGAAAAAATAGGTGATGGACAAGTTCGGAGTCAATACATAGGTAGCGCCACCGAAGTTCAAAGCATCACTGCGATGCTCAGGGTCACGGCCATTGCCTAAGTATATCTTCTCGGTATTGGAAGACTCCCGAGTACTGATTCTGGTAAACTGGCCACCGGTCAGGGTCAGGTTATTAACTTCCTTGGACTCCAGTTGCACGCCATGATAAGTGGTGATCAATTGACGCGAGTCATCTATGTACGCCACTGGCAATGTCGGGCGAAGTTCACCGACTTTGAGCTCGGTTTTGTTGTAACGCACCTTGCCGGTCAGCGCCGCACGTCCATAGTCGCGCACTTGTTCGCCCTTGCTAGCATCGTACGGAATGATGCTGTCTGGACCACGGCCACCACCGCCATCCAGGCGATAGGCGTACTGCGCCGACAGGTCCAAGCCAAACTGAAGCGTGCCTTCGGTGTAACCCGAGATGGCGCGAAAATCAAAACCCTGTGTCCAACTACCGACTCGCGACTGCGGCGCATCATGCTGCTTGTAGTCACGATCGATATATAAATTTCGCATCCCCAGACTGACTTGGCGGTCGTCTAAAAAACTGGCGTGCGCAACCCAAGGTGTAAAGATCCCCATCACGGCTGCGACAGCGACGCCACGGCTTATCCAGTTCTTCTGGAACATCAACGTTCCCTTCTCTTTTTTACATGCACATAAGCACGAATAGTGGAAGCAGATCAATTCAGCGAAAGTGTAAATATCGCAGTTAATCCACCGTATTATTTTTATAACTATTTACTGCAAAAAAAGTCGTAGCACAGCCACTCACCAAAACAGCGATAATTGCTTTATAATTATTTCAAAAACTTATCAATCATAGATTTCCATGATCGCTCACCATTACCAGCCTTCAGAACTTCGCAATAAAAAATCGTGTGCGAGCCCACTTCATGCGCTTGCGCAATCCGGCAATCCGGCAATCCGGCAATCCGGCAATCGAAACTTACCAGCGACTCATCCAGCATTGGAGCACCGCTTTTGAGAGTGCTCCAGGTGGCGCAGGAAAACGCTGTTCGGTATTCAGATTGCGGCTGGAGAACGCGCAAGCAAGGAGAAATGGAACACGCAAGCCAGTATTAACTCTGCAAAGCAGTTGCTGTTAGATACTCTGCAACGATATTTCTTTCACCAGCAGAAAAGCGACGAGGGCCACCAGACTAGGTGCTGCCATACAAACCAATACGATCGGCACACTGATTTCCGAGGCGAGCATAAAGCCGGCTACTGCAGAGCCAATAATCGGACCAATACGGCCAATGGCGTAAATCACGCCCATCGCGGATGAACGAAAGCTCATAGGATATAGCGACCCGACGTAGGGTAATAAAATGCTTACGGCGCCGGTTGTCGAGAATCCGGCAAAAAACATGCAGATCATGGCGACAACTGGATCCTGAACGACGCCAATCAGTGATATCGAAATAAATAGCAGGGGCATGTAAATCGCGAACACTTTCTTGTAGCCCATCCGGCCTGACATCCATCCGGCCAACGGCGTGGAGATGAAATTGCTGCTGGTGAATACGACAATGAAAGTGATACCCGTTGTTAGCGAATGCCCTCGCTGAACCATTAATTGCGCAATCCAAGTCGTCAGGGTGATTGCAATCATCGTGAGACAGAACATCCCTATGCCCAAAAGCACCGTATTGCGGGCATATTCACCTTGGAACAGGCGCTTCAGGGGCACCCTGGCAGTTGGCTTCTCTTGCAAACCGTACTCGTCGTTGATGTCGGGGACAAGCTGTGGATCTGCCTTTCTCAAGACCTTACGAATGCTTTCACTTTTGCCCTTTTTCACCAAAGTCGACATCGATTCAGGTACCCACACGAAAGCGATGGGAATCAGGAGGATGAAAACGATGGTTCCGAGCAATATCGCTCGCCATCCGACGGTGGGCAGAAAAGCAATCGATAGCAACGCAGCTAACAGAACGCCCCCCGACATGCCCGTATAGGAAACACTGGAAGCCATCGCTTTCCACTTGCCCGGCGTATATTCAAAGACCAGCGCCACAGCAATCGGAATGACGCCAGCCAGGCCGAAACCAGCGATGAAGCGGTAGATGGCGAAATCGACGACTCCCTGAGCCAGGCCGCAGGCTGCGGTGAATAGTATGAAGAGTGTCATGCCTATGAGCATTATCCGCTTGCGGCCAACTGCATCAGCCACCACGCCAAAGATGATCGCGCCGCCCACGGCCCCGACATGTCCAATGCTCGCCAGGATCCCGGCCTCGGCAGGGCCAATTTTCATATCGGCCATAATTGCGGGAAGCAACGCACCGAAGAGAGCGTTGTCGATACCGTCACACACAATTACAAGAAAACAGACTACTGCCACTCGCAAGTTGAACGAATTATATTTGCTACCGTCAATTACTTGCGTGACGTTGACTTTATTTCTACCAGATAGTGGCGCGCTTATTAAATTAGTCATGGTATGCATCTCTCGTATCCAGTTTGTCAGTATGACGGAGGGTGATGAAGGCTGATCCTTCAGTTTGGGCCGCGAGATGCAGGTTGACGACGCTGTACTGGATCATCGGATAATTACCTCCGCAACCACATAGGAACCCTCACGCACGCGACGGTAATGCCCGTTTCGGTGTCGCCGTGTTGGTCCCGCGTCTGCACGGGAAGTGCAAGATTGGTGTCGGAAAGGTCTTGAAGCTTGTCGATCTGCACAGAAGAAAACCGATTCATCCGACACACAGTGGAATTCGCCCCGCTCGTTGGTGACGTCATCCAGCGTTGGCGTGTGATAAATCAGACCGTAAATGGGTTCTGCGAGAACGCCAGGAGCGGCCTCGCTCGTTGCTGCCTTGCTAGCACCGACTGCTCGCATAGATACCTCAAAAATACTTTCTTATTATTGGAATGGAGCGTTTTCTATTGCTATCTAACGATCTGCCTCGCTTCACCTGCCACTAAGTTCAGGAGCTGACGAAGCAGAACTGACGTACTCGTCAGTTCTATTCAGCCTGACTTATAATCGATGCCCCGCGCTGCATAGGACCACCGGAATGCCGCTGAACAGGCGCGCAGGATGCCGTGGGAATCGGTAATGGTGTAGGCAAAGTGGAGCAAACCGAACCATATTTGCTGAAAAGGAATGGCAAAATTCCAAGCTTGATAATGTCAGATTATTGCCACTCTCTTGTCCCCCTTAGCCTGGCCGCTCGGGCATGCCCCCCGATAGCGATCAACACATGTGAAACTCTGTTGCCTGCACCATCCTCGACTCTCAAACGCCCAGCACCTGCTGCGTCGAAGTCTGGATTGTATTTAAGACAGATACGATTCGAGAATTCGTTAATTGAACAAGGACTTGTTCCGAAATAGAAAAGATCGCGCTGCCAGATGATGCCTGGAGTGATTGACGGTAAGCACGCGTGTCCTACGAAATTTCCATGCCTACCTTAGCCGGGTACTTGCGCGCATGACCGACCTGCCCTCTACTCCGTTTGCGAACCAGCGTCAGGTCGTCGTCCGAAAACCACCTACCACCGCGTTGAGTGCGCAGCCCACCTGTTCGAGCTCGCGCACCGACGTTTCCAGCAACCCGCTGGCAGCGGTACTTTGCTGTTCGGCCGCCGCAGCGATCTGCTGACTCATCTGCTCCACTGTCGACACAGCCGCGGCGATTTCCAGCAGCGCTTATGACGCCTGTGCAGCCAGCACCACGCTCTCGCCGGTCAGTATTTGACTGCCCTGCAAACGACTGGCGGCCTGCTCGGCCACCGTCCGCAGTTGCAGGATGATGGCGGCGATGTCATCGGTGGAGGTTTGTGTGCGCCGCGCCAGGTTGCGTACTTCGTCCGCCACCACCGCAAAGCCACGACCGTTTTCGCCGGCACGTGCTGCTTCAATTGCAGCATTCAGCGCCAGCAGATTGGTCTGTCCGGCCAGGGCACTGATCACATCGAGTACCTTACCGATGGCCGCACTCTCGTTGAGCAGCGAGCCCATCGCCTCGGAACATCCGCTCATTTCCTGCGCCAGGTGATCAATCTTGGTCGTCACCTGACATACTAACTCCTCACCGTTGCGCGCGTGACCATTGGCCTGTTCGACTGCGTTGCGGGACTGACTGGCGTTGCGCGCGACGTCTTGCGCAGTAGCGGCCATTTGTTGCATGGCGGTGGCCGCCAATTCAGTCTCCTCACGCTGCGAGTCAACGCCTTGGCGAGTCCGCTCGGTGACCTGCACCAGGCTGTCGGCAGCCTGATTCAACTGCCGACACCCTGGCCAATCCGGCCGATTAGCCCACGTAAGCTATCGAGCATGACCCCGACGCTACCGAGTAACTGGCCCACGCGCTGAGATCGCCCGAGGCCACGCGCCGGGTCAGTTCAACCGCCTGACGCAGCGGCTGCAGGATCAAGTGGCGAATCAACAGACTGGCACCGATACCAAAGGTGAGCGCCAACAACAGCATCCCCGAAAGCAACCGCGATACCCTCTGGCTCATCGCCTGTGAGGCCTGAGCCTGCGTCACGCGAACCGCGCCAAGCAGTTCACTGACCTTGTCGGCGGCGATATTCATCGCGGCCAGGCTATCGGTGGTTTGATCACGGCTCGCGGCGTAAGCGTTGAACGCGGCGCGGTATTCGTCCAGCGCTGCACGCGCCTGGGTCAGCGATTCGCGCTCCGATCCTTCGAGCTGCAACTCCAGGTTTTCCATGTAAGAGCGCAGTTCAATCACGCGCGCCTCCCAGGCGTTGCGGTCTTCCGTGCTGCCTTGCAGCGTGAAATAGAGTTCGCTGTCCCGCAGGTTCGCCAGCTTGTCGCGCAGCGTGGAGGCCTGTTCAAGCTGCAGCATGCGTGTCGCGCCAGCCGGCTGCGCACGCGAGGCCAAGAGGTTGACCGCGTCGAGTTGATCGAGCATCACCACCGTGAATCGCTCGCCAAGCACCTGAGCCAGTTGCTGCATGCTTAGGCGTGCCGCACGTGCATCGCGCTGGGCTTGCGCGTACCGCTCGAACTGAGCGAGATAATGTGTTGCTGCTTCTATGGATGCGCCCTGCCCGGTTTCCATCCGAGACTTCTCCAACAACGAGACAAGCTCAGCGGTGAGACCGGCGACCTTGTCGGCCTCATCCTCAGCCAAGTCCAGACCGAACGCCTTTACCGCGATCTGCGCTTGCAGGATCAGCGACTCAACGGAAGCGACGTCGCTCATTTTCTCGGCGCGTGTTTCGAGCACGTTGAAGGCGTAAAACGCTGTCGCCGCAACAGCTAAAGTCGACAACAGGACTAGGCCGAAACCCAGCCACCGTTTGCTGCCCACTGACAGGTTGCCCAGTACACGGGCAATCACTGGAAGGAACCTTTGCACAGTGGCGAGACAAATCTGAACCAGAGCGGATACGGCAGAGGGCAGCATGGCGAACTGAGCATATGAGAGCTTCTTGTTGTTTTTTGGTTTCAGAGACGCTGCATTTCTAACGTTTAGAGCCTATCTCGTAGGCGTGTTGCTCGGCCAATGGCCAATAAAGATGGGCGTCAGTTGAAACGCTAATAGCCTCAGGTTCCCGCCCCGAGCCGTCGCATTGCACGAGCAGCTCTCTGAGCAGGAATGCATTTACCGTCTCAATCTGAAAGTGTTTTCAGATCCTCCCTGACACTCGCGTATTCCCTGCGGACAAACTCATCGAAGGTGGTGGCGGGACGACCCAAGAGAAAGGACAACACGCTGGAGTTGCCGACAAAGTCGTGGTTGCTGTAATACGTGGCGATCGCGAGGTTCATCCGCAACATATGCTGGAGCGCCTCGGGGTCAAGATTGCCGAAGCGCTCACGGACGAACACTTCGACATCGAAGCGTTCGACTCTGATCTCGCGGCCTATCACTTTCGAAGCAACCGCCCCGATTTCGTACGCTGTGAAACGTCCGGGTCCGACCAACTCATAGGTGGCAGCGGCGTGACGCTCGCGGTCAGAGAGTACTAGCGCAACCACGTCGGTAAAGTCTTCCAGATCGACCATCGACTGCCGTCTGTCCAAAGACCATGCCAGCCGGAATACGCCCTCCTCGAAGACCGCCTTCATGCGTGAAGGCAACATGTAATTGCCTGGCTGCAGAATCGTGTACTCAAGCCCGGAGGACAGCAAATGTTCCTCAATGTCACGCTTGATCTCATGCTGGATCAAGTCGCTGGCGATGGCATGAAGCACTGAGCTGAAGACGAAGTGGCCCACGCCTTCCGCTCTGGCAGCGTCAATCATGGCGAAACCCATCGCGCGTTCGTTGTGATGCAGTGTTGGCCCGATGTGGTACACGCTTGCGACGCCCTTCATTGCCTGGGCAATAAACGCCGGATCGGCAAGATCGCCCACCAGTACCTGTTGCGCGCCGAGTGCTCGCAGCTGTTCGGCAGAGGCTTCGGTTCTTACGCAAGCCCGC
Organism: Pseudomonas sp. PAMC 29040; assembly: GCF_003994535.1. Lineage (NCBI taxonomy): Bacteria > Pseudomonadati > Pseudomonadota > Gammaproteobacteria > Pseudomonadales > Pseudomonadaceae > Pseudomonas > Pseudomonas sp. PAMC 29040. The sequence goes on from NZ_RZAA01000001.1 coordinate 440,769, forward strand.
ACGTGATGGCCGGACGCGAGTAGCTTGGGTACGAGCCGTTTGCCCTGGTTACCATTGGCCGATGTGATAAGGATCAATGCATTTATCTCCCGAGAGGAAACCATGACTCTGTCGACGTGGGGTTTTCAGAGCCGAAGGTGACGTGCGTCTGCCCTTGAAGAGCCGGCGCACGCCAGAGGTCAGCTGATTTTGAGGGGAAGTTGCAGATAGGACGCGTGTTCACCACCGGTGTGGATCACATGTTCCCCACTGTTGGCACCGCGGTACTCTGCGATGCCAGGCATCATGTTGCCCATCAGGTTTCGCGCGCTGATGACGAAGCGCAGTTGCTCGCCGGGGTAGAACGCAATACCGAGCGGTAACAGATCGATCTCAATGTCGACGATCTCACCGGGTGCGAGCTTTTCCACACGGTCGAAGCTGTGGGCCGGCACGTCCTCGCTTGAAAGCGCTTTATCGAGGTGCCGCGCCGAGACTCGCAAACGCCCGTCAGAGCCTTTGTAGCGAAGAATGGTCGCACCATGATCGGTGAGGTCGTGAATCATCGCGCTGTGGTTAGGTGTGGTGAACTGCTGCAGTGGCGTGCCGTGGGCATCGAGTTTCTGCACCAGCACAAACACATCCATGTCGTCGGCGCCTTTCGCTTCGACCCACAGGTGTGCTTTCGGGTAACCGACCAGCTCGGTCTCCTTGTCGAAGCGGATAATGAACGAGACCGCATTGGGGTTGTTCTCGACGCCATAGGAGACCGCCACATCAGCAGCCGGTGCCTGGGTTGTCAGCGTGCGAGTACGGCCGTCGAGGTAGAACCTGGTGGATACCGCGCCTTGCGGGGGGAACTCTTGTGCAGCGACGTTAACCTGATGGCCGCCTTTGAAGTCATGCACGGCATAGCGCACACGCGGTGTGGCCTCCCAGTCATTGGCCTGACCTTTGAGATAGCGGTCGAAAAAACGACGCAGGTCGTCCACGTTCGCTTCGTCGTAGTAATCGGGCCACTCCTGGCTGTTATGAATACGCAACCATTTGTCTTGCGAGGCGATCCGCCGCCAGGCGCGGAATGTACCGGCGGTATGCAGCGTATTGGAATAGCTGGCGACGATGTACGCCGGCACATTGATGCGCTCAAACTCAGGGATTTTGTTCTCCCAGAGCTCATTCATCAGCGGATAACGCGCAGCTTCGGCAAGGATGTCTTCTTTTTTGTTCTTGCCGAAGAAACTGCCGTTCTGCAACAGTCCGGCGAAGGCGAGATCAGGCATGCCGCCACGCAGCACCAGGTCGCGGTACACGTCACTGACGCCTTCCCACGGGTTGATGGCTTTCAGCGCCGCAGGCTGCTCGGCGGCGGTAAACCACTGCGAAACGGCCAGGTACGAGGTGCCGCTCATGCCGACATTGCCGCTGCACCATGACTGCTCTGCGAGCCAGTTGATCAGGTCGTGGCAATCGCGACCGTCCTGACGATCCCAAAGCACGCTGTTGCCTTCGGAATCAACGCAGCCACGAATGTCCGGGTTGCAGATCGCGTAACCGTTGGCGCACCAATACGCAGGATCCGGCGCTTCGAACTTGGCCAGCCCGGACACGACGTTGTTGTTCAAACCGACCAGACCAAATACGCCCATCACACTGACAGAGGTGCCCTGCCCTTTGCCGTAAGGACTCCACGCAATAATCACCGGCACCTTTTCGCTGCCAGCCGGGCGGAACACGTCGACGTAAATGGTCACGCCATCGCGCAACTGCACCGCGACGTCCTTCTCGAACACGATGTCGACGGGGATCGGGCGGAACTGTGGGGCGATTTGAAAGCCTTTTTCCAGCGTCCGCGTGCCCGGCTCGAAAGCGGTCAACAAGCCGGTTCGGGCAGGTGGCAGTGGCGTGGACGGTGTGTAGATTTTTTGCGTATCGCTCATGGAGAGACTCCCTTGTCTGGCGCCCGTATTCACCGGGGGCAATTAATTCGTTGGTCAATCAAGGTTCAGAAAAACAGCGTGAAACTGGCTTGCAGGTTGAGGGCGTCTTTGACGTCCGGACTGAACGCCGGATGTTCGACGTAACTCAGCCCCGCGCGAACATAGGTGCCGGCGGCTACGCGCATGTTGTAAGCGAGCGTTGTCGATTTCGAGTCGTCGGCATTGGACACATGCAGCGTATCGAGCTTTTTGTTGGCGTCGTCGCTGTAGCTGGTGTAGCCGTACTCCAGCATCACCATGTCGAATGGACGCGAGTCCAACGGCCCTTTGGCAAACACGCGCAAGCCGTAATACAGGTCAAACAGGTTGCGATCTTCAGGTGCGGTCATCCAGGTAAACCCGGCGTACAAGCCACGGGAAGCGATGGCGCTGTCGAATTGGTAAAACTGGTAGTCGCCCAGCACATAGCCGGCGTAGTTGTCATCACTGCGTTCATTGCTGAGGAACTGCTTATATTCCGAGGTGTTATGGATGTAACCGGCTCGCAGCCACGCGTACGGTGTGCCCGGCGCAGAGGCGCGTTTGTAGCCGAGCTCATCGATGTACAGCGCGCCGGCGTGATCAACGTGCAAGTCGAGCTCACCGGCATGGCGGTCGATCTCCGGCCTCATGCCGTCAGGACTGATGGAGCGTTGAACGCCGAATTTGTTATAGAAGTTGCCGTAATTCAGCGTGACGTTGGCTGCAGGGCTGGACACCGGCGCGTGGCTCAACCCCACTTGATACGGGATCACCGCTTGTAAACCCTGAGTGCCACCCACCAACGTGCCGCCGGTAAACGGGCCAATAAATTCCAGATCGTTGGGCAGCACGCCGATTTTGAATTCGACGGTTTTATCCCACAGGCTCTGGTAGTAGGCGATGCGCGTGTAGCTGAATTTCGAGGACGGATTCACTTCATCCCAGCTGGAGTAGTAGCTGCCCACTCCGAAAATAAACTGCCCATTGTCGAGGCCGACCCGCCCCAGATCGTAAGTAAATCCGACCAGCAGATTTGACGAATACGTCGGGCGCTCACCGCCATAAGCCTGCGGTTTGTGGCGGTCGTGATCGAGATAGTTATTGGCGAAGGTGGTCATGTTCAACATGTTGAAACCAATGCCGTAATCAGCCAGATCACTGCGAAGTCCGCCGGCGTCCCCAAGGATGCTTTCCGACGGTGGCGGCAACTCGGTCAATTGTCCGTGTTCAACCAGTGCATCGATCTTCGCGAACTGCTTTTTACGTTCGATGATGTGGCCCAGCAGTTGGCTGTCGGGCAAGGCTTTTTTAGTAGCCGCCTGATCAAGGCTTTTAGCCGGTTGCTTCAATTCCGGGGCAACCTGACCCTCAACGTTCTGCGGCGTCGGCTTTGTTTCAGCACGAGCATTCAGCGAGTGAGCCGCCCAGATTGCCAACAGTGCCGCCAGCGTCACGCGGACAAATTCAGGCGCATGCTTACGGATTCGGTTCGTCCCGTTTTGATGGGGCCGCATACAATTTCCTTTTATTCTTATTTTCCGTAGTCATTAGCGTTATAGCCGGCCACGGCGCAGGCACGCACAGTGGCCGTATTGCTTGTTTTTACTAGGTGGCTTCAGGCGCGATCACACGCTGTGGTTGATCGGGTGACTTGGCAGACAGGCACAACAAACCAAACGCCGCGACCGGGAGTATCGGAAACAGCATCAGGGCCGTGCGGTATGAACCGCTTTTATCGAACACCATGCCCAACACGAACGGGCCGATAATGGCGCCCAGCAGGGTCACCGAAAAGGCGCTGCCAAGGATCCGCGCATACGCCAATTTGCCAAAGCGGCGGGAAATCAGATAACCGAGAATGTCGATCTCGGCACCCTGGGTCGCACCAATCAGGAAACTGGCCGCCAGCGCCCAGTGCAGCCCGTCCAGCAACATCAGAAAGCCAACCAACTGGCAGGTGAGGAAAATCCCCGCGACGGTTCGGGTGTGCAGATGATCAAGCAAGGCACCGCCAAACAGTCGCCCGAACAACGACCCGGCAGAACCCGCCGCAATAATGCCGGCGATCTGATTGGCGGATGCGCCCCAATCCGAGAGCATTGCCGGCAAGTGCACGCTGGCCCCCACGACGCCAAACAGCACCAGTACAAAGGCCAGCGAATACAGCCAGAAATCACGGGTGGCCATGGCCTCCCGCAACGTCATGCCGATCACCTCTAGCTGGCTTTTTTCAGCACGGCGCTCGGACTCCGGAATCGGCCCGTTGTTGTCACGGACAAACACCGCGAGATTGACCAGACCAATCGCCAGCGCAGTCGCCCCGGCCACCAGAAACGCCTCGCGCCAGCCATTCAATGCGATGTTTTGCGAAATCAGATAGGAGAATGCGCCAGTGCCGACCGCGAGGCCCGACGACGTGATTGCAAAGGCCAATCCCAAGTGTTTATCGAACCAGCGCTGGGTCAAAAACAGGAAAGCCGGATAACTCGCCAGATTGCCGAACGCCACACTCATCGCCGTGATTGCAACGAACGCAGGGAACGAGTGAATGAGCGACAGGCACATGTAGCTGCCGCATCCCAACACCGTACCGACCAGCGCGACACGGCGCGCGCCAAAGCGGTCAACGAGGAAGCCAGCCAGCGGCATTACTAGCGCGTTGCAGATCGACGCGACAGAAATGATGATCGCAAAATCGGTACGCGACCAAGCGAACTCAGCGGTCACCGCCTTCATGAACAGGCCCAGCGGAATCAGCAGAATGGCCGGCGACGCAATGCTCATTCCGAGAAAACACCCAACAAGTACTGACCAACGTTTCATCTCTTGTGTCCTTATTATTGTAATGGCACACGTGGTGGAGCTTTAGGTCGACGACGTTACGGATCCGGCTTTTCAGGAGCCTACGTCCAGTCGTGATTTATATCAACAGCAGTTGAGATAAATGGCAAGTGAAAGGATGGACGGAGTGTGGGGATGACCAGCACGCTGCATAATGCGTGTACTGATCATTCACCCGGAGGGTCGCTGCAAATGGCAATTGTTCATAAAGCTGCTCAGGCAGGTTTCTCAACAGAAGCCAAAACCTATACGCAGGGGCGTCCAGACTATCCCGGCGAAATACAGACATGGTTTAAAGACGCGCTGAACATCAACCCTGGATCGGCAGTTATCGATTTAGGCGCCGGAACCGGCAAGCTCACGCGTTTGCTGGATTCAACGGGTGCTGATGTGATTGCCGTTGAACCGGTCGAGGCCATGCGAGTCGAGTTTGCCAAGCATTTACCGAGCACCAGGATTGTGGACGGAATGGCCGAATCGATTCCCCTTGAGGACGGAACGGCGCAGGCGCTTATTTGCGCTCAGGCGTTTCACTGGTTCGCGAATGAAACGGCGCTCATTGAGATTCACCGAGTACTCACACCGGACGGCCGGCTCGGGCTGGTCTGGAACGTGCGCGATGAGTCAGTCGACTGGGTGGCCGCCATCACTGAAATCATCACGCCCTACGAAGGCGATACCCCACGCTTTCATACCGGCGACTGGCGCCGACCGTTCAACAACGGCCGTTTCTCGGAGCCCGAATTGAGCTGCTTTAATTACACCCATTCAGGCAGCGCCAAGTCTGTGATCCTTGATCGATTTCTCTCAGTCAGCTTTATCGCCGCGCTCCCTGCTGAAGAGAAAGAGACAGTGGCTGATCAACTGATGAATTTAATTCAGACCCACCCGGCGCTGCGCGGGCGCGAGACTATCGAGTTCCCCTATCAGACCCACGCTTATTCATGTCGCCGTCTGGATTGAATTGATCCGTTTAGATTTAAACCTCATCTATCCGGCCTTGTCATTTGCCAACGCTTGAGGCGGAGTCGATGCCACTGACATCTCTGCCAAAGGAATTACGCCATGTCGAAGCTCTATCCCAGTATCGATCCCTAGGGGTTGGTCGAGTACTCAGTGGTCTACACCGACCGCTCGCTGAACCACATGTCGCAGTCCTTTCAAGCGGTGATGAAGAGCATTTCCAAGACCCTGAAACAGGTCTACCACGCCGAGGCGGTTGCGGTGGTGCCGGGCAGCGGCACTTTCGGCATGGAAGCGGTGGCGCGCCAGTTGCGACCGGCCAGCAATGCCTAGTGATACCCAACGGCTGGTTCAGTTATCGCTGGAGCCAGATCCTTGAGATGGGCAACACCAGACGAAAGGGTAGCCGAGAACGTAAAGAGAAGGAGCCGTACGTCAATCTGATGATCGACCGTTTATTGACCTTAGCGAGAGGTAACAAACGGCTGATTGCAGCCAACCGTTGATCGGAAGCCACCATGCGCACTTCAGTCGAAAATACCGCCCCCCTTGGGCAGGTGCTGATCACTAGGCCGATGCCGAACCGACGTAGCACACGGACATCTTAAACACCAACTCAAGGACGCTATACGCCTATATTGATGTGATTGTCATTTCCAAGCAGTGGTAGCTGGTGGAGCAGCTGATTCGCCGTGGTGCAGAAGACGTTTAGGTAAGGTGTTTGGCGGCCGCTTAAATGCAATGCACCCGGTACGGGATGTCGGTGCACATCTCTGCAAGTTCAGACATGACCGTGGAGCCCAAGCTCAGGTCCGTGATGATATGACCCACTGCGAGCGGATACAATTGTCTGGCCAAGCGCAAACCCTGAGCAAAGAGTTCAACGCTTTCGCTACCAGCAAACGGTCCCGCGCCGACGGCGTTGATGTCCACCTCGATGGGGCCTTTCTAGGGTAGCCAGATGACCTTGTCGGGCGTATCCAGCTCGCGATGCAATTGCTTAACCTTGGCATGAAGCGCGGCCCGCACCGGCTCCATGCTCAATGAACCGTCAATGATCAACACCGGCAGGGGCTGAGCTTCTATTGGCGAAAAAGCGCTGAGAACAGCCGCCAGCGGCACTGCGAGGGACTGCCGCGTCTGTGGCCTGAACTCGCCGATCAGCATGTACGCGTGCTGGAAATCGACTTTGTCGTAATTGAGCAGTACCAACTCGCCGTCTGCGGCGACTGCATCGCCGTAGGATTCAGCCACACCATCGAAGTAGCGTTTCTTCAGCGTCTTCAACGATTCATCACCGGGCATCTTGTGCTGCTTGCATTCGATGATCGCCGCCACATCATCTGGCTGAATCAAGGCAGGTGTACCACGAACAACTACGATATCGGGGTGAACATTTTTGCCGGCGCGACGCTGATAGGACGGCTGGTAGATGATCTGGCCAATGGGAGCGCTCTTACGCTCGGCGATCACCACCTTTTGACCCAGTTCAAGTAACGACGCACCGGTCGGCGAGCGGGCCAACTCGAAGCCGCGTCGCTCAAAAAGCTGAAGTGTAGTCACCAAGTACCAGAGCTCGTAGATTTGCCAGCGGTGGCGCCTGAATGGCAAATCGAGAATGTCTTCTGGCTTGAGGCCGGGGCTGCATTGATTCAGCAGCGGATTTAGTTGTGAAAAGGAATGGATATCCCAGCGCGGAAGGTTGTGGATGGCCCATAGCGCGGGGATGGCATCGAACCGAGATAAGGCAAAAATTAGGACATTTGCTTCGCAAGCGGTTGTTCTATAAAAGGCTTGCGTGCAAACCACCTCAAGCCTTCCTAAATGGCTGGCCATCTCGGCCAATCTGCGGACGCCTATTGTGTTGTCTCCGGGAATTTTCAATCCTGACAAGTAGTTGCAGCCCAAATGAGTGAATTCCCCCCTTATCTCGGCATGACGGTAGCGGATTGCGTTGAACCCATAAGTGATGCCTTCAATCTATCGCTTGGAGAGGTAAGTCAAATACAACCCGGAATTACGACTCTCCGATCATATTTCACCACGGAGGTGTCGATATGATGACTGAACGAGCCCCATGAAAGAGCTCCCTCTGCCGTCGGTGCCCGCCGGCACGTCAGCCTGGAGACGGCTCACATGCGCGACCCGCTCAAGATCGATCAACCCACCTGTATCAGTTTCAGCGGCAGTCGCACCAGAGCCTACATGCTGTGGCGAGTGCTGCATGCCAATGCGGGCCTGCCTGCGGATACCATGGTCTGCTTCGCCAACACCGGCAAGGAAGTGGAGGCCACACTGCGTTTCGGGGCGCGAGTGCAGCGTACGGTGGTAGGTGCCAATCCAATGGCTCGAATACCGCGATGCGTTGCCCGGCTTCGCGGTGGTCGATTTCGCAAGCGCCAGCCGGCAAGGCGAACCCTTTGAGGCGCTATTCCGCAAGCGCCAGTACCTGCCCAACCCGGTAGCTCGGGGCTGCACCACCTTCCTGAAGATCCGCGCGATGCACAAGTTCGTACGCAGCCTGGGCTGGACCGATTGGGACCAGTTCATCGGCATCCGGGCTGACAAGCAGCGCCGCATGACGAAGATCAGGGCGCGAGGTGACTGCCTTTTGGCAGGCTCAGCTCTTCGACCTGGAATTGCTGACCGTGAATGGCCGCACGCTCGAAGGCAACTGCGACCTGTGCTTTCTCAAGCCACAGGGACAGCGGCTGGCACTGATCAAGGCCAAACCGGGGTCCGCCGTCTGGTGGATACGTATGGAGTCTTTGAATCTTGCCAGCAAACCCAGCGGCGCGCGCTTTCGCAACGATGGCCCGACCTATGCCGACCTGGCCCGATTCGCCGCCCACCAGCGCGACATGTTCGATTCCGACGAAGAGTCCATCGCCTGTTTTTGCTGCGACTGATCAATGGGGATGCGCGCCAGTACCGATTTCCGGTAGCAGGCACATCGCACGGGTGCCACGTTACAGCCATGTTCCGCTGACGTTGTCAGCAACATGCCCAGGTGGTCACGATCTTCAAGACTACGGCGCGGTTCCGTCCGCGTTGATCAATCCAGTTCGCACTCGGCATCCCAGATGCGAACGCCCATCGAGTCTTCGATGGTGATGCCAATCTAGTTGTACCGGATCCCAGGATCCATCAACCCACGCGGGGGTTACACACCTCCCGTCCGGGTCGGTGTGTCTCCGCACTCTTGTCCTTCAAGTCTGGAGATTCACCATGACCACTTCATCCGAAAAAACCTTTTTCGATCTTCACATCACCGGCCTCGGTTATCTCAATCGCGTTCGCGAAGTGAAACCGAAGAAAGGTGATCCGTTCCTGGCCTGCGATATCGCAGCGCTCAATGGTCCGAGCGACGACGTCTCGTACGTGCGTTTTGATACGCGCGTTTCGGGCTCGGAAGCACAACATCTGGTTCGTCGCTGCATCGAGGCTGTCGAGGCTGAGAAGAAAGTGATGATCGGGTTCCGACTCAGCGACCTGTGGGCCGACACGTTCACCTATTCCAAAGGTAAACGTGCAGGCGAACAGGGAGTGAGCCTCAAGGCCCGTCTGCTGTTCATCAGTTGGATCAAGGTCGACAGTGCTTTGGTTTACAAGGCCGAGCCGAAATCGACCAAGGCCGATGAAAGCGAATCGCAAGCCCCTGCGGCTTCCGAATCGCCTGTCAGCCAGGAAGCACCCGCTTCGGAAACCTCCGAGTCTGTTGCAGAACCTGTCGACGAAGCCACCGATGCACAAACACCGGCACTGGCCGAGTCGTTCTGATCCGTAACGCCGGGGTGGTCCTTCGATTCAACCCTCGTGCGGTTGATATCGGGCCAACATAAGCCCCGGCCTTCCTTCATTGCCTATTGGGTTATTACGCCATTGGCGTATCCATCCGCATCGGTACGACCGACATGCAGATGAGCTTCTTCCTGCCAAGTTTCGTCCAGCCCCTGCATCGCGGGGCTTTTTGTCCTATGCACTCGTGCTCGCCTGGCTCCTAGCCAGTCGTTGTCGGCTGCTCAATTTTCAAGGAGTTTGTCATGCAACTTGCCTCTCGTTTTGCATCACGTTCCCCCGTGCTACGTGCTGATCATCCGCTGTCCGATGACCAGATCCGCGCAGTCGCCCCTTCCATCTTCGCGGAAAACCCGCATGAAAGCCGTTCCGAGCGGTACAGCTACATACCGACCTGCGCTGTACTGGCGAAACTACGCGATGAAGGGTTCGAGCCCTTCATGGTGTGCCAGACCCGCGTGCGTCACGAAGACCGTCGTGAATTCACCAAGCACATGCTCCGGCTTCGTCATGCGAGCCAGATCAATGGCAAAGAGGCCAATGAAATTATCTTGCTCAATAGTCACGACGGTACGAGCAGCTATCAGATGCTGGCTGGCATGTTCCGCTTCGTCTGCCAAAACGGTCTGGTGTGCGGCAACATCGTCGGCGACGTCCGTGTGCCTCACAAGGGCAGCGTGACGGAACATGTCATCGAGGGCGCCTATGAAGTCCTGCGTGGCTTTGACCAGGTACATGACTCCCGTGAAGCCATGCGAGCTATCACGCTCGACGATGGCGAAGCAGAGGTCTTTGCACGCTCGGCACTGATGCTCAGGTACGACAGCCCGGACAAGGTGCTGCCGATCACTGAAAGCCAGGTGTTGGCGACACGCCGGTTCGATGACCAGCGCACGGATCTGTGGTCGGTGTTTAACCGAGTACAGGAAAATCTGGTCAAAGGAGGTCTGTCCGGCCGGACTGCCAACAGTCGTCATCAACGCACACGCCCGGTGCAAGGCATCGATCAAAACGTACGCCTCAATCGGGCATTGTGGTTGCTGGCAGAAGGTTTGCGACAGCTCAAAGCTTGACCGCTCGCTGACTTTGCCACTCCGGGCAGAGTCAGCGATTCTCACACATCGCTCCTGCTAGAGCGCTCTTCAATCCCCAAGGGGCTGTACTGGCCTCGCGGGCTGGTGCCGTCCCTGCTTCTTCGAAAGGACATCACCATGCCCCATGCATCCGCCATCCAACCGCTACTGCGCATCCACGGACCGATTTCTTTATCCCAAAGGAGCTTTACCATGAACCTTCGATACCTCCCACATCTGCGCTCCGCGCAGCCCTCCTCCGCCCCAGAAGCACCGTGCCATCAGTGGTGATTTAGCGTTGGTGGTTATCACTGACGAGCAACGCAGTCTCACGACCATTCAATTACTCGTCGAGGCAGTTGCACCCTGAAGGCCGAGATTGTCGGTTTATCCACCTGTTGGGGCCCATCACCCCAAGGGTGCTGTGGTTCTCAACAAGGAGACTTCCATGGCACATTCATCCAGATACCACCGCCGCCACTCCAAGCTGCTGTTTCCGGTTGGCGCGTTGATCTTCAGCAAGGGCGTCGATCGCCTGATGCGTGAAGGTCGCCTTGATCCAATGCCGTTCTTTCAACGTCATGCGCATGGGGACTGGGGCCAGGTTTCCGACGAGACCTGGTACGCCAACAACGCCGCGCTGAAGATCGACGGGCAGCTCAATTCATTCTACGTGGTCACCCGCGAAATCAGCCTTAGCATCATGTCCGAGGCCGACCGCAGTGCCACCATGATCCGGCTACCGTCGGAACGCTGAGGCCGCTCTTGCCATTATCTACCGACTTCCGCTCGCCAGTACCGGCCAGTCACTTTTTTCACCGCCCGGGGGCCTAACTCGGCCCCTGTCCCCCTTGGCCTAAGGCAGAGTTTCCGAGCGAGGCCAAAGGCATGATCAATCTGGTGACTCGGCGAATCCTATTGTTTGCTGATGCACCGGCCTTGTGAGGCGATGGTGTCGGTTCCACGCTCCAGAGAATCGACCGATGCCAGCATTCAGCCAAAATCACCCCAGCAGGGTCTTACTCTGCCTGCTGATGACAACCGCTCTGGCCGGTTGCACGACGGCATCCGCGCCTACCCCGCCCACTCCGGCAGAACCCGCAAAGAAAGGTCGCAGCGCGTCCGCGCGCGGGATGCCGGAGTTCATCCCGGTGGTGCGTTATGGCCGGTACACCCTGGTCGAGTTGGCCCCGGCATCAGCACAACAGGACCTGCTGCTTCAGGTCGTCGATGTGGCCGTTCCCGAGACACGCACAGCCACCGTTGGGGACGCCCTGCGTCATGTCCTGCTCCGTTCTGGCTACCAGTTGTGTTCCAGCAGTGATATCGCAGCGCTGAATGCGCTCCCGCTACCGGCTTCGCACTACCGACTGGGCCCGCTGTTGTTGCGTGATGCCCTGCTCACGCTGGCCGGTCCTGCCTGGGATCTGGAGGTCGACGACGGCGCACGCCGGATCTGCTTCACCCGCGCAGTGCAGCCCACCACCGGTGGTGCACTTCCCCAATCCGGACCGGTCTCCCCTGTCGACATAGCGCGGCCTCCATTGAAAACGGAGGCCAGGCCATGAGGGGATTTCAATCCACCCCAGGCGACTCCCGCAGCATGCTGTTGCGTGCGGCCGGCATCGCATGGCTGACCCTCATCAGCGCAGCCACGATCGTCAACCATGCCTCGCTGTCGAGTCTGGCCACCCAGGCCAGCGCCAACGTTCAGGCCAGCCAGGTTGTTGCCTTGGAAGCCGGACTGACTGAGCTGAACCAGAGCCTCGACACTCTGCAGAAACGGCCTGTTGCCTTAACCCAAGCCCGTTATGAGACTGATAGCAAAACACTTGAGCAACGAATGACCGCCATCGAAATCGGACTCAAGCAGCGTCTGACAGCAGCCAGCCTGTCTTCCCTGGAAACACGCATCGACCAGTTGACCACCCGTCTGGATAAACCCAACCAGACGACTCCAGTACCGGTGCGCACCCGTGTGACACACCCGACAAAGCCGACCCAAGCAGCGGGCCTACCTTTTACGGTTATGGGGATCGAGCTTCGCGGCGGCGAACGATTTCTGTCGATCCTGCCAACCGGCAATGCCGCCTTTTCCGAGATGCGCGTCCTGCGTCCCGGTGAGACCGACAGCGGCTGGCGCCTGCAAGCCATCGATGGCCAGACCGCCGTGTTCCAGCGCGAGAACGACGGTCAGACGCATCGATTGACGCTGCCATAGGGGCTCCGGATGAACAGCAATCTTGTTTTCCGCGCTTTAACGCTGAGCCTGATCGCCTTCTTTAACTCTCCGGTGATCGCACAGAACGCTCTCACGATTGCCTCCACCGTCGCGCCCAGCGAGGAACAAACAGCGACCTCACGCGTCAGCGATGAACAACAGGCTCGTGACTGGGGGTTGCGCACGGAGGAATGGGCTCGCTATCGCCAATTAATGCAGGGACCGCTGGGCATCTTTTCGCCCAACCTCGACCCATTGACCGCACTCGGCATCGAAGCGCGCTCCGAGGAAGAACGCGACCGCTATGCCGAGTTGCAGGTTCAGGTTGAAGCCCGCCGCGTCGAAAAGACGCTGGCATACCAGCGGGCCTACGACACCGCCTGGCAACGTCTACACCCGGGCATGCAACGTGTCACCCTGCCCAGCCATACTCCAGGCAATTCCTCCACCACCGCCAACAGCACCGACCGCATCGCCGTGTTCATCAAGGACGGCTGCGCGCCATGTGGCCTGGCGGTTCAGCAGTTGCAGGTATCCGATGTCGGCTTCGACCTCTACATGGTTGGCAGCCGCGCCAACGACACGCTCATTCGCGACTGGGCAAAACGCGCCAGTATCAATCCAGATCGCGTACGCAACGGTTCAATCACGCTCAACCACGATGCCGGTCGCTGGCTGTCTTTGGGCCTGCCGGGGGACCTGCCTGCCGTTGTGCGACAGGTCAGTGGCCAATGGCAACGGCAGTGACCCGCTGGCGTCATCGGCTCGTGGTACTGGGGTGGATGGCCATCATCGTCCCCGTCAGCGCGCAGGACGTACCGCCTCCGGCGTATCAGATCGCCGCTCACCGGGCTGGCATTCCCTCAACGGTGCTGTATGCAGTGGCGTTGCAGGAGAGCGGGCTGCAACGCGATGGCCGGCTGGTGCCGTGGCCCTGGACCCTGAATGTGGCGGGCGCGCCGCACCGTTTCAGTTCCCGCGCCAAAGCCTGTGCGGGTCTGCAAAAGGCGCTGCGGGAGGTTCCCCCCACACGGGTCGACGCCGGCCTCGGCCAGGTCAATCTGGGTTATCAGAAGCACCGCTACCCGCAGCCCTGCGATCTGCTCGACCCGTATCGCAACCTCGCTATCGCAGCGGAAATTCTGCGCGAACAGCACACCGACGGCGAGGACTGGCTGCTCGCCATTGGACGCTATCACCGTCCGGCAGGAGGGGTAGCGGCCGCCCGCTACCGCTCGAGTGTGCACAAGCACCTGCAGCGCGTGCTCGGCGGCGCCCTCGCTGAAAACTCCCTCAGGAGAAAACCACTATGAAGCTCCATTCTCCTCTGCGAATCGCCGCCCCATCGCTGTTCGGCCTGCTATGCCTGGCCACCGGGGGAGCGCTCGCAGACGCCGCCTCGTTGATCGTGGTCGAAGACCGTGGCGGTGTTTCGGCATGGCCCTACTACCAATCACTGAATCTACGACCACGCCAGGACCAGCCGTTAGCCCCTTCCCTCGCCGCACCTCATCCGTCACAGCAACGTTTCAGCGAAACAGACATGCTGCCGGTTCGTTCCGGACGCCTGTCGCCGGGGGAGGAGCCGCGCAGGGTCATCCAGGCCCCCGGGCTGCGGCCAATGTTTCTGGTCGGCGATGACGACCACTCGCGCCAATGGTTACGCGAGCGTGCAGCAATCCTGGGCGAATTGAAGGCGGTTGGCCTGGTCGTCAACGTGGCATCTGCCGACGCCCTTGCCACCTTGCGCGGGCTGGCCCCGGGCCTGACACTATCGCCGGTATCAGGCGACGATCTCGCAGAACGTCTGGGGTTGCGCCATTACCCCGTGCTGGTCACTGCCACCGGCATTGAGCAGTGAGCCGCTCGCCATGGCCCAGCCTCATGCGGTGGAAGTCCTGCTACGGCCAGCGGTGGAGTTGTACACGGTGGCCGTCTGCGCCGCCGCCGCGCTTCTGTGCTTGGTGGCGCCATGGTCACTCGCGTTAAATCCACTGCTGGGCCTGGGATCAGCCCTGGCGTTCCTGGTGTTTGGCATTATTCGACTCCGTGAGGCACGGTTCATCCTGCGCTATCGGCGCAACATCCGCCGTCTGCCGAAGTACGTGATGACAAGCCGCGCTGTGCCGGTCAGTCAGCAGCGCCTGTTCATCGGTCGGGGGTTTCGCTGGGATCAACGGCACACGCATCGGCTGATGCAAACGTACCGCCCCGAGTATCGTCGCTATGTGGAACCCACGGCTGCCTACCGCATCGCCCGCTGCCTGGAAGAGCGGCTGGAATTCGCACCCTTGCCACTCTCAAAGCTTGCCCGACTGACGGCCTGGGACAGCCCATTTAATCCGGCGCGGCCGCTACCTCCAGTCGGTGGCATGCCGCGCCTGCATGGCATTGAACCGCATGAGGTGGACGTCACGCTGCCGCTGGGGGAACGGGTTGGGCATTCACTCGTCCTGGGCACCACGCGGGTGGGCAAAACAAGACTCGCCGAGCTGTTCATCACCCAGGACATCCGGCGGCGTAACGCAGTTGGCGAGCACGAAGTGGTCATCGTCTTCGACCCCAAAGGCGATGCGGACCTGCTCAAGCGCATGTATGTCGAGGCCAAACGCGCCGGGCGCGAGGGCGAGTTCTATGTTTTTCATCTTGGCTGGCCGGATATCAGTGCGCGCTACAACGCCGTGGGCCGGTTTGGCCGCATCAGCGAGGTGGCCACGCGCATTGCCGGCCAACTCTCCGGCGAGGGCAACTCTGCGGCGTTTCGCGAGTTCGCCTGGCGTTTCGTCAACATCATCGCCCGTGCACTCGTCGAGCTGGGGCAGCGGCCCGACTACCTGCTGATCCAGCGGCATGTGGTGAACATCGATGCCTTGTTCATCGAGTACGCCCAGCACTACTTCGCGAGCAACGAACCGAAGGCGTGGGAAGTCATCGTGCAGATCGAGGCCAGGCTCAACGACAAGAACACTCCCCGCAACATGATCGGCCGCGAGAAGCGCGTCATTGCGCTCGAACAATACCTGTCACAGGTCAGGGTCTACGATCCGGTGCTGGACGGGCTCAGATCTGCGGTACGCTATGACCGCACCTACTTCGACAAGATCGTCGCCTCGTTGCTGCCCCTGCTGGAAAAACTCACGACCGGCAAGATTTCTCAGTTGCTGGCCCCGGACTATGCCGATCTGGCCGACCCCCGTCCCATTTTCGACTGGATGCAGATTATCCGGAAGAAGGCCGTGGTGTATGTGGGCCTTGATGCGCTCTCGGATGCCGAGGTTTCAGCCGCCGTGGGCAACAGCATGTTCAGCGACTTGGTGTCGGTCGCTGGACACATCTACAAGTTCGGTATTGACGATGGTCTACCCGGCACGGCGTCTGGGGTCAAAGTACCGATCAACGTGCACGCCGACGAGTTCAACGAACTGATGGGTGATGAGTTCATCCCCATGGTCAACAAAGGCGGCGGTGCCGGTCTCCAGGTCACCGCCTACACGCAAACGCTCAGTGACATTGAAGCGCGTATCGGCAACCGCGCCAAAGCCGGTCAGGTGGTCGGTAACTTCAACAATCTGTTTATGTTGAGGGTGCGGGAAACTGCGACCGCCGAGTTACTCACGAAACAATTGCCCAAGGTTGAGGTATACACCACCTCATTGATGAGCGGCGCCACCGACAGCTCCGACATTCACGGCAAGACCGATTTTACCAGCAACACCCAGGACCGCATCACGACGACTAGTGTGCCCCTGATCGAACCCGCCCATGTTGTCGGCCTGCCCAAGGGGCAGTGCTTTGCACTGATCGAAGGCGGCAACCTCTGGAAGATTCGCATGCCGCTACCGGCACCCGACCCTGACGAAGTGATGCCTAGGGACCTGCAGCAGCTTGCTGGGTACATGCGCCAACACTACGTCGAGGCGGGTGACTGGTGGGACAGCAAGGCATTGCCGGGCCTGCAGGATGAGCCCCTGCCTGATGACCTGCTTGACGGGTTCCGGCATATGACGACCGCCGAAATGGGTGCTGAAGAGGCGCAACCGTGAGTGACCCGGCCAACACAGCGCAGCGCCAGCAGACTCAACAGCAGGGTTTG
The DNA here is from genome assembly GCF_003994535.1 of Pseudomonas sp. PAMC 29040. Taxonomy (NCBI): domain Bacteria; kingdom Pseudomonadati; phylum Pseudomonadota; class Gammaproteobacteria; order Pseudomonadales; family Pseudomonadaceae; genus Pseudomonas; species Pseudomonas sp. PAMC 29040. The sequence goes on from NZ_RZAA01000001.1 coordinate 457,698, forward strand.
ATCACCGGCATCATCACGCTGCCATTCCGGTTTGTGGCCGTGCTGTTGGGGTCGTTGTTTCTGTCCATCGTGATCGAATGTGTGGGTATGCACCTGTTCTGGGCCGATCAAGGCTGGCGGCACGCGCAAGGCATGCTGGACTACGAACTGACGCAACTCTCACAACACTTCACACGCAGCGCCGTGGTGCAGGAACCGGGACAAACGGCGTCCTGGTTGGTAGAAACGGCTTACCAATGGGTGTTCGTCAAAAGCGGGCTCATCGACTGGATGCGCGACGCATCGGCCAAAGCCAGTTCACCCAGCCAGGGAACGGGTCGGGATTTCCGTTTTTATCTGAGTCAGGTTTATGTGTACCTGGAGAACTACCTGATCGCCAGTGCGTACACGCTACTGGTGTTCCTCGTCCGGCTGCTGGTGCTGGTACTGACCATCCCACTATTCCTGATGGCAGCTTTCGTCGGACTGGTCGATGGCCTGGTGCGGCGGGACATCAGGCGCTTTGGTGCGGGCCGTGAGTCAGGCTTTGTCTACCACCGGGCAAAGGCCAGTCTGATGCCTCTCGCCGTCATGCCTTGGGTCCTTTACCTGACCCTGCCCGTCAGCGCACACCCGCTTCTTATCTTGCTTCCCTGCGCAATTCTGTTAGGTGCCGCAACAGACCTCGCAGCAGGCAGCTTCAAAAAATACCTATAAGTACTGACCGGTATTTCAGGCCAGTAATGCCTGCGCCGCCTCCATTTGCTCGTGCTCAAACGCTGGAGCAAAATCGTCCAACTCGCTCGCTTGCAACCCCACCACTGCACTGAGCGCAATCTGCCGCCAGTCCAGCACGGCGTCATACACTTCTGCCAGCACGGCCAACGCATCTTCCCGACTCAACGAAAAATAGGTGCTCCGCGCCAGCAGCATCTCAAGATCGGTGATCGGTCCATCCTCCTCCGACAGCCAGGTCTTCGACTCTCGCTCTTTGTCCGGGAAGGGATTGACGTCGAATGCCGGTGCCAGCCGCCAGAGCCCCTTTTCCACATGAAGAAAGCCATGGTTCTGCAGGTGGTCATCCACATTGGTGATCAGTAGGTTAAAAACCAGTCGCCGCCACAGCTGCTGCACATCTGCGGTCGGTGCATGCCCCACGGAACGGATAGCATCGGCAATTTCGGTATAGCTTCGATCCTCTTCGCGCGACGCCTGCAGCAAAGACGCGGCGGACTGGTATGGAATACGCCCATCAGCACCATCGCGATCGAAACGGCGGATGATAGCGACCGGTACGCCATCCAGCTCTATGATACGGGCCGGCGCGGCATTGATACCTGCTTGTTTTGCCAAGCATAAGGCCAGTACTTCGCCGCGCGTCACGCTACGGGTGTCGCCCACGCTTGGGAATTTTCCAATGGCGAGTGCGCCATCCTCATCGACCACCGTGCTCTTGGGGCGCATCCCGCCGAGCGATGTGCCTTTGCCCTGAAGGTAACGCAAATCTTCAGTGCTTTCCTGACCTTTCTCAACTGCCCGGCTGGCCTGGTAGATGCGCTGCAATTCCAGCAGTGGCGGTGTAGCGCGCCGTCCATCTTCAATCGTCCGGCAATAATGTCCGTTCTGTTCGCGCAGTCTCAGCGCGCCGATCCGGCTGAAATCGTCAACCGCCAGCAGGTAGTCCATCTCTGTCAGCGACGCGAGCGATGGATTCCCCTTACGACGCTTGGCATGGTCACGTGCGATGACCCGGCGTCCCCAAGCGTCCGGTGTCGTATCGGCAATGGCGAAATGAAAGACCGAATCGTGAGCTGAGGGAGCTCTACGTGGCTGATAACCCGAGATCAAGCTGAGATCGGCAGAAACATTGAACCCATCCTGATTCCCCAACCATCCCTGCTCATAGGCAAAGGTGGTGTTCTCGCGGCGCCCCTGCTTGACGTAAATAAGAGTGCCAACAGGTATTCCCGCCTTACCAAGACAGACCTGGACTTGCTGGCGAACTGAAGTAACTGATTTCATAATGCCCCCGATGCCGGCGGTTTACTGCGTACACGTTTAGGCAATTGTTCATCCATCAGCGTCAGCCCGATGTCGTCGTGCGCCGTATCCAGCAGGTTGGCCAGCGCCTGTACTTCACCGAACACGTGCAAGGCGCGGGCGAAGAAATGAATAGGCACCCGCATATCCCCTTTCTCCATGCGCCGAACAGTGGATACAGAAGCCCCCATTCGCTCTGCAAGCGAGGCCTGTGAAATCCGTCGACGCCTGCGTGCAAGCTCAATGTCGCTGCCGAGCTTGCGGAGCGCCCGCTCGACGGGTAACGGCAGTGGTGTACTCATTTATCATCCTCATAGGAACGCTTAAGGCTATTATCAGTCCCCATGAGAACAATTACCTCACGCCTCGTTACTGTTGTCAATAAACATCCCATGGGAGCGCTAGTAAGCGATTAGCATTCCAATCAGAATGCTAAAGTGAAATCTGACAATATATCAGCCCTTAGCGTCCACGATTTCGATACGCAGAGACACAGATGAAGAGATAGCTGTTCTGCGATGAAACAGTCGCCCCTGCCACTCTCTTCAGGATGCACAACGCAACACCACCGAAAAAATGTATGTAAGGAAAGTGGTGAGGAGTAACTCCCCATTGTTTGCGGCTTTCCACCAGCCATCCCCGCAGCATCGAGCCATTCGAATCCATCGGAAATGGCACAATGGTAAGGTTTCACAATTCGGCTTACGCATGGCGACGTCCTGTCGTAGCGTTGCTGCTCACCAGTATCTTCATCACTCAGCTCGCCGCCGCAGCTAACGATGGGTATGAGCGTGAACACCTGGCGGCCGTCGCCCGCCAGCTCGACCTGCTTGACCGTCTGGCCAAACAATCCGCCAGCACCGCCCCCGAGTCTCGATCCCGCTATCACTTCGACTATCGGCGTCTGGACGCTGACCTGCAGCGCATGCGGTCGGGCATCAACGACTACCTGACGCCCCAGCGTGCACAGCCACGCGATCCCTCTGCACTGCTTGGCGATTACCGCCAGGACGCCGAACAGGAGGATGACCGATGAACGCCAACCAGCTTGCCGCCTTTCAGGCCAATGGAGGCTTCACCCCCTCTGCTGTCGCCGGCGTACTGCTCGGCACCGTGTTCGCAACTCTGCTGCTGTGGGGCGTATGGGCCCTGCGCACAGCCTATGTCGGCTGGTCGGAACAGCGGATTTCCCAGCGTCAGTTCGTCGGCGTTGCGGTGAGGTTTATCGCGATGTACGTGGTGCTGACTTTTTTCCTGCTCTCCTAACGCAAAGGCTCACATCATGAACCTGCTCTCGTATCGCTTGCATTCGGCACGTATGGCCGTCCTGGCTTCGGCATCCACACTCGCCATGCTGCCGACGTTTGCCCGGGCCGACCTCCCAACCCTGGAAGATCCGTCGAGGGGTACCGGCTCCGGCATCATGGAGACGCTGCGCAATTACGGTTACGACATCGTGATGCTCGTTGCCTTGCTGGTGGTCGCCTCGATGTTTGTCGGTGTCTGCTACCACGCCTACGGTACCTATGCGGAAATCCACACGGGCCGCAAAACCTGGGGGCAATTCGGCCTGACGGTGGCCGTGGGCGCCGTCCTGCTGGTCGTTGGTGTCTGGCTGCTCACTGAAGCCACCGGCGTGCTCTAGGAGTCATGCCATGAGCACGCATCTGGACATTCGGCCTGACGGGACGGTGGTGTTTCTTCCACACCGTCTCAACCGTCACCCCGTGGTCGTCCGCGGCCTTACCGCGGATGAGCTGTGGATCTGCGCCGGGCTGTCGGCGGCAGGCAGCCTGGTGGTTGGCGTGCCGCTGGCCTTCGTATTTTCGACGATCGCCATCGTGCCCACGGCCATCATGCTGGGCATCGCTGCCGGGGTGTTTGCAGGTGGAGGCATGCTACGTCGCCAGAAACGTGGCAGACCCGATACCTGGCTGTATCGCCAACTGCAGTGGCGTATTGCACAGCGTCATCCAGCCTTAGCGTCTTTTGTGGGCGCGCACGCGTTAGTGATCCGATCGGGTTACTGGAGCACGCGCAGGAGCAAGGCAGCGTGAGCCGGTTCAAGAACGAAATCACTCACCTCCAGTCGCACATCAAGACCTTGCGGCTGGGGCTTGGCGCACTACTTGTTATCGCCTTGGTGATGGGCGGCGGCTGGTGGAGCGCACCGCGTGACCTGACCGTGCACGTCCCGCCCGACCTGCGCTCCGGCAGTACGCGGAAATGGTGGGAAGTGCCACCCGAAAGCGTCTACGCCTTCTCGTTCTACATCTGGCAGCAACTCCAGCGCTGGCCCACCAACGGTGACGAAGACTATGCGCGCAACATTCATGTACTGGCGCCCTACTTCACCCCCGCCTGCCAGACCTTTCTGCGCAATGACTATGAATACCGCCGTACGGCAGGTGAGTTGCGTCAGCGAGTACGAGGCCTCTATGAGATCCCGGGGCGCGGCTACGGCGAGAACCCAACCCAGCGGGTGAAAGTCGTCTCCGACCGCGACTGGATCGTCACGCTTGATGTGACGGCGGATGAGTACTACGGCGCCGAGCAGGTCAAGCGAGCGCTGGTTCGTTACCCGCTCAAGGTCGTACGGGTGGACGTCGACCCCGAGCGCAACCCTTTCGGCCTGGTCCTGGACTGCTACAGCGGCGCACCGCAACGCATCATCAGCCCCGACCCTGTCACACCTGCCAGCACCACGCCGGGCGGGCTGGGTGGCGCTATGGGAGAGACGCCATGAAACACCTGCTCTGTGCCTTCAGCCTGCTGCTCACCGTTGTGTTGTCGCCGACAGTCCACGCCGTGGAGATCCTGCGCTGGGAGCGCCTGCCCCTGGCGGTTTCCCTGGTCGTGGATCAGGAGCGGATCGTGTTCATCGACCGCAACGTCCGCGTGGGGGTGCCTACCTCGCTCGCCGGACGCCTGCGGGTACAAAGTGCCGGTGGTGCACTCTATCTGCGCGCCAGTGAGCCCATCGAACCGACACGCCTGCAACTGCAGGATGCTGACAACGGGACACTGATCCTGCTGGACATCGCGGCCGAGCCCGCTGTGACAGGCCAGGCGGCGATGGAGCCAGTGCGTATTGTTGAGGCTGAGGGCCCTGCTCAACGCTACGGCCAGACGCAGACATCTCAGGGCAGTCATGGCAGTGTCGACACAACCGCCCCGCCTCGCGCCGCCCATGAAACGCCTGTGCCCGTGGTGCTGACCCGCTACGCCGCGCAGAACCTGTACGCCCCACTGCGCACGGTCGACTCCGTTCCTGGCGTGACGCGCGTGAACCTGCGCCGCCATCTGCCCCTAGATACGCTGCTGCCCACCCTGCCCGTTCAGGCCAGAGCCATCGCCGCCTGGCGGCTGGATGATCTGTGGGTGACCGCCGTCAGGTTGGCCAACAGGTCGACCCGCTGGCTCGCCCTGGATCCGCGCGAACTGCAGGGTAATTTCACGAACGCAACGTTTCAGCATTCAGCCCTGGGCCCTGTCGGTACCCCGGAAGACACCTCGGTGGTTTACCTGGTGACCCGAGGGCATGGCGTGGCCGAATCTCTGTTGCCGGCAGTCAGCCCGATCAATGCGGTGCTGAACCTGCCGTCCCCCTCAACGCCAACCCCGAAGGACGGAGCGCGTCATGAAAGGTAACGGTCTGCTGAAGTGGCTGATGGTGCCCATGGCGCTCTTGCTGGTGTTCGTCGGGATCAAGCTGTTTTCCGGCGGTAACGGCCAACCGGTCAATGACGGCACTCCCCGACTGACGTCACAAGAGGCAAAAGCATTGGGTATCGAAGGCGATACGCCTCGCGACACCGTGGCGACGCTGGTAGGTCAGGTCAAACAACTGCGTACCGAATTGCAGGGTGCGATGGCGGACAACAAAACGCAGAAGTCTGAAAACGAGCGGTTGCGTCAGCGTGAAGGCTCAATTGACCGGCGCATCCAAAGTGCGCTGGAGACTGAACGCAACCAGTTGCGCAACGACCGTGAACAGGTCTCCAGTGAGCGGCAGCAAGCTCAGGGCTTGCTGCAAGACCTGCAGCGTCAAATCGAAGGGCTGTCCAGTCAGCGTGGCGATGCCGACCTTCCCATCGGTCTGGGCCTGAAGCCCGGGGACGGCGATGGACTCGGCAGTGACGGTATTCACTGGATTGAACCGGACGATGCCAGGCGCGATGGCAAAAGTAGCGCCTCCGGCAAGCGCGACAGCTTCAGCTTCCCCACCCGTTTCGGGCCCGCGCAGAAGACGCTGGAAGCGACCCGGGAGACCGTCGTGGAAGCTGGCAGCAAGGCGGCGGGTGTATCCACCGCAACGCCAGTTTACACCGTACCAACCAACGCGACGCTGATGGGCTCGATTGCGATGACTGCGTTGATCGGGCGCGTGCCAGTGGACGGTACGGTGAATGACCCCTACCCGTTCAAGGTCCTCATTGGTCCCGACAACCTCACCGCCAACGGCATCGACCTCCCCGAGGTGTCCGGCGCGGTGGTCAGCGGTACCGCATCAGGCGACTGGACGCTGTCCTGCGTGCGCGGCCAGGTCCGCAGTGTGACGTTCGTGTTCCATGACGGCACCATCCGCACCGTGCCCGAAGAGGGCGAGCGCGGTGGCAACCAGCAGCAAGACAACAGGGGCAGCAACGCTACCCAGGAGGGCCTGGGCTGGATCAGCGATCCCTATGGCATCCCGTGCGTTTCAGGTGAACGCCGCAGCAACGCCCAGCAGTACCTCAGCAGTCAGGCGCTGATTACGGCGGCGGGTGCCGGGGCCGCATCGCTGATCAAATCGGACAATGACAGCGTCGCCGTGGTGGCCAACAACAACGGTTCGATGGGCACCGTGGGTATTACCGGCAACGAAGCGGTGGGCCGCATCCTCGCGGGCGGTGTGCAGGACATGTCGCAGTGGGTGAACAAGCTCTACGGGCAGGCCTTCGCAGCCGTCTACGTCAAGCCCGGCGCCCAAGTCGCCGTCCATCTCGAACAACCCCTCACCATCGACTACGACCCCAAAGGTCGTCGCGTCGATCACCGTCTCGGAGGAGCTCCCCATGCACAGGATCTGGACTAACGGCCTGACGGTCCTCATGGTGGCCGCGGTCCTGGCCGGCTGTTCGACCAGCAAGGAAAAGATGCTGCCACATGACGGCAACACCATGCTCGATATCTGGAACGAGGAGACCGGCGGTGCCGCGCGTAGCGGACAGAGCGCGCAGCAACTGCTGGACGCCCGGCAGTCGCTGCGCCGGCCACTCACGCAAGACGATATAAACGCGGCGCCGACTGTCAACGCAAGCTATACCCGCACCGCACAGAACGAGATCTACCGGCAGTTTCACCGCCTGCCCAATCCGGACCTTGTGATGTACGTCTTTCCCCATCTGGCAGGCACTGATCCCGCTCCCATTCCCGGATACACAACCGTCTTTCCCCTGTACCAGCGGGTCCAGTACGCCATGCCCAGTGAGCGGGTCGAGGATTACTGATGCGCTGGCCATTTTCCCGCGTACCTGAGACAACTCAGACGGACAGGCCAACCCCGGATGCCTGGGAGCGCCATGTTGCCGAACTGCAGGCTCACGGCATTCCGGCGCCGGGCAAGCCTGGTGCCGCGCGGCGGCGTCCTGCAACACAGGCCGACGAGCAGGCGCTTTATGACGTCGTACCCTCATTCGCTGATCTGTTGCCCTGGGTCGAATACCTGCCCGATTCAAAATGCATGCTGCTCGAAGACGGCGTCTCCGTCGCGGCATTTTTTGAATTGATGCCCGTGGGTACGGAGGGCCGTGAGGCGGCCTGGCTTGCGCAGGCGCGCGACGCCCTGGAAAACGCACTACAGGACAGTTTCGATGAACTGGATGAATCGCCCTGGGTGATGCAGCTCTACGCTCAGGACGAGACCGACTGGAACCCGTACCTTGCCTCCCTGCGCAGTTATCTCCAGCCACGGGCACAGGGCAGCGCCTTCAGCGAGTTCTACCTGCGCTTTTTCGGTCACCATCTGCGGGCCGTTGCCAAACAGGGTGGCCTGTTCGAGGACCGCACAGTCACCAAGCTACCCTGGCGCGGCCAAACGCGCCGCGTCCGCCTGGTGGTGTATCGGCGTGCAGGGAGTGCGCCCGCCCGACGCGGGCAATCCCCCGAGCAGGCATTGAATGTCATTTGCGACCGGCTGCTCGGCGGCCTGTCCAATGCGGGCATACGCGCCCGTCGCCTGCAGGCGGCAGATATTCATGCCTGGCTGGTGCTTTGGTTCAACCCGCGGCCAACGATGCTCGGCCCCACGTTAGAAGACCGCGAACGCTTCTACCGCCTCACGGCCTATCCGACGGAGTCCGAACCCGGCGAGCTGGAACTGGCCAGTGGTACGGATTTCGCACAGCGCCTGTTTTTCGGCCAGCCCCGCTCTGACGTCGAAAACGGCCTGTGGTACTTCGACGACCTGCCCCACCGAACCGTTGTTGTCGACCGGTTGCGCACGCCGCCCAACACCGGGCACATCACCGGGGAAACCCCCAAGGGCGGTGATGCGATCAATGCTCTGATGGATCAGATGCCCGAAGACACCGTGATGTGCCTGACGATGGTCGTCACGCCGCAGGACATCCTCGAGGCGCACCTGAATCACCTGGCGAAAAAGGCAGTTGGTGAAACCCTGGCCTCGGAACAGGCATTGAAGGACGTCCAGCAGGCGCGCGGCCTGATTGGCAGTGCACACAAGCTGTATCGCGCCTCGCTGGCGTTCTACCTGCGGGGTCAGGACATGGCAGACCTCAAGACCCGCGGTCTGCAACTGGGCAACGTCCTGCTCAACGCAGGCCTGCAACCGGTACGCGAAGAAAATGAAGTCGCGCCGCTCAACAGCTATCTGCGCTGGTTGCCCTGTGTCTATGACCCGGGCAAAGACAAACGTCAGTGGTACACCCAGCTGATATTCGTGCAGCATGTAGCCAACCTGGCACCGACCTGGGGCCGCAGTGCCGGCACCGGCCGCCCCGGGATCACCTTCTTCAACCGTGGCGGCGGCACCATCACCTTTGATCCGTTGAACCGACTCGACCGCCAGATGAATGCACACCTGTTCCTGTTCGGCCCCACCGGTTCAGGCAAGTCGGCCACGCTCAACAACATCCTCAACCAGATCACCGCCATCTACCGGCCACGCCTGTTCATCGTGGAAGCCGGTAACAGCTTTGGCCTCTACGGTGAGTTCGCCGCGCGCCTGGGGCTGACGGTGCATCGCGTCAGGCTTTCGCCCGGTGCAGGCGTGAGCCTTGCGCCCTTCGCCGACGCCTGGCGCCTGGTCGACACGCCCAGCCAGGTCCAGACACTCGATGCCGACGCGCTCGATGAAGAATCCGCCGAGGGCGATGCCAGTGCTGACGAGCAACGCGACGTGCTGGGTGAACTGGAAATCACCGCGCGATTGATGATCACCGGCGGGGAGGACAAAGAGGAAGCCAGGATGACCCGCGCCGATCGCAGCCTGATCCGCCAGTGCATCCTCGAGGCCGCCCATCGCTGCGTGACAGAAAAGCGCACGGTACTGACCCGTGATGTACGCAATGCGCTGCGCGAACGTGGTCGCGATTCGACGTTGCCCGAGACACGTCGTACCCGCCTGCTGGAAATGGCCGATGCGATGGACATGTTCTGCCAGGGCGTCGATGGCGAGATGTTCGACAGGCCGGGTACGCACTGGCCGGAGGCCGATATCACAATTGTCGACCTGGCGACGTTCGCGCGCGAGGGCTACAACGCGCAGCTGTCGATTGCCTATATCTCGCTGATCAACACCGTCAACAACATCGCCGAGCGCGACCAGTTCCTCGGCCGCCCGATCATCAATGTCACCGATGAAGGCCACATCATCACCAAGAACCCGCTGCTCGCGCCCTACGTGGTCAAGATCACCAAGATGTGGCGAAAACTGGGCGCCTGGTACTGGCTGGCAACGCAGAACCTGGACGATTTGCCGAAAGCCGCCGAACCCATGCTCAACATGATCGAGTGGTGGATTTGCCTGAGCATGCCCCCGGACGAGGTGGAGAAGATTGCCCGGTTCCGCGAACTGAACGCCTCGCAGAGGGCCCTGATGCTGTCTGCGCGCAAGGAAGCCGGAAAATTCACCGAGGGGGTGATTTTGTCAAAATCAATGGAATTGCTGTTCCGTGCGGTACCGCCCAGCCTGTACCTGGCGCTGGCAATGACGGAACCCGAAGAGAAAGCCGAACGTTTTCAGTTGATGCAGCAGCACGGCATCAGTGAACTGGAAGCCGCGCTACGGGTTGCCGACCAGATCGACCGGGCGCGGGGCATCGAGCCGCTGCGCTACGATCTGTTTGATTGACGTCGAGGATTCCGCCATGCCTTCGCCCACTTTCCTCCTCTACCGTCAGTGGCCGTGCGGAGTCTGGCTGCTGGGGTGGGTGATTGCTGGCCTGCTCGTGCTCTGGCTTTGGTCGTGGGCCGACGAGTCGCATGAGTCAACCCACACGTCGGACGCCACCGCTGCCCAGCACCCGGCCGGCCCACCTTGGCGCTATGGACGTATGAATGCGCGCTTCACCATTGTCGAATACGCCGACCTCGAATGCCCCTACTGCAAGGCCTATGATCCCATCCTGCGGCATTGGATCGACCAGCACCCTGAGGTGAATCTGCAATGGCACCACCTGCCGCTAGCCATGCACGAGCCGGCAGCGACTCGACAGGCGCGTCTGGCCGAATGCATCGGCGAGTCCCACGGCCATGATGCGTTCTGGCAAGCCATCACCTGGATCTACCAGCACACCCGCAGCGACGGCCAGGGCCTGCCGCCCGACACCGAGTACCCCGGCCAGGACCCAACCGTGCAAGCCTGCCTCGCCAGTGAGCGGCCCGACACCATCATCCAGGGGCAGGCCAACGAAGCACGCCATGGCGGCGTGAGCGCCACCCCGACCCTGCGTCTGATCGACCACCACAGCGGCCAGTCACTGACCCTGGCCGGCCCGGCCGAAGGCGACGCGTTGCTGTCGGCATTGGACCTACTGGTGTCCAACGGTACAGCGCCAAACGCAGCACAACTTCATCACCAAATGCCTGCCGACGTTGTCGGCGACATGCCCAGATAGCCCGCGGTCTTCAAGGCTATGCCGCGGTTTCGACCGCGTTGACTGCACGCCAGTTCGCCACGCATCCCCCGAGCGAACGGTCATCCGCGCAAGCGGTGGCGGATGCCTATCGTCACTGTCTCCGGAGGGTCCGCCCTCCAGGGACGGCTGCCTCCAATTCCTAAAGGAGGTTCCCATGTCCACATCCCTCGCCATGATCAGTGGTAATGCTTCACTCAATCCCGTCGGCACACCGGACGACGACCAAATCATCGAACAGGCGTTGCTCATCCTTGAGCAGCGAGTGTTCACTCGTGGCCCCTCGCTGCAAAGCCCGGAGGATGTGCGCAATTTCCTGCAGCTGAAAATCGCAGCACAGCCGCATGAAGTCTTTGGCGCCGTGTTCCTCGATTCGAAGCATCAGGTGCTGGCCTACGAGCCTTTGTTCCAAGGCACTATCGACAGCGCCAGCGTCTATCCACGGGTGGTGCTCAAGCGCTGCCTGGACCATAACGCCGCCGCTCTGGTGCTCTGCCACCATCACCCTTCCGGCTGTACTGAACCCAGTACGGCGGACGAAACGTTGACCCAGCGATTGAAGGAGATATTGGGACAGGTCGATATCCGTCTGCTGGATCACTTCATCATCGGGAAAGGCGATCCTTATTCGTTCGCCGAACACGGATTGATCTGATCCTCTTCGCGCCAGCTTGCTGACGCTCCAACACCCCATCGGAAGCGATGCTTTCGATGGGGTATCTGCTGTCCACGAAATACCGCGATTCATAGGCGCATGGAAACCGGGCACCTCCCATTTCCGATTGTTTGTTGTCGCGTTAAGCGCGATGCGTTGCACTACCGAGGTCATGAACCACTGGATGCTGCGCCATGTTGTGTTCTCTTTCCCCCGGCCCGATCAGGTGCCTGGCCTTGGCCATTGCGCTGTGTGCCTCTGCGGCTAGTGCAATGGATATCTGGGTCATCACCGACCGCCAACATCCCGTGCAAGGTACACCTGACCGACTGATCGAGCTGGATGCACCCGCGCGTATTGAAGCCGAACTGTCGACCGATCTTCCAAGTGATGTCCAGCAAGCGTCACTCTTGGTACAGCAGCGCCTCAAGCACGGCGGCCCCGCGCTGCAACAACGTCTGGCGAGGGCCTACCAGGGCGTGACCGATGCCTGGAGCCTGGGCATCACGACCCTTCCCGCCATCGTCGTGGATCAACGCTACGTAGTTTATGGCGAGCCGGGCGTCGCCAAAGTGATCGCACGCATCGAGGCCTACCGGAGGACTCAACCATGAAGTGTGCCCGTCTTCGGCGTACCGGCATCGCCACCATTTTGTTGACGGCCGCCTCGTCATCATTCGCGCTCAACACCGCGACCATCGTGTCTTCCACTTTGTCCCCATCGTGCCTGGAATACCGGATCGTAGGGATCTGCTACTGGCTGCTCTGCACGCCGTTTGGCTGCTCGGTGCGGACGTCCACCAAGGTGCGCCACTACATTCCGGATGCCGTGGTTTCGAATTACTCCAACACCGGTGAGAACCCGTGGATCGAAGTGCGGGCCATGAGCGCCCCCAACGTGACGGCCCAGGCAGGCGGCGACGGCACGACGAACCATGACAATGAAAGCAACATGGCGAAGTTCAAGAACGCCGACGTGATCGGCCATCCCGGCGGCCATGTGTTCGGCCAATTCGCCAGCACCTCAGGTTACGCCTGCAAAGGTGCCGGCACCGCGTTTATGCCATACCTGCTGAGCACGCTCGACACTATCGCGTGGCGCTACAACATCCCCGAAATGGTGTACCCCGAAGCACTGACGCCCGGCGAGCGCGAGATCGGCACACGCAGCACGTTCAACCTGTGGGGCGCCGTCTATCCGCGCGGCGGATTTCTGCATCAGGTCGACGATTACAAGGCCGGCGCCGTGGTCGCCCAACGCGCCGGGGACATCGTCACCCGGCGGGGGCAATTGCATGTCTATCAGCCATTGCTCGCGAACTCGCAGCCCGGTTACTGGCCGGCCGGAGCGCTGGAGGAAAGCAATGCCTCGACCGGCAAGTGGCAGGAGCTGACGCCGCGTCTTTCCAACCGCTGCGTGGTGTTCCCCCACAGCGAACCGCTGGCCCAGGCCCAGCAAGGTGATTATGCCTGGGCGCTTTGGCGCCCATACAGCTGTTGCGAACGCCGCGGGCAGACGTTCCTCGGCAGTACAGACTTCAACTGAGGGGAAAACAATGAAGCGTCCTGTCACCCTCTTCCAATTGCCGTTGCGGTGGCAGGTAACCCTTCTGGCCAGCGCGCTGGTGCTGGTCAGCAACCTGGTATCGGCCCAACCCGACGGTTTCCAGAACAGCGGCAGCGTGATTGGCGACGACCTCATGTATTCGATTGGTGGCGGCAGCGCGGTGTCCATGAGCCGCGCGGCCGGCATGCATTCTCTCGGTGTGGGCGCGGGCTGGAACAGCAACCTGATGTGCGGTGACATGAACATCAGCACCACAATCCAGAACCAGCTCAACGGCCTCACCAATGGTTTTCAGAACATCATGAGCAGCGTGATCCAGAACGCGACGAGCGCGGTCGCATCGTTGCCGGCGCTGATCATTCAGCGGGCAGACCCCGGCCTCTACAACCTGTTGACCAACGGTATTCTTCAGGCCAGGCTCGATTTCGATCGTTCCAAACTGACCTGCCGCGCGATGGCCGAGAATATGGCCGACACAGCAGGCGGCCAGATGGGCTGGAATCAACTCGCCGAGGGCATGGCGTTGCGCCAGGCGGTGGCGAGCACTGACGCGGTGTTGGCCATCGAACAGGCGGAGACCAGCCGGGGCAAGGATGGCGTGCCTTGGGTGGGCGGCGGCAATGCTGGCGGTGCCGGCCAGCCGTCGATCAAAGTGATCAGCGACGTAACGCGTGCCGGCTACAACCTGGTCAATGGCCGCAGTGCAACCGACCCAACATCCATCGACCCGGCGAGCTGCAATAGCCTGGCCTGCCAGACCTGGTCGTCGCCGCAAGCGGCCACCGACTGGGCCACACGCGTGCTCGGCGAACAAGAGCAGCGCACCTGCGAGACCTGTACCAAGACCCAAACCGTGCCAGGCGTCGGGTTGACGCCGCTGATTCAGGAAGAGTACGAGACCAAGCTGGAAACGCTGCAGGAATTGATCAGCGGCGCCCGCCATACCACCTCTGAGAACTTGCGTGCAGCCGGCAGTACATCCTTGCCGGTTACCCGCGGCGTTATCGAAGCCCTACGTGACGAGCCCGACCAAGATGTCCTCGCCCACCGCCTAGCGTCCGAGGTAGCGCTGGCGTCGGTACTGGAAAAGGCTCTGCTGCTGCAGCGCACACTATTGACCGGCAAGAAAGAACCCAACGTAGCGGCTAACCAATTGGCCGTCGAAGCGGTCAATCATGAAAACGACACACTCGACCGCGAGATCCTTAACCTCAAAACCGAACTGGAGATCAGGCGCGAGCTGGCAAACAACTCGCCGATGACGATCATTCAGCGCCATGGCACGCGCGCGTCAGGCTCGCGTGGTATCTACGAGGGCGACCCGGTGCCGGATCGCCTCGACCAGTTACAGCGCTCCCATCCAGGAGGCACGCCATGAACGAAGCATGGCTACGGCCGCGCTGGCTCCTCAACAGCCGTGTCGCCAGGGCATTGCTATGGACGCTGCTGCTCGTTGCGCTGGCAGTGGCGGCCAACATCGCCGGCCTCTATCTGGTCGGCAGCATTGTCGGCTGGGAACGCTGGCTGGCGGACTCGGCTGGCTACTTCCTGTTGTGGCGGCTCTGTCTCTACGGGGCAACCGTCTATGGCTGGGTGTGGATGCGCCGTCGGCTGCTGACACGCGAGTCGGATGCCTCGGCACGGCGCCGGCTGCTACGTACCGAGATCGCCGGCCTCATCGCGATCGTCGCACTGGAGGCCGGCCTGCTGATGCAGGCGGTCTAACGGGAGACCTCGAACATGACGCTTTTCACCACTGACTATCTGGAGTATTACCTGACCCTCGTGGGCTGGATCGTCCACAACGGCATCTGGTCGGTGCTGGTCTCCAGCGGCGTGTTTGCCATTCCCTTCATAGCCATTATTATCCAGGAATGGCTCAAAGCACGTACTGAAGGGGCCGACGAAGGCAACAAGGGCGTACTGTCCTCGATGCGCATCGAGAACCGCATCTGGGTGGCCATCGTCGTGCTGATGTTCGCCGGCATCCCGTTTATCGATATTGACCTCGGCACGATCAAGTACGACCAGGCGCGATCGGCACAGTGCCAGGTTAATGCTCCGCAACCTACGGATACCGGCTGGTCGCAGTCATTCAGCACGCTCAACAACCAGAGCGCCAAGGTGCCGGTGTGGTGGGCCTTCATGCATGCACTCTCGCGTGCGGTAACGGGGGCCTCGGTGGCAGCGATCCCGTGCGGAACAGATCTGCGGCAAATGAGGATGGAGATCAACGCCACGCGCATTGACGACCCCCTCCTCGCACAGGACGTGGCGGACTTCACCCACGACTGCTATGGACCCGCCAGGGCGAAATTGTTCATGAGCCGGCCGGAGCTGGATGAAGCGCAGATGCATGACGTGACCTGGATCGGCTCGGCCTACTTCGTCAACACTGGTGGCTACTATGACACCTACCACTCACGCACGCCGCGCGATGCCTGGCCCTATGATACCGACCGCGACGCGGGCCTTGCGCAGGTGCCCGGCGGGGGCGGCTACCCGACCTGCCAGCAATGGTGGAGCGACAATAGCAATGGTCTGCGGGCACGTCTGCTGGGCCAGGTCGATCCCAGCTTGCTTACACGCCTGGCCGGCTGGGCAGGCTTTCTGAGCCGCAGCGAGGTCGACGGCTCGGTCATCCGCGCAATCGCCTCCCCGCGCCAACAGAAGCTCAACCAGGGAACGGTTTACACCGATTATGGTGGCCAGATCGACAAGACCTTGCCGAACATCGTTACCCGCACGGCGGGCGACGTAGGTCTTGCGGTGGGAGCCATTCCTGCATTTCCGGCGATGGACGTGGTGCGCCAGGCCCTGCCGATGGTCTTGTCGCTGCTGAAAATGGCCTTGGTGATCTGCATCCCGCTGGTGCTGTTGATGGGCACCTACGAGCTGAAGACCGTGGTCACCATCAGCGTGGTCCAGTTCGCGCTGTTCTTCGTCGACTTCTGGTTCCAGCTCGCTCGCTGGATCGACAGCACCATCCTCGACGCGCTCTACGGCTCGGGCTGGGGTTGGAACCGGCCCGTCACTAATTTCGATCCAGTGATGGGGTTGAACAACTCCTTTGGCGATCTGTTGCTGAACTTCGTCATGGGGACGATGTTCATTGTGCTGCCAACCTTCTGGGTGATGGCGCTATCTTGGGCGGGTATCCAAGCAGGGAACATTCTTCAGGGGCTTGTTGGCGCTACAGGAGATGCAAAAGCCGCCGGTGGAAAGGGACCCGATGCATTGATGAAGGCCGTTTCAAAGAAATGAGCGGGTAGTCAATTGTCATCATGAACGTGCGGATCAATGCGATAGCCATCATACGTGTAAAGTCCGAAGCCGGCTGGTCCGTTTTTCCACTCAGGCTCAGACGTTTCATCTACTTCTGCGTTATTTGCTACCCGGGAGATGACCACGCCGAATATCAGCAGCAGGACCAGCCAGAACGCGGTATAGAGCAGCACAGCCAGTACCGCGAGCTTGACGCCCCAGATCAACACAGCCGCCGCTGGCGTAGGCACGCCTTGCCCAATCAGCCATCCCGATACCCGCCGCTCTCTGCACACATAAGCACGCCATCTGCGGCCGAGCCAGCGGCCAAAGCGTTCTGCATTGCTGATGCGAGTTCTTGTGCTCATAGTCATCACCTGCTAAGCGCGTTGAACAATTACTCCAGTTTGCTCCAATTCTGCCGGCTGGCTGTCACCAACGCGTTCCAGTCGTCTGGCGGATTTCCACGACCCAGCATCTTCTCAAACACCGCATACGGATCGGATTTGCTCCCCGAGGCACGCAGCGTTTGCTCATCGTTGACCCAAGCGTAGACAATCACTTTCGCCCTCGAGTCATAACGGAAGAACAGCCGAAACCGTCTCCCAATCTTGGCCCTTCGCCAGTGGCGGTATTCCGGCCCCAGTGTATTTCCTTGACGGTACTCATCGCGCGCCGGCTCACCGGGAACGATTTCAAGCACCAGTTGGCTCAGGGCTCGGAACAGCTTGACGTTGGCATTGGATGCAAATCCTATCGGGTCATTCTGCTCCGCACGCTGCGCGGCGGTATACAACCTCTGCAACTGCTCGATCACACAGTCGTGGAAGAGTAGCGTCCATCCGTGCCGCTGCATCAGAGCGCCACTTCGCCGTCAATCTCGTTGGTCAGATTCACGTCATGCCCAGCCTGCATCAGCATGGCGTGAGCCAGTTCGTCCGGCAACCCGCGAACATGCCGGCCAGCCTCGATATCGCGGGCCAACAGACTCAGAAACGCGCCGATGGCCGGATCTTCGTGCTCGGCATTCGCGCGGGTGACGACAATCTGCCCATCCTCGCCCAGGTCGAAGGCTACCTTGCCGCCGGTATCGACGCCCAACGCCTGACGGATCGGCTTGGGCAGCGTGATCTGGCCCTTCGATGTGAGCGTGGCTAGTTCATGAATGGCTGGCATGGCGTGGCGTGCTCCTTGGATGACAGTTTTTCCGATGGTAAGGAATATTCCTTTCCTCGTCAAGGCAGATTGGCGAGATCTTCAGACGCCGGTAGGCGGATCGCGCTCACCTCAAAAAAGGAGTGACCCCGTGTCGGATAGCTTGTAGAGCGACTCCCCGAGCCGAGCTACATGTAAAGGCTTCGATAAAGGTCAAAGGGCTGGGAAGGGTCAATGGAATGGGGGCAAGGGGAAAGGCTCTAACCGGAAAAGGAAAAGGCTCTCCCATCCACCGCAACTTCAGGTGACATCATGTTCGCGTTGTTCCAACGAAAACGCTCGGGGTCGGTACCGATGGCTCCCACGGAAGCGGCTGTAAAAGGTAAGGGGCTGACGCGGCCTGAGTCGGCCGCATCGCTGCTGGCCACGCCACGCCGGCAGAAGCTGCTGGAACACATCTGGCAACGTACTTCGCTCTCACGCAAGCAGTTCGCAACCCTGTACCTCTCGCCCCTGGAACGTTACGCCGAGTTGGTCCAGCAATTCCCCGCGTCGGAAAGCCATCATCATGCCTATCCAGGCGGCATGCTCGATCACGGGCTGGAAATCGTCGCCTACGCGCTCAAGCTGCGGCAATCGCACCTTCTTCCAGCAGGCACAACACCAGAGGACCAAGTGGCACAAGCCGAAGCCTGGACAGCCGCCGTTGCCTACGCAGCGCTCCTGCACGATATTGGCAAGATCGCCGTCGACCTTCATGTCGAATACGCCGACGGCAACACCTGGCACCCCTGGCACGGACCATTATTGCATCCGTACCGCTTCCGCTATCGCAAGGAGCGTGAGTACCGGCTGCACAGTGCTGCGACTGGGCTACTCTACAACCGCCTGCTTGATTGTCACATCCTGGACTGGCTCAGCGACTATCCCGCTCTGTGGTCGTCGTTACTGTATGTACTGGCAGGCCAATATGAACATGCCGGCGTGCTCGGTGAGCTCGTAACCCAGGCCGACCGTGCCTCTGTCGCTCAGGAGTTGGGGGGCGATCCGGCCAGGGCGATGGCGGCGCCGAAACATGCACTGCAACGTAAACTGCTGGAAGGCCTGCGCTTCCTGATCAAGGAAGAATTGAAGCTGAACCAGCCCCAAGCATCAGATGGCTGGCTGACACAGGACGCCTTGTGGCTCGTCAGTAAGACAGTCTCAGACAAGCTGCGCGCACACCTGCTTTCGCAAGGCATCGAAGGGATCCCGTCGAGTAACACCGCAGTATTCAACGTTCTGCAAGATCACGGCATGCTTCAGCCAACAGCCGATGACAAGGCCATCTGGAAGGCAGTCATCACGAGCGAGGGAGGATGGTCGCACACATTCACCTTGCTGCGATTGGCCCCAGCCTTGATCTGGGACACTGGGGAGCGGCCCCCGCCGTTTAGCGGCACCGTGAAGGTCGTACCGGAAGAGGCTGCGTCAATAGAGTCTGCCACCCGCATACCGCCCAATGGCGAAGCCGCTACGATGACGGTGAACGGAAGGCCTTCATCCGCACCAGTGATACCAGCCGCAACCGCGGCCCCTGCGGATGGCTTAGACGACCTACTGGAATTGTTCGTCACACCGAATACCGCGCCAACTCTGTCGCCACCACCAGACGCCTTCCCTGAACAAGAGCCAACTCAACAAAAAACTGATGCGCCTGCTACTTCATCAACATCTGTTATACAGGAGCAAACCCCATGGACGCGGCCCTCAGGCGAACACTTCATGATTTGGCTGCGCCAGCACATTGATACCCGCAAACTGATCATCAATGACGCGAGGGCTCTGGTGCATACCGTGGCCAATACCGTGTACCTGGTGAGTCCTGGGCTGTTTCAACGTTACGCACAGGAACACCCACAGGCAGCTGTCTTCGCCAAAGAAGAAAAGACGACAGACTGGCAGTGGGTGCAAAAACGCTTTGAGAAGCTGGACTTGCACCGAAAGCAGGAGAACGGCCTGAACATCTGGACCTGTGAAGTCATTGGCCCGCGTAAAACACGCAGACTGCATGGTTACCTTCTGAATGACCCTCTTCGGCTGTTCAATGACGTTCCTTTGAACAACCCCTACCTCACTGTGTTGCCGACGATAAACTCTGCAGCGCAGCACACGAGCTGAATATGAAAAGTTGGTTCTCGCAGGCTACACAGAGACCGCGCGACAGGCATACAAGGATGGGTGGAGGTTTGCGCCCATCCTTCAGTGAAACCTAAGTGGTTTACGCGGAAACCTTTATAGATAAACAGCTTGCGACGCAAATATCTTAGTTTTCTCCTTATCTCGGCATGACCCCATTTACGAGTGGTTGCTCAATCAGGCCGAAATTGAAGTCAAGCAGATTCCAACGACCGTCGAATCATTGATCCGACCTCTGGTCGAGAGAACGTCAAAACTAGCCTAATAATGCGTGCTTGAGCACCGAATCGGTAGTGGTCTGATAGTGGCATGAGAGCAATTCGCACGCCATGTCGATGTCCTTGGCAAGTGCCGCCTCCATCAGCTGTCGATGTTCATTTTGGACATCACGTCCATGGCTTTGCGGGTAGTGCATTGACAGAAAACGGTATCGCGCCGTCTGGTCACGCAACGATACGCAGAGACGCAGCAATGTCGCCGAATTGCAGCTTGATATCAGCGCTTGATGGAACACGTCGTGTGCGTTTTCCCATTCGAGTTTCAGCAGTCGCTCCGGGCCTTCGACTATGGTCAGGCGATCCATTCGGTGGTGGGCGGCCAGGACTCGGCTCTCCCACTCCACATCGCCCTGACGAATCGAATCCGCCAACACCTTGCATTCGATGTGCAAGCGCGCGGCGGTGATGTCTGCGATTTCTGCGGCCGAGATCCGGCCGACACTAAAGCCTTTCTGATCGGCCGCTGAGACGAAACCGCTGCTGGCCAGGCGCGACAACGCCTCGCGTAAAGGAATGACTCCCACGTCGTAGGCATCCGCCAGCTCTTTGAGGCGCAGGCGACTACCCGGTGCTAGATGTCCGTTGATGATGTCCTGGCGAATTCTGGCTTCAAGCTGTGAGGCCATGGTGCGTTTTTCCGCAGGGTCCGTGGGTTGCCAGTGGAGCAGTGGAGCAGTGGAGCAGTGGAGAATTCACGTCCGACTCCTTTAAGTGTCATGCAGATGAATCATACACAGTCAGGAAAATTTCTCACATTAGATGAAATATATATTTATCTTGACGATATATTTTATCGGATCTAGTTTATTGAGCACGCGGTCGGCTACCCATTTCACCGGCCCTTTTCAATTCAGCAAGAGAAACCGTCATGCGCTACGTTCGCTTCCTCAATCAAGGTCAACCTGTCCTGGGTGTCGTCACTACCGAAGGTGTTCGCGTTTTGGGCGCCGAATCCCTCGAGTCCCTCTTGGCCCGCGGCGTGGATCTGACCTCCCATGGTCAGGATGCCAATGGCGCGTTGGTCGAGGTGGCAGAAGATGCCTACCTGCCATTGATGCAGCGTCCGACCAAAATTATTTGCGTCGGTTTGAACTACGCCGACCACACCAAAGAATCCCCTTACGCCCAGCCGACCTACCCGACTCTGTTCCCGCGCTGGAACTCCAGTCTGACTGCTCACAACAAGCCCTTGGTGCGTCCGCGCGTCTCGGACACCCTCGACTACGAAGGTGAAATGGCTGTTGTGTTGAAAAGCGGCGGCCGCCATATCCGCAAGGAAGATGCCCTCGACCACGTTGCCGGCTACGCGCTGTTCAATGAGGGATCGGTCCGTGACTACCAGTTCATTTCGCCACAATGGACGGTCGGCAAAAACTTCGATAACACCGGTGCGTTTGGACCGACCCTGGTGACAGCCGACGAGTTGCCGGCAGGTGGCAAGGGCTTGCTGCTGGAAACCCGAGTCAACGGCAAGGTCGTGCAATCAGCCAACACCAACGACATGCTATTCGACGTGGCCACCATCATCTCGACCCTCAGCGAAGCGGTGACGTTAGAAGCCGGCGACGTGATTGTCAGCGGTACCCCGGCCGGCGTTGGTTTTGGCATGAATCCCAAGGTCTATCTGAAAGCCGGTGATGTGGTCGAAGTATCGATCGAAGGCATTGGCAAGCTGGTCAACCCGGTTGTAGACGAAGCCTGATTACCAATACGGCATCGAATTCAGCGCAGGGCCGCCCTCGCCCCTGCGCTCCACAACAAGAATAATTAAACGGAGGCAATCATGAGCGTGTCCCATGGTGTGCATTCAATCGATCATTACGCGCTGCACGTTCCGTCCCTGAACGAAGCCTGCCAATTCTTTGAAAGCTTCGGTCTAGATGTAGAACGCCAGCCGGACCAACTCCTGCTTCGCGCCGCCGACGGCCATGTTTGGGCGAAAATCCTGCCTTCCTCATCCAAATCTCTGGCCTACCTGAGTTTCAATTGCTATGAACAGGACTTCGTTGTCCTGCGTCAGCAGATCGAAGCTGCTGGCGGGCGCTTAGAGGATCGCCCCGAAGACGGCATCTGGTTCCGTGATCCCGACGGCAACCTATTGCAGGTGAAGGTCGGCGACAAAACCATGCCTGATCAGAAAACCGCCCGCCCTATCTGCAGCACACCTGCCGACAATCGTGGCGCAACGACGCGTGATGGTATGGCAAAGGTTCGTCCTCGCCGCTTGTCCCACGTCCTGTTGTTCACACCGGATGTCCTCGGTGCCCTTCACTTCTATGAACAAGCTCTGGGTCTGAAACTCTCCGATAAGTCGATGGACATCATCGCCTTCAGTCACGCCCCGTACGGCTGTGATCATCACCTAGTGGCGTTCGCCAAGAGCAGCGCCAAGGGCTGGCACCACGCGGCTTGGGAAGTCGACAATATCGATGAAGTCGGCGCCGGCGCTTCACAGATGGCCGCCGCCGGACATGCAAAAGGCTGGGGTACCGGCCGGCATTGCCTGGGCTCGAACTATTTCCATTACGTGCAGGATCCATGGGGTTCGTTCTGCGAGTACTCGGCAGACATGGATTACATCTCCCAAGGAAGCGTATGGCCAGCCGGTGATTACCCACCGGAAAACTCCCTCTACCTGTGGGGGCCGGACGTACCGGACAACTTCATTTTCAATACTGAAGCGGACACCTCGGCCTCGGCCTGAGTCTCCCTGCCCCTCTCCAAAAATCTGACAGGCCTGAATGGTGCGAGTCCTCCCGATCGCGCGCCGGGCCCGGGCGTATCCGGAATTCATGCGCAGTACATGAGGCACAGTTATGAATCAGCACACCACAGTCGACGTCGCCATTGCCGGCTACGGACCCGTAGGCCAGACCCTCGCCATTCTGTTGGGTCAGATGGGTTACTCGGTCGCCGTATTCGAACGCTGGCCAGCGCTTTATCCTTTGCCGCGCGCGGTGTTTTACGACCATGAAATCCGCCGTATTTTCCTGTCCATGGGCCTGGGTGAAGAGCTTGAAAAAATCTCTCAACCCTCGGCACGCTACCAGTGGTTCAACGCGGAATGGAAAGTCCTGGTGGAGATAGACTGGTCAGCCGAATCCATCAGTGACGGGCCGTTCGGTTATCTGTTCAACCAGCCATCGCTGGAAGCCGCGCTGGACCGCAAAGCCAAAAGCATCAGCAATGTGCAGGTCCACCAAGGATGGGAAGCAACGGCGTTGAAGCAGGATGCCAATGGCTGCGACATGCTGCTGACTCGGGTCATTCGCGAAGACGGCAAATTTACCCTCGGTGAGGAGCAGCAACGGGTTCGTGCCCGCTACGTGATTGGCGCCGACGGGGCCAACAGTTTTGTGCGCCAGTCGCTCGGTATCGAGTGGCAGGACCTAGGTTTCGAGGAAGACTGGCTGGTCGTCGATCTAAAGCCCAAACCTGGCGTGCAGCTGGATGTACCAGACATCGGCCAGTGGTGCAATCCCGAGCGTCCAACGACCATGGTGCCCGGCGGACCCGGTTATCGCCGCTGGGAATTCATGCGCCTGCCGCACGAATCCATCGAAGACCTGCAAGATACCGACAAGGTCTGGTCGCTGCTGTCGCGCTGGGTGACGCCGGACACTGCAGACCTGGTGCGCCACGCGGTCTATCAGTTCCGCTCACGCATTGCCTCGAACTGGCACAGCGGTCGGGTGCTGCTGGCCGGCGATGCTGCCCACGTGATGCCGCCGTTCATGGGCCAGGGCATGTGCTCTGGCATTCGCGATGCGTGGAACCTGTCTTGGCGCCTGGATCTGCTGCTACGCGGTCTGGCTGACAACGCCCTGCTGGACAGCTACACCCTGGAGCGCAAACCGCAGATCCGTGCAGTGATCGAAGCGTCGATGGCCATGGGCAAAGTCGTGTGCGTATCGGATCCGGTGAAAGCCGCAGAGCGCGACGCGGCGTATCTAAGCGGCAACGTCGCACCACTGCCGCCATTCCCGGGTTTAACCGAGGGTCTACTGCAGAAGGATGGCCCATTACGCGGCATTCTTGGGGTACACGGTTCGATCGAAATCGGTGGCAAGGTCAGCCGCTACGACGATGTCATCGGACGCAGCTTCCACTTGCTGGTGAGAGGTGACGAGAATCCTTTGGCGGTGCTCGACCCGGAACAGTCGAGATTCATTAGTGACTACAACGTAAAAGTCATTCGGCTCGCGGAAACGGCTGACAGTAGCAAAGGCATCTATCGCGATGTCTCTGGAAAATACCTGCAATTCATGGCCGAGGCCGGACTCAAAGCCCTCATCGTGCGCCCGGACTATTACTGCTACGGCGGTGTCGGGGATCTAAGCGAATTGCCCAAATTACTCAATTCTCTATACGTAACCATACCGAAGGTGCCGCATGATTGATCGTCGAACTCTGTTGGGTGCGGCCATTGCTGCAATTCCTGTGGTGGCGGCCGTCGCTGCGGCCAAGCCTGGCCGCTCGACTTATCGCAAGATCGCGACCGAAGAAGCATTCGCCGTACCGGAGTGGTTTGCCGCGATGGCCGCGATTCCTGCATCCAGCCCTGACAAGTTCGAGGCCGAACTACTGGGAGGCATCCATGCCATTCCCGCGATTCACCAGGGGCTCGCGGATATCGATTACCGGTTGAAAGGAATGGACCAAGCGGGCGTTGACATGCACCTGCTAAGTCTCACCTCTCCTGGTGTTCAATCATTCGACTCAGCCAACGCGGCAAGCATGGCTCGGCTGACTAACGACTACATGGCGGCCGTCATCGCGCGCCACCCCAAACGTTTCGCGGGACTTGCGACAGTTGCACCGCAGGATGTGCCGTCAGCTGTCGCCGAGATCCATCGATCACTTGGAGAGCTCAAGCTCAACGGAATTCTACTCAACAGCTATACCAACGGCGCGTATTTGGACGAACCACAGTTTGAACCTTTGCTGGCTGCAATTGCAGAGCGCGGTGCGCCTCTTTATCTTCATCCCCGAATCCCCGCGCCTGCGATGGTTCAACCCTACAAGGCGCATGGTATGACCAATGCGATTTGGGGGTTTGCCGCCGATACCGGACTGCATGCAATGCGGATGATCATGGGTGGTGTATTCGACCGGCATCCTAATCTGACTGTGGTTCTCGGTCATATGGGAGAGGCCATTCCCTATTGGTTCTGGCGGATCGACAATATGTATAAAAAGGCACGGTCGGCCCCGGGCTCACCCAAGCTTAAAAAACTGCCAAGCGAGTATTTCCGGGACAATTTTTACATCACGACCAGCGGCGTCAACTCTCATGCAAACTTAAAGTTCGCGATTGAGCTTCTAGGCGCAGACAGGATTATGTTCGCCATCGATTATCCTTTCGAATCGTCACTGGAGTCGGTGGATTTTCTGGACACTGCACCTATCACGGACTCGGATCGAGAAAAAATTGCCTACCGTAATGCCGAACGCGTTTTCGGGATAACTCAACGTTAGGCTCGCTTCACGATTTATTGAGACTGCGACTCGTGAATTAAAAGATCGAGTAAAAAAGCCGGGCTAATCACCCGGCTTTGTTTTACGCGGAGATGTATGACGGCACGGGGAATGGCTTAGATCTGAAACCGATTCACCAAATGATTAAGGTTGACCGCCAATCTTGACATGTCACTACACGCACTGGCCGTCTGGCTGACGCCCCCAGAACTCTGTACTGCGAGCTCTCGAATACTGAAGAGATTACGATCCACCTCACGGGCAACGTGTGATTGTTCATCAGAGGCTGTAGCAATCAGAAGATTGCGCTCATTGATCTGAGTAATAGCGGTAGCGAGTGTGTCGGATGCCCGCCATCCATTTAGTTTCGACATTCCTTTCGGCGTCCCGCGGCGTACCCATCTGCAACACCGCGACAATGCCGTTTACAAAAACCAGGAAAATAATCAACGAAAAAAAACAAGCTTGCACGAGGAGCTAAATTGATATTTCTGCTGCGCATACAGTTTTTCCTAGCTTCCAATGTGGATTCAGGTGTCCAGAGCATTCCACTCGAAACAGGCAAGGTTGAGTCATTGCATCCGTCAACCCGGCTGTCGACCAACAGACGAGTTCAATCGACCAGTTGCTGCCACATCAGTGGCAGCACAGGGCGTGATGAACAAAGCGTATGACCGAGCGGCGCTACCCCCTTTAAGTCCTGGGAATGGCACACGACTCTATTTAAAGGGCATCCAACCCTTCTTCATGCGTCGCCTTAAGTTTGATTCTTCTTGGGGCCGTTTCCTTTAGCATTGATGCGACTGACAAACCTGCAATGACTCCCCCCATCGCCAGATACAGCGTGTTCTGAATGCCGTAGTTCTGGGCGATGAAACCTGCCAGCGCCGGGGCGATTCCTCCACCGAATACCTCGCCGATCCCCACGACCAATCCCGTCGCCGTCGACACCAAATGGGCAGGTACAGCCTCACTGGTAATCGGTCCAATGTTCATGCAGATCAGGCTGAAGTTAAAAAAGGTAATGGCGAACAACAGTAAGAACAGCTTTAACGGCTCAGGGCCGGTGTGTATCAACAACCACAACGCGACACCGGTGGCGATGAAGGATCCGATAACCGCAGGTTTTCGCCCAATGTGATCAGATATAGCGGGCACGATTAACTGACCAAAGAACCCGCCTAAACCAATGGCCGACATGATAAAGCCCATCTGTTGCGTGCTTAGCTGAAGATAGTCAATCAAGTAGTTAGGCATCATTACGCTGAGAACAAGCAGACTTGTCAGCATGCAAAACATACCGATGATGCTCAAAACCAGATTTCGATAGCGCAGCGCTTCCACCCAACTGCCCTTAGCCTTGATTGACTCTGCTGCCTCCACTTTTGCCGCATCACCCGGCTCACGCAGGTAACGGTACATCACAAAAGCCATGAGAAAGCCTGGAATTGAGACAATCACAAACACCCAACGCCAGGACGGCACTACGAGCAACAACTGAGTTGCGATGATGGGTGCCAGGCCTAATCCGAGGATTGAAAACAGCGCCTGTTGAATGCCGCAGTTAAGCCCCCGGCGTGTTGGGTGCGAAGCATCCATCGTTGCGGCAATGGAGATTGGCGAGAACGCCCCTTCGGAGATCCCCATTACCCCACGGATGATCAGCAGCGAGACGACTCCCGTTGCCAGACCAGAAAGCCCGGCGAGTAACGAAAACATCAATAGTGAGCCAATCAATACGCCACGGTGCCCGATACGGATAGCCAATGCACCGATAAATACCGAGGTGACTCCCCACGCTATGGACAGGACCGCGGATATATTCCCCTGGTCTTGGTAGTTGAGATTCAGGTCATGCATGATCGTGGGGAAAAGCGGCAAAATAATAAAGCGATCCAACCCCAGCAGTCCAAACCCTAACGCTAGCATTGCAACAGCACAATATTCGTAACGAGCGTCCCAGTTTTTATTATTGATACTCATCGTATGGCTCCTGTTTTTCGCGTGAGTTAGAAGTAGACGAGCGTTTCGACCATGACGCCGAGACGGTCGCGGTCACGACCATTGCCGTAAGGACGATCATGTTCTTTGGGGTCGAACCAGTCGTAACGAAGCTCCGGCCGCAATGACACGTTCTTGTTCACGTCATAACGAAACCCGGTGGTAAGCGCGTTGAAATTGCCCCGTGCTGCGGTCGTTGGAAAAAGGATGAAACCATCTGGATCGCTGAAGTGCTCTCCACGCAGTGACCATGAAATATCCGGCCGGAACTGATAGGTCACGACTGCGTTGGCCCCCCACCAGGTTGCGCCATCAAAACCCGGACCATTGACGACATCGACAGTGGAGGCCTTGCCGTCACCACTCTGATGGCCATAAACAACTTCGGCCCCCATCGACCAGCGCTGATCAAACTGGTGCCAACCGTTCAGCGAGTGCTGCTGTTTGAACTGTCCCGACGGAGAAACAATTCGCGAAGGTGGTGCCTGTACGTCTGAGAAGCTGTCGTTTTGCTCATTGCCGACAATGAACTCGTAGTCGATCCACGTGTTCATGTCAGGCGTACGCCAGCGCAAAGCGCCCATGACCGACTTGTCGTCGTTGTTGTCACGCAAGTTGTTCCAGCCTTGCACCACGCCTGCTTCCACTCCAAAAATGCCAGCATCACCGTTGTACAACCGACTGCTCACGAGCACGCCGGCAACGTCTCCGGGCTCGCTGACAAATGCATAGGTTTTGCTTGCAAAAGGGTTGCGTGCGGCGCGGATATTGGGTGGGATTTCATAACCGAGCGCGGGTCCTAAGACTCCAGCCATAACGCTGAAACCGGGACCGTAAGGAACATAGGCAGTGGCAGCAAAGTTAGGGAATGACAGGAAATAATCCTTGTCGCGCTGCGCCTTGGCGCCATCCAGTTCGTTGACCCCGAGCGTTCGGTCCCAACCATACGTTGCGGCGAACTGGGCGTTGCGCCCGTAGTTGACTTCCGCTGTGAAACCGAATGAGAAATCGTCCGCTTTCGGACCGGGTAATGGAGTAATACGTGAAATGAACGGGCCCTTGATTTGTTTGTCGACGAACAGATGAAGGCTGCCCAACTCCAATCCCTCGTCCGACATACCCGTGATCGGGAAGTTACTGAGGCCATCTTGGCGCTCGCTGTGGTTGGAGCGGTTGTTTCGTGAGTAAGCAATATCCAACAGACTGGATACCGTGATGCCATAGTCCCGCTCCAGTGTTTCACCAAACACACTGCGAAACAGGGTGCCCTCGCCCGGGGCAATATTTTCTTCGGCGTGACAGTCCACAATCGCCAGGGCGGCCAAAACCGCACCAAGCGCTTTCACCTTGACGTTATTCATTTTTCTGTCTCTTGTTCTTATTGTCAGAAACCCACCTTAAAAGGTGGGCTGGAATGCGCTCGCGTTAAAGGTTGGTTGCCTGAAAACTGATCTGGCGCCACACGTCTGCCTGGCGCAACCAAATCTGGGTCGTGATGACGTCCATCTCCCGTCGCTCTCCGGTGGCGCGAAGCTTGATGCTCTGCAAGAGCCGGCCTGTGGCAATTGCAACATCCGCATAAACGCGAACGTCGAGGTTCTTTCTGTCAACGCGAAGAAATTCGATGGCGTCCTGAACCAGCTGCAAGTAGCCAGCCTTATCGTCAATCGTTCCAGTGGCGTGAATGTGCACCAGCCCCTCATCAACCAGTTCGGCCAAAGCCTTCAGGTCGCCAGTTTCCAACGCACGGCAGCGAGCAGTTTCCAGCTCGGTAATGGTATTTATGATGATTTGCTCATCCATGGTTCTCTCCTTATTGGAAATCCGGCGGGCCACCCATCGAATGTGGACGGCCCTGATCGGCGAACATTAGACTTCGGTGCGTACCACGTTTTCGATAAAGCCGAGACCGTCGATTTCGACCCGTACCCGATCCCCTTCGCGCAGCCAGCGGGGCGGTTTGAAGCCCCCGCCGATACCACCGGGCGTGCCGGTAAAAATCACGTCGCCCGGCTCCAGGGTCATGACCTTCGATAGGTACTCGATTTGTTGATAGCAGTCGAAGATGAGCTGATCAGTACCCGAATCCTGGCGTTTTTCATCGTTGACGAAGCAGCGAATACCCAGTTGATGAGGATCATCGATCTCATCGGCGGTTACGATCCAGGGCCCGAATGGCGCATGGGTATCGAATGACTTGCCGAGGATGAATTGCGATGTACGCAACTGCCAGTCACGCACACTCACATCATTGCCAACGCAATAACCGAAGATGGCGTTTTTTGCAGTCTGCGGGGAAAGGTGGCGAGAGCGCTTGCCAACGATGAAGACCATTTCGGCTTCGTAATCGAGGGTTTCTGACACCTTCGGCAAATCCACAGGCGCGTAGGGTCCGTTTGCCGCGGTGTTCATCATGGCGAACCACAACTGATCTGCCGGCATGTCCATACCGGACTCCTCGACGTGATCGGCATAGTTGAGGCCAATGCCCAGAATCTTGCCGGGACGCGGCACGGGTGCCAGCAGCGTAACCGCCTCTATCGGCGTACCGCTAACGGCGCTCGCAGCCAATTCGCCCAGAGGTTTTTGCCAGTTATCCCAATCGGCGATCAAGTCGATCATGGTGCCGGGCGCGGCTTCAAAATGGTCTGCGATAGCGACCACCTGATCTCTGATAACCAGGCCGACAGTAGCGGTGCCAGCCTGGGTCTTGAAGGTACATAATTTCATGGGGCTTACCTGAATTGAGGGCCAAGGCTTTCGCCGGTCGCGCATGTTCCCAGTGCGCACAGTTCGTCATCACTGGCACCTGTATGCCATTTCGCAACCAGCGCGTCGGCATCGAATTCGACGCCGATCGGGTTCTGTTTGAAAATTTCGGACTTGAAGACCGCTGCGGCGTCTGCGGGGTCGGCAAAATTGTCGACCTGCAGTTCGATGTCGTTACCTTCGGGGTCGCGGTAGTAAAGGGACGTGGTGGGGCCGTGGTTGATCGCCCAGGATGGCAGGATGTCGACGCCCTTCAGCCGCTCGTAAGTGCCCAGCAGCTCGGCAATGGTTTGATAGCTGTAGGCAATGTGGTGCACACCCACCATGTTGTCGTTTTTCTTCGGTAATTCCGGCATGTTGAAAAACGCGAGGCGGTGGTGCTCGTCGTCATAGGTGATAAAAGCCAGGACGTCGTCTTCAAACACCAATCGGGCCTGGAACATTTTGCAGTACCACTCGACCATGGACTTGCGGTCGGCACAGCGATAGACCACGTGAGCCATCTTGAACGGCGCGATGCGTTGGGTGTTTGCGTCAAGAGTGGTTGATTGCAGAGCAGTCATGTTCGTTCTCCTTTTTATTGTTGGTCGAGTCAGATCGAAACACGGCGGAAGTCCGCCAACAGCGATACCAGATAAGCGAGAAAACGCCCCGCTTCTGCACCGTCAACGGCACGGTGATCCCACGACAGCGACAAGGGCAGTTGCAGACGCGGTAGAAACGCAGAGCCGTCCCACGACGGCTCGATTGCAGCCTTGCCGACGCCCAGGATCGCCACCTCCGGTGCATTGATGATCGGGGTGAAATGCCCACCGCCAATGCCTCCCAATGACGAGACGGAAAAACACCCGCCGCGCATCTGCTCCGCCCCAAGCTTGCCGCTGCGCGCCAGTTGCGACAGTTCGGCCATCTCGGCGGCGATCGCCGCGATGCCCTTGCGATCGGCATCACGGATCACTGGTACGACGAGACCATTGGGCGTGTCGACGGCGAAACCAATATGGAAATACTGTTTCTGCACGATCTCTTCGCCTTGCAGGCTGACGTTGAACTGCGGGAAGCGTTGCAATGCCGCGACGCTCGCCTTGATCAGAAACGCCAATAAGGTGATCTTCGCGTCACCTTCGCGGGCTTCACGATTGAGCTGAACGCGCAACGCTTCCAGATCGGTGATGTCCGCCTGACTGTGGTTGGTGACGTGGGGGATGGTTACCCAGTTGCGATGCAGATTGGCGCCAGACAGACGCTTGATGCGCGACATCGAGCGACGCTCTGTCGGGCCGAACTTGGAGAAGTCGATCTCCGGCCACGGCAGTACATCAAGCAGGCCACCCTTGCCGGCCGACGACGCCATTTGCTCGCGCTGGGCCTTGACGAACGCCTTGACGTCCTCGCGTTGAATCCGCCCGCGTGGGTCACTGGACTTGACCTGGCTAAGGTCGACACCCAGTTCACGTGCCAGCTTGCGCACCGTGGGACCTGCCAGGGCCATCGAAGCTGGTGATGGCGCAGCAACGGATGGTGCCTCGGCCCGAGCAGGTGCGGATGCAGCAACGGTGATCGTGGACGCGACAACCGCTTCAACGATAGGCACCTCGATAGCGACCGGAGCAGCAGTTACCACGCCTACCGACGCAGATGTTGCGCTTATCGCTGCCTCGGCGTATTCCACGTGAGCAATCAGGCTGCCCTTGGAAACGATGTCGCCTGGCTTGATCAGTACCTCGCGAATCGTGCACTCGATGGTGCTGGGTACATCCATTACCGCCTTGTCGGACTCCAGAGTGATCAGCGATTGCTCGACGGATACGGTATCGCCCGCCTTGATAAATACTTCTATGACCGGCAAATCCTGGAAGTCGCCGATATCAGGAACCATGAGTTGTTGCATTGATCAGTCTCCTTGTTCTCGGATCAGCGATTCCACGGGGCGTCGAGTGCGACGTCGATGGCGTAACGCTCACGGGCTTGCACAGCTTTCTGTGGATCGATGGCTACCAGGGCTGCGACCACAATGTGCTGGCGATCCATTTCGAAGAACCGACGCAGCGCATGACGGGTATCGCTGCGGCCAAACCCATCGGTACCCAAAGCGATGTAAGGGGCCTGTATGTACGGAGCGATCAGGTCGGCGTAGCTGCGCACATAGTCGGTGGCGGCCACGATCGGGCGGTCGCCAGCCAAGCACTGTTGCACATAGCTCTGCTCCTGGTTTTCGCCACCAAACAGCGCTGTGCGCTGCACCTCGCGGGCGTTACGAGCCAACTCAGAGAAACTGGTGACACTCCAGATTTCGCTAGCGATACCCCAGTCCTCGGCAAGCAGATCGGCAGCGGCGATGACCTCGCGCAGGATCGAGCCCGAACCAAGCAGGCGCACTGCAGGTGCAGTGCCCTCTTCACCCCGCTTACCGAAAAGACGCATGCCTTTAATCACTGCGTCGTGGTCGGCGTCGTCCAGTGGGGCTTGGGCGTAGTTTTCGTTGGTCACTGTCAGGTAGTAAAACTCGTCGTGCTGTTCTTCGAGCATGCGCCGGCTGCCGTGGTCGATAATGACGGCCACTTCGCTGGCAAACGCGGGGTCATAGGAGCGACAGTTCGGAACAGTCGAGGCAATCAATTGGCTGGTGCCGTCTTGATGCTGTAGCCCTTCACCGGCCAAGGTAGTGCGGCCTGCCGTGGCGCCGATTAGAAAGCCACGTGCGCGCTGGTCGGCAGCTGCCCAGATAAGATCGCCGATACGCTGAAAACCGAACATCGAGTAATAGATATAGAACGGAAGCATGGCTACGCCGCTGACGCTGTACGAAGTTGCCGCAGCGACCCAGGAAGAAATAGCCCCGGCTTCCGTAATACCTTCCTCAAGAAGCTGGCCGTCGCGGGACTCCTTGTAATAAAGCATCGCGCCCGCATCTTCCGGCTCGTATAACTGGCCCACGGGCGAGTAGATACCGATCTGGCGAAACAGGTTCGCCATGCCAAAGGTCCGGGCTTCGTCTGCCACGATCGGCACGATACGCGGCCCCAGTTCTTTATCCTTGAGCAGGTTGGTAAACAACCTCACCACGGCCGTCGTGGTGGACGTCTCGCGGTCATCAGGCTTGAGCGCGAACTGTGCATAGCTGTCCAGCGCTGGAACCGGCAACGACTCGGCTCGGGTTTGCCGGCGTGGCAAGTAGCCGCCAAGCGCGTTGCGACGTTCATGCAGGTAACGCATTTCCGCGCTGTCATCAGCGGGCTTGTAGAAGCGCATTTCTTCAAGCGCTGCGTCGTCCAGTGGAATCGCGAAACGATCGCGGAACGCTTTCAATGCGTCGATATCAAGTTTCTTTTGCAGATGCGTGGTGTTGCGTGACTCACCCGCAAGGCCCATTCCGTAACCCTTTTTGGTCTTGGCAAGGATGACGGTGGGCTGACCGTTATGCTGCCGGGCTGCGGCAAAAGCGGCATAAAGCTTGCGGAAGTCATGACCGCCGCGGCGTAGGCCATCGATCTCCTGAGGTGTCATGTGCGATACAAGCGCCTGAAGCTCAGGATCCTGATCGAAAAAGTGCTCGAGGTTGTAGGCGCCGTCATTGGCTCCCAGCGTCTGATACTGACCGTCGACGGTAAATGCGAAGCGGCGCAGCAACACATGGTTGTGATCGCGGGCGAACAGGGCATCCCAGTCCGAACCCCAGACCACCTTAATTACGTTCCAGCCTGCCCCACTGAATAGTGATTCGAGTTCCTGAATAATCTGGCCGTTACCCCGCACCGGTCCATCGAGACGCTGCAAATTGCAGTTGACGATGAATGTCAGGTTATCGAGGTTTTCACGTGCAGCGAGCGACAGCGCGGCGATGGATTCCGGCTCATCCATCTCGCCATCGCCGAACACGCCCCAGACATGGCGTTTGGAGGTATCGGAGATACCGCGGTGCTCCAGATATCGCAGGAAACGCGCTTGGTAAATAGAACTGATGGGGCCAATGCCCATGGAGCCCGTCGGGAATTGCCAGAAGTCAGGCATTAGCCATGGATGCGGATAAGAGCACAATCCGCCGCCATCCACTTCCTGACGGTAACGCGCCAACTGTGCTTCATCCAGATGCCCTTCGAGATACGCACGGGCGTAAACACCCGGAGCAGAATGCGGCTGGAAATAAACCAGATCGCCCTTGGACTCCTCATTATCCGCGCGGAAAAAATGGTTGAATCCTATCTCGAAAATCTCCGCTGCCGAGGCATAGCTGGAGATGTGCCCACCCAATTCGCCATACGCTTTATTGGCCCTGGCAACCATCGCCAGGGCGTTCCAGCGAATGATCGACGTCAGACGTTCTTCCATGGCCAGATCGCCTGGGAACGCTGGCTGTTTTTCCAATGCGATGGTGTTCTGGTATTGCGAGTAAGGATGTGCGTTGCGGCGCACCCCCAAATGGCTGGCATGTTCTTCCAGACGGCGGAGCAGGAATTCAACCCGCGAACTACCATCGCTGCGAACCACGCTTTCCAGCGCTTCAAGCCAGTCTTGGGTTTCCTGTTTATCGATATCGCTGTCTGCTGTCACAGACACATCGCGGATATTGGCGGTCATGGCAAAACACTCGATTCACATTCATTAGGCATGAGCGTTCCCGAACACTCCTGATCGAGGAGTAACTCCGTGAGCGATACATGCGCCAGTTTCAGTCTTGGATGGGTTGTTACCAACCGTCGATGCAACCGCTCCATTCCATGCCCGGAGAACGGGCGTGCATCTGGTGGTAGCGGCCGCTGAAGAACAGCAATGGCTTGCGCTGGGCGCCGATGCGCATGTGCTCGATTTCACCGATGTACAACAGGTGATCACCGGCCGGATGTACGTCGACGGTACGCGCAACGAGCTGCACAAGGCTGCCGTCCAGCAGCGGCGTTTCTCCGTGATACATGAATGGCAATTCAGCGCCCTCTTCCGGCCGACCACCGAAGTGACCACTGAGCCAACGCTGGCTCTCGGCAAGGAAGTTGACCCCGTAACGATTACCCTCTTTAACGAACTGGTTGAAGCTGGAGGCATTACGGATTGAGATCAGAATCAACGGCGGGTCCAGCGATACGGACATGAAAGCATTAGCGGTCATGCCGGCCGGTTTGCCATCGGCGGAGAACGTCACCACGGTGACACCGGTGGCGAACTGTCCCATCACTGAGCGCAGGAGTTTGGCGTCCATTGGACAATCCTCAGTAGTGTTCGCGGTTACACCAGCGGGGTGACGGTGTTTTCGACACCGAGCAGTGCCTTGCCGTACAACTCATTACCGACCGCCGGCAGCGCGACGGCGTGGCGAGCAGCGGTATTTGCGTCGCGCCACCAGCGCTGCATCGGGCTGGTTTCGGCGAAACTGCCAGCACCGTGGGCCGACAGCAGGATGTTCAGCGCATCGGTGATCAGTGTGTTGACCAGCCCAACATCTGCCCGTACCCGCGCTCTTGTAACGGCGTCCAACTTGATGCCTAAACGCGAGGCTTCATCTATCTCGTCGGCCGAGCGAAATGCCCGCAAATGCGCGGTATCGATTTTTAGCGCCGCCTCGGCAATCTGCAGCTGGAAGGCGACGGAGTCGGTTTGTTTCTCGTAAGAGGTGTACGTAACCGCTCGCCGCGGTGCATTTTCGATCACGTATTTCAGAGCAGCACGCCCCATACCCAGCATCGGACCATTTAGAATCAGTGATGCGAAAGGAACGAACTGAGCCCGATAAGCCGTTTCATCCTTGAATTCGGTTGCGTATTCGCCTTCGATCGCCGCCCCCATATCGAGCAATCGGTGATTTGGAATAAACACATCATTGGCGACGATGCAGTTACTGCCCGAGGCGCGCATGCCTGCAGTAAACCAAGTGTCTTCAATGGTGAATTCGCTTCTAGGCATTAGCCCAAGAAACTTACCGATGACCACACCGTGAGCGTCACGCTCCTCTACTCCCACCGATGCCCAATCTGCATGCAGGCTGCCCGAAGACGAATACCACTTGCCCGAAATTCGCAGCCCGCCTTCTACACGCTGCGAAGTTGGAGAGGTGGTAAAGACACCGGCTACGCGGGCATCCGGGTTAGCACCAAAAACATCGTTCTGCGCTTGTTCAGTACCCAAGCTCGTGAACCAGGCGCAGACATTGCTCAGGGCCATGACCCAAGCCGTCCCGCCGCATCCTTCGGCAAGCATGGCGGACACTTCCAGATGAGAACGCAACGTGCCCTCATGACCACCCAGACGTTTGGGAACCATCAACCGGAACAGCCCTGCTTCGCGCATGGCCTCAATGTTTTCCTCGGCGGCGCGACGGTTCTGTTCGCTCGCCACGGCATTCTTGCGCAGTAGCGGCTGCAACTCCTCGGCGCGTTTGACCAGCGCTTCCAGGGTAGGTCCTTGAGTATCAATTCTGGCTACGGTTGCTTCTTTCATGACGTTTACCTGCTTTTGTTAATAATGACACTTGTGTCATTAATTTTTTATTGGCGAACGGATTCCCGGCACGAGCTACTTAAGACGCGTTTAAGGAATCTATGGAATGGAGATCAAGCCTGCGCTAGCCGCCCTGGTGCGCTCACGGAGTAGTGGGTGAACGCCGACGGAGAAAAGATAGGGGGGGAAATGGCGCTGCCAATTTGGGGGCGTACGCATAAAGCGGAAACGGGCGAGGCAATTCGGTAGGGAGGATCATAGTCGTCTCCTAATTATTTTTATTGTTCTTGTCATCTGACATTCAATTTACAGACTGAACATGAATGTCATTTCGACAATGGAGTGCAATCTAGATCACTTTGCCCAGCATATGCAAGGGCTACTGAAATATTTTATCTCTCGACAACCGCCAATAAGCGCTGTTAATAATGACACTTTGACACTCTAATGCAGGCGCAATGATGCAACTTACTGACACGCCAGAAAAAATTGATCACCGGATGAAAACAGCGGAGAAGAAACGGCTGCTGATGCGCATGAAATTGCTGGACGCCGCGATGCGCGTATTTGGCCAGACGCCTCGAGTATCACCGGTGATTGATGACGTCATACGGGAGGCGGGCGTTTCGCGCGGTACGTTTTATCGCTACTTCGATACGTTGGATCAGGTGTTGGTTGCTCTCGGCCAAGAGCTCAATAACCAGATGCTCACGGACATCCTCCCGGTCTACGACGTGCTCACGGTGCCGTGGCAGCGATTCGTCGTCGGATTTCGGGTGTATCTGCTTCGCGCTCTGCTGGACCGAAAATGGGCGGGATTCGTATCCCGAGCCGACGCCTGGCCGCATCACGCGATGGTCGCGGACGGCATGACTCGTGACATGGAGAACGGTAAATTGGCCTGCCAGTTCGAATACGGCCGCGCAGATGCGACGACTGATTTTCTGATGGGGGCTTCAGCTCACGGCATTCACGCGCTGATGATGGGCGTCGATCGGCCGCATGAATACATGGACAACCTGGTGAGAATGGCGATCTCCAGCGTGGGTTACGACCATCAAAAAGTTGAAGAAGCGGTCGAGTTTTCGGTGACTTACCTGCAGTCCTGGATGACTGGGAAGCTTGGAATCGCCAGGCCGGTTTGGGCTCTCAATGTCAATTCGAAGGAAGCAAAGGAGTTTTTGGCGCACAGTCGT
This sequence comes from Pseudomonas sp. PAMC 29040, assembly GCF_003994535.1. Classification (NCBI taxonomy): domain Bacteria; kingdom Pseudomonadati; phylum Pseudomonadota; class Gammaproteobacteria; order Pseudomonadales; family Pseudomonadaceae; genus Pseudomonas; species Pseudomonas sp. PAMC 29040. The sequence continues at coordinate 495,827 of NZ_RZAA01000001.1, forward strand.
ACGCCGTTCTGAGTGTTTATACGCCCTCTGCCGTGATCCAGACAGCAGAGCTCTGGATCAGTCAATTCGAGAGAGAAAACCTGCCTGACCGCCAACGGATTAATCTCTGAAAACGATTAATTCGTCACATTAATTCATTGGATATTGTCCTGAGGATATTAGAGGCTGATTTCACACCAACAAGAACCACCTCAGGAAACAACATGCAGAACTATCTGGAAGACCGCCTCCAAATCACCGACTTGATGACTGCCTGGATTCATCGCGACCTTGGCCAGTGGGATCAGTTACTCAACGTGGCGCACCCGGACGGAACCATCGAGATCACTTGGTTCAAGGGGTTGTTCAGCGATTTCGTCAAAGGCTCCCAACGCATGGGTACCTCTGATTTCCGAACCAAGCACCTGATCGGCAATCCGGTCGTGACCTTCAACGGCGACAGGGCAATCGTTGAAACTAACGCCGTCATCATCGGCGAAAATCAAAAACTGGATTTGGGATGCGCAGTCCACAACCGTTTCTACGACATGGTCGAGAAGCGCGACGGCAAGTGGAAGATTTTCAAGCGTCAGACCATCTATGACATGGGCACTTTCACCTTCCCTCAAGGGCCGGTAGACGTCGACCGCGATGCAGTTGCGAGCTACCCGAGAGAATATGCGCCATTGGCTTATATGTTGGAAAAAAGTGGTTTCCCTCTGCAAGGGAAGTTCGCCACACGCGGCGACGCGCTTGAACAAAAAATGCGCGCTGATGCCGCTACCTGGCTAGCGCAATAACGGCTGAGTAAAGCGCTATTAGTTTGCTGTAGAGAGGAAACGTTTACCCCCTATTCGCGTGACGAACACCAGTATTACCTAAAAAAAATATAATAAAGGTATCAAAAGTGAACATTAAAATTGACATCTCTGCGATTGTCGAAGGAACGCCCTTGGGTGTTTTTCAGGCCCTCGTATTAGCTCAGTGTTTTCTTTGTATGGTCGTAGATGGCTTTGACATTCAAGCAATGTCATATGCCGCCCCAAGTATCATCGCGCAATGGGGGATCACAGGCGCCAGCCTCGGCCCGGTATTCAGTGCCAGCCTGCTGGGCATGTTGATCGGCTCACTGGCCTTCGGCTCGGTCGCAGATCGAATCGGTCGCAGACCGGTACTGCTAATGGCAACAACGGCGCTGTCGATCCTGATGTTCTTCACCGCAAGGAGCACCGGCGTAACGGAACTGCTCGTACTTCGGCTCCTGACCGGTATCGCGATGGGCGCAATTGTGCCGAACGTCACAGCTTTATCCACCGAATACGCCCCCCGCTACAATCGTGTCATGCTGTTGATGCTTGTTGCCTCGGGGATGCTCGTGGGCGGAATCGCAGGCGGCGCCATCGCCGCCGCCCTGATCCCGCATTACGGTTGGCAGGCCGTGTTCTATGTGGGAAGCATTGCGCCTCTTTGCCTGACCATCCTGATGTACTTCGCGCTGCCGGAATCGTTGCAATGGTGTGTATTGCGTAACCGTCACCTTGATCGGGTACGCCGCACCCTGACTCAAATTCTGCCTGGCTTCAACCCGGACATTCCGAGCACTCTGGTCGTTGCCGAGCCAGCTCGGACAGGGCGTCGTCTGCCACAGTTGTTTACCGAAGGCAAGCTTATCGGCACGCTGCTGCTGTGGCTGATCAACTTCATGAACATGCTCTGCGTATATTTCCTGGCGTCATGGACTCCCGTTCTCATGAGCGGCGCGGGACATAGCCCTGCCCAGTCGGTGCTCGCGGGTACCTCGATGTGGGTAGGTGGCCTGGCAGGCAGTTGGTTGCTCGGTTGGTTCGTAGACCGACGCGGATTCGCTGCTGTGCTGGTCCCGTCATTTACTTTGGCTGCGTTGGCCATTGTCTTGTTTAGCCGATGCTACGGCTCGATCGATCTGGCTTACCTTGCGCTCGCGTTGATTGGCTTTGGGATACTCGGTGGTCAATCCGCCGTCAATGCCATGGCCGCGACGTTCTATCCAACCACGTTGCGCGGAACCGGTACGGGATGGGCGATGGGACTTGGCCGACTGGGAGGGATTTGCGGCCCTTTCATAGGCGCGACACTGATGCAGCTGCAATGGTCGACAACCGACCTGCTGGTTATCACCGTCGTACCAGCAAGCATCACCGTATTTGCACTTTTGGGGTTCTGGAAGTTGCACAAAATGCCGGCGCAGCCAGCAATCATCTGACCAGCGTTATCAACTCACTTACCAAGTGTTATCGCCGCGCTGCAGCCGCCGCACGGCTGCCTCCCCACAAAAATAAGAGAAACGATTCATGCCCTCCATCAACGTCAAAGCGTCTGGTGCGCTGATTGCTGCATTGATTTCGAGTAACTGCGTGGCCGCGGGCACAACCGAGCCCCTTGCCGAAGGTACGGCATTCCGAAGCGTCTTTGGAGACTCGCTTGAACGCGACTATGGAATTACCATCTCCGGCTTGTTGGACGTCGGACTTTCACTGAATAACAATTCATCCAGCAAGGATCGTGAATCTGGGCTGACGAACTCGCCGTTGACGGGAATTTCCGATGAAGGATTCGAGCTCGAAGGCTTGCACCTGTTTGTCGACAAGTCCATCAAGACCACTGAGTTTCTCCGGGTTACACCGTTGCCAGGCCCGGCTCCCACCGAGGCGTCTTTCGGTTTCACCATGGAAACCTTTTATGGTCGAAACGCACAGAATAGCCGTCTCTATGGCTGGGACACGCATTGGGGCATCAACTCCCCTGGGGACGACGATGCAGATAAGGCTCGTCGAGATAAACAAAACTTCCTGTCTACCCCGAACCTCGCTGCCACGGCTTATCTCCCGTATGCGGGTGGGTTCACCTTGATGGCGGGTATTTTTGGTTCAGGGATAGGGTACGAAATTCCGGCGAACGTCAAAGTGGCTCGTAATCCATTCGCCACTCATTCCTATGCCATGATTGCAGAAGCAGGGTCTATGGCAGGGGTCATGGCCGGTACGCGGCTGATCGCCAATAAAGACATGCTGCTAGGGGTCGAGTTCGGCGTGGTCCAGGGACAAGGTAACCTGCGTGACAACAACGACGAAAAATCAGTGATCGGTGCCGTACGCTGGCGCACGGCCGACATGAATACCTGGATTGATTACGAGTTCATGCTCGGTGACTCACAAAATGACAGTTTCAAGGATGTGCAAACGCCAAAGGGGCGCATCACCTCCCCAGATGGTCAGTTCAAGCAATTCCATTCGTTGAATGGCTGGCACAAATTCGATCAAAACTGGTCCATGGGTGCGGAGGTACTTTACGGGCGTCAAGATGGCGACGGCAAACCAACGACCATCGACGTGATTACAGGACCAGGCTTCAACGGCGCAAGTTGGTGGGGTGCTAACGCAGTGGTGACCTATCAGATCCGCAAAGACTTGTCGTTTTCGAACCGCGTGGAGCACTTTGACGATAAAGACGGCTACATCCAGTTTCCCGCCTCTACCGCTCGAGGCTCCTACAATGCAGTCACCACAGGATTTCGCTATGACGTCAATAAATACCTGGTGCTGCGTCCTGAGTTACGCTACGACTGGTTCGATGCCCGCGAGCATGATCGTCCATACGGCTCGGGTGATTCACGTAACCAATTGACAGGAACCGTTGAGGCGCTGTTTTACTTCTAGGTACTGAAAACAAAGGGGCCGGCTTGATCAACCCCACGACCGTTTGCAAATGATGAGGTTCTGCTATGGAGTTGCGCCACCTTCGTTACTTTCTTGCCGTTGCGCAAGAAGGCCACTTCGGTCGCGCCGCCGAACGCCTGAATATCGTCCAGTCCGCATTGAGCGTACAAATCAAAGCGTTGGAAGACGAACTTGGCGGACCTTTGTTTATCCGGACTACGCGCAAAGTCACCCTAACCCAGGCGGGTGAGGTACTCAAGCGCGAGGCTCAGCACACTGTCGATCAGGCCGAACACGCGCGCCGGGCGGTAAAGCGCTCACTCAGTGGAGGCTCCGGCATTGTTCGGGTTGGATTCGCCGGCAACGCGGTGTTCAGCGGAAGATTGATGGAGGATGTCCGCGCCTTCCATGCCGAGCACAGCGACGTCGAAATTCAATTGCAGGAAATGGCACCGCTGCTGCAGGGAGAGGCAATCCTCTCGGGCCGCCTGGATGTGGGGTATACATCGGGACACAGCATCAATAATACCAATGACTCGATTTTACAAAAGACATGCGTCGGAGAGTACCCGGTGATCGCAGCGATGAGCAGCGACCACATGCTTGTTCCTCACGGGCATCTGACCCCCACCTTGCTGATCAACCACCCCTTGATTCTCTACACCGCCGATGATCGCTATAAAACCCTTGAGCCTGCCTTGGAAAGGGCAATGGGGTGTGAGCCGTTCATTGCTTATCGAGTGGCCAGCACCCTAACGGTATTGGCGCTCGCGGCCTCAGGTCTTGGCGTGGCGTTAGTTCCTGCCCCGCTGATGCAGGTGCAAATTCCCGGACTCGTTTATAGACCCTTCGTTTCCAATGAGCTGAATGCCAATTTGTTTGTGCTGAGCCGCAATGCAGAAACTACCGGGGCAGTAAAAGCCTTTCTGGATATCACTCTGCGCGCAAAAATCTGATTTCCAGGCCTTCCGAGAGGCAGGCTAAGGCTCGATCACTTCCAGCCGCTCGTAGATATCTATCAATATCTCCTTGAGCATGTCCCGCTTCTCTTGGGACAAATGCGCGATCGCCACATCTTCGAAATGCTTGGCCATCGGCATGAGCTCCTCAATCATCGTCTCGCCCCTGCTCGTCAGTTTGATCTCAACGCTGCGCGCGTTATTTTCCATGCGACTGCGCGATAGCAATTCCAGCTTTTCCATTGAGCCAACCAGACGCGACAGCGTCGAAATTTCGATGCTCGTCATACCCGCCAAATCATTGAGACGTTGATTCCCCGCCTCTCTCAAAGCCGTCATGACACGGTACATCGGCACCGTAACGCCATAACTCGCGATGCGTCGGGCGAACAAATCACCGAGTCGTACGCCGACACGGTTGAGCAAAAAGGGATACGAATCGGTGAGTTTGAACACTGCATAGGCCTCATGGTAGACCCGTCGCACTATACCAAAAATCCCACAAATATTTCTTTGACAACATTTGCGTTTGCAAATATTGTTGTTGCAACAGAGCTCTCCAAAAAGAATAAAGGAGTCATCATGGAAGCCACCGTTGCCCCAAGCCCCGTCGAACTATCGTTCCGTAGCGCAATGCGTCGCTACGCCTCCAGCGTAACCATCGTGACCGCCTCCGATCATGACCGTCGACACGGCATGACGATGACCGCCGTCAGCTCGCTGTCGATGTCCCCTCCTTCGATGATCATTTGCGTCAACCAGTCGACGCTCCTGAACGACATCCTGCACGCTGGCCGAGAATTCTGCGTCAACGTGCTACGCCACGATCAGGCTGATCTGTGCAGCGCCTTCAGTGGTGGCGTCCCGGCTCACGAACGTTTCACCGATCAGCATTGGCAGAACTGCAAGGACGGGCTCCCCTACTTGCGCGATGCCCAGTCCGTCATCGTCTGCAAAAAAGCAGCGGCCATTCCTTACGCCACTCACACGATTTTCATTGGCACTGTCGTGGACGTTTTCCTCGAAAACGACGTAAAGCCTCTGCTTTACCGCAATGCCGCGTTCTGTTGAGCCCTAATTCAAAGCAGCCAGACGAGACGGTTTGAAAAACCGACGACGCGTTGTTTCTCCAGCCCACCCCGGGAGCCGCCCATGGACACTATCGAATATCCAACTCAACCCACATCCCTTTGTCACCCGCACCGTCCCAAGCTCAGCGAGCTGCAGGCTCGCGTCGCCGAATTGTCCCCCGTCTTCGCTGCGAGAGCAGGCCAGATCGAAACTGATCGACGCGTCTCGATGGACAATATCGAAGCCTTGCGTGCTATCGGCTACTTCGATGTCGTAAAGCCAAAAGCCTTTGGCGGTTACGAGTTCGACTTTTCCGCACTGGTCGAGTTGAACATCGGTTTGGCGAAAAGCTGTGCATCCACGGCTTGGGTTGCAGGACTACTCGCCGCGCACCAGTGGCTGCTGGCAACCTTTCCTGAACAAGCACAAAAGGATGTTTGGGACGACAATCCGGACGCCCTCGTTTGCGGTTCCTATGCGCCGGTTTGCAAGGCAGAGGCCGCTGAAGGTGGCTATCGAATCAGCGGGCGCTGGAGTTTCGCCAGTGGCAGCGACTGCGCCCAATGGGCCATTTGCGCGGCCATTCTGCCGGAGGAGGAAAGCCGCCCTGCAGGGCCCGCGTTTTTGCTGGTACCGGCCCATGAATACATCATCGAAGACACGTGGAATGTAGTAGGACTCGGCGGTACCGGCAGTAAGACGCTAGTCATGGAAAACGTCCTGGTACCGGCCCATCGTGTGCTGACCTTTGCCGATATGAGCAACGGACAAGGGCCTGGCGCCAGCCTGTATGCGGCAAATCACACCTTCAAGATGCCCATGCTTTGCAACATTCCTTCCTGCCTCGCTTCCGTCGCGATCGGGGCTGCCAAAGGCGCCCTCGAGGATTATCTGGAACGCACCGCCACTCGCGTTACGCGGGGGGCTGTCGCCGGTGGTCAAAACCGCATGGCGGAATTCCCCACCGTTCAGTTGCGGGTAGCCGACGCCCAGGCAAGTTGCACCGCAGCACACCGCACATTGATCGCCGACCTCAAAGCACGCGAAGCAACGATCAAAAGCGGTGAAACCATTTCCACCAAGGAACGCATCGAGAGCCGGCTCGGACAGGCATTTTCCGTAGCGCTGGCAGTCCGTGCCACTGAAGCCCTGAATGCTTCCACAGGTGGCCAGGGGCTGGATATCTCACATCCTGTTCAACGCGCATGGCGCGACGTAAACGCAGTGTCTCGTCACATCAGCATGAACTGGGACGCGGTCGGAACCATGTATGGACAACTGGCGCTGGGCCTGGAGCCCAAAGGTCAATATTGATTGCTTGCACGCTTGCGCTCACACATCGAACAACAACCAAGAGAGCCCACCATGTTTAAAGTCACCGGTAAAATCGCCCTCGAAGAGCATTTCGCAACTGAAGAAACGTTGCAGGACTCGTTGGGGCAGATGCCAGATTCCGTCGGGCCTGAACTCAAAGCCCGGCTGCTGGATATTCAGAAACGCCGCATCGAAGAAATGGATCGTCACGGCATCGACCTGATGATTCTCTCCCTCAACGCCCCCGCTGTTCAGGCCGTTCCGAATATCAAAGAAGCCAACGAGTTGGCGCGGCGCTCCAACGATTATCTCGCCGAGCAAATTGCGCTGAACCCTAAGCGCTTTAAGGGCTTCGCTGCGCTTCCGATGCAAGACCCGGAGCTGGCCACTTTAGAACTGCAGCGTTGCGTCAATGAGCTGGGCTTTGTCGGCGCGCTGGTCAACGGCTTCTCGCAGGTGGGCGACGCCAACACCGTGCGTTACTACGACCTTCCCCAATACCGTTCTTTCTGGGAACAGGTACAAGCGTTGGATGTGCCGTTCTACCTGCACCCGCGCAACCCCCTGCCTGCCCACGCTCCAATCTACGACGGTCATCCCTGGTTGCTGGGACCGACCTGGGCGTTTGGCCAGGAAACAGCTGTCCACGCACTGCGCCTGATGGGATCGGGGCTGTTCGATGATTTCCCGAAACTGAAAATCATCCTGGGCCACATGGGCGAAGGCCTTCCGTACAGCATGTGGCGCGTCGACAACCGTAATGGCTGGATGAATATCCCCGCTAACTATCCAGCCAAACGCAAGATCGCCGAATATTTCCACGAGAACTTCTACCTGACCACGTCTGGCAACTTCAACGACCAGACGCTGATCGACGCAATGCTGGAAATCGGTTCTGACCGTTTGCTCTTTTCCGCCGACTGGCCTTTCGAAAATATCGATCACGCATCCGATTGGCTGGATAGCGCCTCCATCAGCGACAACGACCGCGTAAAAATCGGTCGAACCAACGCTGCCCGCCTTTTCAAACTGGATAACTGAAACGGTACAGGCCTCTCGCTGCCGGGAGGCCCGCAATGCCCGTACTCAAGGTAACGCACCTACCCAAGCTCTAAACGCTATCGCCAAAACCAGGAGAACAATAATGACCGTGCAACTGGCAAGACACTGGATCAACGGTGAGTGGGTCGAATCGCAGACCATCGGCGAGTCGATCGATCCAGCGACCGGTAATGTCATCGGGCGTTTCGCAGATGGCGGCGCCGCTGAAGCAGACATGTCCATTCAAGCCGCAAGGACAGCGTTCACCAACAGCCGGTGGCGCGAGGATAAAAACTTTCGCGCCGATGTGATCGAGAAGCTGGCCGCCTGTTTCGAGCGTCATACCGAGGAACTGGTCGCAGCCCTTTGCCTTGAAAATGGCAAGATTCGCGGCGAAGCGCTGTTCGAAATCACCATGCTGGCTCCCAAGCTGCGTTACAACGGCGCACTGGCTCGATCGCACAAAGGTGAAAGCGGCAGCGCACGTCCGGGTTCTGTGTCGATGATCGTTCATGAGCCGGTGGGTGTCGTCGGCGTCATCGTGCCGTGGAACTCACCGGTAGTATTGATGATTCGCTCGGTCGCACCTGCGCTGGCAGCGGGCAATGCCGTTGTAGTGAAAATGCCCGCCCAGACGGCAATCCTCAACGCCTTGGTGGCGAGCATCTTTGCACAGGTCCCCGAGCTGCCAACCGGGATCGTCAACTTCTTCACCGAGTCCGGTGGCGAGGGAGCGAAACGACTGGTGTCATCCCCTGACGTACCCGTCATCAGCTACACCGGTTCGACTCAGGTCGGCGCGGTGATCGCCGCCGAAGCCGGGCGTCATCTCAAACGCTGCAGCCTGGAACTGGGCGGCAAGACGCCACACCTGATTTTCGCCGACGCTGATCTGGATCAGATGGTGCCGACCCTGGCGGCATCTGTCACCGTGTTCGCCGGTCAATTCTGCATGGCCGGTTCTCGCGTCCTTGTGCACAAAGACATCGCCGACAAAGTCATCGACGGGATCAAGCAACGCTTCAACAGCCTGCGCCTGGGTGCCGCCGCCGACACCCAGAGTCAGATGGGTCCGATGATCGACAAGGGCAACGTCTCACGCGTCGACCAGGTGGTCGAACAAGCCATTCGAGACGGTGCTGAAGTGCTGGTTCGCGGAGGCCCGGTAACCGAAGGATCTTTGGTCAATGGAGCGTTCTATCGCCCCACTCTGCTGAAAGTCAGTGATCCAGACATGAGTATCGTTCAGCAGGAAACCTTCGGCCCGGTCATGACGGTGCAGACTTTCGAAACCGAAGAGGAAGGTATTGCGTTAGCCAACGACAGCCAGTTCGGCCTGGCGGCCGCCATTTGGACACGTGACATGGCAAGGGCTTTCAGAGTGGCCGGGCGCCTGGAGGCAGGAACCGTCTGGCTGAATGACTGGGCGCAGGTTCACGATGAATTTGAAGAAGGTGGCTACAAGAAATCGGGCATGGGTCGCCTCAATGGCACCTCCGGTATCGACGACTTCCTCGAAATCAAACACATCACGTTCAGTACCTCGAGCGGCCACTCAGCCCATTGATGAACCCAGCCTTAGAACACATGAGTACAAGGAGAACAACAATGACTCAAGATCGCCAAGTAGCAGTCGTAACGGGAGCGGCCCAGGGCTTCGGTCAGGCCATCAGCATCGGCCTCGCCAAGCGCGGGATTGATGTGGTGGCTGTTGATCTTTCTGACTGCACAGAAACTCTGACTCAGGTTCAGGCACTGGGCGTGCGCGGCGTCGGGATTGTGGCTGATGTCTCGGATCCGGGTGTCAGTGAACGCATTGAGAAACTGCTGAACGATGAGTTCGGTCGCTGTGACATCCTGGTGAATAACGCTGGCATTTTCCCGACCAAATCGATCACCGAACTGGATTACGCACTGTGGCAGAAGGTCCACCGGATCAACCTTGATTCGCAGTTCCTGATGGTCAAGGGCGTGCTGCCGTTCATGACCAAAAGCGGCTACGGGCGAATCGTCAACCTGACTTCGAATTCGCTGGGGCTTACGGCAACAGGCTTGTCGCATTACATGTCGAGCAAGGCCGGTGTCATCGGTTTCACCCGTGGTCTGGCGACTGACTTGGCCGAATTTGGCATCACGGTCAACGCGGTCGGCCCAACCGCCTCGCTGACTGCCGGCGGCAAATCCCACATTGATATCAAGCTGATTGAAGAAGTGGCGAAAATGCAGGCCATCAAACGTCCCGGAACGTCTGAAGACATCGTAGGTACGGTGATGTTTTTGTCCAGTGAGCAATGCGCCTGGGTCACAGGACAAACCATCATGGCGGACGGCGGTCTGGTTCGTTTGTAAGACCTGCGAGGCAGCGGTGTTTCCTCACCGCTGCTGCGCCTCATTAATACTGAGTGCGGCCTCCCCGCGCTCACGCTGCACCCGGTTTGTGTTGCTCGATAATAAACCTAATAAAAAGAGACGATACCCATGACCACTCAGATCGATGTCACGCAAGTGGTAGCAAATAGTCGCTTGGGCCCCTACCAGATCATGGTTCTACTCATGTGCTTCGCGTGCATGATGATCGACGGTTTCGATATCCAGTCCATGGCGTACGTCGCGCCTGAAATCATCCGCCAGTGGGGGATCGCCAAAGCCAGTCTTGGGCCGGTTTTTGGTATCAGCCTCGTGGGCATGCTGCTGGGTTCGTTTATTTTTGGTTCAGTCGCAGATGCAATCGGGCGGCGTCCGGTGCTGATCGGCGCTCATATCGTTCTTGCGTTGACTATGTTTGCGGCCTCATACTCCGAGTCGATTACCAGTCTGATGATCATGCGGTTGCTCAGCGGCCTGGCCATGGGTGCGATCGTGCCAAACGCCATAGCGATGTCGACCGAGTACACCCCGAATCACAACAAAGTCACCTTGCTGATGCTAGTGTCTTCTGGAATGGTGTGCGGCGGAATTACCGGTGGCGTGATCGCCGCCTGGCTCATTCCCCTGTTTGGCTGGCACAGCGTTTTTTACGCCGGCGCAATCGCGCCATTGATCCTCGCCATAATCATGCTGGCGCTCATGCCAGAGTCCATGCAGTGGCTGACCGTGCGGGGAAAATCCGCTTCGCGGGTCGCCAGGACATTATCGCGGATAAACCCCGATCTGATCATCAATGACGCTAGCGCGATCACCACCACTGCACCCAAAAAATCCGGACTTTCGGTGAGGGGACTGCTCGGTGCCGAGCACGGCCGTGGGACGATTCTTCTGTGGCTCATGAATTTTATGAACATGCTGTGCGTGTACTTCCTCGCTTCCTGGATTCCGGTACTGATGAGTGACGCCGGGCATTCCGCCTCACAGTCCGTTCTGGCGGGCGCCGCGTTGTGGCTGGGCGGACTGGGCGGCACGTGGCTGCTCGGATGGTGCGTTGATCGTCGGGGTTATGTCGCCGTGCTGATGCCCACCTTTATCCTTGCCGGGGCAGCCATCGTGTTTTTCAGCTGGTACTACATCGCAATTCACTGGGCGTACCTGTTTATCGCCGCAGCAGGTTTTGGTGTGATGGGTGGTCAAGCCATTCTGAATGCGATGGCATCAACCTATTACCCGACGGCATTGCGCTCCACCGGCCTGGGCTGGGCACTTGGATTCGGTCGTTTGGGTGGAATCATGGGGCCGATTCTCGGTGGCGGCTTGCTGACGCTGCATTGGAGCACCGCGAACCTTCTGCTGCTTTCAGCACTGCCTATCGGCGTCACGGTTTTGGCAATCGTTGTATTTTCCAGAGCACAAAACAACAGCTGGTCTGCCGCGACCTGATCGTCACACCGAGAATCAAGGGACTATCCAATAAGTACCCTCTTCACTTTCTACCAACCCAACGCGGGGACGACGCGCACTCTGCCTGACGATCAGTCTGCCCGGCAGCACTTCCTGTATCGAAGGCTTTCGCGTTTCTTCCAGTTGAGCGGCGATGATCTGCACGGCCTTTTCTATCATCAGCGCCAATGGTTGCTCGTAGGTAGTGAGGGCAATCAATGGCCAGCGGGCAGGCGCGATGTCATCGAAACCGACAATCGAGATTGTGCTGGCGGGCACCAGTCCAAATTCTGTGGTGGCAACGTTAAGCGCGGCAATTGCCATCAGATCGTTCGCGCAGAAAATGGCATCGGGTGGCTGTGCGCGGGATAAGAGGCGGCGCGCAGCTTCCATTGCACCTTGAAAGGTGTAGTGCCCGGCATCCCGCAGGGGCGCAGGCAAACCAAGACTACCCAGGGTTGCAGAAAAACTCAGCTCCCGGTCCCTGCTAGTGGAAGAACTTTCACTGCCAGCGATAAATGCCATGCGCGTATGTCCGCCGGCCTGCAGGAAGGAAGCAATGAGTTCACCGCCTCGAAGGTTGTCACTGGTAACGCTGGAAATGGTGTCGTTATCGTTTTTGCGATTGAGCAGTACGACGGGCAAACCCGTTTGCTGGCACTCCTCGGCAAAGCGCGATGACAGGCTCGAGGAAACCATGACAACTGCGTCCACTCGATGACGCAGCACCTCATCAAGAACCGGGTCCGAATTTTCGTTAGTGACCGTCGAAAACAGTAGGACTCGATAACTGATTGCCTCGAAAGCCTTGGAAAGCGCTTCGACGGCGGCACCATAAAAAGGATTCTCCAGGCTGGGAACGACCACCGCGATTTGACCCGTACGGTTGGTAATCAAAGAACGTGCAACAAAGTTCGGACGATAGCCCAGTACTGCTGCGGCAGCCTCTACCTTCTCGCGGGTTTTCTGCGAAACGCTGGCGCCCTTGGTGAACGTCCGCGAAACCGCAGACTGGGACACCTCTGCGAGCTTGGCAACATCATGCGCAGTCACCGGTCGTCGAAAGTTATCAACCATGGCGCAGGGGGTCCTGTTTAAAAGTGAACATCCTATCATCTGCCTCTTTTCAAACCATCAAAGGCTCATTTACAATCAAAATGCATACGTATGCAAACCACTAAATACAAGTATAGGTAATTGCACATGGCTCACTGGCTGAAACACAGCATCACGGCGCAAGCAATCAAATCCGCCGACCTCAAAGTTCGCGATACAGTCGAATCGACACTCGCTGACATCGAAGCACGAGGCGACGCCGCAATTCGCGATCTGGCGATCAAGTTCGACAAGATGGATCGCGACAGCTATCGCCTTTCCTCAGCCGAGATCGATGCGTGCTACTCGCAGTTGACCAAGCGGGACATTGCAGATATCGAGTTCGCCCAGACCCAAGTGCGCAACTTTGCCAAGCACCAGCGAGCCAGCATCCAGGATATCGAAGTCGAGACCCTTCCAGGTGTCATCCTTGGCCATAAGAACGTTCCGATGAACGCGGCCGGTTGCTACGTGCCAGGTGGTAAGTATCCTCTCCTGGCCTCGGCTCACATGTCGGTGATCACCGCCAAAGTGGCGGGTGTGCCAAGAATCATCACCTGCGCACCGCCGTTCAACGGCAAGCCCGCGCATGCGATCGTCGCAGCGCAACACATGGCAGGCGCCGACGAAATCTACTGCTTGGGGGGCATTCAGGCGATTGGTGCAATGGCTATTGGTACCGAGACCATCACACCGGTCGATATCATTGTTGGGCCAGGCAACGCCTTCGTTGCCGAAGCCAAACGACAACTATACGGGCGTGTGGGTATCGACCTTTTCGCGGGTCCGACCGAGACGCTCGTCATTGCAGACGAGAGCGTCGATGGCGAACTTTGTGCTACCGACCTTCTTGGCCAGGCAGAACACGGTCCTGACTCCCCGGCAATCCTGCTAACCACGTCCGAGAGTCTTGCTCGCGACACCATGGCGCAGATCGAGCGACTTTTAAAAATTCTTCCTACCGCCGATATCGCGCGCCAAGCCTGGGAGAACTATGGTCAGGTCATCGTTGCCGACAGCGATGAAGAAATGCTGCAGATCGCTAACGACCTCGCCTACGAACACGTACAGGTCATGACCAAAGATCCGGACTGGTTCCTGCAGCACATGCGCAATTACGGCGCGCTGTTTTTGGGTCCTCGAACCAACGTTGCTTTCGGCGACAAAGCGATTGGCACCAACCATACCCTCCCTACCAAAAAAGCTGCTCGATACACCGGCGGGCTGTGGGTCGGCAAGTTCCTGAAGACCTGCACCTACCAGAAAGTCACAACCGACGAAGCATCGGCGCTGATCGGATCCTACTGCTCCAGACTCTGTGCCCTTGAAGGGTTTGCGGGCCATGGTGAACAGGCGAATATCCGTGTTCGTCGCTATGGCAAAAAGCACGTGCCCTACGCTGGCATTGTCGAATAACTCTCTGCCCGCTGCCGTTTGAACAGTGAGCCAATTGCACTACGAGGGAAGTTGTATGAGTCACGAACTTGAGTCCATGACGCTGCCGTCATTTCGTATGGACAGTAAAGTCGCACTGATCACCGGCGCCGGTGGCGGTATCGGGGCAGGCATTGCGCTGGCATTGGCTTCGGCCGGAGCGCATGTGGTCCTGCTTGCAAGGTCGGAAAACAGCTTGAGCGAAGTTGCCCAGATAATTCGTAAGCGCGGCGGCGTCGCAGACGTACAAGTGTGCGATGTGACAGACAGTGCTGCGATCAGAGCCGCGATTCAGAAACTGCCGAAGCTGGATATTCTGGTGAACAACGCAGGCACCAATTTTCCTGAACCCATGCTTGAAGTCAGCGACGAGCACCTGGACGCAATGCTTGATTTGAACGTCAGGGCATCGTTCATCACGGCGCAAGCGGCTGCAGCCAAAATGCTGAAAAACGGCTCGGCATCCGGAGGAGTGATCATCAATATTTCCTCGCAGATGGGCCATGTAGGATCACCTAACCGCACTGTGTACTGCATGACCAAACACGCTATTGAAGGCCTGACCAAAGCCATGGCCATTGAGTTCGCTAGCGAGGGCATCCGGGTCAACACGCTCTCACCAACGTTCGTCGATACGCCCCTGGTTCGCAAAATTGTCGATACACCAGAGAAGGAGTCATTCCTGGTATCGAAAATACCTCTTGGCCGGATGGCAAAAATTGAAGACATCGTCGGGGCCGCCCTTTATCTCGCCAGCCCCGCGGCACGAATGGTTACGGGTACGTCTCTCAAGGTCGACGGCGGCTGGACCGCACAGTGACCTGATTGATCGAACGCCTGTGTCTGTTTTCGCAGTTCCATTTGAAGGAAAACGTTATGTTCCAACAAGGAAAACCTATTTTTAACCTTGGATTGAGCGTGCTTATGAGCATTACCCTAGGGTCTGGAATGAGTGCTACTGCCAATGCCGCATCGACGGATACCGCCGATGTCTCGCTGAGTCCACAGCTGACGTTATCGCAAGGCACGCTGCGCGGGACGCCCGCAGATGCTGGCGGCGTACTCAGTTTCAAAGGCATACCGTATGCCCAGCCTCCCGTTGGCAATTTGCGTTGGAAAGAGCCGCAGCCAGCACCGCCGTGGAATGGCGAACTGGATGCTACTCAATATCGCGCTTCCTGCTGGTCTGCCAGCGGTTTCGGCTTGCCCGACACTTCTGCTGTGGCGAGCGAAGACTGCCTGTATCTGAACGTCTGGAGCGGCGCTAAATCGGCTAAAGCCAAACTACCGGTCATGGTGTGGATTCACGGCGGTGGATTTCAGTTCGGTTCGGGTGGCAGTCCGGACACCCGTGGCGAAGTATTGGCAAAGAAAGGCGTGATCGTGGTCACGCTGAACTACCGTTTGGGCGTCTTTGGTTACCTGTCGCGCCCCGATCTTGATGCCGAGTCCAACGGGCACAAGTCAGGTATGTACGGCATCCTCGACCAGATCGAGGCACTTAAATGGGTCAAAACAAACATTGCAGCCTTCGGTGGTGACCCGGATAACGTCACAATTTTCGGCGAATCCGCAGGTGCGCATGCCGTCGGCTTCCTGATGGCCTCTGCGCAAGCCAAAGGCCTGTTTCACAAGGCGATCGGTGAAAGTGGTGCGTTCTGGGAAAGTGAGATGAAATCGCGCAAGGACGCTTTAGCGTTCGGCGCCGAGCTGGGTGACAAGCTGTCTGCTCCGACAATCGAAAAGCTGCGGGCAATCTCTGCACGGGACCTCCATGACGCGACCAACTGGAACCTGACACTGCCGACCAAGTTCTCTCCTCTGGTCGACGGCTATGTGTTAACAGAACTGCCGTATGCCACGTTCGCACACGGACGTCAGAATGATGTTCCATTGCTGGTGGGCTGGAACTTGAACGAAGGCGGGCCCTTCATGAGTTACAGCTTCCCCCACGCGACAGCAGAGGAGTTCACACAGGCCGCCGCCAAGGCTTTTGGTGCGAAACACATGGCTGAATTCAACAAGCTGTACCCATCCTCGACAGCAGAGCAGCTCAAGCAATCGGCACAGACCCTCGTTGGCGATCTGACCATCAAGAACGAAACCTGGACTTGGGCCAAACTGCAACAGAAAACCGGCCATGCGCCTGTGTTCGTTTATAACTTTACCTTCACCTCGGCGTTTACTCCGTCACCGATCCATACCGCTGAAATCGCCTACGTATTCAAACAATGGGTACCGGGCCCCTTCCATAAGCCAGTGCAACCATCGGAAGAGGACTTGAAGTTGGCAGACACTGTTCAATCGTATTGGGCCAACTTCGCCATCAAGGGTGACCCGAACGGAGAAGGTTTGCCGCAATGGCCAAAATACAAAGGACCGGGTAGCTCTGTCATTGATTTAGGGGCAAACATCCAGGCAGCTCCGGAAGAAGGAACGGCACGCTTCAAGTTCTTGGAGCAGTTCCGTGGAAAGGATGGGTTGATCACGGTAGGCCAACACTAGTCACAGGACCGGCGCGCCAACAGTTTCATACGAGCCAATCCAACCTGTCCGCAATGATTGAAGGTCGCGAACAGGTTGGAGTGGTTTGGTTTGGTTTGGTTTGGTTTGGTTTGGTTTGGTTTGGCAAAACTGACGCCCAAAACACCTAAGGCTCCAGGTACGACCGAAATATAGGAGAATAAAAATAATGAAACCTGATGTTCAATGCCGTAATTCATCAGGCAATGTGCATGGCCTCAATTGCCCCGCACTCGATCACATTGTCAGAGGGAGAGTCGGTGCCGTTGAAATAACGAGGCTGTTTGACACATCCTTGTTGGGAGAAACGGCGCAGACCTGGCTGCCTGATTTTGATCGTCAACGCGTAGAAGCACATGAGCATTGGTTAGCCCCCAATCACTACGATCCGGAAAGCGGACGTATCTTCATGCCCGTGCACAGTTGGATCGTTCGAACCTACAAACACACGATCCTGATAGACAGCTGCGTCGGCAATCACAAGGAACGCCCAGGCATTCCAGAGATGCATCAACTGAACACGCACTATCTCAAGCGAATGAAATCACTTGGCGTTGATCCCGAGGACATAGACTTTGTGATGTGTTCGCATCTGCATGCAGACCATACAGGCTGGAATACCCGGTTGGTTAACGGTACGTGGGTACCGACGTTTCCTAACGCCAAATATGTGATGTCGCAGATTGAGCATGATCACGCCGAGCGGCTGGCGCACGGTAATGTCCCAGGTGTTCCGGCCTGGTTTACTCACATGTACAACGACAGTGTGTTACCCATCATCGAGGCGGGGCAGGCAGTATTGTTCGATGACACCTTCGAACTGGATGACACCTTCATCATCAGGCATGCGCCGGGCCATTCTGCAGGCCATGTTCGTATCGAATTATCTTCTAACGATGAGCATGGAGTTTTTTGCGGAGATATTTTGCATTCACCGATCCAAATTCCCTTTTGGCAATGGAGCAGTAGAGTCTGCGAGAACCCGGCACAAGCTGCCCAGAGTCGACACGACTTGCTGTCCTTCTGCGTTGAGAACAATGCGCTTCTATTGCCAGGTCACTTTGAAGATCCGTATATCGGGCGGATTGTCGATGAAGCTGGCACGTTTGGCATACGCTTCGGCTGGTAACTACTGATCAGTCGTACTTTGCATCAAATATCCGCGGGACATCCAACTAAACAACACTCAGGAACTTGCTCATGAAAGCTGCCGTAGTCCACGATTTCAATGCACCGCCACGTTACGACGACTTCACCGCTCCGTCGGCTGAATTTGGCGAAACGACGGTCCAGGTTCGAGCCGCAGCACTCAGTCAATTGGTCAAGGCCCAAGCGTCGGGGCGCCATTACAGCAGCGGCAAAACGCTACCCTTGATTCCAGGCGTGGATGGCGTGGGCCTGCTCCCCGATGGCCGTCGGGTGTACTTCGCCTTCCCGCGAAAATTGTTTGGTTCGATGGCTGAGACCAGTGTTGTGCAACTGCATAACTGCGTAGACATCCCCGACGATGTGGACGATGTGACTGCAGCGGCGATCGGCAACCCCGGCATGTCGTCATGGACCGCCCTGCTGGACCGGGCAAAATTTCTCCCGGGTGAAAATGTATTGATTAACGGCGCCACCGGCGCTTCGGGACGCCTGGCCATTCAGATTGCCAAACACCTTGGCGCGGCAAAGGTAATCGTCACCGGCCGCAATGCTCAAAGCGTAAAAGGACTGGCGGCACTGGGCGCCGACATATTGATCCCGCTCGACGTCCCCGCAGACGAGCTCAAAGCCTCGTTTCGCGAAGCATTGCAGACCCATAAAGTAAACGTCGTCCTCGATTACCTGTGGGGGCCTTCGGCCGAATGTTTGCTGAGTGCGGCTGCCGGACAAGGCAGTCAGTCAGGCGAGCCGCGGATTCGATTCGTGCAAATAGGCTCGCTGACCGGCAATGACATCAGCCTGCCCGGCTCGCTGCTGCGCAGCTCTGGTCTGGAGCTGATGGGAAGCGGCCTGGGTAGCGTTTCCAACGCAGGTCTGGTCCAGGCGGTAGGCAGCGTTTTACGTGCAATCAGCACGGCAGGGCTTTCGATTGCCGCTGAAGCGGTGGCATTGCAGGACGTGGAAAGTGCCTGGCTGAATGAAAGTTCTTCGCGACTGGTTTTCACCGTGTAACGACCACACTTACTGATCCGGCCGGTCGCTGACGTTGTGATTTAGACGTTGAGTATTCGCAGATCAAGACAATTGGTCCCCGACCTGTCACACCACAAACGCACGCTTTCAAGTGCGATCCAGGAGAGACACATCATGGCCCATTTTCGCAACAGCACGTTGGCGAGCGCTGTTCTCGTCGCCATAGCGGCTATGCCGCACGTGACGCAGGCGCAGGACCAACCATCCGCACAACTTACGCCAAGCACCATGAAGCGCATCGGCACGATTGACGAACGTTATCAGTCGTACAACGTCGAGATGCTTGAGGTCACCGGCGGCAAATTCTGGAAGTCGTACGAAGGCATTAAAAAGGCCGCCGCCTCCGGGGGTTCAGAGGGTGAAGCCCAAAGCGGGGATGCACCCGTTGGAATGGACCCCGGCCTTTACCAGTATCGCGCCCCGCTCGACCTTGCCAACAAGCGGCTGCGCGCCATGGCCCAGGCGCTTGCTCCAGCGTACATGCGGATTAGCG
This sequence comes from Pseudomonas sp. PAMC 29040, assembly GCF_003994535.1. Classification (NCBI taxonomy): domain Bacteria; kingdom Pseudomonadati; phylum Pseudomonadota; class Gammaproteobacteria; order Pseudomonadales; family Pseudomonadaceae; genus Pseudomonas; species Pseudomonas sp. PAMC 29040. The sequence goes on from NZ_RZAA01000001.1 coordinate 515,422, forward strand.
GCACTTGGGCGAACACCACCTATTTCGCCGACACGGACTCATCGCCGAAAGAACCGCCCCAGGGCTATGGTGGTGTGCTTACGCACCAGCAGTGGCTGGCGGGGATCGACTTCTCGCGTGCCGTCAACGCGCCCATTGTGACGTCAATGCCGACCAGCGAAGGCACCCGTGGGCCGGATGGCCTCTGGCAGCCTGACCAGGCCCGCCGCTGGCTCGCTTTTACCAAGGCACATGGCGGAACAGTTGCGGCGGTCGAATACATGAATGAGCCCACGCTGGCGGCCATGGGCGGCGCCCCCAAAGGTTACGACGCGGCGGCGTTCGGCCGTGACTACCGGGTGTTCAACGCGTTCATGCGCAAGGAATTTCCGGACACCAAGCTGCTCGCTCCGGGTTCGGTCGGCGAATCGTATGCCGATTGGGCCGTCGCGGTGGGCGGATACGGCGACCAGGCAACGCTGCCAGCCGCTGACCTGGCAGCCTCGACTACAGACGCCGATGCGTTTTCCTACCACCATTACGGGGGTGTATCGCAGCGCTGCAAGGATCAAGGCTTTCAGACCACTCCCGAGCAGGCACTTTCCGAGGAATGGCTGGGCCGCACTGACCAGACGCTCGCCTACTACCGCGATGTGCGCGACAAGAGCATGCCCGGCAAGCCGTTCTGGAACACAGAGACGGCGGACACGGCCTGCGGCGGCAACCCGTGGGCCAGCACGTTCCTGGACACCTTCCGCTACCTCGATCAGCTCGGCCGTCTTGCTCGTCAAGAGGTTGACGTAGTTTTCCATAACACACTGGTTGCCAGCGACTACGGGCTTCTGGACGAAAACACCTTCGAGCCCAAGCCCAACTATTGGGGCGCGTTGCTGTGGCGTCGCCTGATGGGGACAACGGTCCTTGACACAGGGGTTGCCAACCGCGCCGGCCTGCACGTTTATGCACATTGCCTGCGCGGCGTGCCCGGCGGTGTGGCGATGCTGGCTCTCAATACCGATCAGAAAAAGAGCACTTCGCTGATCCTCCCGGCCGCAGCAACCCGTTACACGCTGGCGTCTGCGAGCCCTACGGATAAGACCGTCTCGCTGAATGGTACGCCACTGCAACTGGGCGCCAACGATGCCCTTCCAGCCATGGAAGGCGTAGCAGCCGCCAGCGGGGAATTCACCCTGCATCCTGCCAGCATTACGTTTCTCAGCATCCCCACTGCCAACAACGCCGCCTGCCAGTGAGCGCGACTGCCAAGCGAAGATGAGCTGAGCCCAGTGCATTCAACTAGGCCACCCCGCGCCATCGGCTGAAAAAACCGGTCATTTCGTCAGCGACGATGACCGGCCCCGATGCGCGACACACGCACTGCAATTTAACGCTCGTGCGAGTAACCACTTTCCCACTTCCAAGGTACTCAACATGACTCCACGTACATTTTTGATTACGGGCGCCAGCAAGGGTATCGGTCGCGCGCTCGCGCAGATGTTGGCCACCGCTGGACATAAGGTGGTGGGTATTGCCCGTCACGCCGATGACCCAAGCTTTCCAGGCGTACTGGTCCCTGTGGATCTGGGAGACCGGGTACAGACAGAGCATGCGCTGAAAGAGCTGATACAAAAATATGCATTCGATGGCTTGGTCAACAACGTTGGATTGGCGCGCGTGCAACCTCTCGGCGAGGTTGACCTGGACGATTTCGACGCAGTAATACGGGTGAATCTGCACTCGGCCTTGCAAGCGACCCAAGCCGTTTTTCCCGGGATGCGCGAGCGGGGTTGGGGCAGAATCATCAACATCTCTAGCCTGACGGTATTGGGGATCGCCCACCGTAGCTCTTATGCCGCAGCCAAGGCAGCTTTAATCAGTTTCACTCGAACATGGGCGTTAGAACTGGCCTCTACGGGCATTACCGTCAACGCGGTCGCGCCGGGCCCGACAGAGACCGAACTCTTTCGCGAAAACAATGCGCCCGGCAGCGAAGGCGAGCAGCGTTATATGTCTGGGGTGCCAATGGGCCGCTTCGGTCAGCCGGAAGAAATTGCTTCGGCGATTGCATTCCTGATGTCCGAGCAAAGCAGCTACATCACCGGCCAGACACTCTTCGTTGACGGCGGTGCATCGATCGGCAAGGCAGCGTTCTAGGTCATGAACCCCGTTTGCGGATGGGCGGGACTGCAATCAAAAAAGCTACACAAGAAGAGGTAGACCATGCTCCAGTTCAGCAAGAACGTTCTGACCAGTGCTGCCCCTGATGACCCAGGCGCAGGAGGGTACGGCTGAACGACTGGCCCCGAGCACCATGAAAGCGGTCGGTACGGTCGATGAGCGCTATCAGTCGTACAACGTCGAGATGTTCGAGGTCACAGGCGGCAAATTCTGGAAACCGTATAACGAAATCGCCGCGGCTTCCGAAGGCGGCGCAGCACCGGCCGGCGATACGCCGGCTGGAATGGATCCTGGCCTCTAGCGATATCGTGCGCCGCTCGACCTTGCCAATAAACACTTGCGCGCGATGGCTCAAGCGCTCGCGCCCGCCTACATGCGGATCAGCGGCACTTGGGCCAACACGACCTATTTCGCCGACACCGACACACCGCCCAAGGATCCGCCCGAGGGCTACGGTGGTGTGCTGACGCGCCAGCAGTGGCTGGCCAGGATTGAGTTCTCGCAAGCGGTCAACGCGCCTATCGTCACGTCGATGCCGATCGGCATGGGCACGCACTTTCATGCAGACCTGCAAACCCACCTGATCAACGCCTGAAAAAAACTCGTGGGCGATGGTGTGACAAGAGATCAGATGATGAAATCAGACGGACGAGCCCGTCGCTTTGGGCTCGTCACTTTTTAGTCTTTTAGTTTTTGACTGAAGAGCTCTCCAGCGCCGACTGCTCCCAACCTCCTCCCAAGGCCTTGTACAGCTGCACTTGGCTATCGAGTTGCAACAGACGATCGCTGAGCAGTTTTTGCCGCGAAGACAGCAGCTGACGCTGCGCATCCAGCAGTGTCAGGTAGTTATCCACCCCTTCGTCATAACGCTGCTGCGCCATGTCGAAGTATTCCTGGCTGGCTTGTACCAGATCGCTCTGGGCTTGCAGCTGTTCGCCGTAAGTGCCTTTTGCGGCCAGGCCATCGGCGACTTCCTGGAAGGCGGTCTGAATGCTTTTCTCGTACTGCGCTACACCAATGTCCTTCTGGATAGTTGCGTAGTCCAGATTGGCCCGCAGGCGTCCGCCGTTGAAGATCGGGACGTTGATTTGCGGGACAAAGCTCCAGCTACCTTGGCCACCTTTTAGCAAGTCGCCTAACTGACTGCTCGCCGAGCCTGCAGTCGCGGTCAGGCTGATGCTCGGGAAGAACGCAGCCCGGGCGGCACCAATGTTGGCATTGGCCGCCAACAAGCGATGCTCGGCCTCCTGAATATCCGGACGCTTTTGCAACAGGTCAGAAGGCAAGCCCGCGGGAATATCCCTCAACAAGTCCGCGTTAAGCGCCAAGCCATTGACCTGATCGCTCGGAATATTCGCACCCAGCAGCAGCTGCAAGGCGTTGGCATCCTGGGCGACCTGGCGGGTGTAGAGGATCTTCTGCGCTCGCGCACTGTCGACCAGGGTTCTCGCCTGACGTACATCCAGTGCCGAAGAGGTGCCTTCGCGCTGGGACGATTCAATCATTCCCAAGCTTTTGGTGTAACTGGCCAGGGTATTCGCAGTGACCTCAAGCAGCCCCTGATCGGTCCGCCAGGTCAGATAGGCACTGGCCACATCGGCAATCAAGCCAATGCGGATGCTGTTCTGTGCCTGCTCGGTGGCCAGGTAGGTTTCCAACGCTGCGCTGCTCAAGCTGCGCACGCGGCCGAAGACGTCCAGCTCGTAAGAACTGATGCCGACGTCCAGACCATACTGGCTCTGAATGCCGGACTGGCCGGTGGTCGCTAAATCAGCCGGCAGCCGCTGGCGGCTCCCACTGGCATTCGCATCAATGCTGGGAAACAGCTCCGAACGCTGGATGCGGTACTGCGCCCGGTACGCTTGAACGTTCAAGGCGGCCACCCGCAGATCGCGATTGTTATCCAAAGCCAGACCAATCAACTGCTGCATCTTGGGATCACGGAAGAAGTCCTTCCAAAGCAACGATGTCGCCGCAGTATCTGTTTCTGCGCGATACGCCGGGCCTTGCGGCCAGGCGCTGTCAATCGGCGCCTGAGGCTGGCTGAACTCAGGAATCAGCGAGCAGCCTTGCAGCCCCAGAGCCAAGGCTACAGCCAGCGCGAGGTGGTTAAGCTTCATGCCTCTTCTCCTGCCTGCACGGGGGCAGCTTTTACTTTCTTGGTGAACAGACCCGTAACAACCACATAGAACAATGGCACGAAGAAGATCGCCAGGAAGGTCGCGGCCAATGTACCGCCAACCACACCAGTGCCTATGGAGTGTTGACTGCCACTGCTAGCTCCTACAGCCATTGCCAGCGGCAGCACACCCATGACGAACGCGATGGAGGTCATGATGATCGGACGCAAGCGCAAGCGAGCGGCTTCGGCAGCGGCCTGGACCAAGGTTCGGCCCTGATGTTGATACAGGTCCTTGGCGAACTCGACGATGAGAATGGCGTTCTTCGCCGCCAGGCCCATGGTGGTCAACATCCCCACCTGGAAAAACACGTCGTTGGAAAGCCCACGCATCAAGGTCGCCAGGACCGCACCTAGGACACCCAGAGGGATCACCAAGAGGACGGCAACTGGAATGGACCAGCTTTCATACAGAGCTGCGAGGCACAGGAAGACCATCATCAGCGACAGGATGTACAGCGCAGGTCCTTGCGAGCCTGCTTGTTTTTCCTCGTAGGACAAGCCAGTCACCGCCATGCCGATGCCGCTGGGCAGTTGTGCCGTAATACGCTCCACTGCAGCCATGGCGTCGCCCGTACTGTAACCAGGCGCTGGGGTACCGAGTAATTCAATTGCCGGGATACCGTTGAAACGCTCCAGCTTCGGCGAACCGAAGATCCACTTGCCGGTGGCGAATGCCGAGAACGGCACCATGGCGCCAGCAGCGTTGCGTACATACCACTTGTCAAAGTCTTCGGGCGAAATCCGTGAATCCTGATTGCCCTGCACATACACCTTTTTGACCCGACCCTGGTCGATGAAGTCATTGATGTAGGCCGAGCCCCACGCCACTGACATGGTCTGGTTGATGTCAGCGATGGACACCCGCAAAGCGCGCGCCTTCTCATCATTGATGCTGACCTGGTATTGCGCCTCGTCATTCATGCCGTTCGGGCGTGTCAGCGCTAGCACCGGCTCTTGGGCTGCCAGCGCCAGGAACTGATCGCGGGCCGCCACCAAACCATCGTGGCCAACACCCGCGTTATCCTGCAGGAAAATATCGAAACCGGTGGCATTACCCATTTCCATAATGGCCGGCGGCACAATCGCGATGACGGTCGCATCCTTGATCGTGGCAAATTTAGCGTTAAGCCGATCAGCCACTTTAAACACCGTACTCTCTGCTGACTCACGGTTTTCAAATGGCTTCAAACTGACGAAGACCAGCGCGGAGCTCTGGCCACGGCCGGCAAAGTTAAAACCGTTAACCGTAAAGGCCGTAGCGACGCTTTCGTCCTCGCCTTCGAGGATAAAGTCACGTACTTGGGTCAGAACCGCTTCAGTGCGCTCGGCACTGGCGTTTTGCGGCAGTTGAATCTGCACAAACATGGTGCCCTGGTCTTCATCCGGCAGAAACGCCGTCGGGATACGCAAAAACAGCACAGCCACTACTGCGATCAGTGCCAGATAGATGAACATGAACCTCCAGCGACGGGCCAGAATGCCTTTTACGCCTCGCTCATAACGCAGGGTGTTCTTGTCAAAGCTGCGGTTGAACCAGCCGAAGAAACCCTTCTTCTCATGCTGCCCCGGCTTGTGCGGCTTGAGCATCGTGGCGCACAGGGCCGGCGTGAAGACCAGGGCGATCAACACCGAGAAACTCATGGCCGAAATGATGGTAATCGCGAACTGGCGGTAAATGATTCCCGCCGAACCACTGAAAAACGCCATCGGCAGAAACACCGCGGAAATGACCAGGCCGATGCCAACCAGCGCACCAGAGATCTGGTCCATTGACTTGCGTGTCGCCTCCTTGGGAGACAAGCCTTCCTCGGCCATCAGCCGCTCGACGTTCTCCACCACCACAATGGCATCGTCCACCAGCAACCCGATGGCCAATACCATGGCAAACATGGTCATCACGTTGATGGTAAAACCACAGGCCAACAGCACGCCAAATGTGGCTAACAACACCACTGGAACAGCCATTGCCGGGATCAGCGTCGCCCGTATGTTCTGCATGAACAAGAACATTACCAGAAACACCAGCACAATCGCTTCAATCAAGGTATGGACGACCGACTCGATCGAAGCGGAGACCACGGGTGAAGTGTCGTAAGGGAAATATACTTCGACCCCTTCGGGCAGGTAAGGCTTGAGCGCTTCAATCGTCTCCTTGACCTGGGCGACGGTATCGAGCAAGTTGGCTCCCGAGGCCAAGCGCAGAGCCAGGCCCGCCGCTGGTTTGCCGTTGAACTCGCTGGAGATCGAGAAGTTTTCGCTGCCGATGGCCACCTCGGCAACATCCTTGAGCCGGACCTGCGAGCCGTCCGGGTTTACTTTGACGAGGATATCGTTGAACTCTTCGACACTGCGCATCCGCGTCTTGCCGATGACGGTGGCGTTGAGCTGAACCCCTTTACGCGCGGGTAAGCCGCCGAGCATGCCAGCTGAGACCTGGACGTTTTCGGCCGCAACAACGTCCATGACATCCTGGGGAACCAACTGGTAGCTGTTCAGCTTGCCGGGGTCCAGCCAGATGCGCATGGCGTTCTGTGCGCCCAGCACCATGAAGTCGCCAACGCCTTTGGTTCGGGAGATGGGATCCTGCAACTGGGAAACGATCAGGTTGCCCATGTCGAAGTTGGACATGCGGCCATCAGTGGATACCAACGCCACGATCAACATGAAGTTGATCTGGTATTTCACCACGCGAATACCTTGGCGCTGAACTTCTTCCGGCAGCATAGGCGTGGCCAACTGCAGCTTGTTTTGTACTTGGACCTGGGCAATGTCCACGTCTGTGCCCTGATCGAAGGTCACGATGATTTGCATACTGCCGTCGGTGTTGCTGTTTGACGATATGTATCGCAAGCCATCCAATCCGTTGAGCTGTTGCTCAATAACCTGCACCACGGTGTCTTGCACCGTCTGTGCAGAGGCACCCGGGTAGGTCACGCTGATTTGTACCGCGGGCGGCGCAATGTTGGGGTATTGGTTTATGGGCAGCGCAAAAATGGCTAACGCACCGCCGAGCATGATCACCAAGGCGATCACCCAGGCGAAAATGGGCCGATCAATAAAAAAACGTGACATGGTAAATAGGCTTCCTTAATGGGCGTCGGCGGTGAAATCAGTCACCAAATCAACATTGCTGGCTTTAGTCGGCTTTACCTGAGTCCCTGGCTTCAACCGCTGCAAGCCCTCGGTAACAACTTGTTCGCCAGCCTCAATCCCTTTACCGACCAGCCATGCATTACCCACCGTCCGCAACGTTTGCAAGTCACGGAGTTCAACGGTGTCATCGGCCTTGAGCACCCATGCCGTGGCGACGCCTCGGCTGTCGCGAATGATGGCTTGCTGCGGTACCAGCTTGGCGCCTTCTTTCACGCCTTCCTTGAGTTCCGCATGAACGAACATGCCTGGGAGCAATTTGTGATCCGGGTTGGGGAACACTGCTCGCAAGGTCACCGAACCGGTGCCCTGGTCGACACTCACCTCGGAGAATTTCAGGACACCGGGCAGCGGATAGGTGCTGCCATCGTCGAGACTCAAATTGACTTGAGCCTGATTTTCGCCGGCACTTTGCAAGCCGCCCGATGCCAATGCCCGTTGCAGCCCCAAAATGCGGGTGATGGGCTGGGTCACGTCGACAAAAATCGGATCAAGTTGGGTGACGGTGGCCAACTCCGTAGCCTGCCCATTGGTGACCAACGCACCTTCAGTAACCGCGGAGCGGCCAATCCGGCCGGACACCGGCGCCAGTACGCGGGTATACCGCACGTTGATCTCAGCCATCTGAACTTCAGCCTGCGCCTGCTTCCATGTCGCATAGGCGTCGTCGTATTGCTGACGGCTGACGGCGTTGGTCTTGAGCAATCGCTCGTAACGTTGAGCCAGTTTCTCGGCGGTCCCGAGGTTAGCCCTGGCCTTGGCCAGCTCAGCTTGATAGGAAGCAGGATCTATCTGGTAAAGCTGTTGACCCTGCTTGACCTCAGCCCCCTCTTCAAACAGCCGCTTCTGCACGATCCCGCTGACTTGCGGGCGCACTTGCGCGACTCGGAAGGCGGATGTACGGCCAGGGAGATCGGAGGTCAAGGTCAAGACCTCAGCCTTGACCGTATAAACACCCACGTCGACCGCAGGGTTCTCAACCGCTAGCGGTTGAGATTTACCGCATCCCGTCAACAAAACGGCGGTAAAGGGAAGGATATGTAAGGCACGCAAAGGCCATGAGCGGTTCACCGGGGATCTCCTAAAAGCTGAAAAAACATAATTTGATGTATCGCAATTCAGTCCAGTGTACCATTATGCAATCCAGAAGCGACAAGTGCTTTTCCCAGTTCAGTTATTCGTTAGAGTTCTTGATTCGACTAGAATCGGACACCTGCTCCCCCGCAATGCTGCGGTGACAGGTCACGTCCAGCATCTCGATTCGGTGGGCTGTTTAATTGAAGAACACCGCGGGCAAGACGATAGAGAGAGAAATAATGAGTAGGGATTCAAATCCGGGCAGTAAGAACAGCGGCATTCAGGTGATTGCCAGAGCCGCGGCAGTGATGCGGTCGCTGGGTGACAATCCCAAGGGGCTTAGCCTTGCGGCGATAGCCCATATTGTCGAATTACCGCGCTCTACCGTTCAGAGGATCATCGCTGCGCTGGAAGACGAATACTTGGTCGAGTCGCTCGGTGTGCGAGGAGGCTTTCGTTTAGGGCCTGCGTTCGGCCAACTGATCAATCAAACGCAATCGGATATCATCTCGATGGTCCACCCCTTTATCTGCGAGCTTTCGCTGCTTGTGGGAGAGTCGGTCACTCTGGCGTCATTGATCGGCGACAAAATCTATGTCGTCGAACGGGTTGTTTCCGAACGAGAATTGCGAGTCGTCTTTCCAATCGGCATCCAACCGCCGTCGTATGCCACTAGCAGCGGTAAAGTACTGCTCGCCAGTCTTAACTTAGAAACAGCGGCAGCTTTACTACCGGAATCGCTAGAGAAGTTCACGCCCCAGACCCTGGATAAAGCCGCCTTGCTTGCGCAACTGGACACTATTCGTCTTAGCGGTATTGCCAAGGACCAAGAGGAGTACATCGAAGGTATCTGCTCAGTAGCGATATCAATCAATACCTATTTGGGGAACTATGCCATTTCCGTCGTCGCCCCAGCGTCTCGCACCCATCTGCGAGCTGATCGTTTTGAAACAGCCCTCGTTGAATGCAAACAAAACATAGAACGAATGATAGGCTCTCCTTCGTTGACAAGACCGGGAAACCCAAATGGCTAGGAAAACTGCTGAGGAGGCAGAGCGTACACGTCAGAAAATTTTGGCGTCGGGCGCGCAAGTATTCGCATTAAGCGGCTTTTCTTGCGCGACGTTAGAGATCATTGCGAAACAGGCTGGGCTGTCGCGAGGCGCTGTATATTGGCACTTCAAGGGCAAGGAAGAGTTGCTGCTGGCCGTATTGCAAGACATTACGCTACCTGTAGAACGTTTTTTTTCTGCTGGGATGAACCTGCAGCGCAATATTCAGCGTTTGTTCGTCGCCATCGAACAAACCTTAATAAAGGTTGAGTCACGTCTACTCTGCGAAATCCTGTTGAAAAGAAGTGAGAACATCGCAGGTGAAGCACCTATCACCGAAAGGCTGCATAAGGTCCAAGGAAATTTCACTTCTCAGATGCAATGTATGCTGGAAAGCGCGATAAACAAAGGCGAAGTGGACCCGTCACTGGATATCAACGTCACCTGCCGGCTGTTTCAGATGTGTTTAAGCGGTCTTTTCTTTGAATGTGTACAGGGTGTCCTCGACGTTCCGCGTCACATCAAGATGACACTCGATGTGATAAGCGATGTCCTTTTCAAACCACCGCTGCATCTTCTTAGCGTTTCGAACCGACGCACGGGATCACTACTGTCGTAACAAACGACAGAAACCACTCAACCCAGTTCGGGCGTAAACTCAAAGCCACCCAGAGCCATACTGGATTTCGTCAGGAATCGCCATTCGTGATCGCTCGCCTACGGTACGTGAGTGGGGGCAAAATTGGGGGCCTATTAAGATTTTTTCAAACTGAAACTACCGCCCTAGAGCCCAGTCAAAATGTTCTTTGGCTTGCCCGAGAGTCGTTAGTCGCCGTTTGGCAGGCCATTCATCTCATCACTATGAGCTGGAATACAAAGGTGAACCCGCTTCTCCTCAACATCGACAGGACGCCTAGAACCGCAACAGATCATACTCTTGTGCCTCCAGAGTCCTGCTGCGCCAGCCCCCTAGAATAGGCGTGAGCAAAAATACGTGCCTCGACTGATCCGTTCGGCAGGCACTTGATGAGAGCGGAAAAAACGTCAGTTCCCAGACCCAGCGTAACGTGTTCTAGGCGAACACACTCGCCCCCCAACGCCTGTATTGCCAACTCTATTTTAGTGTCATCGAGATGCCCGTGATGCCACTCGACAATCAGAAGATAGACTCCCCAAAGTCGCTTCCCCGCGCGCCCCTCTAAGGACCTGATGCTCGCCACAAAGGTTACGAGTCGAGTAATCGTTCGCAGGGCTTGATCTGGAGCATCTTTACTCATTCCAGCCTTCACAAACCACTGAATCATAACTGCTGCGATAGCAGTGTTGGATATCGGCTCCAGGGTGAGCATCAAACCAAGCAGCGCAGCAGCATGTCCCATGGTTTTCTGGAAGGGAAGCCGATAATCCCACACAGCAGAGACCAGCATTTTGAACTCAGGATCGCGGTCAAGAACCTGAACGCCTTGACTCACATGGCCATAATCGATGACGGGGACTCCGCTATCGCAGAAATCACTCATTTTTATTGGCGTCTTATCAGACAAAATCTTGAGATGACGCGTGCTCGCGCTCCGTTCTATGTCGAGGAAGCTTATTGGGCAAGCACAGGACGCGCCCTTCCCCCCGGCACTGTGGATTGATGGCATATGCGCTCTAGACGAACCATCAGAGAGCATTGTCGGCCGCCTCTCCATCAGCGGTATCCCAACTTACTCTGATGATGTGCTGGTATTGTGCCCCGAATGGCTGCACTACCTGGAATGGCGGCATGATCAGGGCAATTGGATGCACTACCTCGACAGGAACGGTGTCTGCGTCGCAGGACTTATCTGGTGGCGTGATGGTGCCCCTCAGGACGTAAACCAAGATCAGTTCTGGGGCGAAGGTGTCGCCCTCGTAGCAACACGAGTGGGACGGAGCGCGTTGGAGGGTGTTGCCGGCCCTCTGAACATTGGCGTCCACTCACGTAGATCTGCAGATGGTACGAGCCCCTCTGAGTCGCATGAGCCGAGTTGAGCAATAATGTTCGAACATCAGTTAGCGTAATCACCCGCAAGGCGCCCTAATCAGGTGCCTTTTGACGAGGGGGTCTATCAACAATGATTGGCGCCCAGTGAATTGCCCCCTGGTTTCGTAGAAGCCTCCAAGCCCAGTAAACCAATTACGCGGATGCAAATATTTGGTCGAACACAGCCGATCGGAGTCGCTGCTCTCGAGCGAGAGCGGATTAGCTTGTCCTTGATGAGCCATGCACCCACCCTCCAGATCCAATGAGGAGTTACACCGAAAGCCAGCAACTGCCATGCTGGAGTTCGTGAGAAATCGCCGCTCGCGAGCGCTCTCGCACCCTGTGTAACTGGGGGCAAAACTGGGGGCATCATTATTTTTTTATGACCTGAAACTACCGCCCTAGAGCCAAGTCAAAATGTTCTTTGGCGACCCTGAGAGTCTGTAGGTGTCGTCGGACAGGCTGTTATCTGATCATTTCTGCCTTTCCACCAACCATGGAGCTCCATTCACTTCCAGTTGTTGGGTCGGCCTCTTCAATTGCTTGATAACCGACCCAACCGGCGTTGTTAATCAAGATATCGGTTTGCTCTTGGGTGCTGCCTCAGCCTGACAATGCATATGCACATTGTTTAATACTAACGGCGACGCAAGTTGATACATGCGGCCTATCAAGCTGATGTTCAATCCAAATGATCCCTTGACGATTATTTATTCCAAGGCCCATCCGCAAACGTCCCCGCGGCATTCAGGCCTGCTCGACAGCGCTTGCACGTTTTTGGATCAAACCTACAACTTGGCGATGTTTATGCCTTAGTCGAGCGCCTGTTTACCGCTACCATTGCCGCACCCAGCCCACAGATCAGTTCAATGAAGGAACAGAAGAAATGATCGAAACCCGCCTGCTACGCCAATTCATCGCCGTGGCTGAAGAGCTGAATTTCAACAAGGCGGCCATTCGCCTGCATATGGCCCAGCCCCCGTTGAGCCAGGCCATCAACCGGCTGGAAGACAAACTGGGGTTCAGTCTGTTCACGCGCAATAAACGCGGGGTCAAGCTGACCCCGGCTGGCGATGCATTCCTGAACACTGCCTACAGCACGTTGAAGGAGCTGGAGCTGGGCATCGAACACGCCCGCCAGGTGTCCCAGGGCATTGCCGGCAAACTCACGGTGACTGCGTTGTCGATCGCCTACTACGAGTCACTGCTCAGTACCTTGCGCCAGTTCCGCGAGTCCTACCCCAAAGTCCAGTTGATCATCAAGGAGATGCCTTCTTCCAGCCAGGCCAGGGCCATTGTGTCGGGAGAAGCGGATATTGCCTTCATGCGCAAGTTGCCGATCTCGGCGCAAAACGTCGAGTCACGCCTGCTGCTGGACGAAGAGATCGTGATGGCGCTGCCCGCCGATCACCCGAAGGCGAAGGAAGGTCGGATCGACTTGAGGGATTTCGCCGGGGAAGACTTCGTATTCACCCCCCAAGCCCTGGGCATCGGCTATCACAGTCAGTTGATCGCCTTGTGTGAAGCCGCCGGTTTTTACCCCAGGGTGGTGCAGGAGGCTGCGCAGATCCAGACCTTGATCGGCTTGGTGGCCTGCGGTTTCGGCGTTGCCCTGGTGCCTGAGTCGATTGCCGGCTCAATCATGCGCGACAAGGTCCTGTTCCGCCGGATCAACCCCGTGACCGCCTCCCCCAACCCGGCCATCGGCCTGTATATGAGCTGGAACACCGACAACCAATCACCGTTGATGGACAGCTTCATTTCCATGCTCGACTTCAACGCCGGTCCCCGGGTCGAGGGGATGCTGGCCGCCCGGGTCAGTTAGAGTGCCAGCCGGCTGGTCAAGCTCGCGACGCCAGTGCGCGGGATCAATAACCTGGCGGCCCGGCCGTCATCAACGGTGCAGATAATGGTTATGAACCGAGATTCACTTGCCCCCGTTAAAAAGCTCAAACAAACATTGCCGAGCCGACCGATAAAGCAAATTACTTTCACGTCTATTGGCAAGCGCCTGCAGCTGTCAGCGAGAAAAATCGATACTTGAGTAATCGACCTGTTATTCAGGATCGTGCCGCCCCGTGATACGCCAACCCGCCGAACATCACAACTAAACCAGCCATTCACCGCGGATCAATACTCGCGCCATCAAAAAGCAACCAAGTCCCGCCAATAGTATTAAACAGAGACTTTTAAAGTATTTCTCATCTCACTCTTGGCGCCGCACTATCCCCTCCACCTTTGCATTAACGGGTTGCGCCCCTCCCCCACAACCGAGTCTTTATGCCAGCCGTCATCTACATTTTTTCGCTCTGTACTTTTACCTTCGGCCTGTCCGAATTCGTTGTTGCCGGCCTGGTGTCGGCGATCTCGATGGACTTGCATGAGTCCATCTCCCAAGTTGGCTCAGCCATCGCCGCCTATGCCTTGGGCGCAGCCATCGGCGCCCCGATCATCACGGCCCTGTTGGCCAACTGGCGCGACAAAACCGTCTTGTTGCTGACCCTCGGCGTGCTTGCCGCCGGCAGCGTTGCCATCAGTCTGGCGCCCGATGTACTGACCTTGCATGGCGTACGTTTCATCATCGGCCTCGCGCATGGGGTATTCATGGCCGTGGCCTCCAACGCGGCGGTCAAACTGGTCGACCCGGTGCGCGCAGGGCGAGCGCTATCGCTGGTATGGATGGGCCTGACCCTTTCAATCGCCTTTGGCGTGCCTCTGGGCACCTTCTTCGGCAGCTACTGGTCATGGCGCATGGTGTTCCTGGCCATCAGCGGCCTGGGCCTGATCAGCACCCTGGGCCTGGTGCTGCTGATGCGCCAGCAACCCCATTCCTCGAGTCACCGCGCCACAGACCTGAAACAAAGCATAGCGGCCCTGTGGCACCGTGAACTGTTGGGGGCTGCCACGATCGCGATGCTGGTGAGCGTGGCGACTTTTTCATTCTTTACCTTCGTATCGCCGTTCCTGCTGAACATCACCCGTGTCCCGCCGCAGGTTCTGAGCCTGGCGATGCTGGTGTTCGGTATCTGCTCCATTCTCGGCAATTTGCTGGGAGGCTATCTCGTGGATGCCTTCGACGCCGATCGATGTTTGCTCGGCGGGTTGACGGCATTGATGCTTAATCTGTCGGGGTTGCACCTCTGGGGCGATTCGATGATCGCCACGTTAACGCTGGTGGGGCTATTGGGAGTGGTGTTCTTTGCCATAGTGACCCTGTCGACCCTGCGCATGCTGCGCCTGGCACACCACTACACTCCGCAGTCCAGTGCAGTGGCTTCAGGGCTTAATATTGCGTCGTTCAACCTCGGAACGGCGTTGGGAGGCATAGGTGCAGGCTGGGTGATTACCCATTTCGGGCTCGCCTATATCCCCATAGCAGGCGCCGCTGCAGCAGGTGTGGCCATCGGCGCACTTGCCCTGCAAATGAAAAGCAGGCCTCCAACTGCCGATGGACACGCGGTCTGACCTGACCTGCAGTTAATAGCCGAACAGCGACTTGCTCTCCAGGTATTCGTCAAACCCCGACTCGCCCCACTCACGGCCGTTACCCGACTGTTTGTAGCCGCCAAAAGGCGCGGCCTGGTCGGCCCGTGCGCCGTTGAGGTGGACCATGCCGGTGCGCAGTTGGCGGGCAACCTTGCGACTGCGCTCCAGGCTTGCCGAAGTGACGTAACCCGACAATCCATAGGGGCTGTCGTTTGCGATGGCGATGGCCTCGGCTTCGCTGTCGTACGGCATGATCGCCAGCACCGGGCCGAAGATTTCTTCACGGGCCACCAGCATGTCCGGGGTGACGTCGGCAAATATCGTCGGTTGCACGTAGTAGCCACGCTCAATCCCTGGCGGTCGCCCCGGCCCCCCGGCAATTAACCGCGACCCCTCGGCAATGGCCTGCGCGATCATGGCCTGTACCCGTTCGTATTGCATGGCGTTAGCCACCGGGCCTATGGCCGTGGCCGGGTTACTGTCGTCAAAGCACACCTGCGCCAGCACTTGCCGGGCGATCTCAATCACCGCCTGTTGTTGCACCCGAGGCACCAGCAAGCGCGTCGGCGCATTGCACGACTGGCCACTGTTGCGCATACAGCCCAACACCGCATGGCGCACCGCGCCTGGCAGGTCGGCATCGTCGAGCAGGATATTCGCGGATTTGCCGCCCAGCTCCTGGGACACACGTTTGACCGTATCGGCGGCCATTTTGGCCACAGCGATACCGGCGCGGGTCGAGCCGGTAAAGGACACCATATCCACGTCAACATGGCGGGCCAGTGCGGCTCCCACCCCAGGGCCGTCGCCGTGGACCAGGTTGAATACGCCTTTGGGCACGCCAGCCTCATGCAGTACCTGAGCGAGGATATGCGCCGACAACGGCGCGCGCTCACTCGGTTTGAGTACCAAGGTGCAGCCCACCGCCAGAGCGGGCGCGAGCTTGCAGGTGAGCTGGTTGAGCGGCCAGTTCCAGGGCGTGATCAGTGCACACACGCCGATTGGCTCTCGCACCACCAGTGAAGTGCCCAGGCGACGTTCGAAACGGTATCCGCGCAACACCTCCAGCGCCTGCACCAGATGGCCCAGGCCCGCCGGCACATGGGCATTGCGCGCCAGGGACAGCGGCGCGCCCATCTCCAGGTGCACCGCTTCGATTAAAGCCTCGCTGTGGCGCTTGTAGGCTTCGATGATGCTGTGCAGCAGTTCCATGCGCGCTTCAAGGGAACTGCCGGCGAATCCAGGAAACGCCTGGCGGGCCGCGCGGACTGCACGGTCCACATCCTGCCCGTTACCCAGGATGATGCGCGCGATCACCTGTTCGGTGGACGGGTTCACCACCGCTTCCACGCTTTCGCCGTGGGGTTTGACCCAGGCGCCGTCAATATAGAACTCAAACAGATCGGACATGTTGTCGACGCCCCTCAGGCCACCTGATTCAAAGCACCCGCCAAGGTGTCAAACACCTGGGCAATCTCCTGCGGGCTGATCACCAGCGGCGGCGAGATCACGATGGTGTCGCCCGAGCCGCGTACCAGCACGCCCTGTTCAAAGCACCACTGCGCAACCTCGCTGCCGCGTGCGCCGGCGGCACCGGGGCGTGGCTCAAGTTCGACGGCGCAGAGCAAGCCGATGGCGCGTACATCCAGTACCGGGCCAACGCCCTGCAGCGCCAGCGCAGCAGACTGCCAGAGGCCGCTGACCGCGTTAACGTGCTCGTTGATGCCCAATTCGCGGTGCACCTCGATGGTCGCCAGCCCGGCCGCACACGCCAGCGGATGCGCCGAATAGGTGTAGCCGTGCATCAGCTCGATGACGTTCGCCGGCCCGGCCATGAATGCTTCGTACACCGCACCGCTGACCAGCACGCCCCCCATAGGTACGGCGCCGTTGGTCAGACCTTTGGCCGTGGTGATCAGGTCCGGCGTCACGCCGAAGGCCTGGGCGGCAAAGCTGGCACCTACGCGGCCAAAGCCGGTAATCACTTCATCGAATATCAGCAGCACACCGTGGCGGGTGCAGATCTCGCGCAAGCGCTGCAAATAGCCCTGGGGCGGTGGATAGACGCCGCCCGAGCCTGTAACCGGTTCGACGATGACAGCGGCCACGGTGCTCGGGTCCTGGATATCCAGCAACTGAGTCAGTGCATCAGCGTAACTCTCGCCCTGTTGCGCGAGCCCCGCGCTGAAACGCATGCCCGCGTCGTAGGGCAGCGGCAGGTGTGACACCTCCCCCAGCAAAGGCCCAAAGTCACGCTTCTGGCGGCCGATACCCGACACCGAAAGGCCACCGAAACCCATACCGTGGTAGCCCTTGGCACGCCCGATAAACTTGGTGCGGCGGCTTTCGCCCCGGGCCTGGTGATAGCCCCGGGCGATCTTCAACGCGGTGTCTACGGCTTCGGAACCCGAGTTGGTGAAGAACACGTGCTCCATGCCTGCCGGGCTGATTTCGATCAGGCGCTCGGCCATCTCCAGGGCGTGGGGGTGACTCATCTTGAATGACGAGACAAAGTCCAGGCGCCCCGCGGCCTCGCGAATGGCTTCGACAATTTTTGCCTGGCCATGCCCGGCATTCACACACCACAGCCCGGCCATTGCATCCAGCACACGGCGGCCATCGCTGGTGGTGTAGTACATACCCTCGGCGCTGGTGAACATCATCGGTTGTTGCTGGAACTGGCGCATCGGGGTAAACGGCGCCCAGAACGCGCCGCTGGCAGTCTCTGGCTGTTTGCAAAAATCGTTCATGGTGACTCCTGAAATACTGTTGCGGGATGGCCAGTCAGCGTCGGGCGCTGTAACGGACCTGCGTTAACATTGACGCTGCGGTCCACAGACAAGGTGCCGTGCTCAAGCCGGCAGGTGACGCGGTCACAAAATGCCGTTTCGACAAATTGCCAGCTCATGCTCAGCGCCCCGTCTGCGGTCCAGACCGCTTGCGCCACTACCGGGGTCATGTCCGGCTGGTATTGGTGATGCAGATAGTGGCCGGTCATGCTGGTCCGGCTTTCGATGGCTTCGGTAAACCCGGCGCGGATGCAGTGGCTGCCGCGGGGGTCGGTGAGGTAGAAGTCGCAGTAGCCGTCACCGAACACCAGGCGCACCTGGCTGACCTGATCTTCATTGGCCTGCATCTCGAATGTGCCGCTGAACCCGGCCTGGCGCGACGAAGTCGATGCACCGGACAGAGACGGCCGCTGCTGGCGGGCCAAGAGTGCCGCCAGCTGCGGGTCAGCCGCGCTGTCGGCCGGCCCGTCCAGCGCAGGCAACAGATGCTCCCAGAGCAGGCTGTGCAAGCGCCGTTCGCCCAATGGCAGCCCGGCAGTAAATGCAATCACCGCGTTCTGCTGTGGCAACACAATGCACTGCTGGCCAAATACCCCGGAGGCGTAATAGCCACCGTGCAGGGTCATCCACCACTGATAGCCGTACCCCTCGCGACGAGTGATACCGGCGGCGCCGGACTCGTCGCGGCCCAGGTAGCGCTTGCCATCGAAGGCGCCCATCCACACATCCTCGACATGCCCGCGCGTGGCCTCGGCCACCCACTCGCGGGACAGCAGTTGCTGCCCTTCCCAGCTTCCTTGCTGCAAATGCAGTACACCGAACTTGAGCAAATCTTCGGTACTGCAACTCAAGCCATTACCGCCGGTGTTGTAACCGCCAGGCGCCAGATCCCACTCGATACGGCCCATGCCCATGGGCTCGAAGATACGTGCGTTGCACAGTTCAAAGGCGGTCTGGCCGCTGACGACACTGACAATGGCCGAGAGCATGAAACTCGACGCGCTGCTGTAGATGAAGCGCTGTCCTGGCGGCTCTTCGACCGGCTCGTTGAGGAACAGTTTGACCCAGCTTTCACTGCGCCCGCGCCAGGCCCCGCCGGAAATTCCCTGACGATGGCCGGTGCGCATGGTCAGCAAATCGCGCACGGTCATGGCCGCCAGGTGTTGGCTGATGGGGGTCGGGCATTGGCCGGGGAAAAAATCCACTACTTTGGCGTCCAGCGACAGCACGCCGTCATCCACCAACAGCCCGATGGCCATGGACACCCAGCTCTTGGTTGCCGAATGTTGAACGTGCAGCCGGTCTGCACGGTAAGGCGCCCAAAATGCTTCGGCCACCACCGCGCCGTCGCGATACAGCATGAAACTGTGCAACTCCAGGCCCGCAGCGTTCACCGCATCGATGAAATCACTCACGCCACGCGCCGACACGCGTTGTTGGCCGGGCAATGCCCGCCGCAACGGCAAACTCGTCATCTGATCTATCCCCTCATTCCACTGCTTGGGCGTGCGCCAGGCTCACCCTGTCGCACGCCGATACCGCTACCAGAGCGCCAGGCTGTAACCCAGGATCACTCGATTCTCATTGGTGTCGCGGGCAAAGTTGCTGGTGGCGCTGGCGTTCTGCCAACGCAGCGACACGTTCTTGAAGGTGCCGCTCTGCACCACATAGCCCAGGCTTAAATCACGCTCCCATTCGCGCCCTTCGCCGTTGAAGCCGATGACCTTGGCGTCAAAGCCCTTGGCATAACGTGTGGAGAACAACAGGCCCGGTACGCCCAGTACGGCAAAGTCATAGTCATAGCGGGCATGCCACACCCGTTCGTTGGTCTGGGAGAAGTTGGCCAGTTGGTACTCGGTGAACAGGTAGGTGTTGCTGCCGTCAACATAGGTGAAGGGTGTCGCACCGTACTGCTGCTGGTAGCCGCCGCTGAGGTTGTGGCCATTGAGGCCGTAGCCCACCCGGGTACTCAACGCACGGTTATCCACTTTGCCGGCAAGCGCCGAGCCGTCTTCGCTGGCACTGAAGTAACGGATGTCGGTCTTGAAGGTACCGGGGCCCCACTTGAAGCTGTTTTTCAAACCCAGGTAATGCTGGCGGTACAGGCTCTCCAGTTGCGCAAACTGGTAGGTGACCAGGGTGGTCGGCGTCAGCTTGTAGTCGCCGCCGGCGTAGCGAAACTCGTCGCTCCTGGCGCTGCTTTTGTAGGCGCCGTACTGGCTGGTAAGCCCCATGTCCTCGTAGTGAGTCGAGTCCCGTTGCTTGACCTGATCCAGCTGGCCCACGCTCAACGTCAGGTTGTCGATGTCTTTGGAGGTCAGCGCCGTACCACTGAAACTCTGCGGGAACAGACGGCTGAGGTTCGGCTGCAGGGTCGGCAGGTCGGGCACCATGTAGCCCACCCGCAGCTCGCTTTGGGCCAGGCGCGCCTTACCGGTGATACCGAGCTTGGAGTAGTTGTCATGGGCGCGGCGGGCATAGCTGGGGGAGCCCGGCTCGGCCACGCTCGAGCGCGCCAGCAGCCCTGTGCCTGAATTGTCCGGGCTGGAATCGAGCTTTACACCCAGCATGCCGACTGCATCCAGACCAAAACCGACGGTGCCCTCGGTGAAGCCCGACTCAAGGTTCAGGATAAAGCCCTGTGCCCACTCCTCGCGCTTGTTCTGCCCGCTGGATTCGCGGTAGTCGCGGTTGAAGTAATAGTTCTTCAGTTCAAGTGCAGCTTTGCTGTCGGAGACGAAGTCGGCCTGGGCAAACACGGGCATGAAACTGGCGCCCACGACCCCGGCACTGGTAACGACTTGGTTGATGCGGTTCTTCATGTGTAGGTTCCTGGCAGACAGGTTGAGTAAGGTTATTTTTGTTTTCTTCGGCCATGGCTTCGCCCGCTTCGCAAATCATCGATTTGCGAAGGGTTGGGGTTCTACGCCATGGCCTGGGGTGCTGCAGTCGCTAAATCACACTGGCGCGAAGGCGATAACTGCCATCCGCACGTTTCTCCAGGGGGCTGGCCGCCGCGAGGAGCCGACGGGTATAGGGGTGTTGCGGGGTGTCGAAAATACTGTCCCGCGAGCCAATTTCAACCACCTCGCCCTGGTTCATCACCGCCACGCGATGGGCGATGCGCTCCACCGCCGAGAGGTCGTGGGAGATAAACAGGCAGGCAAATCCATATTGGCGCTGCAAGCGCTCGAACAGTTCGAGGATCTGCTTCTGGATGGTCATGTCCAGCGCCGAAATCGGCTCGTCGGCAATGACCAGTTTTGGCCGACTGACCAGCGCCCGGCCAATCGCCACGCGCTGACGTTGACCACCGGAGAGTTGATGGGCAAAGCGCTCACGAAACTGCTCGGGCAAGCCCACGTCCACCAGGGTATCGGTGACCCGCTGACGCTTTTGCGCAGGGTTCAGCCCCGGCTCATGGCGCAGCGGCTCGGCGATGATCTGGCCGACGGTCATGCGCGGGTCAAGGGATGAATACGGGTCCTGGAAAATCATCTGGCATTGCAGACGATGCGCGCGGTTGGCGGCCTTGAGGATATCCACGCCTTGAAACATGATCGCCCCGGCGCAGGGCGTGACCAGCCCGACCACCGCACGTCCCAGGGTGGTCTTGCCCGAACCGCTGCCACCGACCAGCGCCAGGGTCTCCCCCGGGGCGATGCTCAGGTTCACCGAATGCACCACGCGCTTTGGCACGCTACGGCCCCAGAAACTGCGGGGGCCGGGATGTTCGATACACACATCGCGAACCTGCAACAGCGCGCTGTCTGAGGCCGGTAGTGGTACCAGCTTGCCACGGCGCGGCAACGCCTCCAGTAACTGGCGGGTGTAGTCGGCCCGGGGCGCAAACAGGATGTCTTCGATACGGCCCTGCTCCACGGCTTTGCCCGAGCGCATCACCACCACCTTGTGGGCATAACGCGCCACCAGGGACAGGTCGTGGCTGATAAACAGAATCGCGGTGCCTTGCTCGCGGGTCAATTCCAGCATCAGCTCGATCACGTCCAGCTGTGCCAGGCAATCCAGCGCGGTGGTGGGCTCGTCGGCGATCAGCAGTGCCGGGCGCAACAACATCACC
This sequence comes from Pseudomonas sp. PAMC 29040, assembly GCF_003994535.1. Taxonomy (NCBI): domain Bacteria; kingdom Pseudomonadati; phylum Pseudomonadota; class Gammaproteobacteria; order Pseudomonadales; family Pseudomonadaceae; genus Pseudomonas; species Pseudomonas sp. PAMC 29040. The sequence goes on from NZ_RZAA01000001.1 coordinate 537,404, forward strand.
GACGCGAGCATGATGCGTTGGCGCATGCCGCCGGAGAACTGGTGCGGGTAGGACGCCAGGCATTTCTCGGCGTCCTTGATGCCGATACGTTGCAGCATCGCGATACAGCGCTCGCGGATCGCGGCTGCGTCCAGGGTGGTGTGCAACTTGAGCGCCTCACTCATCTGCCGGCCTATGGTCAGAGCCGGGTTGAGCGACACCATGGGTTCCTGGAATACCATGCCGATCCGTGCCCCCCGTACCTGGCGCATGCCCTTGGGATCAGCGGTATTGAGCGCTTCGCCCTGAAAGGTGATGCGCCCGCCGCACACCTGCATCGGCGTCGGCAGCAAGCCAATGACCGCGCGGGCGGCCATGGTCTTGCCGCTGCCCGACTCGCCCACCAGCGCAACGATCTCGCCGGGAGCCATGTTGAAGCTGAAGTCATCGACGGCCAGCGGACCGTCTGCACCGACCCGAATCTGTAGATTTTCAACAGCCAGTAACGTAACTGGAGCGCTCATGCTCATGTCCTCATGCGCGGGTCGAGACGATCACGCAAGGCATCGCCGAACAGATTGATAGCCAACAAGGTCAGGCTGATAAAGATGCCCGGGAAGATCCCCAGCCATGGCGCACTGGAAATATAGGTGCGGCTTGCCGACAGCATGCTGCCCCAGGTGGCAGCGGGTGGTGGCACCCCGAGGCCAAGGAAGCTCAGCGCACTCTCCGAGAGCAAGGCCCAGCCGAACATGCTGGTGGCCAGCACACACAATGGCGCCAGACAATTGGGGGTGATGTGCCGGAACATGGTGTACAGCTCCGAGTTGCCGATCACCCGCGAGGCCTCGATAAATTCCAGTTCACGTAACGACAGCACGCTGCCACGCACCACGCGCACCACTGAGGGGGTGTAGGCGATGCCCAAGGCAAGCACGATGCCGTACTGGCTGGCACCGACGATCGCCATGATGCCCAGGGCCATGAGAATGCCGGGAAATGCCAGCAACGCATCGTTGAGCATCATCAGCACGCGGTCTGTCCAGCCCCGCAGGTAACCGGCGAGCATGCCGATCAGCGTGCCGCAGATAACCGCTACAGCTACCGAAAGCAGACTGATCCACAGGCTGGTACGCGCACCAATGATCAAACGGCTGAACACATCACGGCCGAATTCGTCGGTGCCCAGCCAATGCGCTGCGCTCGGCGGCTGCAGGCGCGACAACAGATCCAGTTTCAGCGGGTCGTACGGGGTCCACACCACACCCAGCAGAGCCAGCGCCACCAATGCCGCGAGCAAGGTGCCACCGATCAATGCATTCAGCGGCGGGTAACGCCAGGGCCGCCGAGGCTGGCAAGCCGGTTCAGCCGGCAAGGAAAGAGTCTTGAGGTTCATAGCTTCACCCTTGGATCGAACAACGGATACAGCAGATCCACCAACAGGTTGACCAACACGTAGATGCAAGTGATCAGCAGCAGGCAGCCCTGCAGCACCGGATAGTCGCGGGAGAAGATCGCATCCACCATCAGCCGGCCGATCCCCGGCAAGGTGAACACCGTCTCCAGTACCGCAATGCCGCCCAGCAGATTGCCGAGAATCAGACCGATCAGCGTCCAGGTCGGCGCAAAGGCATTACGCAAGGCGTGCCTCCACAACACCGCACTCTCGGACAAGCCCTTGGCCCGGGCATGGGCGATGTACTCCAGGCGTAGCACTTCAATGGTGCTGGCCCGTGCCATCCGCGCAATGGCACCGAACTCCACCAGGGTCAGGGTGATGATCGGCAGCACCACATAGGTCACAGCCCTCAGCGGGTCGCTGGCGAAGCCGACGTATCCGATCACCGGCAGCCAGCCCAACTGAATGCCGAAGACATACAGCAGCAGCAATCCCAGCCAGAAACTGGGCACCGACAGCAGCAGGGTCGCAGTTGCCACCAGGCCCAGGTCCATCACGCTGTTTTGCTTCCAGGCCGCGAGCAAACCCACCGGCACCGCGAGCAAGGTCGCCAGTAACACCGAAACCAGCACCACCGTGGCGCTGACACTGAAACGCTCGACCAGCAATTCCAGCACTGGCTGGCGGCTGCTGATGGACACCCCGAGATCACCACTGAGCACCGACTTGATCCAGATCAGGTACTGGCTCACCACCGAGTGATCCAGACCCAGGCTGCTGCGCATGTCGGCCAGGCTTTGCGGGTCGGCCATGTCGCCGAGCATCAGCAATGCCGGGTCGCCGGGAATCAGGCGGATCAAGGCAAATACAATCACCGAGATCAGCAACAGGGTCGGCACTGCCATGCCGAGCCTGTGCAATATGAATCGAAACATAGCTCTACGCCTTACTTGGAAGTGTCGGCCAGCTTCACGCCCCACAGGCGCGGCTTGGCAACGGGCCAGGAGCGGTAACCTTCAACGCGCTTGCCCATGGCGCCGATGGCTGTACCGTTGTAGATGACCACCAGCGGCACATCCGTGAGCATCATGCTGTGCAGCTTGTCGAACAGTGGCTGGCGTTTGGCGGGGTCGACCTCACGCTGGGCGTCGCGCAATATCGCCAGGGCCTGGGGGTTGTCCCACACTTTGCGCGGCTCCTTTTGCTTGTCGCCGATGACAGACTCATAGCTTTGCGCAGCATCAAAGCGCCCGGAATATGAAAACGACATCATCTGGTAGCTGCCGGTCTGGTAGCGCTCCAGTTGCGTGCCCCACTCCAGCGTCTCCATCTCGATATTCAGCCCCGCCGCCTGGGCCATGGCCTGGCTGAGCAAGCCCATGTCGAACATCTGCGGGTAGCGTTTATTGACCAGCATGCGGATTTTTTCACCGCCATAACCCGCCTCTTTCAACAGGCGCCGGGCCTCGTCGAGGTTGTAGGTGTAACCCTGGTGGGCGGTGGCGTCGTAATAGGGACTGGCGGTGGGGATTACCGAGTTGTTGACCACCGACAAACCATCGGACAACGCCGCAACCATCTGCGCGTAATCCAGGGACAGCGCCACCGCTCGACGAATACGCACGTCCTTGAGCAGCGGGTCATTGGTCTGGAACAGCAGGCCGCTGATGGTCATGATCGGGCTGACCTGTATCTGCAGGTTCTTGACCTGTTTGAGCTGTGCTGCGTCCATCGCCGTTACATCCGGCAGCAGGTCCACGCCACCAGACAGTAACGCGGCCTTGGCCGACGCCGAATCGGGGATCACCTCGAAACGCACCTTGTCGACAAACGCCTGCTTGTTGCCGGTGTAACCGTCCGCCTCGGCCTCGGCACGGGGGCTGTAGTCCTTGAAGCGATCCAGCTCGACGTACTGGCCTTTCTGCCATTTGCCCAGGCTGAACGGCCCGGTGCCAATCGGTGCGCGCCAACTGCCATCGGCGGCCAGGGAATCCGGGTGCACAATGCCGCTGCCGGCGCAATCCGGGCGGGCCATTGCCGCCAGGAACAAGCCGTTGGCCTGGTCCAGCTGGAACACCACGGTTTTCGGGTCGGGAGTGGCCACATCGACAATTTTCGCCGCCCCGCGGCCATCGAACTCCGCCAGGCAGCGCCACTGGGTCTTGGGGTCCAGATAGCGTTGCCAGGTCCATTGCACATCCCGGGCCGTCAACAACTGACCATTTTGAAAGTGCACCCCGTCACGCAGGGTAAAGGTGTAGCGCAGGCCGTCCGGCGATATGTCCACCGCACTGGCAAGCAGTGGCGCGATGCTGGTGTCTTCGCGATACGCCACCAGCCCTTCGACGATATGCATCATCACCGCGTCGGTATTGTCGTCGCGGTTGACGCCCGGGTCGGTGCTGCGGATATCACCATTGAGGCCAACACTGATGACCTTGTCTTGCGCGACGGCCATGGACACTGTGCACGCCGACATTGCGACGGCCAGCGCCGTCTTTACGTAACTGTTCACGGGAGAAAGACTCCTTGAAGAAATATTCCGGTCGGTGGCGAGGGCCAAGGCAGGACCGGCATCAGAATGAGTGAATCCTTGATTATTGTTATACGGTCTGTTCTGAGTGCAGCTACCAGCGTTGTATCAGCCAAGGCTGCGCTTGTGGCGCAAGACCCTGGCGAAAAAATCCTGGGCAGCCGGCATGGCCTTGATGCCCTGGTGGGCCACATTGGGTAGCAGGTCGAAATGCACCTGCACCCCGGCGGCTTCAAAACTTTGCTTCAAGGCCGCCAGGCGTTCCGGACGAGTACGTCCGGCGGAGTTGGCGCCGGCCATGTAGTGTTTGCCGCCTTCGCGGTGGGTGATTTCCCAGGTTTCAAGGTCGGAATCGCCCACCACCATGTGCACCGGCAGTTGCTGCAAGGCTTGCAGGTTCAGCGGTTTACCGAAGCGCGCGGCGAAGTCCCGCACCCCGACCCACCAGTCCTGGTCGGCATCCAGCAAGGTGACAGAACCCGGCGCGCCAATAGATGCCGCCCAGAGTTTTTCGGGGTGCAGATAGCAGAAGCGATGGCTGAATTGCCCGCCGCCGGAATAACCGAACAGGGCGAAGGTCTCAAAGCGGCGACCGTAACGTTTGCCGACGCTGGCGATCATGTCGAGCAAGACCTTGTCGTAGCGAATATCGCCTTCGACCATCTGCTTGTAACCGTCCCCATTGTCGTCACCCAGCACGCCGACCGGGAACAGCGGCGACAGAATCACGCAATCGTTCCAGCGACCAAATTCCGCGAAGCCATTGCGGTAGATTTCCATCGCCCGGGTAGAACCGTGCAGCGAGACCACGAGGTCAACCGGCCGGGTGCTGTCTTCGATGGCCTCGGGCACATACAGGGTGTAGGCAAAACGGCTGTCCTGCTGGTGCGAGTAAACCGTGGTTGCACCGAGGTGATAGACGTTTTTGGCAGCGCGCAAGGCCGCGTCGAGGGTGTTGTTATCAGGATTGCTCATGGGGAAAGTTCGCCGAATCAGTTCGGACTTGAGTATTGTTCGGCGGCTATAAAAAGAAAAACTAATTTAACTTTATCAATAGTAAACATTATCTTTACTATTAATCCCCTGCCCTCGCTACAGGTCTGCCCATGAGCAACATGCGTTTTTTCAAGACGTTTATCGCCGTCGCCGAGTACGGCAGCTTCGCTGCCGCCGCCGACCGCGTGGCCCTTACCAACGCCGCCGTTGGCCAGCAAATGCGTGCCCTTGAAGAAGAGATGCGTCGGCCGTTGTTCGACCGCAGCCAGCGACAGATCAAGTTGAGCCGCGATGGCGTGTTGCTGCTGCCCAAAGCCAAGCGCTTGCTGGAGGACTACGAGCAGATGATCGCCGAAGCCCCTGACGGTCTGGCCATGGAGGGCGAAGTGTCCATTGGCGGCATTACCTCCGGTATGGGCCTGCTCGCCAATTGCTTGGTGCAACTGAAAAAGCTGCACCCGCGGATATCGGTCAACCTGATGACCGCCCGCTCCGATGAAGTGGTCAACCTGGTGCATGCCGCCAAGCTCGACGCCGCCTTGCTGATCGAAACCGCGCGGCAGAATTTCGATGGCTTGAGCTGGACCCTGCTCTACAACGAACCCATCGTCATGCTTGCCAACGCTACACAAACCGCCGGCATCAACGACGCCGTGGAACTGCTCAGAACCCAGCCGTTTATTCGCTACGACAGGTCCACGGCAGTGGGCCGCAAAGTGCAGTCGATCATCAAGAGCGAATCCATCGAGCCGTTGGAGATTCTGGAACTCAACTCGATCATTGGCATCGCTGACCTGGTTCGCCAGCAAGTCGGTGTGGCAATCGTGCCGTTGCTGAAGAACTTTGACTGGGACAAAGACCCTTGCCTGCGGGTGCTGCCGTTGCCGGGCGACCTGGCGGTACGCCGGGTGGGGATATTGGAGCAAGGCACCAAAAGTGCGATTACCGGGGAGATTCGCAAGTTGCTGATGCAGGCGGTGGCGAAGTGAGCTTTTTGCAGCTTTGCCGGTAGCGTCAGGCGTATCGGGCTCGAGTCCGATCGCTGTTGAAGCGGACTCTGGCGGCGGACACCGCCAGAGGTTTTACTCCGCCTGTCAGTTAGAAGTCCACCGACGCGGAGAGCTCAAAGGTACGTGGCGCCCCCAGGCCCAGGCTGGACAACAACGGCGTGCCCCAGTAGGCCTTGTCGGTCAGGTTGGTGACACTGGCGCGCAACGTCACCGGGCGACTGGCTACGCGGGTGGCATAGCGTGTGCCCAGGTCAAAGATCGTATAGCCAGGTATCGATTGCGTGTTGTCGTCGCTGATGTACTGCTTTGACACTGATGTCGCATTGGCGGTCAGGGTTAAACCGTCGAGTACCGGTGTGTCCCATTCCACGCCCAGCTTTCCTTGCAGCTTGGGCAAGCCGGTGGCCGTCTTGCCCTGGTTGACGCCGCCCTCGGTCTTGGTGATTTTCGGGTCCACATGAGCCACGCCCCCCATCAGGCGCACATTGTCCAGCGGTGAGCCGAAGAATCCCCACTCGACACCCCGGTTACGCTGTTCGCCACCAAACGAAAAGATATTGCTGTTCGGGTCCAGATAGCTGCTGGGACGCTTGATTTCATACAGGCTGAGGGTGTGGGTGAAGTCACCAAGATCGACCTTGAGCCCGACCTCTTTTTGCTTGGACTTGTAGGGCGCGAATACATCTCCCGCATTCGCGGCCGTCATCGGTGCGGTCGCCCCCTGGCTCAGGCCTTCGATGTAGTTGGCATACAAAGACACATGCTCGCTGAGTTTGACCAGCAACGCCGCCGCAGGCGTGGTGGCCTCTTCGTCATAACGGTCTGTGCGCGCCCCGGTAGTCACACTGAAACTGTCGGTGAGCACTTGCTGACGGCGCACGCCAAGGGTCAGTTGCACCTGTTCCTCCAGAACCGACAGCGTATCCGCCACGCCGTAGCTGGTCAGACGGCTTTCGTTATGGGCAATGTAGGGAAAATCGGTGGGCGCAGCCGGGCCCCAGACCGGGTTGTAGATATTGGTCACCCAGTCTGCACCCGGCACCGAGCGGCGCCCGAAGTCCTTTTGGGTATCGCCGTAGTGCGTGGCATTCAAGGACCATTGATGCTTGATGGCCGCCGTCTGGAAGTGGCCCTTCAAGCCAACCTCCCCCGAGGTCTTCTCGAGTTCCATTTTCAACTGGCCCATGCTGGTCCTGAAGTCGCCCGCATCGTTAAACACAGTGGCCAGCATCGTGCCGCTGTAGGTGTAGCGGGTCCTGCTGGCGCCGTAGGCCGCATAAGCCATCAGGCTGTCAGTCAGGTCGTACTCACCGCGCACTATCGCCCCCCGGTCTTTAGTCTGCACATACGCCCAGTCGGGGTTCAGCAGAGTGTCGGCCTTGGGCGGTTTGGGCACTGCCACGCCGGAGGCCAGGTTGATCCCCCGGTTCTGCCCGCGAATACGGTCTTCACTTTCATACAGGTCGGCGGAGAGGCGAGCACGCTCGCCGCGCCAGTCCAGACCCAGCGACGTCAGTTCGGCCTTCTGCTCCTGGTGATTGATCGCTCCGTCGCCATCACGGTAAACACCGTTGAAACGGATGCCGAACTGCTGGTCCTCGCCAAACCGCCGGCCCACATCCAGATGCCCGCCAAACTGGGCATCCGACATGTAGGTGCCGGTCAGCCGCGTCAACGGTTCATCGCCAGCACGCTTGGGTACCAGGTTGACGCTGCCGCCTACCGAGCCGCCGGGCGGCATGCCATTAAGCAGTGCAGACGGGCCTTTGAGCACCTCGATGCGCTCGTACATTTCCGGCGAAATCCGGTAGTACGGCGCGACGCCATACAAACCACCGATGGTCACGTCGCTGATGTCACTGGCGAAGCCACGGATGGAGTAGTTCTCACTGAAGGTGCCGGTCAGGCCGTTGCTGAACACTGAAGGATCAGTGGCAGCAATCACCTGAGTGATGTTTTGCGCCTGACGGTCGGCGATGTACTTCTCCGTGTAGCTGACGGTGCTGAACGGCGTTTCCATGAAGTCCTTGTTACCCAGCAGGCCGACACGGCTGCCGTACGCCACCTGCCCGCCGGCATAGGTGGGCGGCAGCCCGGAAGGCAATAGCATTTCGCCCTCCACCAGGGTGGCGGGCAGCGTGGAGACACCCTCTTCTTCACTGGTCGTGCTCTGGGCATAAGCCGGCAAGCCGGTTGCGGCCAGGGTCAGGCCCAGTAGTACACCCTGTACGGCGGCGGCAGTGCGATTCAAGGCAAAGACTGCGCGTGGTGGCGCAATGCGGGTTTGAAAGTGGCGTTTACGCACGCTATGACTCCGTTCAATTGAGAAGGTATTTGTTGTGTTGAATCTGAATCTAAAGAATGGTTTTAATGAGAATCGATAACCATCAAAGGCGTAAGCGGCTACGGCCTGGCCCCCTTTAGCGCTGATAGCCCTTTTCGACGTCGTCGATGATCAATTTCAGTGAGGTCGGACTGGCCCCGGTCACGTACCAGGCCTGGGCATCGACAAAGATCACCCGCCCGTTTTTCCAGGCCTTGGTCTGGCGCAGCAGCGGGTTATCCATGCTTCGGGCATCCATCACCGGTCGACGCTCCATCACTGCCGTGCGGTCGACGACGAAGATGATGTCGGGGTTGGCCTGCAGGATGAATTCGCTGGAAATCGGCTGGCCATGCAGGCCGGTTTCGGCATTCGGGCCTGCCGGCTTCACCCCCAGGGCACTGAAGATGAAGCCGTAGCGCGACTGCACGCCGAAGGAGTTGAAGGCGCCATTGTTGTGCAAAACCACCAATGCTTTGTCGGGGCGCCCCGCAGTGATACGCCTGACCTCCTCGACCCGGGTGTCCAGTTCGTTGACCTTCTGGCGGGCGAGCGTCTGCCGGGCGAAGACGTCTCCCAACGTCATCAGGTGCTCCCTGATGACGTCGATGTGGCGCGCCTGGCTATCGCGATAGTCGACATCAAAATGAAGGGTCGGGGCCATCTCGCTCAATTCCTCAAAGCGATTGGCCTGCAGCGATGTAATCAGTATCAGATCAGGCCGGGCGCCATGAACGCGTTCCAGATTGGGCTGCACGATCGAGCCCACGTCCTCGACGCTCGCTGCATCCTTGTAGCGGGCAAGAAAATGCGGGACGAAATCCTTTGGCATCGCCGCCACAGGTACCCCCAACTGGTCGAGAAAATCGACCTCGTTCATGTCCAGGGCGACCACCCGTTGTGGCGAATGGTCGATCCGGGTCGTGCCCAGTTGGTGTTGCACTGTGACAGGGGTGTAAGCCGCTGCTGATGATTGTGGGGATGGTGCTTGGGCGGACTTTTCGTTACATGCACAGAGTGCGGCAGTCACGGCGATCAGCAAGGCCGACGCCCACCTGCGGTGTGTGTGATGGCTGGACATGGGGGATCTCTTTATGGGTTGAAGTAGTTGCACAGGCGCCCGCGCTGACCCTGTGTGATATCGAAAGCCAGACCGTAGAGTTCACCCAGGCGCGCCTCGGTAATCACCTCGGCAACGCTGCCGGCGCAATACACCGCACCCTCCTTCATCGCAACGATGTGGTCGGAATAGCTGGCGGCAAAATTGATGTCATGCACCACCAGGATGACGGTGCGCCCTTGCTCATCGCACAGGCGGCGCAGCGCACGCATGATCTGCACGGCGTGCTTGATATCGAGGTTGTTCAGCGGCTCATCCAGCAACAGATAGTCCGTCTGCTGGGCGATGGTCATCGCCAGAAAGGCCATTTGCCGTTGCCCGCCGCTGAGTTCGTCGAGGTAGGCATGGCGCAGGGGTTCCAGGGACAGGAACGCAATGGCTTCGTCGATCACCCGCTGGTCTTCGCGGGTCAACGCACCACGGCTGTAGGGAAAGCGCCCGAACGCGACCAGCTCCTCCACCGTCAGGCGCAGATTGAAGTCCGGCGCCTGACGCAGGGTCGCAACCCGCCTGGCGTATTCACCTATATCAATGCCTGCAACCGGGCGGCCCTCGATACGCACTTCACCACGGCCAGGCGCCGTCAGCCGCGCGATCATCAGCAGCAGCGTGGTCTTGCCCGCGCCATTCGGGCCAATAAGCGAAGTCAGGCTCCGGGCCGGAAAACAGGCATCTACGCCCTTCAGTACGGCCTTGGCGCCATAGGCCTTGTGGATGTCGTGGACAGTGATCATGGGGCTCCTCGGGTACGAACCATCAGCACCAGGAAATAGCCGCCGCAGACCAGATTGACCAGAATGCCGACGGTGGTTTTGTAGTTGAAAACATGCTCGACCAGCAGTTGCGCGGTGATGAACATGCCGGTGGCTATCGCGCCCCCCAGTGGCAGCGTGACGCGGTGCCTGAAGGTGCGTGCCAGGGCGTAGGTGATGTTTGCCACGAACACCCCCATAAAAGCCGTGGGCCCGAGCAGGCTGGTGGACACAGCGACCAGGATCGCGATCAGCGCGAGATGCAGGCGTACATTGCGCCGATAGTCGACCCCCAGAGAAACGGCCTGGTCGCGTCCCAGAGAAAGCACATCGAGGGTCGGCAAGGTCTTGCGTCCCAGCAGGCAAACCGCCCCCACCAGCAGTCCCGAAAAGAGCAACTGCAAGGGTTGGGCCCGGTTGAAAGAGGCTTGGCTGAAGCCCTGCAGGATCGAGAACTCGCCAGGGCTGACCTTGAGCTGGACAAACTGGGTAAAGGTGCTGATCAACAGGGTCAGTACAAACCCCACCAGCAGCAGGAAATACACGTTGCTCTTGCCATCGCGGAACAACCAGCGATGGATGCCCCACGAATAGCCGAGCATCAGCAGCACCGAGAGCACAAAGTTGCCGTTGACCCCGAGCAGCACCAGACTGGCGCTGCCCATAAATAGAATCAGCAAGGCCTGCCACAGCAAGTAGACAGCCTCATAGCCCATGATCGCCGGCGTCAGTATCCGGTTGCCGGTAAGGGTCTGGAATGTGATCGACGACCAGGCAATAGCTGCTCCGCCGATCAGCATGGCCGTCAGCCGCGCGATCCGCTTGGGGATCACATAGTCAAAGTCCAGGCCCGAGTGCAGGAACACGAAGATGAGCGCCAGCGTCACCACCACAATCCATACCGCGTGCCGGGGTTGCAGGCGCATCATCTGTACCTCCGGATGATCAACGCGAGGAACAGCACCCCGCCCACGCTGCCCGCGGTCAGGCCGATAGGCACCTCGAACGGGTAGATCAGCAGCCGCCCGAGGATGTCGCAGACCAGCAGCAGGCACGCGCCGCCCAGCGCAACGATGGGCAGCGTGCGCCTGAGGTTGTCGCCATAACGCAGCGCCACCAGATTGGGAATGACCAGCCCGACAAAGGGGATCGAACCGACAGTGATGACAGTGGCCGATACGGTGACGGCCACCAGCAGCAAGCCCAGCGCCACCCAGGCCAGATAGTTGAGACCCAGACTCGTGGCCATGCCCTCCCCCATGCCCAACAGGGTGAAACGCCGGGCATACAGGTAGGTCAACCCGACAATCGGCAAGATCAGGTAGATGATTTCGTAACTGCCCTGCACGACCCGGGAAAAGTCCCCCAGCAGCCAGCCCTGCATGCTTTGCATGATGTTGTTGCGATAGGCGTAGAACTCGGCAATGGCGCTCAGCACGCCGCCATACATCAGGCCGATGACCGGAACCAGTACCGAGCCCTTGAACTGGATGCGCCGTATGATCAGGACAAAAATCAGACCCGCGGCGAAGCTCAACAGCAACGCGAACAGCATTCGGGCCGGGGCACCCGCGCCAGGGGCGAGCACCAGCGACATCAGGATACCGAGCCTGGCCGCGTCCAGCCCGCCCGTGGTACCGGGTTCGACGAACTTGTTACGCACAATGTGCTGCAGGATCACCCCGCACACAGCCAGGCCAACCCCCGTCAGCACCAGCGCCGCCAGGCGTGGCAGGCGGCTGGCCGTCAGTGTCAGCCAGGCATCGCCCGACAACGACAACAACTGCCCCCACTCCAGCTGTCGAGCCCCGACCAGCAGGGACGCCCCGCACAAGATGGCAAACCACCATAGCCAGCGTGCGGTCATCAGGCTTGCTCGCTGTTGGACGGCACGGCGATCCGCCAGCCTCTGGCAGCCCGACGCTGTTCCAGAAAATGCGCATAACGCCCGCCACTGGCGCGCAATGCCGCAGGCGTGCCCTGCTCAACCAGTTGGCCTTTGTCGAGCACCACAATCTGGTCTGCCATCGACACCGTAGATAGCTGGTGGGCAATCACCACCACCGTGTGTCGACCGCGCAGACTGGAGAGCGTCCGGGCAATTACTGACTGATTCTGCGCATCCAGGGCGGCGGTGGCCTCGTCCACCAGCAGAATGGGCGCATTCTTGATCAGCGCACGGGCAATGGTGATGCGCTGGCGTTCGCCACCCGACAGCCTTGCACCGCCCTCGCCGACCGGTGTGTCGATGCCCAGGGGCAAACGTTCGATAAGGTCACCCAGACCGGCCTGCTGTGCAGCGTCGAGGATTTCACCAAAACTGGCAGCCGGACTGCCGATGCGGATGTTGTCGGCAATGCTGCCCTGAAACAGATAGGTGTCCTGGAAAATCTGACTGATTCGGGCGGACAGTTGTGAACTGGACATCTGTCGCACGTCCACGCCGCCGATCAGTACGCTGCCCTGGGTTGCATCGAAGAACCGCGCGATCAAACGCACCAGGGTGGTCTTGCCAGAGCCCGAAGCGCCCACCAATGCGGTCATGCTGCCGGGCTCGATGCGCAGGCTGATGCCACTCAGCACATCCGGCTGATCATGGGCATAACGCAGGCTCACCTGGCGAAACTCGACAGAATTGTCCGCCGGGGCCAATGGCTGATCCGGCTCCGGCAAGGGCTCGACCGCGAAAATGCTCTGCACCTCTGCAAGCTGGCCGTACGCCCCCCGCAGGATCTCGGCATAGCTGGCCACCTCCAGCAGCGGATCGATGAAGCGGCTGGTCAATAACAACGCGACAACCACCGCAATCACCGTACCGCTTTGCTGTGCGATGTCCTGATTCGCGTTGAGCCACAGGGCTGCGGCGATCAGCAGGGCCGCGAAAACGGCCTGCACCACCCAGGCGTTGAGCACTACCGAAAGAGTGGACTGATAGATCAGGCGCATGCCGGAGCGGCGCTGCTGGTCAAGGGCCTGTTCCAGAAGTTGCGTACTGGCGCCCTCGCCATTGAAGGCGCGCAGTACCGACTGGGCCTGGGCAAACTCGACCATGCGCTGGCTGGCGTCGGCAAAATGGTGCTGGTACGTACGGTCGGCGCGTTGTCCCAGGCGAGCGGTCAACCACAATGCCACGCACAGAACGGGCAGGCCGAGCAACGCAATCAGGCCCAGCGACCAGTGCAGTAAAAATAGTGCGACCACAACCACCAGCGGCGTCACGGCGCCGCTGATCACTGGGGTTAATACATGCGCCGGCAACTGAGCTACCGCCATCATGCCCTGGGTAATCACATGCCCGAGGCGACTGGTGTTTTGCGCGGTAAACCAGCCCACGGGCAGACGCGCGACATGCTCGCCGATGCGCTGCCGCGCCCCCTGCAGTATGGCCACGCCGACTGCCACCCCCGCCCTGTCCAGCTGAAGCCGCCACGCCCAGCAAATGGCCACGCCGGCCAGCATCAGGCCGAGCCACAGCGCAGCCCCTCGCACATCGCCGGCCAGCAAGTGATCCAGCACCGGCACCAGCGTGGTGAGGGTCAAGCCGCTTAGCAGGCCATATAACACTGCCATCCAGACGTAGCGGTGCAAGACCGGCGCATCTTTATCCAGTAGTTGAACAAGGGGATTCAGCATGACGACACCGCCAGATCTGCAGATTGTGAATAGCCACCCTGCGCCCACAAGTGGGCATAGAGCCCCTTGCCTGCGAGCAGTTCTTCATGGCGGCCCTGTTCATGAACAATGCCGTTGTCGAGCACGATGATCTGGTCGGCAAGCATGATGCTGTCGAGCCGGTGGGCAATGACCAGCAGGGTTCGGCCGCGGGCAAAGCGCGACAACGCTTCCTGGATTGCGACTTCGCTTTCAGCGTCGGCTGCTGCCGTGGGTTCGTCGAGCACCAGAACGGGGGGATCGAGCAGCACGGCGCGGGCGATGCTCACACGCTGCTGCTCGCCGCCGGAAAACTGCGCATCTTCACCGATCACCGAGTCATAGCCGCGGGGTAAATCCAGAATGCGCTGGTGGATGTTGGCGATGCGCGCGGCGTCCTCGATCTGTTGCTGGCTGGCCGATGGTCTGCCCAGCGCAATGTTGTCGCGCACGCTGGCATGGATCAGGCGCACCTCCTGCAAGACAAAACCGATATGCCGGTAGAGGTTGCAGGTTTCAATCTCGCGCAGATCCACGCCGCCCAGAGTGATGCGCCCTTGCGTGGGGTCGAAGAAGCGCAGCAGCAGCCGCGCCAGGGTCGACTTGCCGGAGCCCGAGCGCCCGACGATGGCTGTGGTGGTGCCGGGCTTGAGCGTGAAGCTGACATCCGCGAGGACCTGGCGTGCGCTGTCATAGCCGTAGCTGACACCTTCGAAGCGGATCTCGTTTCCCTTTGGCGACTGCTGCAGGCCGGGGGCCGGTTGCTCCAGCACGGGGGTATCCAGCAGGGCCTCAACACGCCGGGCAGCACCGGCTGCGTGGTTAAGGTCATGGGTGATGTAGTGCAGCAACAGCAGCGGCCCGCACAACCCCGGCGTCACCAGGGCAAACGGCAGCACATCCGGCGCCGCGATCCAGCCCAGGCCCACGAACACCGTACCGGACACCAGCACTACGCCGAGAACCGTAACCGGGGCAATCATTGCGTTGGCATTGGCCATCGGAGCCACCAGAGGCCGGGTGAATCCGATAAAGGCCAGGGCGAAGGCATCAATTGCTTCGCGGTAGCTGCTGTGTGCCCTGGTACCGGTACTGAATGACTTGACCACCGCGATGCCGTTGACGAACTCGACCACCGAGTTATCGATGCGCCCCATACCGGCGGTGAACGCCTGCATGTTGGTCTGGCTGGCCTTCATCGCCCGGGCAAAAAACAGGAAGAATCCGGGGAACGGCAGGATCGAGACAATGGCCATGCGCCAGTCCATGGTGAACAGGTAGATCAGCGAGATCAGAACCGCGCCGGCCGCACGCCCCGATGTCGTGAAGAAATGCGCGGTAAGGCTGTGCAATGTGTTGATGTCGTCCTGCATCGCCTGCTTGACCTCGCCCGACGCCCGACTGGTGAACCAGCCCAGGGGCACGCTGCTGAGTCGCTGCACAAGCGCCCGGCGCAGGTGATGGGTAATGCGGTTGTCCGCCAGGTGGGCGAGCAGTTCTGCGCCGGATATCAGCAACATCCCGGCGCACAGGCTGGCCACTCCTGCGATCAGCGCCCTCCACACCTGTGCCGGGTCAAGCCCGTTATCAGCCAACGCCATTTTGCCGATATGGGCGATACCGGCCAGCGGCACCAGCGTGAGCATCGCGCCCGCTGCCGCGAGCAGGCCGGCAACGATCAGGCGTCCACGCACAGGATGCAGTATCTGGCTGATCGGGCCGCGCACCCTGGTTTTGGCCGGGGCCGTGTCATGAGTGTCCATAGAGTTCAAATGTCCGGAAATTCAGAAGAGAGGGATGGTTCACGCCTGCCTTGGGGGGAATGTAAGGAGCGCTTGATCACATGAAACGGCCTCCTGAATCAGAAACTTAATTAGTTGCATGACTATAAACTAATTTGCGAAATGCTGGCAAGACAGCTACAAGACTGTCACCACCGTTCAAGGATCCGTCATGACAGCGCCACAACCACCTGCTACCCGCGGGCGTCCCCGCACCATCACCCGGGAACGTATTGTCGAAGCAGGCATTGAGATCGGCTTGCCGAGCATTACCTTTGTCGGCGTTGCTGCCGCATTGGGGATCAGCCATATGGCGCTCTACAAGCACGTTGCCAACCTGGATGCACTCAAAAGCATGGTCGCCGAGGAGATCTTCACCCGCTGGCAGATCCCCCGGGCCGACGCTGAGCGGCGTAGCGGCTTGAAGGAATACATGATTGTGTTTGCCACCTCGGTGCGGGTGTTCGTCAAGGCCCACCCCGGGCTGACGCCTTACGTCATCCGCAGGCTGGCCGCGACACAACCGATGCTCGCCAAGATCGAAGAGCATCAGAGCCATATCGCCCAGGTCTATGGCATTTCAAAGCAACACGCGCGCTGGTTGCTGGCGACGGTGGCCTTCCACGGTATTGCCGTGGCCGACACCGTGTACTCGGTTACCGGCCGGGGGGCCGAAGAGGCTGAACGTGCAGCGGAAGAAGCCGAGATGGAGGCCGAGCTGGCCCAGGGCATGCACGCACTCATCGTCGGAGCGCTGGTTTTGCTTGAGCAAGACGCTCACGGTGATTGCCTGATCGCCCAGCCCCGGTCATAGGCCGGGTTCCGGGGCTTGCACGGTTTCTTGACCTGCTAGCCTGATGCGCAACACTACACAGCGCCCCGCCACTTCAACCCACAGGGATATCGGTATGAGCGGACATGACACCGGTGTAAGCAGAGCCGACATCGCCGATATGCACGGCATTCTCGAACTTCAGGCTGCCAATCAGACAGCACGGGGCGGAGCACTGGCGGCAAGTCTGTCAGCGGAGCGCCTGGCAAAAATGATGCAGGACATGCCACTGATCGTTGCCCGCCGTGACGGGCGCGTCACCGGCTTCCTGTTAACCTCCTCCCGGGAAGTGAACGCGGACATCCCCGTTGTAAAGGCTATGTTCAACGCCTATCACGGCACGCCCGATGCCTATGTATATGGTCCGGTCTGTGTCGGGGAAGAGGAACGCGGCAAGGGCCTGGCGCAAATAATGTTCGCTGAACTGCGGCGTCTTGAACCCGGGCGCGAGGGGATACTTTTCATCCGCAATGACAACCAGCCGTCGCTGCGGGCGCATTTGAAAATGGGCATGAAAAAAGTCGCCTCATTCGAGTTCAACGGTTTTGAGTACGCGGTTTTTTCTTATATCGGCTAGGGCCTGTTGACGTTTCACATGCCAGCCTGATAGCTCGCAGCGTCTGCCGTTGAAATAGCATCACCATGATGGTGACGCGCTCCTTGGTACTCAGGTGGTTGTATTGGGTCGAAATGGCAACCCTTACATCAAGTGCTGCACTTGCTCCTTAAGACCGCCGATTACTCAGTCTGAAATGTTGGTCACTTGGATGGTCCGGTCGTCAGCAGTCTGCGGGCTGCTTTTCTTTTCTCGACGATCGTTTATCCATCTGCCTACCTGGGCCGGGAAGTCAGGTGGAGATTTTCGTCCGACCTTTCTTGCAAGATCAAGAATAGTTTGTTGGGCGAGGGCTTCTTCCATGCGTTTCTGTGCCGTCATCATCGCCGCGTGAACCGAGCAATGGCCGTCTAGCGCCCAGGCAGGCGCAGAGCCTTCGAACAGGGCACAACGGCCGCGAATCTCTCGGCAATCAAAAATGAGCTTCTGACCGTCGATGGCGTTGACGATATCAAGAATACTGATTTCGTCAGAAGGCCTCGACAGCTTGAACCCTCCGCGCACACCTTCCGTTGCAACGACCAGTTTGGACTTAGCCAGCTTGGTGAAAATCTTCGCCAGGTAATCCAGAGGTACGCCTTGCAATTCTGCAAGATCACGCACGCTCGCCTCCCGGCTTTCGCCGCCATCGCCCACCAAAAAAATCAGGCAATGAATGCCGTACTCAACGCCCGCGCTGTAAAGAGACATTTAGATCTCCGACCTAATTAGTCGCATATATTAGCAGCGATCAGTGAGGGGGGGCAACGATCCTCGCACGCTGTGCCATGGGCCTTTCTACCTTTAAAATCACTTACACGCCTGATTTTCTGATGAAAATATTGTATTGAGTCGCCATTGCTCAAAAGTTTTCTTCATAAAATAGCTCGGATGGCTTACGGAAAACATATTGCCATTCAAAACTACGACCGATATAGTCGTAGTTATTCGTGCTTCTACGGTGGCTGTTTGCCAAGATCACCTTGTTCCGGCTTCACGTCCGCTACCGATAAGCGAGACTCTTTAACGCATTCATGACTTCCCACCAGGGGTTAAAAATGAAACAGCAGATTCTGATTATTGGCGCAGGTTTCGGTGGTATGTGGACGGCTTTGAGTGCCACGCGCCTGTTCGACATTCATGGTCATGACGACGTGGAAGTGACCGTGCTGGCCCCTCAGGCCGAGTTGCGCGTCCGTCCGCGTTTTTACGAGCCTGATGCGCACCGACTGGTCGCGCCGATTGGCGAGCTGTTCGATGCGGTAGGTGTCAAGTTCATCAAGGGAAGCGCAGAGACCATCGACGTTCAGCAAAAATGTGTCGGTTACATCGATACCTCTGGCACCAAGCAAGTGCGAAGCTACGACAAACTAGTTCTAGCCACAGGCAGCCGGCTCGCGACGCCCAACACTCAAGGTGTGGCGGAGTACGCCTTCGATGTTGACCAGATTGAGCAAGCCGTACGTTTGGAGAACCACCTCAAGTCCCTGGCAGGCCTTCCGGAAAACAAAGGCCGCAATACTGTAGTGGTTGCTGGCGGCGGCTTCACCGGCATTGAAACGGCGACCGAAATGCCGGCTCGTCTGCGGGCCATACTAGGTGATCATGCGGACATAGAAGTGATCATCGTGGATCGTAGTGAAAAAGTCGGGGTGTCGATGGGGGCCGAAATCAGTAGGTCGATCGCCGAAGCCAGCGATGAGCTAGGGGTGAAATGGCGCTTGAAATCGTCTGTGGTAGCAGTCGATGAAAATGGGCTAACCCTTGACGATGGCCAGCGTATTGAAGCGAAGACCGTGGTCTGGACCACTGGTGTGCGGGCCAGTTCGCTGACCGAGCAGATCCCAGGTGAACGCGATTTCCTAGGTCGTCTTCATGTGGATTCCCACCTGAAAGTCATTGGCCAGCAAGACATATTTGCCACCGGGGATGTTGCTTACGCCGCCACCGATGACCTTGGCAACCATGCACTGATGACTTGCCAGCACGCCATCGTCCTGGGACGCCACGCAGGCAACAACGTTGCCGCGCAGATTTTAGGTGTGGATCCGACCTCGTACAGTCAGCCCAAGTACGTTACCTGCCTGGATTTGGGGGGCTGGGGTGCGGTCTATACCGAAGGATGGGATCGCCAGGTCAAGTTGACCCGGCAGGAAGGCAAATCGCTCAAGACGCAAATCAACACTGTGTGGATCTACCCTCCGGCCGCCAACCGTGATGCAGCGTGGGCGGCGGCGGATCCATTGATCCCCATTGCCTGAGATGCCAGCCCTGGGAGGCGTTATCTTGATAACGCTTCCTTCTGAAAAATCCTGCGGGTTTGCAATGCCCCGATTGATGCTCAGTGACGAGCTTTGGCCGAAGCTGGAAAAATCTGCTTCAACAAGCGATTTATCACAAGCCACATCTGCGGATGACACGAGACACAGGGCGCCCGACCGGTGATCCCCAAAAAGCGCAACTCGATCAGGGCAATGTCGACTTGGACAGGGGGGCTGTATCGCTACCGGCATCTGCTGGAAAACGCCTTTGCGCGGCTGAAACACTACCGGGCCGTGGCGTTTCGATATGACAAGCTGAAGCGCACTTAGGGGAGCATGGTAGCCATGGCCTGCGGGTTCCTATGGTTGCCAATGTTAAACGTCAACGGGCCCCAGGCGCGGTGCCGGTCACCCGCTAGCCGCCATGACTCACACAACTTTATTGACCCGGGTTTGTTCAGGCGCGATCGCCCGTCCATCGGCTGCCACGGGCTGCATCAAAGGCAAGGGCTGCCCGGTGGCCGTGTCCTCCAGTTGCGAGTGCGCTTCGTGCGGCCCGAACAGGTAGCGCTCGCCCCATTGTCTTAACGCCACCACCACCGGGAACAGGCTTTGACCTTGCGGGGTAAGCACGTATTCCTGATACGAGGTGCCGTCAGAAGCCGGTTGCACTTGAAAAATACCGGCCTCGACCAGGCTCTTGAGGCGGTTGGCCAAGACGCTGCGGGCCACCCCCAGACCCTGCTGAAAATCGCCAAAGCGCCTTACGCCGTCAAAGGCGTCACGCACAATCAACAACGCCCAGCGATCTGCGATTACCTCCACAGAGCGGGCAACCGGGCACGTGGTGGCCTGGCTCATTTGATGCTTGGTCATACAGGCTGCTCCGTACAGTTTCGGGTTTTCTCCGTGCAACAAGTTTCATTTTAAGACTCGTTACCCTAGAATCAAACCAGTCTTGATTTGAAACTACATTCAGCGGAGATCCGTCCATGGCCATTGATCAAGTTTCCCGGCCCGATCCAGCAGCGCCAGCAACCACCGGCAGGCGCATGCCGCGGGCGCTGGTCGGGTTATTCGCCTGTGCCAGCGGGCTGAGCGTGGCCAATGTTTATTATGCCCAACCGCTGCTGGATCAACTGGCCACAGACTTTGCGATCAGTCATGCCAGGGTCGGTGCCGTGATCACTGCGACGCAGATCGGCAGCGTGCTGGCATTGCTGCTGATCGTGCCACTGGGCGATCAACTGGATCGCCGCCGCTTGATGCTCGCCCAACTGGCGGTACTGATCGCCGGTCTGGTCTGCGTCGGCCTCACCCGCTCCCCGGCAATGATGCTCTCCGGCATGCTGGCCATCGGTCTGCTGGGTACCGCCATGACCCAGGGCCTGATCGCCTATGCCGCCACCGCCTGTTTGCCGCAAGAGCGTGGCCGGGTGGTGGGTACCGTGCAGGGCGGGGTTGTCATCGGCCTGTTGCTGTCACGTCTGGCCGCCGGACTGATCTCCGACCTGGGTGGCTGGCGCTGGGTGTACCTGGGCTCGTCGTTGGTGATGCTGGCCCTGGGGTTGATTCTGTGGCGCGTCCTTCCACCACAGCAACCGGCTGCGGCGCCCATACCCTATCCAAGGCTGGTGCTGTCGATGTTTACCCTGCTCAGGCAGGACCGGGTGCTGCAAGTGCGCGGCATGCTCGCCTTGCTGATGTTTGCCGTGCTGAGCATTTTCTGGAGTGCGCTGGTGTTTCTCCTGATCAGCCCGCCTTATTCCTTTTCGCACACCACTATCGGCACCTTCGGCCTGGTCGGCGTGGTGGGCGCACTCGCTGCCGCGAGGGCCGGGGCCTGGGCCGATAAAGGGCTGGGCCAGTGGACCACCGGCCTGGCACTGGGGCTGTTAATCATGGCCTGGCTGGCACTGTGGTTCACCAGCAGTTCGATGCTGTGGCTGATACTCGGCGTCGTGCTTCTGGATCTTGGCGCCCAGGCCATTCATGTCACCAATCAAAGCATGATCTTCAGTGCGCACCCCGACTCCCATAGTCGGGTGGTGGGCTGCTACATGCTGTTTTACGCAACAGGCAGCGGCCTGGGGGCGCTCGCATCAACCTGGGTTTATGCCACGTCCGGCTGGTCGGGCGTGTGCCTGCTGGGCGCCGCCGTCAGTGTGCTGGCCCTGGGGTTCTGGGCCGGCACACTGCAACAAATGCCTGGTTCGCGGGCATGTGCTGAGGGTACATCGGCCGCGCCCTCCAACTGATCGCAGCGATCAGGCGCTGCTGACAGACTCAGAATATCCATGGCTAAAAGGCGCCTGTGCTGGTCCAGGGGTTACCAGCGGTTAAACATGCCACTGTTGTTTCTTGAAATATTCTTGCCGGATTGCGCTCGACCAATCCGCGTATCTTCGGTTCGCTGCCTGTCACTTACCAACCAGTGAGCCCTGGGTATATGGATAATCAACAAACCGTGCAATACCTCAATACCGATCTGGAACTCATTGCCCCGATCGACCTGACTTTACTCGCACAAGCCCTGGCCCCTGCGCACATTACGACTGCGCCAATCTGCTGTTTACATGTGGGCTACATGGATCCGCTTGGCTATCACGCCAGGTTTGAAGCCTTTGCCCCTGAGGGGAGCTACCGAACTCCGGAACAAAGTATCGATGCCTTGCTCAGCGCCATCGAGCAGCTTGACCCGCAATGCCACGCCCTGTGGCAGGCATGTTCCAGAAAGACCCTGGATATCGGTTATCGCAGCGCGATTGCACGCGGCAGTCTTTCTCATCAGCTATCCCTGCAGACCCTGGCCCGAATGCAGGTTTGGGGGATTGACCTGTCCATCACCCTGTACCCGGTGGACGAATGAAAGGCAGCAAGGTTGCACCATCGGGCGCCCTGCCCGGCTGGCACCCGTGCCGCAGAGCTCCCTGCAATCGGCTAAAAGCTCCTGAGCCGACCATCGGCACAGCGAGTGCTCAGGCAAATTCGTATACCATATCTGCTTCTCCAGAAAACGATGACCACCGTGGCCCACCCTAAACTCAATGTCCCCGACCTGGGCAATTCGCCTTCCACTTCGGAAATCATCACCCTGCATCTGCGTGACGCTATTGTCGCCGGGCATTTCGCTGAAGATGAACCGATTCGCCAGGACGATATTGCCCGCCAGTTCAACGTCAGCAAAATCCCGGTACGCGAAGCCCTCAAGCGTCTCGAAGCCGAAGGCCTGGTGATGTTCCAGCGCAATCGCGGGGCCATGGTCACGCGTATTTCCGATGCAGAACTGGCACAGATGTTCGAGGTGCGCATGCTTCTGGAAGACAAGTTGCTGCGCCTGGCCATCCCCAACATGACCGAAGCCACCTTCGCCCGCGCCGAGCTGATTTGTCAGGAGTTTGTAGGCGAGGACGATGTTGGCCGCTGGGCCGAGCTCAACTGGGAGTTGCATGCCTGCCTCTACGAACCGGCGCAACGGCCCTTCCTGATCAGCATGGTGCGCTCGGTCAACGACAAGCTGGAGCGCTACCTGCGCATGCAGATGAGCCTGTCGGCGGGCAAGGACCGCGCCGATCATGAGCACCGGGAAATCATCGAGGCCTGCCGCGGCGGCGACGTGGAACTGGCGGTCAAACTGCTGGACGAGCACATTGCCGGGGTCTGCAAGACCCTGTTCGAGCACCTGCCGCAAAGCCACTGACCGGCAACAGCCCTGTACCGATCTGGTCATTGGCGCAGGGTTCCCCGCTTAAGACCTCCCCCGGATTCACCCGGCTGAACCGGCCTGGCCCCTCCATGATCGGCAATTGCGCGCCCTGCGCAATCTGCGCCCCGGCAAGCATCACGACTGCATGACCCAACGGCACGCCTGACTGGCGTAAAGCCGGGTGCAGCAACCTGTTTCATACAAGTCATCGTCGCTATCGGTGATTTCGGCAGTCTCTGCCCAACCGTCCACTTCAACTCTTGTTATCAAGAGCGCACGTACCGAGTGCGAACAAGGTGTGGGGGGGTACAGGCAACTCGCCATTCCAGTGACTTTATTGTAAAGCCCCGACTTACATCCCCCGCAGATTGTTCCATCGAACAATAGCGCTTATTTTTTAGACCGCATCTAACAGCAATAGATGACGAGGCTTACTGGTTTGTTTTAACGCCGTTTACCCCCCTTGCTTATCTCCAGTTAAAGAGGGGTTTTAATGGCTGGCACCGTCTGTCAAACGCCCGGACTACTCACTGTAAACACTGTCCGTACAGCGTTCTGACGGTTCTACCCATTTACAAACACACAGGCTTTAACCGCCATAACTTGCCCCCTGGAGCGCGCCCTCTTTCGAGGACGCTGCTTTATTCAATAGCGCCTGCGCGTCAGGTGCACTTATCAGGAATATAAAGCATGACTACTTATATGGACCCGTACTGGTATATCAATGATATGGAGGTGCACACCGACACCACGCCACATATCTACGCCAATGGCCTGCAACAGGTAAAGGTAACTTTGGGCGTCAAGGCACTGGATGGTCGTGGTGCTGAAGTTGGCCTGACCCAGAGTGAAAAAGACAATCTGCGGATTGTTATGTACCGCAATGCCAACCAGGTACTTCCCTTTGATGAATTCGATTCCCTGGGCTGGTCTGCCTCCTCTAGGTACAAAGGTTATGAGTACTTTCCCAACACCCAGATCAAGGCTTCGATCGGGCCAAAGGCCGGCTTTGAATACTTTGAGTTTTATGTGTCGTGTCAGTCTTTGGCCGCTGCCGGGCAGACCATCGGACTGGCCTTTATGGTGACGGGCGATAATGGTCGGCGTTTCTGCTCCAATGGCTCGAGCTGGTACGAGGACGGCACACCGGATCGTGGGACCAGCCACGATAAACCGGATGCCAATATCACGGTTCATCGTCCGCCCCGCTATTCACAGGATAACTTCATCCTCTCCGAGTTTTTTGACCTGCCCTCCATGCATTTGAAAGCCGGGATTTTCAATCGCCGTTGCACATTGACCCTGCAAACGGCCCCGAGCCAGACCATTGCACTCAAGAGTATGAGCATGCTGCCCAAGGGCATGATCATGTGGGAGAGCAATCTGCCCGATGACCAGATGAGCAGCTTTGTCGGCTATGTCGAGCCAGGCAAGACCCAGGTTCAGTGGAACTCCGCGCTCCCGCAAAGTGTGATCCCGTTGCCGACCCTACCGGCTGCCGTTCGGGACAAGGGCAGCCTGGTGCTCTGTGGCCGGGTTGACATCAAACAATCCCAGGGCGGCTTTCGCGGCCCGTGCGATATGAGTCTGGTGGATGTTTATGGCAATGAGCACCACTTGACCCTGCGTTTCGACCCCAAGGACCGTGAGCGTCTGGAATTGACGCTGGCCTGATAAGCACTGAAAAGGCCCCACCTTTCTGGATGGGGCTTTTTCAGCTCCTTCTTGTAAGTTGCCAATAACAAGAGATAGCCATAGTGATCGACCCTTCTAACAAAATTTCCACCCCCCAGATCAAATCCGCCGTCAGCCTGCTTAGCAGCGGCGACGTATATTCCGGCGCCTACAACTTTATGAGCAGCATCAGCGCCGGGGTCGATCCGCGCACCGGTGCGTTCTCGGCCTCGATAACCCTGCCCACCGGCGCCGCCAATGATTTGCGCGGGCCCATCAGCCAGTTGCGCCTGAGCCATAGCCCGTTGATGACTGCCGATCAGGGCTTCGGTCTGGGCTGGATGCTCGGCACCACTTCCTGGGATGGAGCCAGCCAGCAACTGCAACTCAATTCCGGCGAGCGCTTTCGCGGTGAAATTGTCGGCCAGAGCATGCGTTTCCCGGATGTGCGCTTGCCTGTGGTGACGGTCACAGTGCAGCGTCAGGAAATGTGGGTCACGCATAACGATGGCAGCTGTGAGCGCCTGATCCCTTTGCCGGGGCATGCCAGCCTGTGGGTGGTCAGCACTCTGGTGGGCGCCGACGGTAGCGCCTTGACCTTTGACTGGCGTTCGGTCGGCAACGCGGCGTACCTGCAAAAAGTCAGTGATGCCCAAGGCCGCACGGTGCTGGCACTGGCCTACGAGGGCGTGCTGACCCATCTGACCTTACAGCCGGATACTCCCGCACAGGTGGTGATGTCTTTTCACCGGGTCTCCGGGCAGTTGCGCCGGGTAACGGTGGACGGCCTTCCCGACAGCGGCTGGCAGTTTGAGTACAGCACTGCGACTTCCGGATTACTGCTGCTGAGCAAATGCACCCAGCCCACCGGCAGCACCGAGGAAGTGACTTACAGCGAGGCCAACGGCCTCAACCTGCCTGCAGGGGCGCCGTTTGCGCGGATGCCGGTGGTCAGTCAGACCCGCAAGGATCCGGGAGATGGCCAGCCGGTGCAGCTGGTTCGCTATGACTACGGCCTGTATGGCAGCAATAACTATTTTGGCTGGCCGGCGGTACGTCAGTGGCGTAATCGCGAAGACAACCTCTACCACCTGACCGGTGCCGGGGATTTCCTCTATGGCTCCACCGAAACCCTGATGGATGCCCGGGGTACTGTTTTGCAAACAGTGTCACGCACCTTTAACCGCTTCCACCTGCTGACCCGTGAACGCACGCAACGGGGCCAGACCCTGCAGGAAACCGAAACCACCTATTACGACGAGCCCTGGCTGCCCATTGCCCGGCAACTGCCTTACTTCCAGTTCCCGCACAAGGTCATTACCCGCAAGGCGCAGCTGGATGGCCAACGGGTGTTGCGAGAGCTTGTTACCGAGGAAGAAACCCGCTACGACGAGCTGGGCAACCCGGTGTGGCATCGCAATGCCCTGGGTGGAATAGAAGAGTCGGAGTACTACCCGGTAACCGGTGAGACCGGCAACTGCCCTGCCGACCCACTGGGCCGCATCACTCGTCTGAAAAGTCGTACGGTCAGCCCCCCACCCGGCACCGAAGGCCCGGTCAAGCAGACCCGATATCGCTATCAATCCCTGCCCGTGCGTGGGGATGCTCCAGGGTTTGCATTGCCGACTTTTGTCCAGAGCAGTGAAGAACGTTTGTTGCTGGTTGAGGGCAATCAGTCCACCGAACTGGGCCGCTCGACGCAAAATTTCATTAACGATCCGACCTCGCCCCATCACGCTCGCATGCTCAGCGAAACCCAGACGGTAGAGGGTAAAAGCACTACCCGGGTTTACAGCTACAGCCTGACCCAAGCCCCAAACGCCCGCGCACTTGAGCGCGCAGTCCTGCAGGAAAAGGTCACCATTACAGGTCACGATGGCCAGTCAACTGTTGCGCAATCGTCGCAGGATCTGTACTCCGGCCTGATGGTCACCGAGCAGACCGATGAGCTGACGCGCCTGGCCTTTGCCCACGATCCCCTGGGCCGTGTAACTCAGGAAGTCGCGGCTCCGGATTCAGCCTTCGAGGCCAAGGTCAACTGGGTCTATTCGTTGTCAGCGAACCAGCGCTGCCAGACCCGAGTCGGCGCTTCCGGACGTAAGGAAACTGTCTGGCTCGATGGCATGGCCCGGGAAATCCGTCGGGAAAAACAGACCGACAGCGGTGAGACCTATACCGCCTGGACCGCCGAATATGACCTGCTGGGTCGAGTATTCCGTGAAACGGCTTACGATCCCGGTAACGAAGACGTTCCTGCCCTGAGCCTGACCACTGAACGCACCTTTGATGACTGGGGCAATGTGCTGACTGAAACCGGCGCAGACGGTATCACCCAGCACACCCTTGCCGACCCGGTAGCCCTGACCGGAACCCGCTGGCAGACCGACGCCAAGGGCGTGGCCGGGGCCAAAACCGTGACCAGCCATAGCCTCGATGGACGCCCCCTTAAAGAACAACTCTATTGCGCCGATGGCGTACTTCAGCACGAACTGAGCTGGACCTATGACGGCCTTGGCCGCTGCATCAGCCAGTCCGATGCCATGGGCCGGGAGACCCGGCAGGAGTGGGATGTACTGGACCGACTGGTATCCACCACCCTGCCCGACGGCAGTGTCATCAAGCGCACCTATGCCGAAGGCCATGACAGTGAATTGCCGGCTACGGTATCGATTAGCCACCCTTCATTGGGCAGTAATGAAGTCCTGCTGGGCGAGCGCAAATATGACGGCCTGGGCCGACTGGTATGGGAAAAGGTCGGGCAGAGTGTCTCTGAATGGGAATATGCCGAAGGAGAAATCCACGCCCATACCCAGGTTCTGCCCGACGGTACCCGGGTGCAGAGTGAACACCAACCGGAACTGGGCGGCGCGTTGCTGTCGCTGCAAGCGCCCGGGATCAGCGTATTCAATAAATACGATCCGTTAAGTGGCCGTTTGCTGGAAGCCCAAGGCAATCTGGGTCTGCAAAAAGATCACTGGTCACCGTCCGGCCAACTGAACAAAGCCGACTACGCCTGGCAAGGCGATCAGCCGCGCTCGCAACAACAAAGCACCACACCGGCGGGCAAAGTCACGCGCCTGACCGATGCCGACGGTGCCGAGCAGCGCTGCCAGTACGACGAATTGGGTCGCTTGACTCAACAGCAAGGCCCTGACGTCACGGTCAGCGTGACCTACGATGCGGCCTCGCGGATTCACCAGCAGCGAACCCAATCAAACGATGGCTCGCGGGACATGAGCGTAACCCTGGGCTACGACAGCCTGGGCCGTCCGGCCCGTCGAGAAACCTCTACCCGAACGCCGAATGCACAGCATGTAGAAGTGCAAACCCAGCAATGGCGCAAAGACGGCAAGCTGACCCGGCGCGAACTGACCCGTGACGGCACACTGGTGCGCGGTGAAAGCTTCGACTACGACAACCGCGCACGGATGATTACCCATCGTCTGAGCGGTCATGACTTACCGAAGGATGCCCACGGCCACCCTTACCGCGAGCAGCATTTCCAGTACGACGCCCTCGACAACGTCCTGCGTCTGGAAACGGTGTTTGCCGACGCCAGCGCCAGCAATATCAGTACATTTACCTATAACCCCGCCGACCTTACCCAGTTGCTCAGCGTCAGCCACAGCCGCGCCGATTACCCGGCACCGGTAACCCTGGAGTACGACGCCCTCGGCAATCTCAAACGCGACGAGCGCGGTAATCCGCTGCACTACGATGCCCTGGGCCGACTGATCGGGGTAACTCTGCCTACCGGCGAACGCCGCTGGCACTACGGCCCGGCGGGCAACATCATCAAGACCGAGGATCTGCGCGGCCCGCGCTGGCGCTACCACACCGGCGGCCAGCTCAGCTGCGAGCTGGGTGAAGACACTCAAACCCGCTGGGTACGGGCCGGCGCTGTTCCCGTGGCAGAAAGTCGACTGGCATCGGCAGTGCGCGAAGTCATGCTGCTGGGCACCGACGCCCAAGGTTCAGTGACCACAGAAGCCCAGGACGCTATCCACACCCCCGTCTACAGTGCCTACGGCGCGAGCGCACCGGGCATTGGCAGCCTCGGCTACGCCGGCGCCTTGCGCGAACAGGACAGCGGCTGGTACTTCCTGGGTGATTACCGCATCTATAACCCGGTGCTGATGCGCTTCCACAGCCGTGACAGCCTCAGCCCCTTCGGCGAAGGCGGCCTCAATGGCTATGCCTACTGCGCCGGGGATCCGGTCAACCGCATCGACCCGTCGGGCCATTCGTGGCTGGACTGGCTGTTGCCGGCGGCCGGCATCGCCCTGGCCGTGATCGGTACCGTGGCCTCCCTGGGTGCGTTGGCGGCGCCCACTGCGGCGCTGACCGCCAGCTATGTAACGGCGGTCACCACCGCGACCCTGAGCGTGGTATCGCTGGCAGCGGACGTGGCCTCGATAGCCTTGCTGGCCACCGGCAATGAAAACGCCGGGCGGATTCTGGGCTGGGTGGGCATGGCAACCGGGCTGGCTTCGGCGGCCCCGTCCATGGCCGGGGCTGCGGCCAAGGGGGTTAAAAGTGCCGGCAAGTTCGTGGGCAGCTGGCAGCATAAATTGCAGCATGCAGGGGGCGTTCCCGGGGGGAACCGAGCACTTCAAGGAGGAGCCAGTGCAAGTCCACGACTGGGTCAAGAGGCTCGTCATGCGTTAACTGCGGATGACTTGCGATATGTCCGACAGCACTTTGATATGCCCCAGGAGTTGACAGGCGTACGTCTGAACGAAATGCCGGACCTGGTGATGCAAAATATTATCGGCCGCTTGCCTGGCTCGGACCTGGTCTCGTTGTCACAGACATCCAGCACTATGCGCGCATCGGTGCAAAGCAATACGCAAGCCATCCAGCGCCAGCTACCCACTCTCCACAGTACCCCCCAGGAAGCCAATCGAGCCTACGTCAACTACGTACAAGAGACATGGCTGGGCAGGACTAATGGCGTGTTGCCGGAGCAAATCCCCCAGGCAGGTATTTCACCTTTCGCAACCACTCATATCAGTCATATCTCAAATAATGGATACGCCGCAGTTCCTGACATCCAGAGCAGCATTCAATACAAGAATCTGCTGCGGATCAGAAATGCCCAGGCACAACAACGGGAAGGGAGGGCGGCGCTACGCTCGATCCGACGGGAATAACCCCATGTGCAGTGCACATTGAACAGGTCAGATACAAGCAATCGCTGGCTAGCCAGCTCCCACAGAAAAAGCCCGAGCGAAACCTTGCCGGCTAACCAGGCTCCCACAGATGGTTTGCAGCACTTCGTCTGACGGACATCCACGGGCTTTTGCCGGATACAAGGCAAAAGCCCGTGCCATCGGGCGGCAGGTGTTCCTTTATGGGGCAATCCCCCCACTGTTGCTCCCTTCTGTAACACCCCTCCCACCCCACACACCCTGCACCACTGCCCAGTGCAATCACGCACGCCATCAAAAACCGGACGCGGCACTTAATTGTGGCACCCAGGAAAAATCGGCACACGAATTGCTAAATAAATATCGTATACGAAATCCATAATCCATTATTCAACAGCATTCCTACACTTGCGAGGCGTCCATGAAAAACCCCGTATTTGCCGTAGCTCTCAGCGCTGTTATCAGTAGTTCCTTCATCGCCACCGCCCAGGCCGACAAACTCGACGACATTATTGGCTCGGGCAAACTGCGCTGCGCCGTAACCCTGGACTTCCCGCCCATGGGCTCCCGGGATGAAGCCAACAAGCCGGTGGGCTTTGACGTGGACTACTGCAACGATCTGGCGAAAGTGCTGGGCGTGGATGCCGAAATTGTCGAAACCCCGTTTCCGGACCGGATTCCGGCGCTGGTCTCCGGGCGCGCCGACATCATCGTGGCCTCCACCTCCGACACCCTGGAGCGGGCTAAAACCGTCGGCCTGAGCATTCCTTACTTTGCCTTCCAGATGGTGGTGCTGACCCGCGACGACACCGGGATCAACAGTTTCGCCGACCTCAAGGGCAAGGCCCTGGGCAATACCAGTGGCACCTATGAAGCCATTGCCCTGGAAAAAGACGTGAAAAGCTGGGGCAGCGGCTCGTTCCGGGCCTACCAGTCGCAGAACGACACCCTGCTGGCCGTTGCCCAGGGCCATATCGAAGCCACTGTGGTCACTAACACTGTGGCCGCCGCCACCCTCAAGTCAGGCAAATACAAAAATCTGAAAGTCGCGGGTAACGCGCCCTACGTGGTCGATTACGTGTCCCTGGGGGCCAAGCGCAACGAGTACGGCCTGCTCAACTACCTCAACCTGTTCGTCAACCAGCAAGTGCGCACCGGGCGTTACAAGGAGCTGTGGGTGAAATGGGTCGGCACCGAGATCCCGCCGGCGAACCTGACCGTACCTGACGTGTACTACTGAGGTCGGCCAGCATGTCGAGGATCACTTCTCTCAACGGCCGCAGTCTGATCAGCGGCGCGGCCCAGGGCCCATTGTTGTTCGCTGATGTGGGGCTGAGCTTCTGGGGCGGGGTCGAGCCGTTCACCGGGGAGGTGATTGACCGTCACCACCCCCTCAGCGGCGAGCACCTGGGCGGGCAGATACTGGCGATTCCCAGTGGTCGCGGCTCCTGTACCGGCAGCAGTGTGCTGATGGAGCTGATCAGCAATGGCCACGCCCCCGCGGCTCTGGTGCTGGCCGAGGCCGATGAGATTCTGACCCTTGGCGTGCTGGTGGCGCAGACCCTGTTCGAACGCTCCCTGCCGGTGCTGTGCATCGGCAACGAGGCCTTCGCCCGCTTGCGCGCCGGGGCATTTGCCCGGGTCGAGGGAGACCGGGTCAGCCTGTTCGATGCTCCGCCGGACGATGGCTGGGCGCCAGCGCTCAACGAGGCACAACACCAGGAACCGGTCTGCTCGATCGAGCTGACCCGACACGACCGCGCCCTGCTCGACGGTGAGCATGGCAAGGCCGCTCAGGTGGCCATGCAGATAGTGCTGCGCATGGCACAGCTACAGGGCGCTGAACAGCTGCTGGACATTAGCCAGGCGCATATCGACGGCTGCATTTATACCGGGCCTGCCAGTCTGCGCTTTGCCCGACAACTGGTGGAATGGGGCGCCAAAGTACGGGTGCCCACTACCCTCAACTCAATCTCTGTCGACCAGCGCCGCTGGCGCGAACTGGGGGTCGACCCGGCTCTGGGTGTGCCCGCCAGTGCCCTGGGCGATGCCTATATGGCCATGGGCGCACAATTGAGTTTTACCTGCGCCCCCTATCTGCTGGACAGCGCACCCAAGGTCGGCGAACAGATCGTCTGGGCCGAATCCAACGCAGTGGTCTACGCCAACAGCGTGCTAGGCGCGCGCACCCTTAAATACCCCGATTATCTGGACATTTGCATCGCCCTCACCGGCCGCGCGCCCTTGATTGGCTGCCACCTGGAGGATCAGCGCAAAGCCCGGCTGCAAGTCGAGCTGCCCGCCCTGGGCGAGCTGGACGATGCCTTCTACCCGCTGCTGGGCTACCACATCGGCGCCCTGGCCGGCAGCCGTATTCCCTTGATCCTCGGGCTGGAAGACAGGCAGCCGGATCTGGACGATCTCAAGGCGTTCGGTGCGGCCTTTGCCACCACCAGCGCCGCCCCGCTGTTCCATATCGCCGGGGTCACACCCGAGGCCCTCGACCCGGCACAGGTACTGGATGGCCCGGTGCCGGTGGTCACCATCAGCCTGACGGACCTGTTGCACAGCTGGCACGAACTCAACAGTGCCAGTGACCCCGGGGTGGACGTGGTGTCCCTGGGCAATCCGCACTTCTCCCTCAGCGAGTTCGCGCGTCTGGCCGGCCTGTGCCAGGGGCGGCACAAACACCCCGAGGTAGCCGTGGTCATCACCTGTGGCCGCGCGGTGCTGGAGCAGGCCCGCGCAGCCGGGCATATCGCGGTGATCGAAGGCTTCGGCGCGACCCTGATCAGCGATACCTGCTGGTGCATGCTGGGTGAACCGGTGATTCCCTGCGCGGCCACCACCCTGATGACCAATTCAGCCAAGTACGCCCACTACGCACCGGGACTGGTGGGGCGCAAGGTGCACTTCGCCAGCCTCGCCGAATGCGTGAATGCCGCCTGCAGCGCCAGGGCCGACGGCGGTCTGCCGCAATGGCTGCCAGCGGCGGCCTCACAGGAGATACCCGCCCATGTTTGATTACACCTTTCAATGGCGCTCAGCCCTGCGGGCCTTGCCGGACATGCTGGCCGGGGCCCTGGTGACCTTTGAGACCGCAGCACTGTCGATGATCTTCGGGGTGTTGATCGCCCTCGCGCTGACGGTCATGCGCGAAACCAAAAACCCGCTGTTGCGCGGCATCGGCAACGGCTGGGTCTCCATCGCCCGCAACACTCCGTCGCTGTTCCAGATCTATGTCCTGTACTTCGGGCTCGGCTCCCTCGGCCTGCATGTCAGCTCATGGATCGCGCTGCTGGCCGGGATCACTTTCAACAATGCCGGTTACCTGGCCGAAAACTTTCGCGGCGGTCTCAAGGCCGTGCCCGAAACCCAGGTGCGGGCTGCGCGCTCGCTGGGCATGAGTGCCTTCCAGACCTACCGCATGATCGTGGTCCCGCAGCTGTTGCGCATCGTGTTCTACCCGCTGACCAACCAGATGGTGTGGGCGGTGCTGATGACCTCGCTGGGGGTCATCGTCGGATTGAACAACGACCTCACCGGCGTCACCCAGGACTACAACGTCAAAACCTTTCGCACCTTCGAATACTTCGCCATTGCTGCGGTGCTGTATTACCTGATTGCCAAGGCGATCGTTGCGGTAGCCCGGCTGATGGCCTGGCGTCTGTTCCGTTACTGAGGACGTGAGCATGTTTTCCACCAGTTTTACCTGGAATGACTTTTTATTTTTGCTGGAGGGCGCCTGGGTCACCTTGCAACTGACCGCCTGGGCGATCCTGCTGGGCACCCTCGCCGGGCTGCTCTTCGGCCTGTTGCGGGCCCTGTTGCCAAGGGCCAGCCTGCCGCTGGCCTGGGTCCTGGACGTGTTTCGCAGCGTGCCATTGCTGATCCAGTTCGTATTGTTCAACTCGCTCAAGAGCATCATCGGCCTGAACATCAGTGCCTTCAGCGTCGGCTGCATTGTGCTGGGGGTATACGCCGCCGCGTACTTCACCGAGATCGTGCGCAGCGGCGTCCTGGCGGTGCCCTTCACCACGCGCCGGGCCAGCCGCTCGCTGGGGCTGAGTTACCTGCAGGACCTGCGCTACATCGTGCTGCCGATCGCCATGCGGGTAGCGTTTCCCGGCTGGCTCAATCTGGTACTCAGCGTGATGAAAGACACCGCGCTGGTGATGTGGATCGGCATCGTTGAACTGCTGCGCGCCTCGCAAACCATCGTTACCCGTATCCAGGAACCGATGCTGGTGTTGTGCATCGCGGGGCTTATCTATTACGTCATGAGCCTGGTGGTCGCCCGCCTTGGCGCTCGTGTGGAAAGAAGGTGGCAAGAAAATGATTGAGATCGACAACGTCTACAAATCCTTCGGCGATCTGGAAGTGGTCAAGGGCGTCAGCCTGACGGTCAACAAGGGCGAAGTGGTTTCGATAATCGGCGGCTCCGGCTCCGGCAAGTCGACCCTGTTGATGTGCATCAACGGCCTGGAGCCGATCCAGAAAGGCCATATTCGCGTAGACGGGATCGAGGTGCACGACAAGGCCACCGACCTCAACCGGCTGCGGCAAAAAATCGGCATCGTGTTCCAGCAATGGAACGCCTTCCCGCATCTGACCGTGCTGGAGAATGTGATGCTGGCCCCGCGCAAGGTACTGGGTAAAAGCAAGGCTGAAGCCGAAGCCCTGGCGGTGCAACAACTGACCCATGTCGGCCTTGGCGACAAGCTCAAGACCTTCCCCGGCAAACTGTCCGGCGGCCAGCAGCAGCGCATGGCCATCGCCCGCGCCCTGGCCATGTCTCCGGACTATATGTTGTTCGACGAAGCGACCTCGGCCCTCGATCCGCAACTGGTGGGCGAGGTGCTGGACACCATGCGCATGCTGGCCGAAGACGGCATGACCATGGTCCTGGTGACTCACGAAATCCGCTTTGCCCGTGATGTCTCCGACCGGGTGGCGTTCTTTCGCAATGGCCTGGTGCACGAGATCGGCTCCCCCGATCAAGTCATCGGCAACCCCCTGCATCCTGAAACTGCAGCATTCCTCAAATCTGTGAAATAGGAGAAAACCATGCGCTCATCCAAAGTCATTCATGTGGTCAGCTGTCACGCCGAGGGCGAGGTCGGGGACGTGATTGTCGGCGGCGTCGCGCCGCCACCCGGTGCCACGGTGTGGGAACAGTCACGCTGGATCGCCCAGGATCAGACACTGCGCAATTTTGTCCTCAATGAGCCCCGCGGCGGGGTGTTCCGCCACGTCAATCTGCTGGTCCCGGCCAAGGACCCGCGGGCGCAAATGGCCTGGATTATCATGGAGCCTGCCGACACCCCGCCGATGTCGGGCTCCAACTCGATCTGCGTGTCCACGGTGTTGCTCGACAGCGGCATTTTGCCCATGACCGAACCCCAGACCAGGCTGATCCTCGAAGCCCCGGGCGGGCTGATCGAAGCCGTGGCCGATTGCCGCGACGGCAAGGTTGAGCGGGTCGAAATCAAAAACGTGCCCTCCTTCGCCGACCGGCTGGATGCCTGGATCGAAGTTCCGGGGCTGGGCTCGATCAAGGTCGACACCGCCTATGGTGGCGACAGTTTTGTCATCGCCGATGCCCGGGAGCTGGGCTTCTCCATCACCCCGGACGAAGCGGCAGAGCTGGTGGCGGTGGGGCTGAAAATCACCCATGCGGCCAATGAGCAATTGGGCTTCGTGCACCCGCTGAACCCTGACTGGTCGCATATTTCTTTTTGCCAGATCGCCGCACCTGTGGTGTACGAGCAAGGCATCGCCACTGGCGCCAACGCCGTGGTCATCCGTCCCGGCAAGATCGACCGTTCGCCCTGCGGCACCGGGTGCTCTGCACGCATGGCGGTATTGCAGGCCAAAGGGCTGTTGCAGGTCGGGGAGCGTTTTATCGGGCGCTCGCTCATAGGTTCCGAATTTCATTGCCGTATCGACTCCATGACCGAAGTCGCCGGGCGTGCAGCGATCTATCCGTGCATTTCCGGGCGGGCCTGGATTACCGGCACCCACCAGCATCTGCTGGACCCGAGCGACCCTTGGCCACAGGGCTATCGTCTGTCCGATACCTGGCCAGGCGCCTGACCCTCCCCCGGTAACCCTTCTGTAGGCGCAAGCTTTTCACAGCACAGCTCGCGAGCAAGCTCGCTCCTGCAGAGAGCAAAAAGTACCGACGCTTTAAATCGTATACGAAATACAATTACAACAGCAGAGGCAACAGACAATGAGCAAACCCATAAACTGGAGTGGTGTCTTTCCAGCGGTAACCACTCAATTCAACGATGACTTCACAATCAACCTGGACAAGACCCACCAGGTGATTTCCAACGTCATCCGTGACGGCGTATCTGGTCTGGTGGTGTGCGGCTCGGTGGGGGAAAACACCTCGCTGAGCGCCGAAGAAAAAATCGCCGTGACCGAGGTTGCAGTGGCCGCCTCCGGCGGTCGGGTGCCGGTTATCTGTGGCGTTGCCGAGTTCACAAGCGTGCAAGCCGCCAAAGTGGCCAACGCAGTGCGCAAGGTCGGCGTTGACGGTGTGATGTTGATGCCTGCCCTGGTCTACGGTTCCAAGCCGTTCGAAACCGCCGAGCATTATCGCTACGTGGCCAAAAACGCCGACATCCCGCTGATGGTGTACAACAACCCGCCCATCTACAAAAACGACGTGACCCCGGAAATTCTTATCTCCCTGTCCGACTGCGACAACGTGGTGTGCTTCAAGGACTCGTCCGGCGACACCCGTCGTTTTATCGACATCCGCAATCAGGTGGGCGACCGCTTTGTGTTGTTCGCCGGTCTTGATGACGTGGTACTGGAAAGCCTGGCCGTGGGGGCTGAAGGCTGGGTCTCGGGGATGTCCAACGTGTTCCCCAAGGAAGGCGAGACGATTTTCCGCCTGGCCAAGGCCGGACGCTTTGCCGAAGCCATGCCGATCTATGAGTGGCTGATGCCGATTCTGCACCTGGATGCCCGTGCCGATCTGGTGCAGTGCATCAAGTTGTGCGAAGCGATTGCCGGGCGCGGCAGTGCGCTGACCCGCCCGCCGCGTCTGGCCCTGCCACAGGCTGATCGCGAGTATGTGGAACAGATCATGGCCAAGGCCCTGGCCAACCGTCCGCATCTGCCGGACGTCGGTCTTTAAGTGATTGCCGGGGGGCTCTGACTGCCCGCCCGGCTGCCCGTTTTAGCGCACCTACAGGAAGTGCCAGCATGTCCACTCAATCCTCTCACGCAACCACCAGCCCTGCGGGACTCAAACGTGTCGTGGCCGCAGCCATGGCCGGTACCGTCGCCGAATGGTATGAATTTTTTCTGTATGGCACCGCCTCGGCACTGGTCTTCGGCCAGTTGTTTTTCCGCCAGACCGACAGCCCGATCGACGGCATCATTGCGGCCTTTGCCCTGTATGCAGTGGGCTTTCTCGCCCGGCCGATCGGCGGCCTGGTATTCGGTCACTATGGTGACAAGTTCGGCCGCAAACGCCTGTTGCAACTGAGCCTGGTGGTGGTCGGCATTACCACCTTCCTGATGGGCTGCCTGCCCGGCTTCGATACCATTGGCTACGCCGCACCGGTGCTGCTGGTGTTGCTGCGGCTGATCCAGGGCTTCGCCTTTGGCGGGGAATGGGGCGGCGCCATTCTGCTGGTTTCAGAGCACTGCCCGGATAACCGCCGGGGCTTTTGGGCCAGTTGGCCGCAAGCCGGAGTTCCCGCCGGCAACCTGGTGGCTACCGTGGCGTTGCTGCTGTTGTCGACCACGCTTTCGGAGGAGCAATTCCTCTCCTGGGGCTGGCGTGTAGCCTTCTGGTTCTCGGCGGTGGTGGTGCTGATCGGCTACTGGATTCGTACCAGCGTCGACGATGCGCCCATCTTCAAGGAAGCCCAGGCCCGTCAGGCCCAAAACAAACAGCAGGAACTCGGGGTGATTGAAGTGCTGCGTCACCACTGGCGCTCCGTGCTGGTGGGTATCGGTGCGCGGTTTGCAGAAAACATTCTGTACTACACCGTCGTGACCTTCTCGATCACCTACCTCAAGCTGGTGGTGCACAAGGACACCTCCGAGATTCTGTTTTTGATGTTCGGCGCGCACCTGCTGCACTTTTTCATGATCCCGCTGATGGGTTACCTGTCTGACCTGGTGGGACGTAAACCGGTGTATCTGGTCGGGGCGGTGCTCACCGGGTTCTGGGGCTTTGTCGGATTTCCGATGATGGACACCGGCAATAACTGGCTGATCATGGCGGCCATCACATTGGGCCTGGCGATAGAGTCGATGACCTATGCCCCCTATTCGGCGTTGATGGCCGAGATGTTCCCGACCCATGTGCGCTACACCGCGCTTTCGCTGTGCTATCAGGTAGCGCCGATTTTCGCCGGTTCACTGGCACCGCTGATCGCGATTACCCTGCTCAACAAGTACCACAGCTCGACGCCGATCGCCTGGTATCTGGTGGGAGCGGCGCTGATCTCGATTGTGGCTGTGGGCCTGACCCGTGAAACCCGGGGCAAGTCGCTGCATCAAGTGGATGCGGAATCGGCGGCGCGCATATCCGCGCTGGATGGCAATGCACAGACCACAGCCCGTCGTGGAGACTCAATGGCCTGAAGTACTGCGGTGAAACCTTTGAAATCCTGAAACATTTGAAACCTTGAACTGTAGGAGCGAGCTTGTCTCGCGAGCTTTTCATCGCAATGACCAAAAGCTCGCGAGACAAGCTCGCTCCTACAGACAAGCTCGCTCCTGCAGAAGACGAGCTCGTTTGGGTTGATTGGGCAAGTCGCTGCATCAGGTGGATGCGGAGTCGGCGGCGCGCATATCCGCGCTGGATGGCAATGCACAGACCGCAGCCCGTCGTGGAAACTCACTGGCCTGAAGTACTGCGGTGAAACCTTTGTACCGTTGAACCGTTGTACCGTTGATCTGTAGGA
Organism: Pseudomonas sp. PAMC 29040; assembly: GCF_003994535.1. Classification (NCBI taxonomy): domain Bacteria; kingdom Pseudomonadati; phylum Pseudomonadota; class Gammaproteobacteria; order Pseudomonadales; family Pseudomonadaceae; genus Pseudomonas; species Pseudomonas sp. PAMC 29040. Next base: position 576,105 of record NZ_RZAA01000001.1, read on the forward strand.
GCGAGCTTGTCTCGCGAGCTTTTTATCGAAATGACCAAAAGCTCGCGAGGCAAGCTCGCTCCTACAGGCAAGCTCGCTCCTACAGACAGGCTCGCTCCTGCAGACAGGCTCGCTCCTGCAGACAGGCTCGCTCCTGCAGAAGACGAGCTCGTTTGGAGTGATGGCTCAGGATTTCAGCGCCAGCAGGTCGTGGTACAGGGCTTCGGGAATCTGTACCCCTTCCACCAGGCTGCGCGCCCGGGCTTCATAACGACGCTGCGACGGCAATCGTGCTCCCTGCCCTTCGATACTTTCGAACAACACCTCGGCCCGGGCCAGATGCTGCTCGGTGGCGGCCCCCAGAAAACGCTGCGGATCCAATGCGATGATCAATTCACCATGGTACGGCGACGACTTGCTCCCCGCGTCCCAGGCCAGTGACTCGGCACTGGTCAGGTCACCGATCAAGGGCCCGGCGATCAGTTCCACCATCGCCGCCAGCGCCGAGCCCTTGTGCCCGCCAAACGTGAGCATCGCTCCCGAGTCCAGTACCACATTGGCATCAGTGCTGGACTGGCCATGGGCATCAACCCCCCAGCCCTCGGGAATTGCCTTGCCTGCCCGCCGGTGCAACTCGATATCGCCACGGGCGATGGCGCTGGTGGCGAAGTCGAATACAAACGGATCCTTGCCCGCACGTGGCCAGCCGAAGGCAATCGGGTTGGTGCCGAATACCGGCTGGCTCCCGCCCGCCGGCGCAACCCAGGCATGGCTCGGGTTACAGGCCAGCGCCACCAGACCGGCAGCGGTCAATTGTTCGATCTCCACCCACAATGCGGAAAAATGCACACAACGATTGATCGCCAGTGCGGCAATCCCGTTGGCCCGGGTCTTCTCTTGCAGTAACGGCAAACCCGCCTGAAACGCCAGCTGGGAAAAACCGCCCGCTGCATCCACCCGAACAATGGAAGGTGCCTGGTCGATCACCCGGGGTTCGGCATCGGCCGAGACCTTGCCCGCACGCAGTGAATTGACACAGCCCAGCACCCGATACAGGCCGTGGGAAGCGCAACCATCGCGCTCCCCGGCAAGTACCGTGTCACTCACTGCGCGGGCATGGGCCGGATTGAAACCGTTATGCAACAGGATGGATTCGGCCAGCTCTTTGGCTTGGACCAGGGACAGTCGGATCATGATCATCTCCTTGAACAGACCCACCAGACTGGCCCATTCAAGGCGTTGCGCGCTTGATTGCTTTAGGCCCGGGCCATGACGAATTCAGCACAGTCCGGTTCCATGGCCGCCAGGCTCCGGAAATGCCCGGAGATGGCCTCGATCAATTCAGCGTCCTTGACCGGATCCAGCCCCGGATACGGTCGGCCGTTGTAATTTGCACTGTAGGTCAGCACCGTCTCGACACTGCCGCTGTCTTGATACAGGGTGCGCATCAACTGGCTTTCCTGATCCTTGCTGTCTGTGGAACGCAGCGCGTAATGAAGCGCCAGGGCGCTGCCAAACTCCAGGGCGCTGCAGTCGATGCCATGTTTCTTGGCCAGATCGATGCTGCGGAAAATCCGCTCGTTGCGCTGCAGTTTACGCAGCGGATCACGGCCGACGCGGGTACAGGGGTCCTTGAACGAGGTGTTGCAGCGCGCGAGAAATGTGTTCGAGAAACTCTCGACAGCTTGCGCCATGTGCGGGTATTCGGCCACCAGGGCCGGGCCTACTTCCTGACGAATCAAGCGCTCGGCCAGAGCACTGACCCGCGGGTCGCCCATGGCCTGCCCCAACCACGAATAGCCCAGGCGGCTGGCGTACCAGGCAATGATGGCGTGGGGGCCGTTCCACAACAGGTTTTTCATCACCTGGGTCTGGGTGATGTCGTCGACTGTCCTGACCTGGCGCAGACGCTCCAGCAGGTTACTGCAGCGTTCGGCATACAACGGCATGTCCGACTCGCTGTTGAACAGGATCAAATGCAACTGGCTCAGTGCATTGCTGGACTGGGCAAATGGCCGAAAGCGGCTGATCAGGCGTTCGTATTCCGGCACCGGGGTTTTCGGGCTTGCCGTGGGTACGACGGTGTCGTCAGTCAGGCTGTTCTGGAAGATTTTCGACTTGATACGCAACTGGCGCACCAGCGACTCGTTGGACAGCTTGGAGACAATGCGACTGACCACGGTTTCTGCAAAGTGGGTGTTATCCAGAATTTTCTGGCACAGGTGCGGTGCAACCAACAGTTCGAGCTGGGCTCGCACATGGCGGCGGACAAAGTCCGCGCCGCCGACCTTGTTCAACACAATCAGAATCGTCAACTCACGCCCGCGTCGCTCAAAGCGCCGGATCAAACCCCTGGCAATGACGTCCGCCTGTTTGCGGATCGCGGTTTCCGGCAGGCTCAGCCCGACTATTTCAGCTTCGTCGTACATGCGGATCACCTCTTGGGCGTCATCCATGTCGATCATTCTGAGGTTTTCAATGGTCTGGTCGAACGAGGTCGCACCATAGCGCACGCTGAAGCGGCCAAAGGCCTGGATGGTGTCGCGCAGCATCCGCGAACGGGTGGCCGCGATAATCTCGCAAGGTCGGGTGTAGCCATCCCAGTGGGAGAAAATCTGCGTTAGGTAGCCACCGCCCATGGCCCCGAAACCGTGGATGCCGACACTGAATTGATTGAGGGCCTGGGGGAAACTCTCGTTCAGTTCGGGGGTGCCCAGATCCGGCATGCATTGGTTGAGATCGCCCAGAAACCCGTGCATGTTCTGGTACGCCTTCAGCGCACCGGCCTTCACTTCGGCTGCCGGAGGCTTGATGTCTTCGATCAGGATCGGCTGCCCTTCGGCACGAATCGCCGACAACAGGCCGTTCTCGGAGTCTTCGAGCATCAGGCAGTGGCCCGGCAGGCAATTGAGCGCACTGGCGGCCTTGAGGAAAATCTCGGGGTGGGGCTTGCCCTGCTCCACTTCATCGCCGCAAACGGTGACGTCGAAGTACTTCAGTACGTTGGCATTGATCAGGTATTCCTCGGCGATGGCGCGGCGGCTCGAGGTGGCCACTGCCATGGTCAGGCCATACTTGCGCAAGCGCTCGAGCACTTCGAGCAAACCGTCCTTGATCGGCACGCCATGGTTACGCACATGGGCCAGTTCAAGTTCATCGGCGCGCTGGCGGACCGCAGCGTAAGGGAAATCTTCACCATGATTGGCCTTGGCCAGCGCTTCGGCCTTGCGGGCACTCAGGCCCAGAGAACCGATCAGGGTTTCTTCGCTCAATGGCGTGCCGTAAATCTCGAGCGCGGCCTGTTTGAGGGTCTTGAAGCGCAGGCGTTCGGTGTCAAACATGGTGCCGTCCATATCGAAGATGGCACTGAAAATTCTTTTACCCTGGAAATAAATCATGGCTCGTGAGTCCTTGTAGCGCGGCGCCTGGTCATGGGTAACCAAACGCTGTCGTGACCTGCAGCTGGCTGGTGCCAGGGATGTCGGGTCAGAAAGTGAGGGGATCAGATAAAAATGCCGGGCAACAGCGCATACCGTTAAAAACGGATGCAAACACGCCGGGTCGGCTGGCGATCAGAAAAAATCTGGAGGGGGGACGTAGCAGTGGCGCCAGTCAGCACAGCTGGCGGGCAAACAACGGGGTGGAATCAAGAGTGCATAGAGGCGGGAGACAAACCCTGTCGCTGCAAGAGTGCAGCCTTTGACGTGAGGCCCACACTGCGCAATCAGGGATGCGTAATGTGAGCCGGACTGGCGATTGATACGTGTGATTCCATCCATAGGGAGCTGTAATTTCCTGTAATACGATTGGATACCCTTTTAGCTATAACGCACTTGGAGGCTCTAAATCAAGGAGTGATCCTGGATTGATCACTCGCTTGATCCTGATTTGATCCTCGTTTGATCATGGGCAGTCGCTAACCAGGCACGAAGGCTGCGAGCCTTTGGCACAGCGCCGGGTTTGGGGTCAACCCTGGAGGTTCAACTGCTCCACCAGCACCTTGTTGAAGGCCGCCGGGTCTTCCATTTGCGGGGCGTGGCCCATGCCCGGGAATTCAATCAGCCTGGCCCCGGGAATCAGTTTGGCCGCCTGTTTGCCCAGCACTTTGTAGTCACCGATTCTGGCCTTCACTTGCGCTGAAGCAATATCACTGCCGATGGCGGTGGTGTCAGCATCGCCGATCAATAACAGGGTTGGCACCTTGAGTTCCGGCAGTTCGTAAAACACCGGCTGGGTGAAAATCATGTCGTAGATCAACGCCGAGTTCCACGCCACCCGTTTGTGCCCCGGCCCCTTGTTCAGACCCGCCAGCATGTCCACCCAACGATCGTACTCGGGCTTCCAGTGCCCGGCGTAATAGGTACTTTGCTCGTACTGGCGAATACCTTCGGCACTGAGTTTCAGTTCCCGTGCGTACCACTGGTCAACGCTGCGCCATGGCACGCCGAGGGCTTTCCAGTCCTCCAGACCGATCGGATTGACCAGCACCAGCTGCTCGGTTTGCGGGGCGTACTGCAGTGCATAGCGGGTACCCAGCATGCCGCCGGTGGAGTGACCGATGATGCTGGCCTTGTCCACCCCGAGGCTGTCGAGCAAGGCATGGGTATTAGCCGACAATTGCTGAAAGCTGTATTGATAACTGGCCGGTTTGCTCGAGGTGCAAAAACCGATCTGGTCCGGCGCCACGACCCGGTAACCCGCAGCGCTCAGGGCCTTGATGCTGTCGCCCCAGGTGGCTGCGCAGAAGTTTTTGCCGTGCAGCAGCACCGCCGTATGGCCATTGGCAGGCCCCGTGGGGGCAACGTCCATGTAGCCCATCTGCAGGGTCTGGCCCTGGGAATCAAAGTTGAAGTGATGCAGCGGGTACGGGTACTCGAAGCCTTGCAGTTGCTCGCCATAGACCGGGGCGGAAGCGGAAGGCGCCGCCAGCGCCTGCAAGGGCAAGCTGCAGGCCAGTACCAGGCATGAGCGTAGAAAAAATGGCATGCGCAATTCCTCAAAAAGACCGGAGCGTCACATTGCACCATTAACCCAAGGTTAAGTAGCGTCTGTATGATGGCGCGCCTGTGAACAGGCCCTGCACTCAAGGCCGCCCATCATTCAGGAGTTTTGCATGAACAGGCTTCACCGGACTTTCAACCAGGGAGAGTCCGCCCCGCGGTTCACGCTCAACCTGCTGACCCTTGGCCTGTTACTGTCCAGCGCAGTGCCGGTGGCCCACGGCGCCAATACCGAGTTGCCGGCGACCGCCGTGACCGCTGAAGACAACGCCGGCTATCAGGCCGACAGCGCCTGGGTCGGCGGTTTCGAAGCGGCACCCCTGCTGGATACCCCGGCGGCGATTTCAGTCTTTACCGACGCGCTGATCAAGGATCAACAAGCCCGCCTGCTCAGCGATGTATTGAGCAACGACGCTTCGGTGGGTGAAAGCTATGCGCCCATTGGTTATTACCAGAATTTCGTGGTCCGCGGCTTCTCGTTGAATTCGGCCAGCAGCTACAAGATCAATGGCCGCACCATCACCGGCGAGCAAAACGTCGGCCTGGAAAACAAGCAGCAGGTGGAATTGCTCAAGGGTCTGTCCGGCCTGCAAAGCGGCGTGTCCGAGCCAGGTGGCGTAGTCAATTACGTGACCAAGCGTGCCGCGGATGTACGCTCCGTCACGGTCTCCACCGATGATCGCGGCAGTGGTTATCTGGCCACCGATGTGGGGGGCTGGTTCGGCAGCGAGCAGCAGTTCGGACTGCGTGCCAACTTCGCCCATGAGGACATCCACTCCTACGTCGAACATGCCAATGGCCAGCGTGATTTCGCCGCTGTGGCTTTCGACTGGAACATCAGCCCCGACGCCCTGCTGCAACTGGATGTGGAGTACCAAAACAAGGAGCAGCGTTCGGTGCCGGGCTATCAATTGCTCGGCGGCACCGAACTGCCGCACCACGCTTCACCGAAAAAACTGCTGGCTCACCAGAGCGGCTCCAAACCTGTAACCATTGATTCGCTGAACATCAACGGCAATTTTGAGTACCGCTTCACCGATAACTGGAAAGGCAGCCTGAGCGCCTCGCGCAGCAAAGTGGTGATCGATGATTACAGTTCGTTTGCCTGGGGTTGTTATGGCGCCGCCAGTTGTGCCGGCAGCGCAGTACCCAACTACTTCAGCCCCGAAGGCAATTACGATATCTATGACTTCCGCAGCCCCGACGACACCCGGCGCAATGATGAAGTGCAGGCAGCACTCAGTGGTGTGTTTGATACCGGCGGCATCGGCCATGAACTGACAGTGGGCAGCAGCGCGTTCCGCCGTGTGGTGGATCAGCGCGAGCTGATCAACGAGATGATCGGCAGCGGCAATATCGACAGTGAACCCGAGAACTTTGCGCGCTATGACGGGCCGGTCGAGGACAGCTATCGACGTCTGGACAGCCGCCAGTACGGGCTGTTCTTCAACGACCGGATCAGCTTTAACCAACAATGGCAGACCGTGCTCGGTGGCCGTGAAGTGCTGCTGGACGAACGCACCTTCGACGACCAGGGCGACACCAGCCGCCATACCCGGCGCTATGAATTCCTGCCCCAGGCCGCACTGATCTACAAACCCGTGCCGAACCTGTCGTTGTATACCCGTTACAGCAAGGGCCTGGCCCTGGGTGGCACGGCGCCCTGGTTTGCCAGCAATGCTTTTGACACCCTCGCCCCCACCCTGTCACGGCAAATTGAAGCAGGGGTCAAGTACGACTGGAGGCGCATCAGCCTGAGCGCGACGCTGTTCCAGATCCGTCAGGACTACCAATATGCCCGCCCCGACGCCACTGCGGGTGCATTCACCTATGTGCAGCAGGGCGAACAGAAAAATACCGGCCTGGAGCTGGCGGCCAACGGTTGGGCCAGTGAGCGCTTGCAGGTATCGGCCAGTGTGACGGCGATCCGCGCCCGGGTGACAGGCAGCGGTACGCCCGAGTATGAAGGCCATCAAACCATCAACGTGCCGACCCTGCGCGCCAGTCTTTATGGTGATTACGCCCTGCCCTGGGTCGATGGCCTGGCCCTGCTCGGCGGGATGCAATACAGCGGCAAAAAATACGCCAGCCAACAGGGCGGTGTGCAGGCTGGCAGTTACGCCATCTTCAATATCGGCAGCCGCTACAGCACCCGTATCGAGGGTTATGACACCGTGTTCCGGCTCACCGTCGACAACCTGTTCGACAAGCGCTACTGGCGCGATGTGGGTGAGTACATGGGCGACAACTATGTATTCCAGGGCGCGCCGCTGACCGCCCGCCTGAGTGCTTCGATCAACTTCTGAAGCATTGACCGCACCTGTAGGAGCGAGCTTGCTCGCGAGCTCTTCGCTGGCATTTTTGAGAGCTCGCTCCTACAGATGGTTCAGGCCCATGACGAAGAATTTAATTGATAGCTCCCTAACAAAAGGCGCAAGCTAGAGGGCTTGGCCGGGCTTTGTATCATTCTGAATGATATTGATCTTCGCTGGGTTCGATTCGTTCCCCGGCCCTCGCGCCAGCATTATCCGCCCATCTCAATAGATTGGCGGACTCCCCCCATGGAACAGTCACTTAAACATTTGCGCTTCCCACTCGCGGCCCTGGCCATCGTGGTGATGAGCGCATGCGGCAAAACTCCACAAGCGACTGCTCCTGCTCCCGCTGCCAAAGTCAGTGTGGCCAAAGTGCTGGAACAGCCGGTCAATGAATGGGACGAGTTCACCGGGCGCCTTGAAGCTCCGGAGACCGTTGAAATTCGTCCACGGGTGTCGGGCCAGATTGATCAGGTCGCCTTCACTGAGGGCGCCCTGGTGAAAAAGGGCGACCTGTTGTTCCAGATCGATCCGCGTCCGTTCCAGGCCGAAGTGCGTCGTCTTGAAGCCGAGGTGCAACAGGCCCGCGCCAACGCCACCCGTACCGACAACGAAGCCCAGCGCGGCGAACGCCTGCGCCAGAGCAATGCGATTTCCGCAGAACTGGCCGACTCGCGCACCACCGCCTCCCAGGCCGCCCGCGCCGGGGTCTCGGCCATTCAGGCACAACTGGACCTGGCCAAACTCAACCTCAGCTTCACCCGTGTGACTTCGCCAATCAGTGGCCGGGTCAGCCGTGCCGAAATCACTGCGGGCAACATCGTCACCGCTGATGTCACGCCGCTGACCAGCGTGGTCTCCACCGACAAGGTGTATGCCTACTTCGACGCTGACGAACGGGTATTCCTCAAATACGCGCAACTTGCCCGCCAGGGCCAGCGCGGTCAGAGCACCCCGGTTTACCTGGGCCTGTCCAACGAAGACGGCAACCCGCACCTGGGCCAGATGAACTTCGTCGACAACCAGGTCAACCCGAAGACCGGCACCATCCGCGGCCGTGCCGTGTTCGATAACGCCGACGGCAGCTTCACCCCGGGCCTGTATGCGCGCCTCAAACTGGTGGGCAGCGGCACCTACGAAGCGGTGTTGATCAATGACGAAGCCGTCGGTACCGACCTGGGCAAGAAATTCGTGCTGGTCATGGACGGCGCCAATAACACTACCTACCGCTCCGTTGACCTGGGACCGAAAATCGAAGGCCTGCGCATTGTTCGCAGCGGCCTGAACAAGGGCGACACCATCATCGTCAAGGGCCTGCAACGGGTGCGCCCGGGTTCACCGGTCACCCCTGAAGTGATTCCGATGGCCAGCGAACAGACCCTCGCAGCACTGGCACAACAACGACAAGCCCTGGAAGCCAGCAACCTGTCCCCAGCCAAGCCCGCCAATGGCGCGCCGAAGCTGGCCAGCGTCGCGACTCCTCGCGGTTAAGGGACGATAACTCCGATGAATTTTTCCCAGTTCTTCATTCAGCGGCCGATTTTCGCCGCCGTGCTTTCCTTGCTGATCCTGATTGCGGGCAGCATTTCGCTGTTCCAGTTGCCCATCAGTGAATACCCCGAAGTGGTGCCGCCGACCGTTGTGGTACGGGCCAACTTCCCCGGGGCCAACCCCAAAGTGATAGGTGAAACCGTCGCCGCGCCGCTGGAACAGGCGATTACCGGTGTCGAGAACATGCTCTACATGTCGTCTCAGTCCACCGCTGACGGCAAGATCACCCTGACCATCACCTTTGCCCTGGGTACCGACCTGGACAACGCTCAGGTACAGGTGCAGAACCGTGTGACCCGTACCGAGCCCAAGCTTCCCGAAGAAGTGACACGCATCGGGATCACGGTGGACAAGGCTTCGCCCGACCTGACCATGGTTGTGCACTTGACCTCGCCGGACCAGCGCTACGACATGCTGTACCTGTCCAACTACGCCATCCTCAACATCAAGGATGAACTGGCCCGCCTCGGCGGGGTTGGCGACGTGCAGTTGTTCGGCATGGGCGATTACTCGTTGCGGGTGTGGCTCGATCCGAACAAGACCGCTTCGCGCAATCTGACGGCCACCGATGTGGTCAACGCGATCCGCGAGCAAAACCGTCAGGTGGCTGCCGGCGCCCTGGGTGCACCCCCTGCCCCGAATGCCACCAGCTTCCAGCTGTCGGTCAATACCCAGGGCCGTCTGGTGTCCGAAGAAGAGTTCGAGAACATCATCATTCGCGCTGGCGATGACGGTGAAATCACTCGTCTCAAGGACATTGCCCGGGTTGAACTGGGCTCAAGCCAATACGCCCTGCGCTCCCTGCTGAACAATCAACCGGCGGTGGCGATCCCGATTTTCCAGCGTCCGGGTTCCAACGCCATCGATATTTCCAATGAAGTTCGGGCCAAGATGGCCGAGCTGAAGAAGAACTTCCCGCAAGGCATGGACTTCAGCATCGTTTATGACCCGACGATCTTTGTTCGCGGCTCCATCGAGGCGGTGGTTCACACCCTGTTCGAAGCGCTGATTCTGGTGGTGCTGGTGGTGATCCTGTTCCTGCAGACCTGGCGGGCGTCGATCATTCCGCTGGTGGCGGTGCCGGTATCGCTGATCGGTACCTTTGCCGTGATGCACATGTTCGGCTTCTCACTCAACGCCCTGTCGCTGTTCGGACTGGTACTGGCGATCGGGATCGTGGTCGACGATGCGATTGTGGTGGTGGAGAACGTCGAGCGAAATATCGGCCTGGGGCTGACCCCGGTGGAAGCCACCAAGCGCGCCATGCGTGAAGTGACCGGGCCCATCATCGCCACTGCGCTGGTGCTGTGTGCGGTGTTTATCCCGGCCGCCTTTATCTCCGGGCTGACCGGGCAGTTCTACAAGCAGTTCGCCCTGACCATCGCGATTTCGACGGTGATCTCGGCCTTCAACTCGTTGACCCTGTCGCCAGCCCTTGCCGCGGTATTGCTCAAGAGCCACGACGCGCCGAAAGACCGCTTCTCCAGAGTGCTCGACACGCTGTTCGGCGGCTGGCTGTTCCGCCCGTTCAACCGCTTCTTTGACCGTGCCAGCCATACCTATGTCGGTACCGTGGCACGGGTGATCCGCAGCAGTGGCATTGCCCTGATCCTGTACGCCGGGCTGATGGTGCTGACCTTCTTCGGTTTCTCCAACACCCCGACCGGGTTCGTCCCCGGCCAGGACAAGCAATACCTGGTGGCCTTCGCCCAACTGCCGGATGCGGCGAGCCTGGACCGCACCGAAGACGTGATCAAACGCATGTCCGACCTGGCCCTGAAACAGCCCGGGGTAGAAAGTGCAGTGGCGTTCCCGGGGCTGTCGATCAACGGTTTCACCAACAGCCCCAATGCCGGCATCGTCTTCGTAACCCTTAAACCGTTCAACGAACGCAAAGACCCGAGCATGTCTGCCGGTGCCATTGCCGGTGCACTGAACGGCAAGTTCAGCGGCATTGAAGAAGCCTATATGGCGATCTTCCCGCCGCCGCCGGTACAGGGCCTGGGCACCATCGGTGGTTTCCGTCTGCAAATCGAAGACCGGGGCAACCTGGGCTATGACGAGCTGTACAAAGAAACCATGAACATCATCAACAAAAGCCACAACGTGCCGGAACTGGCCGGGCTGTTCACCAGCTACACGGTGAACGTGCCACAGGTCGATGCCGCCATCGACCGGGAAAAAGCCAAGACCCACGGCGTGGCCGTCAGCGACATCTTCGATACCCTGCAGATCTACCTGGGCTCGCTGTATGCCAACGACTTCAACCGCTTCGGCCGTACTTATCAGGTCAACGTTCAGGCCGAGCAGCAGTTCCGCCTGGAGCCGGATCAGATCGGTCAGTTGAAAGTGCGTAACAACAAGGGCGAGATGATCCCGCTGGCCACCTTTATCAAGGTCAGCGACACCTCGGGCCCGGATCGGGTGATGCACTACAACGGCTTTATCACCGCTGAAATCAACGGTGCCGCGGCACCCGGCTACAGCTCCGGCCAGGCCGAAAAAGCCATCGAGAAACTGCTCAAGGAAGAACTGCCCAACGGCATGACCTACGAATGGACCGACCTGACCTACCAGCAGATTCTGTCCGGCAACACAGCGCTGTTCGTGTTCCCGCTCTGCGTATTGCTGGCGTTCCTGGTACTCGCGGCCCAGTACGAAAGCTGGAGCCTGCCGCTGGCGGTGATCCTGATCGTGCCCATGACCCTGTTGTCGGCCATTACCGGGGTGATTGCTTCGGGGGGTGACAACAACATCTTCACCCAGATCGGATTGATCGTACTGGTGGGGCTGGCGTGCAAAAACGCGATTCTGATTGTCGAGTTTGCCAAGGACAAGCAGGAAGAAGGCATGAGCCCGCTGGATGCGGTACTGGAAGCCTGCCGTCTGCGGTTGCGGCCGATCCTGATGACCTCCTTCGCCTTCATCATGGGTGTGGTGCCACTGGTGTTCTCCAGCGGTGCCGGTGCTGAAATGCGCCACGCCATGGGTGTCGCGGTGTTCTCCGGGATGTTGGGTGTGACCTTCTTCGGCCTGCTGCTGACGCCGGTGTTTTATGTATTGATCCGCCGCTATGTGGAGCGCAGTGAAGCGCGCAAGGCGGCCAGGCACCTCAAGCTGGAGTCGCAACAATGAGCCTGAAAGTCTTTATGCCAAGTCTGCTGGTGCTGGCCTTGAGTGCCTGCGCCGTAGGCCCGGACTACAAAACCCCGGTCACCGAGCCGGCACAGATCAGTGCCGACAACCTCAAGGGGTTTGACCGGGCCCATTATGAAGGCATCTGGTGGCAGCAATTCGACGATCCGACCCTCAACCAGTTGGTGACGCAGTCGCTCAACGGTAACCGCGAGCTGCGCGTGGCTTTTGCCCGCCTGCGCGCGGCCCGGGCCATTCGCGATGACGTCAGCAATGACGCCATGCCGACCATTACCAGCCGCGCCAGCAGCGATGTGGGCAAAGGCCAGATACCTGGCCAGACCGAAAAACGGGTCAACAGTGAGCGGTATGACCTGGGGCTGGACATGGCCTGGGAGATCGACCTGTTTGGCCGTATCCAGCGCGAACTGGAAGCCAGTGACGCCGACGAACAGGCCGCAGCGGCGGACTTGTATCAACTGCAAGTGACCATGATTGCCGAGCTGGTGGATGCCTACGGTGAACTGCGCGGCGCGCAACTGCGTGAGCGGATCGCCCTGGACAACCTGAAAAACCAGCAAGACTCCAAAGCCATCACCCAAAGCCTGCGTGATGCCGGGGTCGGTGATGAACTGGACGTGATGCGGGCTGATGCGCGTCTGGCCGCAGTTGAGGCCAGCGTGCCGCAACTGCAGGCCGAGCAGGTGCGCGAGCGCAACCGTATCGCCACCTTGCTGGGCCAGCGGCCTGAGCAATTGAGTGTGGACCTGGGGCCCAAGCAGCTGCCGGCCATTGCCAAGGCGCTGAATATCGGCAACCCCGGCGACCTGCTGCAGCGTCGGCCCGACATCATGAGTGCCGAGCGCAAGCTGGCGGCGGCCACTGCCCGGATCGGCGTGGCCAAGGCTGATTTGTTCCCTCGGGTCAGCCTCAGCGGTTTCCTCGGTTTCACCGCCGGGCGTGGTTCGCAGATCGGTTCGGCGGCGGCCAATGCCTGGGCACTGGGCCCGCGCATCACCTGGCCGGCGTTTGATCTGGGCAGCGTGCGGGCACGTCTGCGCGGGGCCGATGCAGAGGCCGATGGCGCACTGGCCAGTTACGAGCAGCAAGTGCTGCTGGCGCTGGAAGAGTCAGAGAATGCCTTCAGCGACTATGGCAAACGTCAGCAGCGCCTGGTTTCGCTGATTCGCCAAACCGAGTCCAGCCGCGCGGCGGCCGACCTGGCGGCAATACGTTATCGCGAAGGGACGGTGGACTTTCTGGTGTTGCTCGATGCCCAGCGCGAGCGTCTGGCGGCCGAAGACAGCCAGGCCCAGGCCGAGGTTGAGTTGTATCGCGGTGTAGTGGCCATTTACAAAGCCCTGGGCGGCGGCTGGCAAGCAGAGACCGTCGCCAGCGCCCATTGATTTAACAGCAGTTTCAAGAGCTCCTTTGGTTGGTCGCATCCAGCCATTTTTAGCCCCGTGGTCATTCGGTCACGGGGCTTTTTTTGGTTCTGGTTTTTACTGTTCGCAACCTCGTAGGCACTTACCGGGGCTGCGATCTGCAGCGTAGCGCCAGCGCGGCTTGCCGGATCAGGGTTTGACTCCAACCGGCTACTGTCCCAATCTTGTCCCTCAACCGCACGCCTGTTTCTGGATATTGCATGACCCAGCCTCGCCGTTACCTCGCTATCAGTCTTCTGTCAGCGCTTATCGCAGCCGGTCTCTGGTATTGGATGCGCCCCGCGCCAGCCACAAAAGCGCCTTCTACAAGCAGCAGTTATTCGGTTGCCCTTGCCCAGGCGCACAACGGTCAACCCGGTGCGGCCCGGGTGCTCTATCAGCAATTGGCCCGCACCGACCTGCCGGACATCCGCCGTGCCAGCCTGCATGCAGAATTGCCCAACTACCCCAGCCCCCAGGCACTGAAACTGGCGGACGCCGACTTGCTGCACCCTTCACCGCTGGTCCGTCAGGCGGCGATCCAGAGCATTGCCGGGCTGGTGCCCAACGCCCAGCGCACGCTATTGCTGGGGCCGTTGCTGGATGATCCCGAACAAAGCGTACGCTTTACCGCCGCCAGTGCACTGCTGGGCTTGTCTCCTGATGAGCAAGGCCTGTATTTCGCCCCCTTGCAGCAGGTAATCGACGAATACGAACGCGATCTCAAAACCCGCCCCGACGATCCCCAGGCCCAGGGCCAGCTCGCCCGTCTGTATCTGCATGAAGGTCAGCTGGATGAAGCCCAGGCCGCTCTGGAAAAAGTCACCGCCCTGGACCCGGAAAATCTCAAGGCCGTGGTTGCTCAGGTGGAGTTGCTGGATAAGCGCGGGCAAACCGACCGGGCGCGTGAATTGCTGGCCAGGCAGCTGGAGGAGCATCCCGAGTCTGCTTATTTGCAGCATGCGCTGGGTATCTGGCTGCTTAACCACGGGCAGACTGAATACGCCCTGCTGGGTCTGGCCAAAGCCGTAGAGCTGGAGCCTGATAACAGTGATTACCGTTACAAACTGGCGATTGCCCTGCACGATCTTGATCAACTGGAAGCCGCGCAACGCCAGCTTGAGGAGCTGTTGCAACGCCAGCCGGCCAATCGCAAGGCGCGCGTGCTGTTGATTCGCTACTGGAAAGAGTCCGGGCAAATACAGAACGTTCAGGTACTGCTGGCGCAGATGGAACAGCTGAACCCGGATGACCCGGCGCTGCAGCAGGGGCTATGACCCCTTTTGCCTGTCTGTACCTGTAGGAACGAGCTAGCTCGCGAGCTTTTAACCGCTCGCGAGGCAAGCTCGCTCCTACAGTCAGGCCAGCAGTTTCTGGATCTGTTCCTGCAGGGTGTCGAGGTCGAACGGCTTGGCCAGGATCGGCGCCGTCAGGGTAATCGGGCTACCGGTGTCGCGGATTTCTGCCGGGTAACCACTGATAAAAATGACCTTGAGGTCCGGCCGCAGCTTGAGGGCTGGCTCGGCAATCTGAACCCCCGATATACCACCGGGCAGACGAAAATCAGTCACCATCAGGTCCAGATGCGGTTTGCTCGCCAGAATCTCGAACGCCTGCTCGCCGTTTTCAGCCTGCAGCACTCTATAACCTTCACCGGACAGGTAGGCGCTGAGAACCATCAGGATCGAGGGATCGTCTTCGACAATCAGAACTACATCTTGCGCATCTTCACTCATGGGAAACCTTATTCCGGGCAATTGCTGCAATTTCGACCGCAGGCCACGCCATAGGTTGCGGCTAATTCAAGTCTTTTGTTACAGAGGCAGACAAACCCTGAACGTGGCACCTTCACCCAATGCACTGTGAACCGAGATTTGCCCGTCGTGGGCGGCAACGATCTGCTCCGAGATGTACAGCCCCAAGCCAAGGCCGGTAACCACGTGACTGCCGGCTATGCGCTCAAACTGGTGGAAAATCCGCTGCTGGTTTTCTTCGCTGATGCCAATGCCATGGTCACTGACTTCGATCACGGCCCAGGCACTGCGGGTATACACAGATACATCAATCGGTTTTTTGGCCCCATAACGCAGGGCATTGGTCAGTAAATTGGAGACCACCTGTTCAATTCTGAACTCGTCCCACTGCCCGACCACCGGCTGCTCTGAGCTGTAGTTGACGCTCGAACCCGCCGCGCTGATTTGCGCAGCAAAGCTTTCCAGCAAATTGCCCACCGCGGCTGACAAATCAAATTCTGACGGCCGGATCGACAGTTTTCCGGTGCGGATGCGCGACACGTCAAGCATGTCCTCGATGAGACGGATCAGGCTCTGGATCTGACGCTCATCGCGCTCGACCATGGCCTTCATCTTGTCCAGCGTAAAGGCTGACGCGTTGTCGCGGGCCAGGTGCATCTTGCGCAGCTGGGTTTCCAGGATCAGCCCGTTAAGCGGCGTGCGTACCTCATGGGAGACAATCGACATGAAGTCGTCGCGCATGCGCACTGCATGTTCGAGCTCGACCTGGGTCAGTTGCAACTGTGCCAGCAATACTTCCTGCTCGCGGCGGCTTTGCTCAAGGGCTTCGACCTGCTGCTTGACCGCCTTGCGCTGGCGATAAAGGTCGACAAACACATTGACCTTGCTCTTCACCGCATGGATATCCAGCGGTTTGTGCAAAAAGTCCACGGCCCCGCTTTCATAGCCCTTGAAGGCGTAGTTCATCTCGCGCCCGGCGGCACTGACAAAGACGATCGGGATACTTTTGGTTTTCTCCGTACCGCGCATCAACTCGGCCAGTTCAAAACCGTTCATGCCGGGCATTTGCACATCCAGAATGGCGATGGCGAATTCATGCTGCAGCAACAATGACAATGCTTCGTCCGCAGACAACGCTTTGTAGACGGTGCGATCCTCGCCTTTGATCAACGCTTCCAGCGCCAGCAAATTTTCCGGCAGATCATCAACGATCAGCAACTTGGCTTGAATATCACTTTTCAGCATTCGATTCGTTCCAGCTCGCATAGCAAACGGCCGATGCCGCGCAAAGGGAGGATGTAGTCAGGTTTTATCCGGTCCAGTGCCGCTTGGGGCATGGTCGCAACCAGGGCCTCTTGCGGGTCCTGGACAATGGTCACGCCGCCGCGCTGTTTGACGGTGTACAGCCCCTGAGCGCCGTCCTGATTGGCACCCGTCAGTAAGATGGCGGCCAGCCGGTGTTGATACGCATCGGCCGCCGACTCAAACAGGTAATCGATCGCCGGCCGCGAGTAATGCACCCGCGCCTCCTGGCTGAACGAGAAGCTATAGTCGCCCTCCACCGACAGGTGATAGCCGGGAGCCGCGAAATACACGGTTCCCGGGCTTATCGGTTCCTTGTCGGTCGCTTCCTTGACCCTGAGCGCCAGACGCCGGGCAAACACCTCGGCCAGCTGGCTACGGTGAACATCGGGCAAGTGCAGGACCACAATGATGGGCAGGCCGAAGTCGGGGCCCAGGCCTTCAAAAATAGCCAACAAGGCTTCAACACCCCCGGCCGATGCCCCGACTACCACGGCATCCACAGGTCTCAAGGGCGAAGACGCTACGGTTATGTCATTCATAGCTTGCGGTAGATCCGTTCTTGTTTGAGCAGGGGCGCAAACTGTTTACTGTAGTCCGAAAAATCCAGGGTTTCCTTGCTGCCCAACATCAGGAAACCACGGTGGCACAGCGACTCATGAAACAATCCGAATGCTCTGTTTTGAAGATTCTTATTAAAGTAGATCAGTACGTTGCGACACGAAATCAAATGGGTTTCGGAAAATACGCTGTCGGTCGCCAGGCTGTGATCGGCAAAGGTCACGTTTTCACGCAGTGTCTTGTCAAAAATCGCATAGTCGTAGGCGGCAGTGTAGTACTCGGCAAACGAACGCTGCCCCCCGGATTTTTGGTAATTCTGGGTATAGGCGCGAACGTTCTCCAACGAGAAAATCCCTTGCCGGGCCTTTTCCAGGGAGCGCGGATTGATATCGGTGGCGTAGATGATGGTGCGATCCAGCAGGCCCTCTTCACGCAGCAAGATGGCCATCGAGTAAACCTCTTCTCCGGTACTGCAACCTGCAATCCAGATTTTCAGTGAGGGATAGGTCTTGAGCACCGGCACCACTTCCTGGCGGATGGCCAGAAAGTGCTCCGGGTCGCGAAACATCTCGCTCACCGGAATGGTCAGGAACTGCAGCAATTGCATAAAGGCCGTCGGGTCATGCAGTACCCGTTCCTGAAGGGCCGATATGGTATTGCATTCGAACTGACGCAACGCATGATGCACCCGGCGCTTGATGGACGCGCCGGAGTAGTCGCGGAAGTCATAGCTGTATTTGAGATAGATCGCTTCGATCAGAAGGCGTAACTCTATGTCGTCGTTTCGTTGCGTTTGTGGCACTTAGAGTCTTTCCATTTTCGGTAGCCAGACACGGATCAACGAAAAGAGTCGGTCCAGATCAATAGGTTTGGCCAGGTAATCATTGGAGCCTGCCTGCAGGCACCGATCCTGATCGTCTTTCATTGCCTTGGCCGTCACTGCAATGATCGGCAGCTTGCGCCAGCGCGGGTCCTTGCGAATTTCTACGGTGGCTTCGTAGCCGTCCATCTCCGGCATCATCACGTCCATCAATACCAGATCGATATCATCGGTCTCGTTCAGACGCTCGATGGCTTCACGGCCATTACGGCCAATGACCACGATAGCGCCCTTATGCTCAAGGGCACTGGTCAGGGCGAAGATGTTGCGCACATCGTCATCCACCAGCAAAATCTTGCGCCCTTCGAACACCCTGTCGCGGCTACGGGCGGTCTTGAGCATGCTTTGCCGCTCATGGGACAACTGCGATTCAACTTTGTGCAAAAACAATGTCACTTCATCGAGCAAACGCTCCGGCGAACGCGCGCCCTTGATGATGATCGAGCGGGAATACTTGCGCAGCTCTGCCTCTTCATCCCGGGTCAGGTTGCGCCCGGTATAGACGATGACCGGCGGGAACGAGCAGATGTCCTCGGTAGACATGCGCTTGAGCAGGTCGTTGCCCAGCATGTCCGGTAATTTGAGGTCGATGATCATGCAGTCATAGATGTTGCTGCGCAGCAGTTCAAGCGCCTCATGGGCGAAGCCTACGGCGGTGATTTCGATGTCATCGTCGCCGATCAGGCGGGCAATGCTGTGGCGCTGCAAATCATCATCTTCCACCAGCAGAACCTTTTTCACCTTCTGCGTAAGCTTGGCTTCCAGGCGCGCGAATACGTTTTTGAGCTCTTCGCGGCTGGTCGGCTTGACCGCATAGCCCACGGCGCCCATGTGCATCGCAGCTTCGACCCGATCTTCCACGGATATGACGTGAACCGGGATATGCCGGGTCGGCGCCAGCGCCTTCAGGCGCTGCAGCACCGTCAGCCCGGAATGATCAGGCAGGCGCATATCCAGCAGAATCGCATCAGGGATAAATTGTGTCGCCAGACTGAAGCCTTCATCTGCGCCGTGGGCCACCAGGCAGTGATACCCCAATTCATGCGCCAGATCGAAGAGGATACCGGCAAAGTTAGGCTCATCTTCGATCACCAGGATGCAACGTCCGGTAAAGGGACCTTTTTCCCGGTCATCCATGAACCGCGGGATGTGCAGGGGCGCAACAATTGCCGCGGGCGCTGCTGGCTTGGGTACGACAGCAACCACTGGCACCACAGCGCTGACAGGCACCCGGGCTGGTGGCTCGGCGTTTTCCACAAACTGTTCGGGCATGACCAGGGTAAATACGCTGCCCTGCCCCGGCACGCTACTGACACTGATGGAGCCACCGAGCAATGTCGCCAGATCCCGGGAAATCGACAGGCCCAGCCCCGTCCCGCCATAACTACGGTTGGTGGTGCCATCGGCCTGGCGGAAGGCTTCGAAAATGCTTTCCAGCTCTTCGGCGGCGATCCCGATCCCGGAATCCGCGACGCTGAACGCTATGGCGGCATCCGGCAGAGCCGACACGGTCAGGCTGACCTGGCCCTTGCCGGTGAACTTGATCGCGTTGGACAACAGGTTTTTGAGCACTTGCTCCAGACGCTGGCTGTCGGTGTAGATCATGGCCGGCGTGCCGGGCTGTACCTCAACCCGGAACTGCAGGGACTTGTCCCCCGCCAGCGGCTCGAACATACCGCGCAAACCTTCGACTACACGGCTGACACTGGTGTTTTCGGGACGCACTTCGAGCTTGCCGGCCTCAACTTTGGAGATATCCAGAATGTCGTTGATCAGGTTGAGCAAGTCATTGCCCGCCGAGTAGATAGACTCGGCGAACTTGACCTGTTCGGCGCTCAGGTTCTCCTGGGGGTTTTCCGCGAGCAGCTTGGCCAGAATCAACGAGCTGTTGAGCGGGGTCCGCAGTTCATGGGACATGTTGGCGAGGAACTCGGACTTGTACTTGCTGGAGCGCTGCAGCTCCAGAGCGCGCTCTTCAAGCTGCACCTGGGCCTGATTCAGTTCGGTATTCTTGAGGTCCATCGCGTCTCGCTGACCGGCCAGGGCCAGTGCCTGTTCCGCCAGCTGTTCGTTGGTTTGCTCAAGCTCCGCCTGCTGGGTTTCAAGATGCGTCTGGGATTCCTTGAGAATCTGCGATTGCTCTTCGAGCTCTTCGTTCGCGGTCTTCAGCTCTTCCTGCTGCACTTGCAGCTCTTCGTTGAGCTGCTGGGTTTCGGCCAGCACTTCCTGCAGGCGCTGACGGTAACGGGCGGCTTCAATCGACATGCCGATATTGTCGGCAATCAACTCAAACAGTTCGACATCACGCTCGGTCAGTGGCCGCAGGAAGCCCAGTTCAATGACGCCATTGACCCGGTCATCGTCGCTGGTAGGCACCACCAGCACGCTGCGCGGGGTGCCTTGCCCAAGACCTGAGCTGACTTTCAGGAAGTAGTCCTCGGGCACATCGTCCAGGCGTATCAGCTGGTCTTGCCGGGCCGCCTGCCCGACCAGGCCTTCGTCATTGTGTATCAACTGATCCCGGGCTTCTTCCTCTCGGGAAAAACCATAACTGGCCACCCGTTTGAGGCCGCCGTGGTCTTCCCGCACATACACGGCGGCAACCACTGTGCCGAGATACTGGGCGCAAAATTGCAGAATGTTGCGCCCCAGCATATTCAGGGTCAGCCGGCCCAATACCTGCTCCGCCAGTTCGGTTTGACCGTTACGCAACCAGGCCTGCTGTTCCAGGCGCTGCGCAGTCTTAATTTGTAGCTCGAGGTTGTCGCTGTAACTCTTTGAAAGATCGAGCAAATCACGACGACCTCTGTAGGCCAGAAAACCACTCAGGCCGAGTACAAACACCAGATAAAGGCCAATACTGACGAGGGTGGTTTTACTCACATCTTCATTGCGGGCAACTCGCAGTTGCTGCTCCATGGCAACGAAGTCTTCGAATTCCTTGCGGATTTCATCGCTCAGGCGCTTGCCACGTCCGGCCTGCACTGCCGCCCTGTAGTCGCCGCTCTGGCGGCGCATATCGATCATCGACTGGGCATAGTTACTCCAGTCGGATTGCAGGGCTTCGAGACGCTTGAGGCGATCAATTTGCTGCGGGTTGTCGCCGACCAGCTCTTTCAGCCCGTTGAGTTGGGCCATGATTTGCGGCTTTGCCACTTCATAGGGGTCAAGAAAATGCTCATCACCGGTAATCAGGAAGCCACGCATGCCGGTTTCAAGATCCACTGACAGCTTCACCGCCTCGTTGGCGTTGTTAATCACCCGGTCGGTGTGCTCGACCCACTGAATGACCGACAGCAGGTAGCTGATCATGGCTACAAACAACACGGCGCTGAGCACACCCACACCCAAGGGCAAACCGACGTTGCGGCTCAGGAGCTTGCGAAAGCTCTGCTCATCTACCGAAGCTGGTGCATTCATATTTCAGTCCCGTGTACGGTGGTCAAAATTGAGAGTTTGACGGATTCTCGAGTAAAAATTCTATTTTTCTTATGAAGTGGTAGCCAATTCCTACAGTGAAAAAGGATTTAGCTGCTTGCAACAGCTATCCTAACAAAACTTGTACAGGCATTTTTTTTGTACAACGGCGGAACTAGGTTGGGGTTCCAGCTTACTGATAGAGCAAGCAAATTCAGGTTTGCCCCCACCCGCGCTCAATTTCATTCGGGATAACCATTATGTCTGCAACACCCTCTACCATTCTGGTGGTCGAAGACGACGCCATTGTTCGTATGTTGATCGTTGACGTACTGGAAGAGTTGAAATTCAACGTGCTCGAAGCCGAGGATGGCGAGAGCGCCATGGAACTGCTCGAAGACCGGGGCAACAGGATCGATTTGCTGATGAGCGATGTGGGGATGCCGGGGATGGATGGCAAGACCCTTGCCAATAAAGCCCGCGAGCTGCGACCACAGTTACCCGTGCTGTTTGCCAGCGGCTATGCCGAGAACATCGATGTACCAGCCGGCATGTTTGTGATCGGCAAACCCTTTTCCATCGACCAACTGCGCAACAAGGTCAAAAGCATCCTCGCCGTCTGAAGTTGACTCTGCAGGCAATCCATTGCATGGGCAGCTGATTTGACGGCTCCCGCGTAGCTGTGCTCTCCTACACATCTTGTATCAGGTGCCCTTCACAGGGTGAAACGGGAAACCGGTGCGTCAGGCGTTAATTGTCCGACCAGTCCGGTGCTGCCCCCGCAACGGTAAGCGAGAGAAACATCACAACCACTGTGCACCCTGCATGGGAAGGAGATGTTTGCAGGCCCACACCACGTGAGCCCCTCGCAAGCCCGGAGACCGGCCTGGTCATTACCAATAACAAACCCGCGGTGGGCGGGCGCTGTTAAACCCTGCGAGCTTCGTTCGCGGGGTTTTCTTGCGCTCTTGTGCCCGCTGTCTGACCAGAGGGAAGCGCCATGTCCATCAGCACCAGCCGTACTCACTCCGCTGCCACCAGCGCCACACGAAGCCAACGTATCGTTGCTGCCGTCGGCGCTGCGGTGCTGGGGGCTTTGCTCGTCTACTTCGCCGGTTTCTCGCATATTGCAGCCGTACACAATGCAGCCCATGACACCCGTCATAGCTCAGCCTTTCCGTGCCATTGAGGTTGCCTGCCATGATTAAGCGTATAGCTCAGACCGCAGGCTTCACCGGCTTGCTGGGCGCTTTGCTGCTCACCCTGCTGCAAAGCTTTTGGGTCGCCCCGCTGATTCTGCAGGCGGAAACCTACGAAAAACCCGCCGCCAGTGAAGTGCACGAGCACGACGCAGGCAGCATGGCCGGCCATAGCCACGACGACGAAGCCTGGGAGCCTGAAGACGGTTGGCAGCGGGTGCTGTCGACCACGGGCGGTAATCTTGTGGTGGCGGTCGGTTTTGCCCTGATGCTGGCGGGCCTGTATACCCTGCGCGCACCGACCCGCACCTCCCAGGGCCTGCTGTGGGGGCTGGCCGGCTATGCGGTGTTCTGCCTGGCGCCAACCCTTGGCCTGCCGCCCGAGTTGCCGGGCACCGCCGCCGCCGATTTGCTGCAACGCCAGCTCTGGTGGGTCACCACTGCCGCATCCACTGCAGTGGCCATCGCGCTGTTAGTGTTTGGCAAGCACTGGGCCCTGAAAGTGCTGGGGGTTGCGATTGTGCTGGTACCGCATATTTTTGGTGCGCCCCAGCCCCTGGTGCATTCCAGCCTGGCTCCGCAAGAGCTGGAAGCGCAGTTCAAGATCGCTTCGCAACTGACCAACTTCGCCTTCTGGCTGGCATTGGGCGTGATCAGCGCCTGGTTGTTCCGCCGCAAGCCTGAAGCTCAGTACTCGGCATGATTGCTGCCGGCACCGCGCCAATCCTGGTGATTGGCCTGGGCTGCCGTCAGGGTTGCAGTGTCGATGACCTGCTGGCCCTGATTGAACAATCCCTGAGCCAGGCGGGAATCGCTCTGCAGGCGGTTCACGCCCTGGCCAGTATTGATCTCAAGCGTGATGAGGCGGGACTCATCCGGTTGGCGGCGCAGTTGAATCTTGCGTATGAGGTTCTAAGCGCGCAGCAACTGGCCCCGTTTGCGCCGCAATTGAGTCAGCGGTCAGCCCGGGCGTTTGCCCTTACCGGCTGCTTTGGCGTGGCCGAAAGTGCTGCACTGGCCCTGGCCGAACAGCTGGGTGGTGCGCCGGCCAGACTGCTGATTACACGCCAGAACTCGTCTGTGGCCACCTTTGCATTGGCCTGTGCCGGGTAAAACCCGCGATAATCCCCTGCTTCACTATGAGCGTTGTTCACGAACAGCTCTATCCAGACCCTTTCAAGAGACTGCCATGACTGTTTATTTCATCGGTGCCGGGCCCGGCGATCCAGAGTTGATTACCGTCAAGGGCCAGCGCTTGATCCGCAGCTGCCCGGTGATTATTTACGCCGGTTCACTGGTGCCGGAGGCAGTCCTTGAAGGCCATCAGGCTGAGCAAGTGATCAACAGTGCAGAGCTGCACCTTGAGCAAATTATCAGCCTGATCAAGACCGCCGATGCCAAAGGCCAGGATGTGGCCCGCGTGCACTCGGGTGATCCGAGCCTGTATGGCGCCATTGGCGAGCAAATCCGCTGTTTGCGCGAGCTGGGCATTGCATTTGAAATCATTCCGGGGGTGACCGCCACAGCCGCCTGCGCTGCCATTTTAGGCGCAGAACTGACCCTGCCGGACATCTCGCAAACCGTGATCCTGACCCGTTACGCGGACAAGACCCGGATGCCTGCAGGCGAAGAGCTGGAGAGCCTGGCGCAACACAAGGCGACCATGGCGATTCATTTGGGGGTCAAGAACCTTGAGCGAATCATCGAGGAGCTACGCCCCCATTACGGCAGTGACTGCCCTGTTGCAGTCATTCACCGGGCCAGCTGGCCGGACCAGGACTGGGTGCAAGGCACCCTGGATGACATTCTGGACAAGGTCCGGGCCAAGGGCTTCAAGCGTACGGCACTGATTCTGGTGGGCCGGGTACTGGCCAGTGACAGTTTTTCCGATTCATCGCTGTACCGTGCCGGGCATGCGCATCTATATCGCCCATAAATACCTGGCTGCCAGAGATTCCGGACATAAAAAAACGGTGCTCACGGGGCACCGTTTTTTCATCAGCTACGCAGCGTACACCCTGTTACCGATGACTCAGTAGTAGGCGTTTTCTTTCTGCGAGTGGTCGGTCACATCACGTACGCCTTTGAGCTCGGGCACTCGCTCCAGCAGCGTGCGCTCGATGCCTTCACGCAGGGTGACGTCTGCCTGGCCGCAGCCCTGGCAACCGCCACCGAACTTGAGGACCGCAATACCGTCTTCAACCACTTCAATCAGGCTGACCTGACCGCCGTGGCTGGCCAGACCGGGATTGATCTCGGTCTGCAGGTAGTAGTTGATACGCTCGTTGATCGGGCTATCGGCGTTAACTGTTGGCACCTTGGCGTTTGGCGCCTTGATGGTCAGCTGGCCGCCCATGCGATCGGTGGCGTAGTCCACCACGGCATCGTCAAGAAACGGTTCGCTGACCGAGTCAATCCAGGCCGTGAAGGTTTTCAGGCCCAGTGCGGTATCTTCGGGTTTCACTTCATTGGGCTTGCAGTAGGCAATGCAGGTTTCAGCGTACTGGGTGCCGGGCTGGGTGATGAAGACGCGGATGCCGATACCCGGGGTGTTCTGCTTGGATAGCAGATCAGCCAGGTAATCGTGGGCGGCGTCGGTAATCGTTATGGCGCTCATGGAATCTCCTCGCAGACATGTGGGGCAGTTTACGCCAATCGGCGCGCCTGACAAAGTCCTAGTATTTTTGTCAGGAAAGCAGCCCCGTCCAGTTCAAAATAATCGGTACGACTACAGGTTCTCGTAACGGTTCATATCCAGCACGCCCGCCTCTACCGGGTCGGTTTCATTGATGTACTGGCCAATATCGTGGAAGTAATGCCAGAACTGCGGATTGCTGCGACGTATCCCCCAGCGCTCGACAATGGTGTCGAAGGTCGACTGATCCTTGCATTGCTCCATCGCCTTGACAAAGGCTGGCACCTCATCCGCCGGGATGTTGAACATAAAGTTCGGATAGCTGCTGAGTACCCCGGGGTAAATGGTCAGGGTATCCAGGCCCGGTTGCAGCCGGTATTCCTCACCGAGCATGAACGCCACGTTGGTGTGCGCGCGGTTGCGCAGCATGCTGTACATCTCGCGCTTGCCGTCGGCGCCCTCGATACGCAGCATGGTGGCTTCAGGCAACTGGTTGATCACCGCCAGCCCCGCTGCAGGACGTGAGGTCAAACTGCTCAGGGATTGCTCTGCGTACTGGAACTCCCGGGCGATGCCGGGCCGTGAGCAGTACGCCCCGGTGCAGCGGTTGATCGGGTCTGGCCGCGCATTGAGGGTGCCTGTGCGCTCGATCAATTTGAGCGCGAAATCGCGCTTGGGGTCGACCGGGTCCAGCTTGATGCCCGTCGGGGTGTCGGCATCGATTTTTTGATAGTCGAGCCACATCTTCAGCTTGCCGCTGTTCTGGTACCAGTCACTCAAGATGCCCGCCCGGGAATCGGCCGGCATCAAACGCAGGAAGTTGACCTCGGCACCATTGCGGATGAGGTCGAAGTACAAACGCGTCTGCGCCTGATGGGAGACGTTGCCGAACACATCGAAGTTGACTGCCAGCTGGTAGTAGGTGCGCTCCAGCAACGGGTAGTCGAACAACCACAGGGTTTGCGGCACGTCACCGATCAGGCCCTTGCTCACGCTGGCGCTGTCAAAGTGCCGGAAAATGGTCAGCAACGCGTTGTCGTTGCCCGCCCACAGGGTCGACCAGCTGGGCGGCGTCATTTCGGCATAGGCTTGTTGGCGCAACTTCTCATAGTCGTTGCGCTTGTCGCGATAGTTGTGCCACAGCGAAATCACACTGCCCACATCATCGATTTGCCCCGGCATCGCCAGCAACGGCGTGGCCTTGCCCCGATAAGCGGCATCGGTGACATAGCGATCGTGGGCAGGCTCCTGGAACACGGTCCAGAAGTTGTCGCGAATCACGTCCGTGGCAATTTGCCCACGGCACACCGGGCCGCGGATAAAGGTGCGCACGAAATATTCCGAGTTATCGAGCATGAACTGGTAACGCGCAACTGCCGGAATGGCCTCGAAGGTTTCAAATGGATTGGCCCGGCCGCGCGGCCCGTAACCCGGCAATGAGGTGGCGTGCCAGTCACCGCTGTAGAACAGCTGTTTGACCCGTGCCAGCTTGTGCGCGCCCATCGGGTAGGTGATGTGGGTCTTGTGCACGATCACGCCCTGGACCGGCATCAAGCGATAGAAAAACTCAGTGCCCGGATCGTCATTCGGCCGGCGTGTGGCAATCAGGTCAACCGGCACGCCGCTGGGCGTACGCGAGCGCACCCATTGAAAGTAATGCCCCGGCACACCGTTATCGAAATAGGCGTGGGCCAAAAACAAATGCTCATACAACCAGCGCGCGACCAGGGCTTCGGTTGAACCCGGGCGATTGAGCAACTCTTCCCATTCGGCGATCTGTTGCGCTTCCTCGACGCTCGGCCGGATTGCGTTTTGATCCACCGGCGCACCCTGGGCTAGCCAGGTTTGCACGGTTTGATATTGCTGATCGGTAAGCCCGGTCACGGCCAACGGCATCCCTTCCCTGGGGTGCTTTTGCGCATAGGCATTGAACTCCCCCGGGGCCGGGCAGGCGTTTTGACGGTTCAGGCCCAGCACAATCTCTTCAGGCAACTTGGCATTGGGGGTCAGCGGTGCGCTGTGGCCCAGTTCCAGCATCCGCGCCATTAATGCTGCTTGCGCGCCCTGGGCATCGAGAACCGAGTAAAAGCCCTTGTTGCGCCATTCAATAGGGCCACTGGCATCGTAGAAGATCCGGGTCGGGGCTACGGCGGTGGTTCTGTCGCCCTGGTACACCGGGACTTTGCTTGCTCCGCGGGTCGAGCCTTCGGCGCTGCCAAGGTTCAGCTGGCAGGCGGCATCGTTGCAGGCGTGACAGGCAACGCATTTCTCAGTGAGGATCGGCTGTATGTCCCGGGTATAGGAAATAGCCGGACTTACCAGCGGGGTTTGTCCCAGCGCTGTACTGCACACCACCAGCGTCACGGCGCCGGCGAGTAGGCGAAAAAACATGTGCCATTGTCCTGATATCAATAGATGTCGCAATTCTACCCATGGAACACCCGCACCAACATGAATCAAATTCATGTAAATTAGCGAACGCTCAAATCCCACGCAGGTTTGTTATGATTTCGCATCTTTTGCATGGCTCTTACAGGTAGTCCTATGTCTGACCGCAGCGCTCGTCTCCAAGCACTTCAGCAAGCCCTCAAAGAGCGCATTCTGATTCTCGATGGCGGCATGGGCACTATGATCCAAAGCTACCGCCTAGAGGAACACGACTATCGTGGCACACGCTTCGCCGACTGGCCGAGTGATGTCAAAGGCAACAACGACCTTTTGATCCTCAGCCGCCCCGATGTGATCGGGGCCATTGAGAAGGCGTATCTGGATGCCGGTGCCGATATTCTCGAAACCAACACCTTCAACGCAACCCAGGTATCCCAGGCCGACTACGGCATGCAGGCCCTGGCCTACGAGCTGAACGTAGAAGGCGCACGCCTGGCGCGCAAAGTGGCCGACGCCAAAACCCTGGAAACCCCGGACAAACCACGTTTTGTCGCGGGCGTGCTCGGCCCTACCAGCCGTACCTGTTCCCTGTCGCCGGACGTGAACAACCCCGGCTATCGCAACGTGACCTTCGATGAACTGGTGGAAAACTACACCGAGGCCACCAAAGGCCTGATCGAAGGCGGTGCCGACCTGATCCTGATCGAGACCATTTTCGACACCCTCAACGCCAAAGCCGCGATCTTTGCCGTACAGGGCGTATTTGAAGAGCTGGGTGTCGAACTGCCGATCATGATTTCCGGCACCATCACCGATGCTTCCGGGCGTACCCTGTCCGGCCAGACCACCGAGGCATTCTGGAACTCCATCAGCCATGCCAAGCCGATTTCGGTCGGTTTGAACTGCGCCCTGGGTGCCCGCGAGTTGCGCCCGTATCTCGAAGAGCTGTCGAACAAGGCCGACACCTATGTTTCCGCTCACCCCAACGCAGGCCTGCCCAACGAGTTCGGTGAATACGACGAACTGCCGGCCGAAACCGCCAAGGTCATTGAAGAGTTTGCCCAGAGCGGCTTCCTGAACATTGTCGGTGGCTGCTGCGGTACCACCCCGGGCCATATCGAAGCCATCGCCAAAGCCGTGGCCGGTTACGCCCCGCGCCAGATCCCGGACATTCCCAAAGCCTGCCGCCTTTCGGGTCTTGAGCCCTTCACCATCGATCGCAGCTCGCTGTTCGTCAACGTCGGCGAACGTACCAACATCACCGGCTCTGCGCGCTTCGCCCGACTGATCCGTGAAGACAACTACACCGAAGCCCTGGAAGTGGCGCTGCAGCAGGTTGAAGCCGGTGCGCAAATCATCGACATCAACATGGACGAGGGCATGCTGGACTCGAAGAAGGCGATGGTGACCTTCCTCAACCTGATTGCCGGTGAACCGGACATCTCCCGGGTGCCGATCATGATCGACTCCTCCAAGTGGGAAGTCATCGAAGCGGGCCTCAAGTGCATTCAGGGCAAGGGCATCGTCAACTCCATCAGCATGAAAGAAGGCGTGGAGCAGTTCATCCATCACGCCAAACTGTGCAAACGCTACGGCGCCGCCGTGGTGGTGATGGCGTTTGACGAAGCCGGCCAGGCCGACACCGAAGCGCGCAAAAAAGAAATCTGCAAACGCTCCTACGACATCCTGGTCAATGAAGTCGGCTTCCCGCCACAAGACATCATTTTCGACCCGAACATCTTTGCCGTGGCCACCGGTATCGAAGAACACAACAACTACGCTGTGGACTTTATCAACGCCTGTGCCTACATCCGCGACGAGCTGCCGTATGCACTGACTTCCGGCGGTGTGTCCAACGTGTCCTTCTCGTTCCGCGGCAACAACCCGGTGCGTGAAGCCATCCACTCGGTGTTTTTGCTGTATGCGATCCGCAACGGCCTGACCATGGGTATCGTCAACGCCGGACAGCTGGAGATCTACGACCAGATCCCGGCTGAATTGCGCGACGCCGTGGAAGACGTGGTGCTCAACCGCACCCCGGACGGCACCGACAACCTGCTGGCCATTGCCGACAAGTACAAGGGCGACGGCAGCGTCAAAGAGGCCGAAACCGAAGAGTGGCGTGGCTGGGAAGTCAACAAGCGTCTTGAGCACGCGCTGGTCAAGGGCATCACCACCCATATCGTCGAAGACACCGAGGAATCGCGCCAGTCGTTCAAGCGTCCGATCGAAGTCATCGAAGGGCCGCTGATGTCCGGCATGAATATCGTTGGCGATCTGTTTGGCGCCGGCAAAATGTTCCTGCCCCAGGTGGTGAAATCCGCCCGCGTGATGAAACAGGCGGTGGCGCACCTGATTCCCTTTATTGAACTGGAAAAGGGCGACAAACCGGAAGCCAAGGGCAAGATCCTGATGGCCACGGTTAAAGGCGACGTGCACGACATCGGCAAGAATATCGTCGGCGTGGTCCTGGGCTGTAATGGCTACGACATCGTTGACCTCGGGGTGATGGTGCCGGCAGAGAAAATCCTGCAGGTGGCCAAGGAGCAGAAATGCGACATCATCGGCCTCTCGGGCCTGATTACACCGTCGCTGGATGAAATGGTCCACGTGGCCCGTGAGATGCAGCGCCAGGACTTCCATCTGCCGCTGATGATTGGCGGCGCGACCACCTCCAAGGCTCACACGGCGGTCAAGATCGAGCCCAAGTATCAGAATGATGCGGTGATTTACGTCACCGACGCCTCCCGCGCCGTAGGTGTCGCGACACAGTTGCTGTCCAAGGAACTGAAGCCCGGTTTCGTTGAGAAAACCCGCCTCGAATACATTGAAGTGCGTGAACGCACCGCGAACCGCAGCGCCCGTACCGAGCGCCTGAGCTACCCCGCTGCAATTGCCAAGAAGCCACAGTTCGACTGGAGCGACTACCAGCCGGTCAAGCCGACGTTTACCGGGGCCAAGGTGCTGGACAACATCGACCTCAAAGTGCTGGCCGAATACATCGACTGGACGCCGTTCTTTATTTCCTGGGATCTGGCAGGCAAGTTCCCGCGCATCCTGACCGACGAAGTGGTCGGTGAAGCGGCCACCGCGCTGTATGCCGACGCTCAGGAAATGCTGGCCAAGCTGATCGATGAAAAGCTGATCAGCGCCCGTGCAGTGTTTGGTTTCTGGCCGGCCAACCAGGTCAACGATGATGATCTGGAGCTCTACGGCGACGATGGCCAGCCATTGGCAAAACTGCATCACCTGCGCCAGCAAATCATCAAGACCGACGGCAAGCCGAACTTCTCGCTGGCCGACTTTGTCGCGCCCAAAGACAGCGGCGTTACCGATTACGTGGGGGGGTTCATCACCACCGCCGGTATTGGTGCCGAAGAAGTGGCCAAGGCCTATCAGGATGCGGGCGACGATTACAACTCGATCATGGTCAAGGCCCTGGCTGACCGTCTGGCCGAAGCCTGCGCCGAATGGCTGCACCAGCAGGTACGGACCAAATACTGGGGGTACGCCAAGGACGAACAACTGGCCAATGACGAACTGATCAAGGAGCAGTACAGCGGTATCCGCCCTGCCCCGGGCTATCCGGCCTGCCCTGATCACACAGAAAAAGGCACCCTGTTTGCCCTGCTGGACCCTGAAGCACAAGAGATGCGCGCAGGTCAGAGCGGTGTATTCCTGACCGAGCACTACGCCATGTTCCCGGCGGCGGCGGTCAGCGGCTGGTACTTTGCTCACCCGCAGGCGCAGTACTTTGCCGTGGGCAAGGTCGACAAGGACCAGATTGAAAGCTATACGGCGCGTAAAGGTCAGGACCTGAGCGTGACGGAGCGCTGGCTGGCGCCGAACCTGGGCTACGACAACTAAACAACCTCTGCCTCTACAGGAGCGAGCCGTTAAAGCTCGCTCCTGCAGTCAAGTGGTATGCATCCCTTGAACTATGCTGTGTTCACAGCAACTCAATAGTGGGGGGATATATGGACGATCCAGCCAACAACAAGCCGCCTACCTTATGGCAAGTGTTGCACAGCGTATTGGCTGCAGCCTTTGGCGTGCAAAGCGCAAAAAACCGCTCTCGCGATTTCACCCACGGCAAACCCGCTCAGTTTCTGATCCTGGGCCTGCTGTTTACCCTGTGTTTTGCGCTCACCCTGTTCGGCATCGTCAAGCTGGTGCTGTATCTGGCCGGGGTTTGATTACTGGTGACTCACCCAGAAGACGGCCGTTGAGACCACCAGGATGACAAGAAAGAAAATGGCCCATGCATCGACCTTGCTGTCGCTTTTACGCACTTTGACTGGAGTACTCATCGCATCGCCTTTTTTCGGTTTTATGGGTGAATGCTTGAAGACTTGCGCTCAGTTAAGTTCAGTAATGCCCTTCCCACAAGTAAGGCATTGAGAATCAGACTCTTATAGTCGTTTTGGTTCTTTGCATATGCTTAAACATCACTTTTGCGCATAACTACAAGCTGGTATCGTGCCTTGCTCCTTGGGGAGTGCGCGGCCGTGCGCGCAGATAAGCTGTTAGCAGCCTGAGAACAGGACCTATATGTACGTATATGACGAGTACGATCAGCGGATCATCGAGGACCGCGTCAAGCAGTTCCGGGATCAGACCCGACGCTATCTGGCAGGTGAGCTGAGCGAAGAAGAGTTCCGCCCCCTGCGCCTGCAAAATGGCCTTTATGTCCAGCGTTTTGCCCCGATGTTGCGGGTCGCCGTGCCCTATGGCCAGCTGACTTCGCGTCAAGCGCGAATGATGGCCAAGATTGCCCGCGACTATGACAAGGGCTATGCCCACATCAGTACCCGCCAGAACGTGCAATTCAACTGGCCGGCGCTGGAAGACGTGCCGGACATTCTGCAAGAACTGGCGACAGTGCAAATGCACGCCATTCAAACCAGCGGCAACTGCCTGCGCAACGTCACCACCGACCAGTTTGCCGGTGTGGCTGCCGATGAACTGATCGATTCGCGCCCTTGGTGCGAGATCGTTCGTCAATGGACCACGTTCCACCCGGAATTCGCTTACCTGCCGCGCAAATTCAAAATCGCCATCAATGGTTCGGCCTCTGACCGTGCCGCCATTGAAGTCCACGATATCGGCCTCGAGCCGGTGTTCAACGACGCCGGT
This sequence comes from Pseudomonas sp. PAMC 29040, assembly GCF_003994535.1. Lineage (NCBI taxonomy): Bacteria > Pseudomonadati > Pseudomonadota > Gammaproteobacteria > Pseudomonadales > Pseudomonadaceae > Pseudomonas > Pseudomonas sp. PAMC 29040. Next base: position 608,781 of record NZ_RZAA01000001.1, read on the forward strand.
GAACTGGGCTTCCGCGTGCTGGTGGGCGGCGGTCTGGGCCGTACTCCGGTGATCGGCGCCTTCATCAATGAATTCTTGCCGTGGCAAGACTTGCTGAGCTACCTCGAAGCCATCCTGCGGGTTTACAACCGCTACGGCCGTCGTGACAACAAGTACAAGGCCCGGATCAAGATCCTGGTCAAAGCCCTGACCCCGGAAGTGTTCGCCGAACGCGTTGAAGCCGAGATGGTTCACCTGCGCGGTGGTTCCAATACCCTGACCGAGGCTGAAGTCCAGCGCATCGCCAGGCACTTCGTCGACCCTGACTACAAAGTACTGCCCGACTTCAGCGCCGAACTGGCTGAACTCGACCAGCAGCACCCGGGTTTCGCCCGCTGGCGTACCCGCAACACCCTGGCCCACAAGAAGCCGGGCTATGTCGCCGTTACCCTGTCGCTCAAGCCTACAGGCGTAGCGCCGGGCGACGTGACGGACAAGCAGTGGGATGGCATCGCCGACATGGCTGATCGCTACAGCTTCGGTCAACTGCGTACTTCCCACGAACAGAACATCATCCTGGCCGACGTCGAAGAAAACCAGTTGTTCGCCATGTGGGGCGAGCTGCGTGAACAAGGCTTCGCCACCCCTAATATTGGCTTGCTGACCGACATGATCTGCTGCCCGGGCGGCGACTTCTGCTCCCTGGCCAACGCCAAGTCGATCCCGATTGCAGAATCGATCCAGCGTCGCTTTGACAACCTGGATTACCTGTTCGACATCGGCGAGCTTGACCTCAACATCTCCGGTTGCATGAACGCCTGTGGTCACCACCACGTCGGTCACATCGGGATTCTGGGCGTCGACAAAAAAGGCGCCGAGTTCTACCAGGTCTCCCTGGGTGGCAGCGCCAGCCGCGATGCCAGCCTGGGCAAGATTCTCGGCCCCTCGTTCGCCCAGGACGCCATGCCGGACGTGATCGAAAAGCTGATCGATGTGTACGTTGAAAGACGTACCGAAGATGAGCGCTTCATCGACACCTACCAACGTATCGGCATCGACCCTTTCAAGGAGCGCGTCTATGCAGCGAATAATTAAAAACAACGAAGTGATCGACGAAACCTGGCACTTGCTGCCAAAGGACGTCAGCTTTGATGACATCTCCAACTGCGACGACCTGATCGTGCCGCTGGCGCTGTGGCGCGAACATGGCCCGGCACTCAAGGCCCGTGATGGCGGCCTGGGTGTGTGGCTGGACAGCGATGAGGAAGCCGAGGAACTGGGCGATGACGCGGCGAATTTCCAGGTCATTGCCCTGAACTTCCCCGCTTTCACCGATGGTCGCAGCTATTCCAACGCCCGCTTGCTGCGTGACCGTTATGGTTACAAAGGCGAATTGCGCGCGATTGGCGATGTTCTGCGCGACCAGCTGTTTTACCTGCACCGCTGTGGCTTCGATGCATTTGCCATCCGTGCCGACAAAGACCCCTATGAAGCACTGCAGGGCCTGAAAGACTTTTCAGTCACCTATCAGTCTTCTACAGATGAACCGATGCCGCTGTTCCGACGTCGTTAATCATCTGAGGAACCCGTGTCACATGGCATGCCTGTGACACGGGCCACTCCTGAGCCCTTGCGTGGCTCAAAGAGTGCCCAAAGACAGCAGCTTTACCAGAAACGCTGCTGCGTCAAACGGCTCCACAGAGAGTCAACCACCCGCTCTGCCGAACTGCTGGCCGCCAGGCCAACGCGCTCCTGCAAGCTTTTACGCTGTGCATAGTGCAAGTGGTAAAGATGAGCGTCCCTGGCACGCTCCGACAAATACTCGTCGCTGGTTTTAAGTTCATCCACCAGCAGCTTGTCGACTGCAGCAACCCCCAGCCAGACTTCACCGGTGGCCACTTCATCGATCGCCAGCTGCGGGCGATACTTGGCGACAAAGTTCTTGAACAGCTGATGGGTGATGTCCAGATCCTGCTGGAACTTCTCCCGGCCCTTTTCAGTGTTTTCGCCAAACACGGTCAGAGTGCGTTTGTACTCGCCGGCGGTCAGCACTTCGTAATCGATGTCGTGCTTTTTCAGCAGGCGATTGACGTTGGGCAACTGCGCCACAACCCCGATCGAACCCAAAATCGCAAAGGGCGCGCTGATAATTTTCTGACCGATACACGCCATCATATAGCCGCCGCTTGCCGCGACCTTGTCGATACAGATGGTCAACGGAATCCCCGCCTGACGAATACGCGCCAGTTGCGACGACGCCAGGCCGTAGCTGTGAACCATGCCGCCACCACTTTCCAGACGCAGTACCACCTCATCGGCAGGGGTAGCCAGGGCCAGCAGAGCAGTGATTTCGTGACGCAGGCTTTCAGTGGCCGATGCCTTGATATCGCCGTCGAAATCCAGCACGAACACCCGAGGTTTTTCTTCAGGCTGCTTTTTCAACTTCTTGTCGGTTTTGGCCTGCTGTTTACGCAGCGACTTGAGCTGATCCTTGGGCAACAACGACTGCTCCAGCGTGTCCCGCAGTCCTTTATAAAACTCGTTCATCTTGTTGACCTGCAACTGCCCTGCAGAGCGGCGGCGACCTTTGCCGCGCAATGCCGCAATCACCACCAGCACTACCACAATGGCAATCACCAGGGTCACGGTCTTGGCCAGAAAACTGGCGTAATCGGCAAAAAATTCCACAGACTCTCCTTAATTAGCATGCGACCCTCGGGTCAGGGCCGCGTAATGCCCCCAGCATACCGGCGTGACCCTCGCCCTGCCAGCCGCGATACAGCCTTGTCGGCAGGCCCATACAGGCGATTCAAACGAGCGTATGTTTTTTCATTGACAGGTTCCTGCCTTCCTCCTAACCTCGCCAGACTTTCAACCGAGCGGGATGACGCGAAAGTGGGCAGCATCTACTTGATAAGACATGGCCAGGCCTCGTTTGGCGCCGACGACTACGACATGCTGTCGTCCCTGGGTGTGCGCCAGGCAGAGATCGTGGGCCAGCATCTGGTTGATCTGGATCTGCGCTTTGATCGCTGCATCTCCGGCGACCTGCTGCGCCAGCAAGACACCGCTCGCCATGCACTGGCACAGTTCACGGCTGCCGGGTTGCCCGTTCCCGCCCATGACATTGACTCTGCCTTCAACGAATTTGATGCTTTCGCCGTGCTCGGTGCCCTGCTTCCTGGCCTGTTGCCAGATGAACCTGACGCCATAACAGCCATGAACAATGCCGCCCACAACCCGGCAGAGTTCCAGCGTATCTTTGAACTGATCATCGCGCGCTGGCTCAGCGGTACCTATGACACTCCCGGGCTGGAAACCTGGCTGGGCTTCGTTGAACGGGTTCAGGCAGGCCTGAACCGGATTCTCGACCTGGCCCGCAACGACCAGAGCATCGCCGTGTTCACCTCCGGCGGCACCATCACTGCCTTGCTGCACATACTGACCCAGATTCCGGCCAGCGACGCCTTCAAGCTGACCTGGCAAATTGCTAACACCTCGCTCAGCCAGCTCAAGTTCCATGGCCGCGAGGTCATTCTGGCTTCCTTCAACAGCCAGGTGCATCTGCAACTGTTGAAGACGCCGTCACTCATCACCTATCGTTGAGCGTCGGCAACCGCGACCTGAGGGTCGCAGTAACCCAACCTAAAAGGATCGAACCATGACTTCTGTAGCTGATGCCGTTCAAGCAATGAAAGCCAAATTCAACCCAGCCGCTGCTGCCGGTCTGGACCTGGTATTCGGTTTTCGCATTGATGACACCAAAAACTTCTCGCTGATCATTAAAGACAGCACTTGCGAACTCCAGGAAGGCGAGAACCCGGACGCACAGGTAACGCTGGTCATGGACGGCGAAACCCTGGAAGGCATCGTCAGCGGCGAAACCGATGGCATGCAGGCGTTCATGGGCGGCAAACTGCGCGCTGAAGGCGACATGATGCTGGCCATGAAGCTGAGCGAACTGTTCCCTTCGTAAGCCACACGCAACACCGAAAAACCGAAGACCACGCGCTTCGGTTTTTTTTCGCCTGTGCTTCACTCAACGCTTATCCATCACGCTGATCGCTCACTAACACCCGCACCTATTAAGGCCATCCCCGCCTTGTCCCGGGCCCGGGCGCCCATTAGATTAGCGAATGTTGCCCAGCCACAAATATAAGCAGAAGAGATAAACATGGCGCTTACCGACTCGTCGACCCGCATCCGCGCGGGTGAAGAACTCGACATCAGCCGCATCGATCCTTACCTCAAGGCTCATGTCCCCGGGCTTGCGGGGCACCCCGTGGTCAGCCAGTTCCCGGGCGGCGCGTCCAACCTCACCTATTTGATTGAATACCCCGACCGGGAGCTGGTACTGCGCCGCCCGCCCTTTGGCCACAAAGCCAAATCAGCCCACGACATGGGCCGCGAGTTCCGCATTCTCAATCAGCTCAAGGACGCCTTTGCTTACTGCCCCAAAGCCTATGCCCACTGCACCGACCAAAGCCTGATCGGCTCGGAGTTCTACGTGATGGAGCGGGTCAAGGGCATCATCCTGCGCTCGGACATACCCGATGAACTGGGGCTGACTGCCGCCACCACACAAACCCTGTGCCACAGCTTTATCGACAAGCTGGTGCAACTGCATCAGGTCGACTACAACGCCTGCGGGCTGGGCGACCTGGGCAAGCCCCAAGGCTATGTGCAACGCCAGATCAGCGGCTGGAGTGAACGTTACGAAAAGGCCCTGACCCCGGATGCCCCGCGCTGGGAAGCAGTAAAACAGTGGCTGCAGAACAAAATGCCGGCTGACCACCCGACCCCGGCCATCGTGCATAACGACTACCGCTTCGACAATGTGATCCTCGCCCCCTCCAACCCGATGCAAATCATCGGCGTCCTGGACTGGGAACTGACCACCCTCGGTGACCCCCTGATGGATCTGGGCAACACCCTGGCCTACTGGATTGAAGCCAACGACCCGGCACCGGTACAACTGATGCGGCGCCAGCCCAGCAACGCCCCGGGCATGTTGACCCGCCGCCAATTCGTCGATTACTACGCCGAGCGTTCGGGCATTCAGATAGACAATTACGATTTTTACTACGCCTACGGACTGTTCCGTCTGGCGGGTATTGTCCAGCAGATCTATTACCGCTATTACCACGGCCAGACGCAGGACAAGCGCTTCGCATCCTTTGTGCAGATGAATGCGCTGCTCGAGCAGATGAGCCTCAAGCTCATCCGCACATCCAGCCTCTAAACCCGCGACAACCAGGGAATCAACATGTCCAGGACTCAACTGTTCAACCTTGATGGAAAAATTGCCTTTGTTTCCGGTGCCAGTCGCGGCATTGGTGAAGCCATCGCCAGGCTGCTGGCCCAACAGGGCGCCCATGTAATTGTGTCCAGCCGCAGGCTTGAAGGCTGCCAGCCGGTGGTTGACGGGATCATCGCCGAAGGCGGCAAGGCCACTGCCATCGCCTGTCATATCGGCGAAATGGAGCAGATCACCCGGACTTTTGCCCGCATTCGCGAAGAATTTGGCCACATCGATATCCTGGTCAACAACGCGGCGACCAACCCGCAGTTCTGCAACGTCCTGGACACGGACCTGAGTGCGTTCCAGAAAACCGTGGACGTGAACATTCGCGGTTACTTCTTCATGTCGGTAGAAGCCGGCAAACTGATGCGCGACCACGGCGGCGGCAGCATCATCAACGTGGCTTCGATCAACGGCGTATCGCCCGGCGTGTTCCAGGGGGTCTACTCGATGACCAAGGCCGCGGTGATCAACATGACCAAGGTATTTGCCAAGGAGTGCGCCGAGTACGGGATACGCTGCAACGCCCTGCTCCCGGGCCTGACCGATACCAAATTTGCATCGGCGCTGGTCAGCAACGACGCCATCCTCAAGACCGCACTGCAACAGATCCCGTTGAAACGCGTGGCCCGGCCCGAAGAAATGGCCGGTGCAGTGCTGTATTTGGCCAGCGACGCCTCGACCTACACCACTGGCGTTTCGTTAAACGTCGACGGCGGATACCTCTCATAACCCAGACCAAAGCCCAGCCCCCCTGTAGGAGCGAGCTCGTCTCGCGAGCTGTTGGCGGTTTTAAAAAGCTCGCTCCTACAGAACCTGGCTCACAGACCAATAAGTTAATTCCAATAGTTGATATTTCGGAATATTTATTCCATTAATAGCCCTCCCTGAAAATAACAATTCAAAGGATCCAGGCTATGCGTGCACTTGGTATTGGTTTGATCGGCACCGGATTCATGGGCCGGGCCCATGCGCTGGCGTTTCGTAATGTCAGTTCTGCGTTTGAACTGCCGGTGCACTTGCACCTTGCAGCACTGGCTGATGCCGACGTCGAGCGCGCGCAGCACTGTGCAAACGCCTGGGGCTTTGCCCGCGCCCATGGCGACTGGCAACAGCTGATCAGCGACCCGGCAGTGGATGTGGTCGCCATTACCACCCCCAACCACTTGCACTTCCCCATGGCCATGGCCGCCATCGCAGCGGGTAAAGCGGTGTATTGCGAAAAACCCCTGGCCGTCAGCCTGCAACAGGCCGAGCAAATGCATCTCGCTGCCAGGGTCGCCGGCGTGGTCACGCGGGTGGGTTACAACTATCAACACAACCCGATGCTGGTGTTGGCCAAACAGATGATTGAGCGTGGTGACCTGGGACGCATCATCAGTTTCCAGGGCGAGTTCAGCGAGGACTTCATGGCCGATCCGGCGCTGCCCTGGTCATGGCGCTGCGAACCCGGGCATGCCGGCGGTGCCCTGGCCGATCTGGGCAGCCATCTGCTGGCCATGGCGCGCTATCTGGTGGGGGATGTCCAAGCCGTGTGCGCCGACAGCCAGACCGTTCACCCGCAACGCCCGGCCAGCCGCAACAGCAGCGAACTGCGCGACATCCTGATCGACGACCAGACCCACGCCCTGGTGCGTTTCAGCAATGGCGCCCGGGGCACCCTGAGCAGCAGCTGGCTCAAGCACGGTTATAAAAACCACCTCAGCTTCGAGATCAGCGGTACCGGCGGCACCCTTAAATTCGATCAGGAGCGGCTGAATGAACTGCACCTGTGCAAAGCCGGCCAGGCCGGCTTCGAACGTCTTCTGGCGGGCCCGGAACTACCCGGCTACGCCGCGTTCAGCCCTGCGGGCGGGCATCAGCTGGGGTACAACGAACTGAAAACCCTGGAGGTACACGGGCTGATCCAGGCCTGCGCCGGCAACCCTGCGCCGGGCCCCGACTTCGAAGAAGCCTGGCAGGTAGAACGTCTGGCTGCGGCCATTCGAGAAGCCGCAGAACAACAGCGCTGGATAACCCTCTGACCCCCCCATACCTGTAGGAGCGAGCTTGCTCGCGAGCTCTTTCAACCGCCAACAGCTCGCGAGACAAGCTCGCTCCTACACAGTTCTATGCAATCGGCCCAAACACCGCTCTGCCTCGAGCACCATCTCCTGAATCAGCTCCTCGCAACTTTTCAGCTCGCTGATCGCTGCTGCCACTTGCCCGCTGGGTAAAATCCCTTCATCCGGAATGCCGTCCACCATGGAGCGCTGCAGCAGCACCGGCTGGTTGGCTGCCATTACGGTTTGCGACAAGGCACCCGGGTCTTCCTTCACCGACTGGGCGAACACACTGAACATATGCCCCAGGCTCATGCCGGTCTGTTGCTTCCACTGCCAGGCACTGCCCAGGGCAATGCGCAAGCGGCCAAAGGCACCGGCCTTTTCCAGACGATTGATAAAGGCATTTTCGATCATCCGGTGGCGCATCCCGTCCACCGCCAGGGTCACGCGAATCTGCTGCGGATCTTTGACTTTCACATAGCGTTCCAGGGTCGCCAAAGGGGTGGGCGATTCCCGGGTCATCAAAAACCGCGTGCCCATGGCAATCCCGGCCGCCCCGCTGGCCAATGCCCCGGCCAGACCGCGACCGGTGGAATAGCCACCGGCGGCAATCACCGGGACCTGTACCGCATCCAGCACCTGGGGCAGCAAAATGGTGCTCGGCACCCCGCCGGTATGCCCGCCGCCTTCACCACCCTGTACCGTCACCATGTCAGCGCCCAGCTCCACCGCCTTGAGCGCATGCTTGAGTGCGCCCACCGTGGGTATACACAGCACCCCGGCCCGCTTGAAGCGCTCGATGGTCTGGCGATCCGGCCCGCGACCATAACTGACGGCACGCAAGCGGTACTCGATCGCCAGGTCCACGCACTGCGCAGCGTTCTCCTGGAACATATGAAAGTTGAGGCCGAAATTACTGCCGCCGGTGGCCTCGATCACCCGCTGGATTTCAGCCTCAAGCTGGTCCGCGGCGATGGTCGCCCCGGCGAGAAATCCGAACGCCCCGGCCCGGGTGCTGGCAATCACCAGATTGGCATCCGCCACCCAGCCCATCGCGGTCTGCACTATGGGGTAACGACAGCCCAATGCATCGGTCAGCGCCGTTTGCAGATAGCCACTCATCCACGCTCTCCCGCAGCCGTCTTGTTTGCCTGAATCATGGCCTTGGCGTCATAACCACCGAGCTTGTCGCCCGACAGCAGTTCGTTATGACTATGGGCGAAGTGATGCCAGGCAAACACCGCGTCCATGGCTGTGCGCTTACCCTGCAAATCTTCAACGTGATTGATCGCCTGCTTGGTCAGCGCCAGCCCCATGCGCGGCTGTTTGGCAATGGCCGCTGCCAGCGCATAAGTACCGCCCTCCAGTTCTTCGCGACTGAACAGGCGATTGACCATGCCCATCTGATAGGCGCGTTCGGCACTCATACGGTCGCCGGTGAACAGAAATTCCTTGGCAATGCGCGGGTTCAATTCGTAAGGGTGGGCAAAGTACTCCACCCCCGGAATGCCCATGCGCACCACCGGGTCCTGGAAAAACGCATCATCACTGGCCACGATCAAGTCACACACCCAGGCCAGCATCAGCCCGCCGGCAATGCACGCGCCCTGCACCATCGCGATGGTCGGCTTGGGCAGCTCGCGCCAGCGCCGGCACATGCCCAGATACACCTCCTGTTCCCGGGCATACAGATATTCGCCGCCAGGCTTGTTGGTGTGATCCCACCACAGGTGCGCACGCTCAAACGACTTGTTGATGTCGCGCCCGGGGGTGCCAATGTCATGCCCGGCCGAGAAATGCTTGCCGTTAGCGCGCAACACTATGACTTTCACCAGGTCATCATTCACCGCCCGGCGAAACGCATCGTCCAGGGCATAGGTCATCTGCGAGTTTTGCGCGTTGTTCACTGTCGGCCGATTCAGGGTCAGGGTGGCAATCCCGTCCGCCACCCCGTACAGCACCGGTTCTTCGGTTTCATACACAGCGGTATCAGCCCGCTGCACAAATTCGCTGTCGCTGTTCATCTGGATTCCTTGCCTTCAGGCCTGGCGAATGCCGGGTGGATTGCCCTTCAGCGCGGCTGCGCGATAGTCATGCGGGTCCAGACGACGGATCAGCTCCAATTGCTGCGCAGTAGGCGCCACGGTCTGCTTGATATCGGCTGCCTTGAGCAGCGGAAAGCCGGTATTGTCCTGCACCTGTTCAAAGCTCACACCCGGGTGCAGCGAGCGCACCTGAACCGCGCGGTCCGGGCCGCCGAAGTCCATCACACACAGATCGGTGACGATCAGGCGGATGTCCATCAGGTCGCGGCGCATGCCTTCTTCCCAACGCTCTGGCTTGAACCCGACACCTGAAACCATGTCCACTTCACCGGACACAAATGCCCGGGTGTTATGGCTCGGCACAAAGAACGAGTTGATATGGTTGATGCTGTTGCCCGGCAAACCGCGCACCCCCAGCATTGCCACCTTGGGCTTGTGATAGTCGCCAATGCACGACAGATTGGTCTGGCCCCAGCGGTCGATCTGGGTCGGGCCGATCATCGCGTGACGACGGCCGCCCCACACGCACTCAAACACCCGTTCAAACGACAGGTAACCCGAGTAACGCGGCTCATAGTCACCGCGCGGCCCCAAAGGAATCGGCTCTTCCACCAGAAAGGCCTCGCTGTCGGTCATCAACAGTTCCGGGCTGTGGCTCAGTTTGGCCAGGCTCGCGCCCAGGCGCGGGATCACCCCCAGGCCGGAAGCAATCACTTCGCCGTTATCGCGCCAGGCTTCGCAAGCAGCCACGATCAACAGTTCGGCCAGGGTAAATTCGCAAGTCGCAGTCATGTCCATACTCCTCAAAACACTGGCAGCGGCAAAGCGCCCAGCCGGTCGGCACCGCCATTGCTGGCCTGGTAGGCTGATTCGCCCGGTGTCACAAACTCTGCTACATAGCCTTGCCAGCCGTCGGCTTCGCCGGCACTGGCGCTATAACGCTTGAGATGGCTCATGTCCCAGCCGTAATCGGACGGGCACGAGGTCGGGTGCGCACCAAAGGGGGCGTGCACCACGCCACTGACCAGATAGCGCTCAAAGGTATTGAAGCGGGCCTGGGCGGCATCCAGGCTCAGGCGCTCTTCGATCCGTTCGCAGGACACAAAGCACTGCTTGGCGGCACGGGCGAACAGATGATCAAAATACGGATCGGGACCGGTGATCAGGGTGTTACCCAGGCGGTCAGCGACGTTGACATGCAAAAAGGCCATATCCAGGTTCAGCGCAGGCATCGCCAGCAACACTTCACCGTCGTCATAGGGCGACTGCACCTGCTTGATGTCCGGGTTCAGACGGCTGACATCGGTTGCCAGGCCGCAGCGGGTCGGCAAAAACGGCAACCGCATACCGGCGGCGCGCAGGCCCCATTGCAACATGCCCTCATCCAGCTCCATCAATTCCAGCTCACCGGCCTCCCGCGCCTTGCGAAAGTAGGCTTCCAGCGGGATCGCATCGAGGGTGGCAAAACCGAACACCAGTTTCTTGACCTTGCCGGCCGCACAAAGCATGCCGACTTCAGGGCCGCCATATGCCACCACGGTCAGGTCCTTGACCTCCGAGCGCAGGATCTCGCGCACGATCGCCATCGGCTTGCGCCGTGGCCCCCAGCCGCCAAAACCTATGGTCATGCCGTCACGCAATTGGCCGACCACGTCTGCCGCTGTCATTTGCTTGTTCATGGGTTACTCCTTTACCGGTCTGTTACTGCTGGCCGACTGAAAAATCGTGGCCCCACAGGCTGACCCGGGTGAATTCAAAAGCGCTGTGGTCTTGCCAATCCACCAGCAAGCCGCCATAGCCGTACTCCAGGTCAAAGCCCGAAGGGGTTTTCATATAGAAAGAGGTCATCTGGTCGTTCAGGTGCTGGCCCAAAGTGGCCGACAACGGCACGTTATGCGCTAGGCGCCGGTCATGGGCGCGGCCCACTTCGGTCATCGTTTCGACCTCGACCATCACATGCACGCAGCCGGACGGCACCGGGTACTCGGCCAGGGCCAGGCTGTGGTGACGGCTGTTTTTGCAATGCAGGAAGTGAATGCGGATCGGTGCGGCCGACGGGTCGGGCCGGAAATTGAATATGTCCGACAACTCGAAGCCCAGTACATCCTTGGCAAAGGCCAGGGTGGCATCGAAGTTGGGAGCGGGCAGAACGGTGTGCCCCAGGCCCATCTCACCGGTGACGAACCCCGGAACACCTTGCGGCGAAACAAAGGGCTGGCAATCGGAGCGATGGCCCCAGCTCAGTTCATGGCGGTTGCCCGAAGGATCGGTGACGTGCAGCAACGCCTGTACACCGCGCTGATCGCATTGCTCGGGAGTACCCGGGCGCCAGCTGACATCGGCCTGATCCAGGGTTTCGATGGCGGCATTGAACGCCTTCTCACTGGCCAGCTCCCAGCCCGATGCCAGATAGCGTGACTCACCGCCAGGCACGATCAACATCCGGAACGGGCGTTGGTCCATCTTCACATACAACCCCCCGGCGGGTGCCGCAGTGACCATCATCCCGAGTACATCTTCGGCATAACGCTGCCACTGCACCGGGTCGGCGGACTCTGCAACGAAGTAGCTCAAACCACGAATGTCGATCATGTGCCTGCTCCTCAATGCCTGTATTTATTGGCTTGGGGCAGTATGGGAAGGAAGGTTGCCGGGCTCATCGTCCGTTGAGACTAAAGCCCTTGAGGACACTGAATAACCTCAACGCTTGTGCACCTCATACCTGCAGGAGCGAGCCTCTGTAGGAGCGAGCTTGCCTCGCGAGCTTTTCTACCGCTAACAGCTCGCGAGGCAAGCTCGCTCCTACAGATGACAGGTCACAGGTCACAGGTCACAGGTAACGCGAGGATTACATATAGAGAATCACCAGCTCATTGATCACTGAAGGCCGCTCGCTGCCCAGCACGTGGATGTTGAGCTCCAGGGTCAGCTGGGTACCGCTTTTAACCCGTTCCACGCGCTTTACCCGGGCCCGCGAATGGATGGTCGAACCGGCCGGTACCGGCGCCGGAAAGCGCAAACGGTCCGAACCGTAATTGACCATATTGCTGAAACCGGTGATCTCGTAATCCAGGTTCAACTGCATGCGCGACTGCAGGATCTGCACCAGCGCACCATGGGCAATGGTGCCGCCAAAGGGGCTTTGTTTACGGGCCCGTTCCGGATCGGTGTGAATCCAGTAATCATCCCCCGACAACGCGGCAAAAGCGTCGATCAGGCCCTGATCAACCACAATCCGGTTGCTCCAGGGGCTGAACGTGTCGCTGACCAGCGACTGCAACGCGGCCTCGTCATCCAGTGCAATCTGGCGTACCCGGGGCGCTGCAACCGCCGGCTGCTGCACTGCTGCCGGCAAGCTCTTCAAAGCCTGCGGGTCCTTGTCCATCCCGGTAAAACGCAACAGCCGCGTACCCTTTGCGTCCACCTCGGCAAACACCGGCTGCAGGCGCATCCCGACCTTGACCTCGGACTCGTCCAGGCCCACCAGATTGCTGTTGATCCGTACCCCTTGATCCAGCTCGATCACCGCCAGCATCTGCGGCATTTCATCGGCAAAATCCGGCATGGTGGCAATCCGGGTCACAGTGAAGCTGTACAAGCTCGCCCCGCCGCTGACTTCACGCCAGGCAAGCTCGTGGGCCAGGCAGCCGGGGCAATGCCGACGCGGGTAAAACACCCAGTGACTGCATTGATTGCACTGCTGGATCAGCAGGCGCTCGGCCTTCAGGCCTTCCCAGAACGGTGCAGAAATCTCGGTCGGGACCGGCATTGGTTTGTTGTTCGACATCGGATTCATGCTCCCTGAAGTATCAATGCGCCCTGCTCACTCATCACCCCACCGGTGCCTGAGACATACACCGTGTCGCACTGCGCAAGCTGACGCTCGCCCGCCTCGCCGGCGATCTGGGTTACTGCCTCGATCACCTGCGACATGCCGCCGGCGGAACCGGCCTGGCCAAAGCTGAGCTGGCCGCCATGGGTGTTCATCGGGAAATCGCCACGCCAGGTCAGGTCGTGTTCACGGACAAAACTCATGCCTTCACCCTTGGCGCAGAAGCCTGCGTCTTCCAGGGTCAGCAAGGCAGTAATGGTGTAGCAATCGTAGATTTGTGCAGCATCCACATCCCCGGGCTTGAGCCCGGCCATGTCGAACGCCCGGCGCGAAGCAGGACCAATCGGGGTTTGCACCATGTCGGCGGCATAGGACGGCGACTTGAACGCCAGATGCTCACCGAAACCGGTGATATACGACGGCCGCTTGCGGGCACGGGCAGCCACTTCCTTCGAAGCAATAATCAGCGCCGCACCGCCGGCCACCGGCATCACGATCTCCAGTACATGCAACGGATCGGCAACTTTCTTGCTCGCCAGCACTTGCTCGATGGTCAACGGCTGGCCGTAAAACATCGCTTGGGGGTTGTACTGCGCGTTAGTGCGCTGATCCACAGCGATTTTTGCCAGTGCCCGCGGGTCATAGCCATATTGTGCAGCGTAACGCTGGGCAATCATGGCGTAGCCGGTGTTCTGGCCCATGTGGCCGTAGGGCAAATCGAATTCGGCTTCGGGTGCCCCGAAGGCGGTGCTGTGGCCGCCGAAGCGCATGGCCCGGGCCATCCAGCTCGGGTCTTCGTCCGGCCCCAGCGGCGCCATGCGTGCAGGCAATACGCAGAGCACCGCCTGGCACAGACCCAGCTCGATGGCTGCCGCCGCGCGCCAGACCATGCCCACCGAGGTACAGCCGCCAAGGTCGACCACTTCGGCAAAGTTCAGGCGCAAGCCCAGGTATTCGGCGGCCATGGCAGGCACGAACACCGAAGCTTCATGAAATTGCGGGCCGTTGATTACCAGCCCGTCCAGGTCCGAGGCTTGCAAACCGGCATCGCGCAAAGCTTGCGCGGCCAGATCTGCAACCTGCTCCAGATGGAACATGCGCGGCGCCGTTGCGTATTTTTCCGGTTTGTACTGAGCGCTGCCGACAATGGCCGCGTGACCTTTAAGACCCATAGGTTTCTCTCTTTTATCGGTTCACATTTGCCCCGTTGGGGGAGCCGGCTTGCCAGCGATGCAGACCCTGCGCCCTGCCATACATGCTGCAGCGATCCAATCGCGGGCAAGCCCGCTCCCACAAGGGCATACCTTGATTAGAACGTGTACTTCATCGAGAACGTGGCGTAGTCACGGTCTGCCAGCGGACGGTAGATCGGGTCCGGCGAGCCCAGGTACGCGATGTACTTGAACGACATTTCCAGGTTGCTCAGGTACTTGAACGTAGTGCCCGCACTCAGACGGCGGTCACCGGCCACCCCGGCGATGGTCCCGGACATCGGTGCAGCACCGCTGAACACGTTGGAGAAGGTAAACGGCACCTCAAGGTCCCAGCCCTGAAACACACCCGGGTAACTGAACGATGCACCCACGGTATAAGCGCTTGAAGAACGGGTTCTCCAGGCCGAGGAGGTTTTGTAGGTGTAATCATTGGACGGCTGAATCGCCCCTGCATACGGAGGAGCAACAGGCAGGCCCAACAGATTCGGCGCACCTGACACATCGTCCACATCATCCACGCGTACGGTGACGATCTCACCGGTCAGCGTGGTCTGGCTGGCCCATGGCCGGTCACCCAGGATTCGCATGGCCGAGAGCTGCAATTGCTGGCCTTTGCCGCGGGTCGGCACCGGACCCAGACCGGTATTGACCATCACCGGGGCTCCGTCGCGGTAGGACCATTCAGCCCCCAGCTGGTATTCACCCAACTTGGTGGCGGCACTGATACCGGTCAGCTTGATATCTTCGAAATACTCAACCTTGTAGCCGTTGGTGGTGTAGGCATACTGCCCATTGCCCAGGGCCAGGGGTTGATAGCCAACCAGCGCTGTGGCCGGGTTTTTATCGTGGTACACCACATGGAACAGCGACAGTTCCAGGTCGGTAGTCGGGCGGTAGCGGATTTGCGCACCCCACTGGCCGCTGTCACGGGGTTCGTCGGTGCCCATGTAATTGATCCGCGAGCCGTTGGCCCCGAGAATGAATTCGCGTCCAGGGCCGATCACGTCAGAGGTCGACAGATAGCTGCCCACTGGCGGCAGCTCGGTGCCCTTCCACTCGTACTGCACGTAGCCGCCCAGGGTAATTTCCGGGTTGATCCGGTAAGACGCCGAGAACTGGCCCACCGGCAACAGCACTTCCTTGACCTCAACCCCGGGCTGCGCAGCCTTGACC
The DNA here is from genome assembly GCF_003994535.1 of Pseudomonas sp. PAMC 29040. Lineage (NCBI taxonomy): Bacteria > Pseudomonadati > Pseudomonadota > Gammaproteobacteria > Pseudomonadales > Pseudomonadaceae > Pseudomonas > Pseudomonas sp. PAMC 29040. The sequence continues at coordinate 624,371 of NZ_RZAA01000001.1, forward strand.
GCATCGGACGGGTTCTGTACCCCGTTCACGCCCGGGTAGTAAAGGCTTTCGCCCCAGGACTCGATATGCCGACCGGCCTTGACGTCGAGCATGGTGTCATTGTCAAAGCGCCAGCCGCCAAACACATAGGCGTCGAGCAAGCGGGTGCGGCCACCGCTGTAATACTTGGTGTCGCTGGTGAACTCATCGTTGCTCCCGGTCTTGTTGACCGTCGACGGCGAGTTGTTGTCGTTTGAGCGGTGGTATACATCGTCATAGAAGGTACTGGCACGGACCACAGCGCCGTAGTTGTCCTTGCGCAAAATCATTTCGCCCAGGGCACCCACGCGGTTGGTGGTGAGACTGTGCTGATCGAAGTTGCGGTTCGGATCATCGACGTTGATGCCCATCAACCTGTTACTGGGGTCACCCAGGCGCATACCGATGCCGTAACTGGTGGTCACCGACCAATCGATGGTGGTGCCGTCATCAAACTCAATAGTGTCCCCCGCCCACACCGGGCTGGTTACCAGCGCAACGGCGACTGCCAGGCCCGTGACCTGAAAGTTGTGCCCAAGACATTTATTGTTGTTTTTATTGATCACTCTGCCTCTCCTGATTAGCGACCCTCTGGCCGCCTCGATGGGTTCAAGCGTCATTGCGTTCTGCAGCGCATATACCCTGCTCATGACAACTGAAGCGGGTCGAACTTCACGACTCCTGTCCCGGCCTGCGAATAGCGATGCAGCCCTCCCTGAACCTCACGAACGAGCGCCCCCTCGGCCATGAGGTAATTGGCGTGAGCCAACGTCTCCCCAACCGCCATCAGCTCGTCAAAACGACCTGACAGTTTTTTAAACAACACCGCCATCATTTCCAGCGCCGTGAGCGGTTGCGCACAGGCCTGGTGCAGTTGCTGCAAATGGTTCAGATGGTGGTCACGCAACTGGTCCAGGCGCAGATGCAAATTGCAGAACGGCCGTTCATGGGCCGGCAGCACCAACACGCTGTCGGGAATGACCCGCAGCCGCTCGATGGATGCCAGCCAGTCGCGCAATGGATTGGCCTCGGGCTCCGTGACGTAGACGGCGATGGTTGAAGTGATGCGCGGCAACACTTGATCGCCAGAAATCAGCAAGCCGTCATCAGCGGCATACAGACATGCATGCTCCGGTGAATGACCATTGCCCATCACCACCTGCCAGCGCCTGCCGCCAATGGTCAGCTCGCTGCCATGCTGCAACCGGATAAACCCGGCCACCAACTGCGGCCGAAAATGCTCACCCTGGATCAGCGGCAACAAGGCTGCCGTGCGCTCGGGACTGAAACCGGCTTTCTGATAAAAATCGACAAAAGCCCAATCAGGTGTCTTCGCCATCGGCGGGCCATGGTGCAGAGCTTCAAACTCACCATGGGTCATCAGCACCGGACACCGAAAACGCTCGGCCAGCCACCCCACCACACCGGTGTGATCGCTGTGAAAATGGGTACAGATCACCGCTTTGAGCGCCAGGCCCTGGAACACGTCGACAAATACCTGCTCCCATACCTCACGACACTGGTCACTGTTGAGGCCCGTATCCACCGCCACCCAGCCGTCGCCATCGCGCAGCAGGTACAGGTTGATATGGTCCAGGCCAAAGGGCAGCGGCATGCGCAGCCACAACACACCCTCGGCCACCTCTTGCACCTGCCCGCTGGCCGGCGCCTGAGGCCACGGGTAGCGCAGGCCGTCACGCCATTCATGGCCCCGGGCGTCGATTTCACTCATGACTGCTGCCCACAAAAGGTGCCAGCCCGGCCCGGGCCAGTACTTGCAGCGAGTACGGCTGATAGGTACGGGTGCTTTCGTCACGCACGAACAGCGGATCGGCAAACAGGCCCGGGGCGTAGCCCTGACGCTGCAAATCGACCTTGCGCAACTTGAAGGTGCTGGTCATGTCAGCCGTCGCCGACACCCGCACAAACATCGGCGCCGCATAACGTGGCAAGCGCGCTTCGGTCAGGTCATAGAACGCCTGGGGATCAAAGGTGTGGCCGGCCTGCATCAGGATCGCCGCCATGCCCGCCCGGCCTTCGTGTTCCGGCACTTGCACGCCATACACATTGATCAGTTCCAGTCCCGGCAAGTCACTGAGGGTATCGGCGACTTCCAGGGTGGAAACGTTTTCGCTTTTCCAGCGAAAGGTATCGCCGATACGGTCGACGAAATAGAAATAACCGTCGTCGTCATAGCGCAACAGATCGCCGGAACTCCAGTACGCATCTCCAGCCTGGAACACGTTGCGGCGGATCTTGCTTTCGCTGGCAGCGGCGCTGGTATAGCCCTCGAAACGCCCCCCGCCGATCTGCGGATGATTGACAATGAAACCCATCGCTTCACCCACTTCACCCGGCTGACAGAGCTGATAGAAACCCTGTTCGTCCCGTGGATGGGTGTCACTTTCAACGTCGTAGCGCACCAGCCGCAGATTGGTCCGGCTCCAGTCCGGTACCCGGCCGCACGAGCCCACATAGTTGTCGACGTTGATCAGATTCGCGTTGGCCTCGGTGGCGCCCCAGCCTTCAAACACCTGGATCGGGCCGAAGCGCTCAAGCCAGCGCTGCCACGACTCGGACGTCAGGCCGGCGCCGAGCATGTAACGCAAACTGTGCTCCCGCTCCCCGGCCACTAAGGGCTGGTTGAGCAAGTAGCGGCAAATTTCACCGATGTACTGGAACACCGTGATGTTATTGCGGCGTACGTCCTGCCAGAACTCACGCACACTGAACTTGCGCCGCACCACAATGCTGGCACCGACACGCAATGCGGTAGAGGTCACCGAAGTCGCCGCAGCTCCGTGGTACAGCGGCAGGCAGCAATAAAACACGTCCTGGGCAGTGGCCCCCATGGTGACTTCCATCACGTCACCCGAAGACATCCAGCGCATATGGCTGTAGCGCGCAGCCTTGGGCAAACCGGTGGTGCCCGAGGTGAAAATCAGCAAAGTGGTACTTTCAGCCGTAATGGCTGCGCGCACTTCACGGGCAAAAGCTGTGTCCGCAGCGCGGGCAATCTGCTCGCTAAAGCGCTGGTCGACACAGGCCGGCAACACGCGGTCGTGGGGGTTTTCCGGATCTTCAATCAACCACCACGGCACATCCGGCAAGCCTTCGGTGGACAACAGGTTGTCCAGGCATTCCTCACCGACCACCACGGCCTTGGCCTCAGTGGTCTGCAGTGCGTGCACCAGCGGCTTGCCATTGACCTGGGTATTGATAAACGCCACCACGGCGCCAAGCTTGACCAGGCCAAACCAGCAGAAAAAGAACTGCGGGCGGTTTTCCATGGCAATCGCGCACACATCACCGGGGCGCAGACCCTTGTCGTAAAACACCCGGGCCATGCGATTGGCCTGGGCGTCGACCTGGGCATAGCTGTATACATCAGTGCCGTAGATCAAAAATGGTCGTTGGGGAAAGCTGCGGGCCTGCGCCTCAAGACGATCGGCCAGGGTGTACAGGTCCGCCGGCTTGATCTGCGCGCTGGCTGCCGAACGCAGGTCCAGCAGCTCCTGAGTCTGCTCGCGGGGCACTGGCTGTTGCCGGGGTGCCACGGGCGTGCTGAAACGCGACATATCGTTCATGGCGTCACCGTCTCGCTCTGCGGGTAATCGCTGTAGCCTTCAGGACCTGGCGAATACAGGGTTTTGCGATCGAAGCGGGCCAGCGGCAAGCCCCGGCGCAGGCGCTCCACCAGATCCGGGTTGGCAATAAAATGCCGGGCGAACGACACTGCCTCGCCCTGACCGGCCTGCAAGGCAACCTCGGCCGATGCGCCGTCAAAACCGTCGTTCAAAATAAGTCCGCTGCTGCAATGGCGCTGCGCCAGGGCGAAGGCATCCAGCTCGGCCAGGGGCGAGCGCATGATATGCACGTAGGCCAGACCCAACGGCTCGGCGGCCCGGCACAGGGCTTCGGCGGTGGCCAGCGGATCTTCGTCGCTGATGTCATTGAACGGGTTGCCCGGGCACAGGCGCAACGCCACACGCCCGGCACCGATGGCCGCAGCCATGGCGGCCAGTACTTCAGCAGGGAAACGCACGCGGTTTTCGACACTGCCGCCATAGCGGTCTTCACGCAGATTGCTGCCCGAAGCCATGAACTGCATGGGCAGGTAACCGCTGGTGCAGTGCAACTCAACCCCGTCAAAACCCGCTTCACGGGCATTCAGGGCCGCCTGGCGATACTCATCGATCACCCCGGCAATGTCTTGCAGCGACAAAGCCTGTGGCTCGTCGCTGTCCACCAGCCCGGCCTGATCGGTAAACAACTGGGTGCGCGCGCGCAACGCCGAAGGAGCAACGGTTGCAGCGCCTGCAGGTTTGTTCTGGGCACAGGAAGCACGGCCTACGTGCATCAACTGCAGCACGATCAGGCCGCCTTCGGCGTGCACCGCATCGGTCACGGCCTTCCAGGCGCGAATCTGTTCGGCGTTGTAGATGGCCGGGGTCCGGCAATAGCCCAGACCATTGGCCGAAGGTGAAGTGCCTTCGGCCACAATCAGACCGGCCGAGGCCCGCTGACGGTAGTACTCGACCATTTCCGCGGTAGGTACCCCGTGCTGATCGGCACGGCTGCGGGTCATGGGCGCCATGACGATCCGGTTGGCCAGTTCAAGGTCACCCAGGCGTACGGGTTCAAACAAAATGCTCATAACGGGCTCCTTAGCGCACGCGTATTTTCGGTGCGCCAGCCCCACGGCGCAGGGTGGCAAGAAAGTGTTCCACCGGAGCGGCGCTGGCCACTTGCGGCAACTGATCCTTGTCCGGGCGTCTGGCCCAGAATTCGGTCCAGGACGGGAACAGGTCGTGGAAGGTCCCGGCATAGGGTTCGCGCCCCGGCCAACGCATTTTTTGCGTGCCGATCGGCGGCTTGTTGAGGTCGCTGGCGTACCAGTAGCACGGCAAGCGACGACGGAAATACCAGCGCCCCTGCATGCGCTCGTAGTCATCCCAATAGAGCATTTGCATGGTCACCCACTCGGGACCGGTCTCGTGCTCGTTCTTGGAATACACCACGCCCACCGCATGGTCCGGATCGGTGAACTCGATCAGGTGCTGACCCAGGTGGTGCGAGGTGCCATGGAACTGGTCGCGCAGGGTGTCATCGACCCAGGCTTTAAGGTGCGCGCGTCCGGTTTTTTCGCGACCGACGCGGATGTCTTCGGCAAACAGATTGACGTGGGCATCGAGGTCGCGCATGTCCAGCGACAACGAATATTTACCGGCCAGCTGACGGATTTCTTCAATCGATTCCAGGCGGTCAAGCCGGGCAAGCAAGGCGTTCTGTTCCATAAAAAGTCCTTATTCCAGTACCGTGTACAACTCGCTGCTACGCCCGCCATCTACCGGCAAGCTGGCACCGGTGATGTACGAGGCTTCGTCGCTGGCCAGAAACAGAATGGCGTTGGCCACTTCCAGGGGCTGGCCGACGCGCTTGAGCGGGATCAGTTTTTCGGTATTGAGCCGGGTCTTGTCGTCGGTCAGCATGCCGGCGGTGGCCGGGGTCTCGACGATGCCGGGGATCACCACGTTGCAGCGGATGTTGTGGCTGGCACCTTCACTGGCGGCCGCGCGGCTGAAGTTGATCACCGCCGCCTTGGCAGCGGAATATCCGGCCATCCACGGCGTGCCGAACAGCCCGCAGATCGAGGCAATATTGATGATCGAACCGCTGCCCTGGACCCGCATCAGGCCCATTGCCGTGCGGGTGCCCCAGAACGTGCCGTCGACCGTGGTTGAAAAGTTGGAATGCCAGTCGGCGGTGCTAGTGCTGTCAATTGCGCCCCAGCTGTAGGCCATGGCGTTATTCACCAGAATGTCGAGGCGGCCATTGCGCTCAGCGGCAGCGCCGATGGCACCGACATAGGCGGCTTCATTGCTGACATCGGCCACCGCACATTCAGCACGGCCACCGGCATCGCGAATCTGTGCCGCTACGGCTTCCAGCGGCTCGATGCGGCGACCGCAGAGCACCACCAATGCACCCTCCTGGGCAAACCGCAGGGCGGTAGCCGCGCCAATGCCCGAGCCTGCGCCGGTGATAAATGCAACCTTGCCTTGTAAACGAGTACCCATGCTCTGCTCTCTCCTGTCGGTGCCCCGGGGTCAGATAAACGCCATGCCGCCGTTGACCGCGAGGTTTTGCCCGGTGATGAAGCCGGCGTCTTCGCTGGCCAGAAAGGCAGCGACGCGGGCGATTTCTTCGGTTTCACCCATGCGTCCCAGAGGGATGGCCTTGAGCATGCTTTGCATCCAGTCATCCGGGATGTCGGCCATCATCGGAGTGTTGGTCGGGCCCGGAACAATGGTGTTGACGCGAATGCCGTTGGCGGCCAGCTCACGGGCCATGCTGCGGGTCAGCCCCATTACGCCGGCCTTGGCCGCGCAGTAGTGGCTTGGACCTTCGCCGGTCAGGGCCGAGGTGCTGGAAATATTGATCACCACACCCGGGGTGGCGGCCTTGAGCATCAATTTCACGGCTTCACGGCTGCAGAAAAAAGTGCCGGTGAGATTCACCCCGATCACCCGCTGCCAGTTCTCGTCCGGTGTCTCGGCGAATGCATCAATGGAGCCGATGCCGGCGTTGTTGACCAGAATGTCGAGGCTGCCGAAGCGCGCCTGTACAGCGGCCATGGCGGTCGCCACCGAATCACTGTCGGCGACGTTGCAGATCACGGCCAGCGCCTTGTCGCCCAGCCCTTCAATGGTCTGGTTGGCCGCATCGAGGTTGATATCGGCCGCCACTACCACTGCGCCCTGCTCGGCGAAATGGCGCACAATCGCCCGGCCCATGCCTTGCCCTGCACCGGTCACAAACGCAACTTTATTCAGCAACTTCATGGTGTTTCTCCCACCTGCCAGATGTCGGCCGCCCGTAAGCCGTGGGCGGTGCATGGGGACAATCATTGACTGGAGGAAAAAGCTGAACATCGTCCGATGGGACTAAGCACCGAACCGCAGGCAGCAAGCTTGTCCGGGATGGCAGCAATGGACTGCAACAAATACCGCTTCAGTGATCAGGCCCCCTGAGCCACAGCTGGTCTGAATGGACGATGTCCATGGCGCAGGGTTCGTGGAATAAATCGCTCACTAGAACAAAACCGGGAGAACCCGTCGTGTCGATAACTTTACGTCCCACCTGGCGAACTCACTACGCGTTAGGCGTACTGGCTGCCATCTATGTTTTCAACTATATCGATCGGTTGCTGATGGCGATTCTGATCGAGCCGGTAAAGGCTGAATTCGGTATTTCCGATACCGGTATCGGCCTGCTTTCAGGCGTGACTTTTGCGGTTTTCTACACCCTGTTCGGCTTTCCTTTGGGGCGATTGTCTGACCGTATCGGACGCAAGAAAGTCATCGCATTCAGTTGTATTGCCTGGAGCGTGATGACCATTTTCTGCGGTTTCGCGGCCAGCTTTGCGATGCTGGTGGTGGCCCGGATCGGCGTGGCCATCGGCGAAGCCGGCGGCACTGCCCCGTCGATGGCCATGGTCTCGGATCTGTACCCGCCGGAACGCCGCTCCACCGCACTCTCGGTGCTGATGCTGGGCTCAAGCCTGGGGGCGATTTTCGGCCTCGGCCTGGGCGGCTGGATCGCCCAGCATTACGGCTGGCGTTTTGCATTCGTGGTGATCGGTGCGCCGGGGATTTTTCTCGGTCTGCTATTACTGCTCACCGTACGGGCACCGAAACCTGCAATGCTGGTCAGCCCCAATCAAGTGGCGCAAGCCCACTGGGCGGTGACGGTACGCGAACTGTTCCAGACCCCGTCCTTCCTCTGGATCGTGCTCACCGGCGGTTCCGCGGCCATTGCCGGCTACGCCATCGGCACCTGGAGCCCCAGCTTTCTGATCCGCTCCCACGGCCTCAGCCTGCAGGACGCCGGGTTGCTGGCGGGCGTCGCCGGCGGTGTCGGGGCTACCTTGGGCACCCTGACCTGCGGCATCCTGTGCGACCGCCTGGCGCGTCGTGACAAAGGCTGGCAAATCGGAGTACCGCTGCTCGGCACCCTGATCAGTATCCCCTTTGGCCTGGCCTATTTTCTCTGGCCAACCGGCACGGCATTCCATGTCGGCAGCACCCCGGTACCCAGCGCATTCCTGTTCTATTGCGTGTTCAGCTTCTTCGGCACCTGGTGGGCAACACCCTGCCTGGGCGCCATCTCACACCTGTTCCCGGCCACCCGCCTGGCCCAGGCCACGGCGATTTTCGTGATGGCCATGACCCTGCTCGGGGTGGGTGTCGGCCCGCTGCTGATCGGCATGCTCAGCGACGGCTTTGCCCACACCCTGGGTAACGAAGGCCTGCGCTACGCACTGGCGTCCTGTATCTCGCTGCTGGTGCTGGCCTCGGTATTTTTGGCCATGGCCTTGCCGCGCTATCGCAACCATTTGAACAACACCCCTGCCCCAGCGCCCCTGGCTGAAGCGGTCAGTGCCTGATATTCCGGAGATTGAGTGATGACTGAACAAGACCTTCCGCTGCCCGTCGGCCATTTCGTGACACTGGACTGCGGCCTGCGCCTGCACTTTCTCGATGAAGGCAGCGGCCCGGTAGTCCTGTGGCTGCACGGCAGCGGCCCGGGTGCCAGCGGCTACAGCAACTTCAAAGGCAACTACCCGCAGTTCGTCGCCGCCGGCTTTCGCAATCTGGTGGTGGATCTGCCGGGCTTCGGTCGCTCCGACAAGCCCGAAGACGCGCAGTACAACCTGGACTTCTTCGTTAACGCCATGTCCGGGTTTCTCAAGGCCGTGGGGGTCAAGCGCGCCACACTGCTGGGCAACTCCCTGGGCGGCGCCATTGCCCTGGGGCTGGCACTGGCCGAGCCCGAGCGTGTGGAGAAGCTGATTCTGATGGCCCCCGGCGGCGTTGAAGATCGCGAAACCTACTTCAAGATGGTTGGCATTCAGCGCATGGTCGAGCTGTACAACGCCGGGCCCCTGGGCATCGAGCAGATGCGCCGGATCATGAGCCTGCAACTGTTCGACAGCTCCCAGCTCGAAGACAGCCTGCTGGCCGAGCGAGTGGCGGTGGCCGTGCACCAACCGCGCAATCTGTTCACCACCATGATGGTGCCGAACATGACCGAGCGCCTTGAAGAGCTGCAAGTACCGATCCTCGGTTTCTGGGGCACCGACGACAACTTCAACCCGGCCAGCGGCGCCCTCAAAGTGCTCAAGCATGCACCGGATGCGCGTTTTATCATGCTCAACCGCTGCGGCCACTGGGTCCAGGTTGAACACCGGGAGCTGTTCAACAAGGCGTGCCTGGACTTCCTCAAAAACTGAACAGGCAACATTGACGGCGGCCTGCGAGTCGCCCTCAGCCCTTCTTATCCTGCTCGGACTGAAAAACAACAATGACAAAATTCTCTCAGTTGCTGGCACCCGGTCGCATTGGCTCAATCGAGCTGCGCAACCGCATCATCATGGCGCCCATGGGCTCCAACTTTGCCGAAGCCGATGGCCACTGTGGCGAACGGATTCAAGCCTATTACGAAGCCCGCGCCCGTGGCGGCGCCGGGCTGCTGATCATGGGGGTCTGTTCAGTGGCGTTCCCGGCGGGCACCGCCGAGCCGTTCCAGGTCGGCGTGTCCAGCGATGACTTTATCCCGGGCCTGAGCCAGCTCGCCGAGCGCGTTCACCGCCACGGTGCAAAAATTGCCATGCAGCTGCAACACGCGGGCAAGACCTCGGTACGGGATATGGCTGAAGGACGGCAACTGTGGGTACCGTCAGTGCCCCCGGTACTGCAAAGCGACATGATGGCGGCCCTGACCCCTGAGGAACTGGCCAACTTCGTCAGTTCCATGAAGCGCCGCGCCGAAGGCTCGCCCATCCGCGTGATGGACAGTGCCGACATAGGGCAAATGATCGACTGGTTTGCCTGCGCCGCCGAGCGTGCCCAGCGCGCCGGTTTCGACGGTGTCGAACTGCACGCCGCCCACGGCTATATCATTGCCGGTTTTCTGTCCGGCTATTACAACCAGCGTGAGGATGAGTACGGCGGTTCGCTGGAAAACCGCGCCCGGCTGCTGCTGCAGATCATCGCTGCCGTGCGGGCCAAAGTCGGCTCGCAATTTGCCGTATGGCTGCGTCTGGACGCCGAAGAACTGCATACCCCCGGCGGCATCAGCCTGGACGACGCCAAGGCGGTGGCACGCATGGCCGAAGCGGCAGGCGTGGATGCGGTCAGTGTGTCGGCCAGTGCGCGGATCACCAGCGGCGTGGTGTTTACCGAAGCACCGCTGGTGCATCAAGCCGGCGGCTTCATGGAATGGACTGCGGCGATCAAGCGCAGCGTGCAGGTGCCGGTAATCGCCGTAGGCCGTATCGAACCCCAGGCCGGTGAAGCCGCCCTGAAGCGTGGTGATTGCGACTTTATCGCCATGGCCCGCAAGCTGCTGGCCGATCCCGAACTGCCGAACAAATTGCTCAACGATCAGGAAAGCAGCATCCGCCCGTGCATCTACTGCTACGTGTGCGTGAGCCAGATCTTCGTCAACGAGCGGGTCAAGTGTGCGGTCAACCCCATGACCGGCCACGAATTCGAATACGTCATCAGCCCCACCGCCAGCCCCAGACATATTGCGGTCATCGGTGCCGGGCCTGCCGGCATGGAGGCCGCAAGAATAGCTGCCCTGCGCGGGCATCGGGTGACCCTGATCGAACGCAGCGACCGCCTCGGCGGGACCCTGTTCTTTGCCGGGCTGGCCTATGCCGAAAACGCCCGCTTGCTGGACAACCTCAAGGTTCAGGTGCAGCAATCTTCGATTGATCTGCGCCTCAATACTGAGGCCAGCCCTGCCCTGCTCCGCGACCTGGGCGCAGACCAGGTGCTGGTGGCCGTCGGTGCCGAGCGTGCGGCCCCCGACATCCCCGGTGCAGATCAGGACCATGTCTGGAGCGGTGATGAACTGCGACGCCTGATGACCGGCGACCGGGCGGAGGAAATTGCCAAGCGTAAATTGTCCTTCACCCAGCGCACCCTGATGAAAGCCGGCAACCTGGCGGGGGTCACCGACAGCAGCGAGGCCATGCAAAAACTGTCACGGGTATGGATGCCCTTGGGCAAGCGCGTGACCATCATCGGTGGCGGCCTGGTTGGCCTGGAACTGGCGGAGTTCCTGATCGCCCGCGGACGCCAGGTGACCGTACTGGAAAGCGGTAGCCATCTTGCCCGCGAACTGGCCATCGTGCGCCGCTGGCGGGTGCTGCATGAAATACGCGTGCATGGCGGACAGCTGATCACCGGTGCCAGTGTGATAGCCATTGAAGGCAATCGCGTGCGCTATCAACTGGCAGATGGCAGTTCAGGACAGAGCGAAGCAGACTCCGTGGTACTGGCCATTGGCGCACAACCCGACACCCGTTTGCTGGATGAACTGACCCGCGCAGGGTTATCGGCCAGCAGCATTGGTGACTGTCAGAGCATTGGCTACATCGAAGGGGCAATCAGCGCCGGCCATAAAGCCGGACGCGAGGCCTGAACCCGCCGGGGGCGGCATCCCGCCCCCGGCGTTGACCTGTGTTACTTCCTGAGTGCAGCTATAGTGCTGAGTTTCAAGGAGATAACCATGACTACCGACCCCCGCCATTATCGAATCGACAACATCGAATTCAACGTCCACGACATAGCGCGCAGCAAAGCCTTCTATGGCGCCGTGTTTGGCTGGACGTTCACCGACTATGGCCCTGCCTACACCGAATTCAGCGACGGCCGTTTGAGCGGCGGCTTCACCACTGGCGAGCCGGTGCGCCCGGGTGGCCCGCTGATCATTCTGTACGCCGACGACCTGGCCCTTGCCCGACAGGCCATCCTCCAGGCCGGAGGCAGCATCTCCCGCCCCGAATTCCCCTTCCCGGGCGGCAGCCGCCTGCATTTCACCGACCCGGATGGCTATGAACTGGCGGTCTGGACCCAGGGCTAGAATATAAAACTGCGCCATGACCATCGCTGGCAAGCCAGCTCCCACAGGCTCTGTAACCCCGATCACATATTTCATCCAATTGTGGGAGCTGGCTTGCCAGCGATAAAGGCAACCCGACAGACAGATAATTTCATCTGTAGGAGCGAGCTTGCTCGCGAGCTTCTCAAGCAGTCCACAGTCACCCGGCCTTCAATACGAGCCCGATAAAAAGCTCGCGAGCAAGCTCGCTCCTACAGGGGATATCGCTTGCCGGCGAGAATGTGAAACTGCGCCATGAGCATCGCTGGCAAGCCAGCTCCCACAGGCTCTGTAACCCCAATCACATATTTCATCTGTAGGAGCGAGCTTGCTCGCGAGCTTCTCAAACATTCCGCAGTCACCAGGTGTTCAGTATGAGGCCGATAAAAAGCTCGCGAGCAAGCTCGCTCCTACAGGGGATGTGGCTTGCCGGCGAGAATGTGAAACTGCACCATGACCATCGCTGGCAAGCCAGCTCCTACAGGTTCTGCAACCCCGATCGCATCCCATTGTGGGAGCTGGCTTGCCAGCGATAAAGGCAACCCGACAGACAGATAATTTCATCTGTAGGAGCGAGCTTGCTCGCGAGCTTCTCAAGCAGTCCACAGTCACCAGGTGTTCAATATGAGGCCGATAAAAAGCTCGCGAGCAAGCTCGCTCCTACAAGGGATGTGGCTTGCCGGCGAGAATGTAAAAACTGCGCCATGACCATCGCTGGCAAGCCAGCTCCCACAGGTTCTGCAACCCCCATCACATCCCATTGTGGGAGCTGGCTTGCCAGCGATAAAGACAACCCGGCAACCCGTTACAGCGGTAAAAACAAAAAGCCCCGTCGTTAACCGACAGGGCTCTTGCTGTTACTTGCAGCTGTTAGCTTATGACCACTTGCTTAACGCCCCATCGCCCGCGCAGCATCGGCGGTGTATTGGTCGGGAGTGAATTTGCCTTCATTGAGAATCGGGCCTTTCTTGGCTTCGTTGGTCATGCCGTAGCCGGTGTATTGCCCCGAGTTCAAGTCCATGAAGAACTGGGAACCCGCCTGCCAGCCACTCATGTCAGGGTGGTAGTAGTAGTTGACCATCGCGTGCTTCCACAATTGCCCACGGGCATCGTAGTTGTCCGCCATCACCGCGTTCCAGGTGTCTTCGTCGATGAACAGCACGCGCTTGCCGTACAGGTGGCGATAGCCTTCTTTCAGATCGGCTTCCACCACCCACACACGACGCAGTTCATAACGCATCAGGTCCGGGTTGGGATGGTTGGGGGTCAGCATGTCGGCGTATTTCACCGTCCCCGCGTTCGGCTTGTAGGCGTTGGCCGGGCTGTAGATTTCACGCTTGCCCAGCAGCTTCCAGGTGTAGCGCTCCGGCGAGCCGTTGAACAGGCGGTCTTCATCCACTGTCATGGTGCCGTTGGTGCCGATCATCGGCTGGTCATAGCCATAGCCGGGCAGCAAGCGCACGCGGCGGGTCGAGGGGCTGTAGCTCCAGGCCTGACGCGGGTTGGTCTGAAAGTCGTAGGGTTCGTGGGAGATGCTGATCACACCGTTGTCACGCGCCGGTTTAAGGGTGGTGTTGTTGCCCATGGCCTGAATTTTGTCTTCGGTTTTGGGTTCAACAATCGGTGAGTTGGCCTGCGACAGGCCCCGGGCATAGGCACGCCCCCAGCCAATGCTGCCATTGGGCAGAACCGAGGCCAGATCACTGGTTTTTTCTTCGGTCCAGGCACGGGCCGGCAACTGGTGGTTCCACAACACTTCCATACCGCTTTTAGGGATAGGGAACGGGACCTGGCCCAAACCTTCAATGCCCATGCCATCGTTCACCAGCTTGGCGTTCAGGGCGTTGCTCATGGCGCGCCGGCACACGTAGTCCGGGTAGCGGAAATCACGGTGGCCCGGGTAGATGTTCATCTTGTAAGTGGTCGGATAACGCTTGAACAGCGCTTTCTGGCCTTCGGTGAGTTTGTCTTCGTACTGGGCCATGTTTTGCGCGGTGATCACCACAATCGGCTTTTCAGCGGCATAGGGATCCACTGGCTGGTCACCGGAGAATTTAACGTGGTTCCAACCCGGTACTTCGCCCAGGTATTTGCCGGTGTACGGCGGGATGGTGCCCGCCGCATTACCGGCCTGCTCAGCACCGACACAGGTCAGCTCCTTGCCCAGTTTGGCTGCCTCTGCGCCAGACACCTGGGCAAAAGCCGGACCGATGGCCAGTACGTTGACGGACATGGCGGCTGCGAGCATTACGCCTGTTCTTGTTATTTTCATGTATTGCCTCCTACGCGTAAAAGCTTGCTAAGGGGTATGCGTCCATTCTTCGCCATTTGCCGGCGACTACATCGTCCACAAAGACTACTCAGGGCGTTACCAACAACTCTTTAAGCAAACCTTTGAGCATCTTGCCCGACGCATTGCGGGCAAAAGGGGTGTGCTGGACATGGATCTGCGCCGGCACTTTGAAACTCGCCAGACGCTGGGCGATAAAGCTGCGCACCGCCTCGCTGTCCGGGGTGTCGGACGGGTCACCGCGCACCACCAGAAACACCACTTCCCCCAGCACATCGTCCGGCACCGAAAAGGCGGCGGCTTCGATCACGCCAGGCATTTCACAGGCGCAGGACTCCACTTCGGCTGCGGATATTTTCTCCCCTCCACGGTTGATCAAATCCTTGGCCCGGTCGGTGATATAGAGAAATCCTTCGTCATCCAGCAGGCCGATGTCACCGGTGTCGAGCCAGCCATCGCGCAAGGTCTGGGCGCTGGCCTGGGGCAGGTTCCAGTAACCGCTCATCAAGGTCGGTGAACGGATCCAGATCAGCCCGCTGACGCCATTGGGCAGTGGCCGGTCCGGACTGTCACCGATACGCACATCGACGATCGGCAATGGCCAGCCGGCAGCAGCCGGTTTGTAAACAAACTGATCACCGCCGATGGCCGCGCAAATCCCGTTGCTTTCGGTCAGGCCGTAACCACTGCCACCCACCGCTTCCGGTTTGCGCTGGGTCAGATGCGCCAACAGACTGCTGGACGGCGCCGCGCCCCCCAGCCCCAGGCCGAACAGGCTCTTGGTGTCGGACGTGCCGAAACGTGGCGAGGTCAGCAGTTGCTGCATCATCACCGGCGCGCCGTTGAACTGGGTGCAATGTTCATCGCGGATCAGGTCCAGAGCCTTTTCCACGTCCCACTTGTACATCAGCAACAAGCGGCGACCGCTGCGCAAGGCCAGCAGGAATTGCGCATGCAGGCCGCTGACATGGAACAACGGCACTGCCATCAAGGTGGTTGGGGCATAGCCGCAGTTGATCACCACGCTGATACGCTCCGGCGAGCTCAGGGCACAGAACGCCCCCTGAAACTCCAGTGCCACCAGGGCCTGGCACACCGCGCCATGGGTCGACAGCACGCCCTTGGCCAAGCTGGTGGTGCCTGAGGTATAGAGGATCATGGCCGGGTCATCGGCCGTCACTTTCAGGGCCGGTGCAGTCAGCACCGGGGCCGCCAGCAGATCTTCCAGACGCTGGCAGTGTTCAGCCAGCAACTGGCCGGCGGACAGACCGACCACAATCGTCGCCAACCCCTGTTCGCGCAAGTCGCCATCGAGCAAGTGCAGGCGCGGCTCGTCACACAGCAACAGCCGTGCACCGCTGTCCTGCAGACCATGAAACAGCTCGTCGCGCAGGCCCCAGCTGTTGAGGGGGACGCACACCCCGCCGCAACGCTGAATGGCCGCAAACGCCACCAGCCACGCGGGCTGATTGCGCATGGCAATCGCCACCCGGTCGCCCTGACGCACGCCGAAACGATGCACCAGCTGGCCGGCCAGCCGGTCCACCTGATCGAAAAACTGGCTGAAGGTCAGACGCTGTTGTTCCCACACCAGAAACTCGCGGTCGCCATGCACCCGGCCACTGTCGATTGCAGCCCAGACGTGGGCAGCGGTATGCCGAAAATGTTTCGATCCGCTCCCCGGCTGGGTGACCACTTCAAAAGGTGAGCCGGCACCAGTCAATTGCTGCCAGGCGCTCTGCCACTGTTCAAGCTTCATCTTATTATTCTCCTGACTGGCAATCGGCCTAGGCGTGCGCGGGCATCAGATCTGCGTAGCGCTCGCAGTGGTAATCGGCATCCCCCAGACTCGCCTGGGCTACCCGTATGCGTTTCAGAAACAGCCCCACGTCCAGCTCATCGGTTACGCCAATACCGCCGTGCATTTGCACCGCTTCATTGGCGACATTGAGGGCCATCTGCCCCGCTTTCCACTTCGCCAGACTGGCAAAGCGCTGGCGCTCGGCGGCGCTCAGACGGCTGTCGTCCAGCGCCGCAAGCCCGGCCATCACCGCACTGCGCGCCAGTTGTATCTGCACGTACAGCTCGGCAGAGCGATGCTGCAGTGACTGAAAGGAGCCGATCTTGACGTCAAACTGAACCCGGGTTTTCAGGTAGTCGAGGGTCATGGCGAAGAGCTTCTCGGCCATGCCCAGCATTTCGCCAGCCAGGCACACGCGGCCGCGGTCCAGGGCAATCTCGAGCGCCGGGCCTGCGGATCCGGGTTCACCCAGCAGCGCGTCATGCCCGACCTGGACCTGGTCCAGCTGCAGTCGCGCATGATTGCGCGAGTCGATCAGCGGCAGGGCCTGGACGCTCAGGCCCGGGGCATCAGCGGCCACCAGAAACAGACTAAGGCCCGCTCCTGCGCCCTTGGCGACCACCAGGTAGGCATCCGCACCCACGCCGTCGATGACAAAATATTTGTTGCCGCTCAAGCTGTAGCCGTTTGCATTCGGCACCGCCTGCAACGCCACGTTCGCCGGGTTGTGGCGTGAGCCTTCGTCCAGGGCCAGGGCCAGGCGGCGCTCGCCGCTGATAGACGCCGATAACCAGCGATCCTGTTGCCCGGCGTTACCCTGCAGGTGCAGCAACGAGCCGCTGAGCACCACGCTTGAAAGCAGCGGCGAGGCACTGAGGTTGCTGCCAATGGACTCAAATATCGGCCCCAGGCCCATGCAGCCGAAATCCAGGCCGCCGAGATTTTCCGGGAACGGAATCGCGCTCCAGCCCAGCGCCACAGCGTCCTGCCACAGTTGCGGGTCAAAACCGTTGATACCGCCCTCATCGCGCAGTGCGCGCTGGCGCGATACGGGGCTGCGCGCGGCCAGGAACTCTCGGGCGCTGTCGGCCAACAACCGGTGATCTTCGCTATAAACCAGGTTCATGCTGAGTTCCTTACTTCACGTCAGGCAGGCCAAGGACCCGCTTGGCGATAACATTGAGCTGGATTTCCGACGCACCGCCGGAAATCGTCAGGGCAAAGCTGTTTAACCAGCCGCGGGTGATGGCCTGTTCCTGGGGGCTGAAAGCGCCCTTGTCCCAGCCCAGAGCGTGATACCCCATCACGTCCAGCAACACCTCGAACTTGTCGCGTTCCTGTTCGGTGTGCACCAGTTTCATGATCGACATCAGCCCGCTGACGTCCTGCCCGGCACGGGCCTCCTGGCCCATGCGCTGGACTGTCAGGTTGTAGCTTTGCTCGTTCATGGCGCAGGCCACGGCACGGGCTGCAAGGGCCAACTCGCCCTGGCCGGATGGCTCGGGCAGGTACTCGTTGACCAGTGGCAGCAAGTGGAAATGCGTCGGCAGGCTGAACTCGCCGAATTTGGACATGGCTTTGCGTTCGTGTTGCAACAGGCGCTTGGCCAGGTTCCAGCCACCGTGCAACGGACCGATGAGCTGGCTTTTAGGCACTTTGACTGAGTCGAAAAACACCTGACAGAACGCCGATTTGCCGCTGATCAAATCAATGGGCGCAACGCTGACCCCGGGGCTCTTCATGTCCAGAACAATCAGGCTGATCCCCGTGTGCTTGCTGGCCGCAGGATCAGTGCGCACCAGGGCGTACATCCAGTCCGACTTGTCACCATAGGAGGTCCAGATCTTGCTGCCATCCACCACGAAGTGATCGCCGGCATCCCGGGCCGAGGTTTTCAGGCTCGCCAGATCCGAGCCGGCATTGGGCTCGGAAAAACCCTGACACCAGCGCACTTCGCCACGGGTCATCGGGGTCAGGAGGTTTTTCTTTTGTTCTTCAGTGCCGAATTCCAGCAATACCGGGCCGAGCATCCAGATGCCCAGATTGATTTGCGGCGGCCGGCATTTAAGACGGCGCAGCTCGCTTTCCAGCACCGCGTTGTATTCCTCGCTCAGCCCGGCGCCGCCATACGCCTGTGGCCAGTCCGGACAGAACCAGCCCTTGTCGCGCATGCGTTCGAACCACAGCCGGGCGTCGGCATCGGGAAACTCGACCTCGTTCGCACCCCACACCAGCTCGCCTTCAGGAATGGCTTTACGCTGCGAGGGCGGACAGTTGGCCTCAAGCCAGCTGCGGGTTTGCTCTCTGAACTGATCAATGGCGTTCATGGGTTTCACCTGTAAATGGTCACCTGCTGACACAACACCTGCAGGAACGAGCTATTTGTCGAGAACAGCTCGCTCCTGCGGTTAGGTGATGGGGGTCAGCGTTGGGTACGCGGCATGCCCAGGCCGAACTGGGCAATCAACTCGCGCTGAATCTCGTTGGTGCCGCCACCAAAGGTCAGGGTCACCGAGGCACGTACTTCGTACTCCAACTCGCCTTGCAACAACGACGCCGCCGAGCCGCCTTGAATCAGTCCGTTGGCCCCGACGATGTTGCTCAGCAGCCGCAGAATCTCGATCGCCGACTCCGAGCCGTAAACCTTGGTGGTCGACGCCAGCGCAACGTCCATGCGCTCACGCTCCAGGTCAGCGGCAATCCGCAGGTTGATCAGGCGCATGGCTTCGAGCCGCGCATAACATTGCGCCAGACCGGCCCGCACCCACGCTTTGTCGGTGGCGCGAACACCTTGCTCGTCGGCCTCACGGGCCCACATGAAGACCTTGCGAAACAGCCCTGCCACCTTGTCGGACCATGCCCCCAGGCCCAGCCGCTCATGGTTGAGCTGCGCCGTGATCAACTTCCAGCCACCGTGCAACTCGCCCACCAGCATGTCCCGGGGCACCTGCACGTTGTCGTAGTAAGTGGCGGCGGTCGGGTTGCTGGTGGTCGGGATCACAGTGGTCGTAAAACCTTCAGCCGCTGTGTCCAGAATCAGGATCGATACGCCCTTGTGCCGTGGGCGCTCAGGGTCGGTACGGGCCGCCAGCCAGATGTAATCGGCCGATTCGGCGCCCGAGGTCCAGAGCTTGGTGCCATTGACCACAAACTCGTCGCCTTGCAGCCGGGCGGTGGTTTTCAGCACCGCCAGGTCGCTGCCGGCATCCGGCTCGGAATAGCCGATGGCAAAAATGATTTCGCCCGCGGCGATGCCCGGCAAGAATTTGGCTTTTTGCAGCTCGGTACCGTGGGCCATCAGCGCCGGCCCCACGGTGCTGATGGTCACGAACGGCAGCGGCGCACCGGCAATATTGGCTTCTTCAAAGAAGATGAATTGCTCGGTAGGACCATAACCCTGGCCGCCGTGCTCCTTGGGCCAGCCCACCGCCAGCCAGCCGTCACGGCCCATCTGGCGGATGGTGTCGCGGTATAGCTCGCCGCCCTCTTTGCCGCGCAATTGTTCACGCAGCTGCGGGGTCATCAGGTTCTGGAAATAGTCCCGCACCTTGAGGCGCAGGGCGTGTTGTTCGGGTGTGAGGTCGACGAACATGTGAGCTCCTTAGGCCGTACCAAGAATCAGGCCGCTGGTGGGTACGCCGGTACCGGCGGTCACCAGCACGTTCTCCACGCTGTCGACCTGGTTGACCGCAGTGCCACGCACCTGGCGTACGGCTTCAGCCACGCCGTTCATGCCGTGGATGTAGGCCTCGCCCAATTGTCCGCCGTGGGTATTGATCGGAAACTTGCCGCCGCGGGCATGGTGCCCGGCGCGGATGAATTCCTTGGCTTCGCCGCGTTCGCACAGGCCGAACTCTTCGAGCTGGGGCAGTACAAACGGCGTGAAATGGTCGTAAATGATCGCCGTTTGCAGCGCCTCGGGCCCTAGACCCGACTGGCGATACAACTCTTTGGCAACCACGCCCATTTCCGGCAGGCCGGTAATGTCGTCGCGGTAGAACGAGGTCATGATTTGCTGGCCCGAGGTAATCCCCTGCGAACCGGCCTTGATCGTCACCGGCTTCTGGCGCAGGTCTTTGGCCCGCTCGGCCGAGGTGATCACCATGGCCACGGCACCGTCGGATTCCTGGCAGCAGTCGAGCAAATGCAGCGGCTCGCAAATCCAGCGTGAAGCCTGATGTTCTTCAAGGGTGATCGGCTTGCCGTAAAAGAATGCGGCCGGGTTGGTCGCGGCAAAATCACGTACCGCCACCGCAACCCGACCGAAGTCTTCGGAGGTGGCGCCATAGGTGTGCATGTAGCGCTGGGCAAACATGCCCACCCATGACGCCGGGGTGTGCAGGCCGTGGGGCATGTACCAGCCGTAGTTGACGTTTTCGAAAATCGGCGTCGAGGCGAAACCGTAGCTGCCGCTGCCGAAGCGATACCACGAACGCTCGTTCATGGCGCGGTACACCACCACAACCTTGGCCACACCGGTGGCCACGGCCATGGCCGCGTGCATGATCGGCGCACAGGCGGCCCCCCCGCCATGGGGCACCTGGGAGAAGAACTTGACGTCCTTGCAGCCCAGCAAGCGGGCGATTTCGTATTCAGGGACTTTATCCACCGAGTAAGAGCTGAAACCTTCAACTTCGGACGGGTCGATTCCGGCGTCTTTAAGGGCGGCCAGGGTCGCTTCAAGTGCCAGACGCAGCTCGGTGCGCCCTGAATTTTTCGAGAATTCGGTCGCACCCAGGCCAACAATGGCGGCGCTACCGGAAAGTGACGATTGCGTCATGTGTGCTGTCTCCCGCTATCAGGGCAGAACCAGCGTGACCGTACCGGTCACGTGGTTGCCCATCGAATTTTTGCCGCCAAGGGTTATTTCCACCGTGCGGGTGGCAGCATCCAGTCCGGTGACTGCGCCATTGAAGGTCATGCTGTCGCCGGGGTAATTCGGCGCGCCGAGCTTGATCTTCAGCGAGGCAAAACGCGCCTCGGGGCCCGCCCACTCTTCGACATAACGCTGCACCAGACCGTTGGTGGTAAGGATGTTCATAAAAATGTGCGGCGAGCCCAGGGCCTGGGCAGCGTTCAAATCATGGTGACCCGGGAAGTAGTCACGGGTGGCAATGGCGCCGCCGGTAACCAGACCCACGGTGATCGGGATCGCCAGGGCCGGCAAGGTTTCGCCGGGGCGCACATCGTCAAAGCGCTTGGTGTTCTGCAAGGTCATATTTCCATCCCAGCTTGTCGTTATGGCTCAGCCAGTCGCCGAGGCGTTCCAGGCATGCTGCCGATCCACCCAGGGCACAGCCCAAAGCGCGGCTCCAGTAGAGAAAGCGATGCATCGGGTACGTCAGATCGACGCCAATGCCGCCGTGTACGTGCTGGGCGTTGTGCCCGATCAGATGACCTGCTTCGCAGGCATGCCAGGCGGTGGCCAGGGCCTCGGACGGCGCGGGCAAGCCGGCATCCAGGCGATAGCACAACTGCCACAGATTGCTGCGCAACGCCTCAAGGGCGATGTGCGCGTTGGCCATGCTCATTTGCACCGCCTGAAAACTGCCGATGCTGCGTTCGAACTGACGTCGCTCGCTGACATACTCCACGGTGCGACGGATCTGCTCGGCGCTGACCCCCAGCTGCAATGCCGCCAGTGCCGCGATGCTGCGTGGTTCCAGCCAGTCCAGGGCGCAGGCCGGCAGCAACTGTTGCGAAGTGATAAACAGCCCGTCGATGGACAAGTCAGCCACCGCTTCGCCATGGGTCATACGGCCCGGCACATGGCTGATCGCCGCAGCGCCCAGCTCGACAAATGCCAGCCGCGGCTGACCCTCGACGCTCACCAGCAGCAACGCCGCCTGTGACTGTCCGGCCAGAGCCAGGCCGGCCACCCGACCGTCAAGGCTCCAGCCCTGGCCCTGCGCAGTGGCCTGTAATTGCAGGCCCCGCGCACCGCTCATGCCCCCAAGGTCGAGGGTCAACAAGACGCGACCGGCAGCCGCATCCGTGGCCCATGCCTGCAAGACCGGATCAGCCCAAGCGGCCAGGGTTGCTGCGGCCAGTTGATGGCGCCACAACGGCACTTGCCCCAGAGCCCTGCCCTGGGCCTCGAGCACCGTCAGCAACTCGGTCATGCCCAGCCCGCTGCCGCCATGGCTTTCAGGGATGGCCAGGGCCTGCAGCCCGGTCTCTGTGCACAGTTGCCACAGCGGCTCCATAAAGGCATGTTCGCTGGTGTCGAACTGACGCAAGCGGTCATCGGTGCAGTAGTCGGCAAATACGCTACCGGCCATTTCGGCGATAGCGTGTTGATCTTCGGTGAATTCGAAATCCATGCTCGCTCCTTACTCGGCTGCCGGTAAAGAAAGTGCCCGGAACAACGGCAACGTCAGTTCGCCGTCGAAGGTCTTGAACTCAAGTTGCAAGGGCATGCCGATGCTCAGTTCTTCGCGCTTGACTCCCACCAGTCCGGCCACCAGGCGTACGCCCTCTTCCAGCTCGATCAGGCCGATCGGGTTGGGATGGTCGAACGGCGCGACTTCGGGGTAATGCATGATCACGAACGAATACAGGCTGGCGCGGCCGCTGGCCTGCACGCTGTCCCAGTCGAACGAATGGCACTCGATGCATACCGGCGCCGGTGGATGGCGCAGGGTCTGGCACTGGGTACAGCGCTGGATCAACAACTTGCCCGCATCGCAGCCTTCCCAGAAAAACCGCGTGTCATCGCTCATGCCCGGCTTGGGGCGCTTGACCACAGGGGCGGTTTCAACTTTTGCCGCGGCCGCTTCAGCCGCCTTGGGGTTGGCCGGACGGAATTTGAATACCCGGAACAGCAACTCGCCGACTTCCTCGTCACCGCTTTTGTGCTCAACGAAGTAGCTCATCACCAGGGTGACAAAAAATCCGGTACCAAGACCGGTGGTTTTTTCGTCGCCCACCGAGTCCAGCCGGGTGGTGTAGTAGAGCTTTTCCCCCGGACGGACGTTGCGCTTGAACGTCAGTTCGGAGTTGACCGCCACCACCGAGCCATAGCCATACGACTCAATCAGCTTGAGCACTTCGTAGGGGTTTTCGGTGGTCGAGCCCGGTGCATAGTTGTTCAGGTGAAAGCCTTCCATGCACCACACCTGCAGCATTGCAGGCGGCGCCACCAGCCCGTCCTGCACGCTGTTGGCGGCAAACAGCGGGTCGGTATAAAGCGGGTTGTCCACGCCCATGATCTCGCACCACTGGCGGATCATCGGGGCGTTGACTTCGTCCCAGGCGTAGACGCGACCATATTCACGCCCCACCAGGGCGCGCACGTCGGTTAGCAATTGAGAATCAGCCAAGTTCGTCTCCTGCAAATTGAGAGCGGCAACCCACTGGCCGCCGCTGAAGGTCGATCAGTGAGCAGCGGTTTGCGCCGCACCCAAAAATGCCGGACGTTCGCCGCCGCCGTGCAGCAGCAGATTGCAGCCGCTGGCATACCCCGCCATGGGCGAGGCGATAAACAGACAGGCGTTACCGATGTCCTCGGGCAGCGCCATGCGCCCTGCCGGGATCCCGGCGCTGACTGCGGCAATGCCGTGTTCATCGCCGTAATGCAGATGCGCCTGCTCGGTGCGTACCAGCCCCGGGCTGACCGCCACCACGCGCACTTTGGGCGCCCACTCCACCGCCAGCGATTGCACCAGTGCCAGTATCCCGGCCTTGGCCGCGCCATAGGCCGCGGTCCCCGGGGAAGCGCGCAAGGCGCTGATACTGCCGATAAACACAATGCAACCGCCGCCATCCTGTTGCTGCATCAAGGCATTGGCCTGTTGCGCGACATTCAGCGGGGCGATCAGGTTGAGGCGGATAATGCCTTCGTGAAAACGTGGCGAAGCGCTGCCGGCATCGGCGGACGGACTGCCACCGGCGTTGTTGATGACCACATCGAGGCGACCGAAGTCGGCAGCAATCCCCGCAAACATGGCTTTAAGCGAATCCACATCACGCACGTCGCAAGCCATGAACAGCGCTTGCGCAGAACCTGCCTGCGGCAACGCCTCAGGTGCAGTCCTGCCGCACACGATCACCTGCGCCCCGGCCTCCAGAAAGCTGCGGGCAATGCCTGCACCGATGCCTTTGGTACCGCCGGTGACCAGCACCACTTTGCCGCTGTAGTCCAGCCCTGAGAGTTGGCCCATGACGAGCTCCTTTTTCTACTGATGGAGCCACTCTAGGGGCAATCCGGGGGCTGCTCGTCGTCTGAACGGACGATGAAGCGCCCTCTTGCGAACGCAACAATCCAGCGCACGCTGTGGTGACAGCCCCTGTTAATGAGGAACCCCATGTCAGACCCATCTGCCGCGCCGGTACTGCTTGAATTCCCGGCCCCGGGCGTCGCTTTGCTGCGGCTAAATCGCCCCCAGGCCACTAACGCCCTGAGCCTTGAGCTGCAAGCCTTGCTGTCACGCTATTTCACAGAGCTGGCCGAAAACCCCGAAGTGCGCTGCATCCTGCTGACTGGCGGCGACAAGGTGTTTGCTGCGGGCGGCGATATCAACAGCATGGCCGGTGTCGGCCCGATCGATATTTACCAGCGCCATACCGAGCGGGTCTGGGCCCCCATCCAGCACTGCCCCAAGCCGGTGATCGCGGCGGTGTGCGGTTACGCCTACGGCGGCGGCTGTGAACTGGCGATGCTGGCCGACATTATTGTGGCCGGGCGCAGCGCGAAATTTTGCCAGCCGGAAATCCGCATCGGGATCATGCCGGGAATCGGCGGCACCCAGCGTCTGGTGCGCGCCGTGGGCAAGGCCAAAGCCATGCGCATGGCATTGACCGGGCAGCCGATCACCGCCGAGGAAGCCTGGATCTCCGGGCTGGTCAGCGACCTCGTGGATGATGACCAGGTGCAGGCCCAGGCACTGAAGATGGCGACGTTGATCGCTGCGATGCCGCCACTGGCTGCCGAGCAAATCAAGGAAGTGATTCTGGCCGGGGTCGATGCCCCGCTGGAGACCGGCCTGGCCCTGGAGCGTAAAGCCAATGCGTTGCTGTTTGCTTCACGGGACCAGAAGGAAGGCATGCAGGCGTTTATTGAAAAACGTGCGGCGGTGTTTGAAGGCAAGTAAGGGCGCGCGCTCGCTTCGAAGACAATGCTGGCGATGATCCACGCAATCAGCCAGGTCGCTGCAGGAAACCCGCCGCAGTCTCATGAACTGCGGCAGGTTAGCCCGGCACGCACCAGCCGCTTTATTCCAGAGCGGCCCTAACGTCGTACATTCATGAAATTATTAAAGTAATTTGTCCTGAACGCTCCGCCTATGGTCCAGGCGACTTCGTCTGCAGCAACAGGAACCACATAATCAAAAAACGCCCTGTTGACCGGGTTCATCATAGTTCGAAAGCTGATACCTGCTGCATGCCTTCTGAATTCCGGGGTGAAGGTTCTCAAGCTTTCAGGATCGATCCCGTTGAGGTGCAAATCCACCGGCAGGTTTCTGGCCCGGCCATGGGTTGCGATTACCCTGACCTCACGGACATAAGATGGGTTGTTGGCGAACACAGGTAGATTGACACCGCCGCTGGTAAAGGTGTGACCGGGTACAGTATTGAGTGGCAAGGGTAATGTTGGCCTTGGATGTGCGCCTTGATAATAGGCTCGCACTTCGTTGAATGCCTCCATGCTGCTGATACTGTGGTGATAGGCCGAAACAGGAGCCGCACGGCTCAATGGGTCTGCTGATCCGGCAATGTCCATATGGCGAATTGCGCGCCATGCCTCGCCCTGATCCACGGCCTGGAAAGCCAGAGTTCGCAGGCTCAAGGGCTGGAATCTGCCGGGTGGAAACCCCTGGCCCCTGCCCCCTGCATGTTGC
Source organism: Pseudomonas sp. PAMC 29040 (assembly GCF_003994535.1). Taxonomy (NCBI): domain Bacteria; kingdom Pseudomonadati; phylum Pseudomonadota; class Gammaproteobacteria; order Pseudomonadales; family Pseudomonadaceae; genus Pseudomonas; species Pseudomonas sp. PAMC 29040. The sequence continues at coordinate 650,274 of NZ_RZAA01000001.1, forward strand.
AGTTTGTACTGCCAGCTGCCCACGAACTTGCCGGCACTTTTGACTCCCTTGGCCGCAGCCCCGGCCATCGACGGGGCCGCCGAAGCCAGCCCGGTTGCCATCCCCACCCAGCCCAGAATCCGCCCGGCATTCTCATTGCCACTGGCCAGCAAGGCTATCGAGGCCACGTCCGCTGCCAGTGACACCACACTCAAGGTCGCGGTGGTGACGGCCGTTACATAGCTGGCGGTCAGCGCCGCCGTAGGCGCCGCCAACGCACCCAGGGAGGCCACGGTGCCGACCAGTGCCAGCGCGAGACCGGCCGCCGGTAACAGCCAGTCCAGCCACGAATGACCCGATGGATCGATGCGGTTGACCGGATCCCCGGCGCAGTAGGCATAGCCATTGAGGCCGCCTTCGCCGAAGGGGCTGAGGCTGTCACGGCTGTGAAAACGCATCAGTGCGGGGTTGTAGATGCGGTAATCACCCAGGAAATACCAGCCGCTGTCCTGTTCGCGCAAGGCGCCGGCGTAGCCCAGTCGGCTGGTGCCGGGCTGGCTCTGGCCGTAGGCGCCGTAGACCGGTGTATTGATCCCGTTATAGGCCTCAGTGGTTATCGAGCCCTGGGCATCGGTGCCCAGCAGCATCACTTCGCGCACTGCCGTTGCAAGACGGCTTTCAGCCACCGGGACGTCACCGGCCCGCACCCAGCGGGTCTGGGTGTCTTCACCCATCTCGCAGCTGAGCTGGCCGCCGGTGTGGTAACGCCAGCGCGGGCCATTAGTGTCCTCGGTCTTGATGATGTTGCCCGCCGGGCCGTAGTGCCAGCGGCGTTCGCCGGTAGGCAGGGTTACACCGATCAGTCGGCCCAGGGCGTCGTAGTGCAGTGGATTACCGCGCTCGTCGCGTTTGAGATTGCCCAGCGCGTCGTACTCCAGGGTTACCGGTGCCGGATAATCGGCGCGACTGTGGCTGACGCTGAGTAACTGGGTAAGGTCGGCGGGGTTATAGGTAAATGTACTGATATTGCTGGCGCTGGCGTCGGCAAACACCGTTTCCAGACGCAGGACGTTGTCGAGGGCGTCGTATTGAAAGTGCTGCTCGCGGTAGGTTTTGCCGTGGGCATCTTCGGGCAACGACGGGCCTGCAAGGCGATGGGCAATCATCCGTCCGCGATTGTCGTAGTCGAAGCTTTCACTACGGACCAGAACACCGTCACGGGTCAGTTCACGCTGGGTCAGCTTGCCGTCCTGGCGCCATTGCTGGGTCTGCACTTCTACATGCTGTGCATTCGGCGTTCGGGTAGAGGTTTCTCGGCGGGCCGGGCGGCCAAGGCTGTCGTAGCCAAGGGTTACGGTCATGTCCCGCGAGCCATCGTTTGATTGGGTTCGCTGCTGATGAATCCGCGACGCTGCATCGTAAGTAATGCTGATGCTCACATCGGGACCTTGCTGCACGCTCAAACGCCCGAATTCATCGTACTGGCAGCGTTGTTCGGCACCGTCGGCATCGGTCAGGCGCGTTACTGTGCCCGCCGGTGTGGTGCTTTGCTGTTGCGAGCGCGGCTGATCACCTTGCCAGGCGTAGTCGGCTTTGCTCAGTTGGCCGGACGGTGACCAGTGATCTTTTTGCAGACCCAGATTGCCTTGGGATTCCAGCAAACGGCCGCTTAGCGGATCGTATTTATTGAATACGCTGATCCCGGGCGCTTGCAGCGACAGCAACGCGCCGCCCAGTTCCGGTTGGTGTTCACTCTGCACCCGGGTACCGTCGGGCAGAACCTGGGTATGGGCGTGGATTTCTCCTTCGGCATATTCCCATTTGGAGACACCTTGCCCGACCTTTTCCCACACCAGTCGGCCCAGACCATCGTATTTACGCTCGCCCAGCAGGACTTCATTAGTGCCCAAAGACGGATGAGTGATCGATACCGTGGCCGGTAAATCACTGTCATGGCCTTGGGCATAGGTGCGCTTGATGACACTGCCGTCAGGCAGCGTGGTCGATACCAGCCGGTCAAGGACATCCCACTCTTGCAAGGTTGTGCGGCCCATGGCATCGGACTGGCTGATGCAGCGGCCAAGGCCGTCATAGCTCCAGCTAAGTTCGTGCTGAAGTACGCCATCGGCGCAATAGAGTTGTTCTTTAAGGGGGCGTCCATCGAGGCTATGGGTGGTCACGGTTCTGGCCCCGGCCACACCCTTGGCATCGGTCTGCCAACTGCTGCCGGTCAGGGCTACCGGGTCGGCCAGGGTGTGTTGGGTGACACCGTCCGCGCCGGTTTCAGTCAGCACATTGCCCCAGTCATCAAAAGTGCGTTCGGTGGTCAGGCTCAGGGCCGGGACGTCTTCGTTACCGGGATCGTAAGCCGTTTCACGGAATACTCGACCCAGCACGTCATATTCGGCGGTCCAGGCGGTATAGGTCTCACCGCTGTCGGTTTGTTTTTCACGGCGGATTTCCCGGGCCATGCCATCGAGCCAGACAGTTTCCTTACGTCCGGAAGCGCCGATTCGGGTCTGGCAGCGCTCGCTGGCCGACAACGAATAGGCCCAGTTGACCTCAGCCTCGAACGCCGAATCCGGGGCCGCGACTTCCTGAGTCACACGGCCCAGGGCATCGTGGGCAAAGGCCATGCGCAGCTGCTCGTCGGTCTGCTCGGTGACCATCAGGCCGGAGTACAAATCCTGCGACGATTGCGCAACAGTTGACTGGCCATCGTGACCTGTAATGGTGACCTTTTCCTGCAGGACTGCGCGCTCAAGTGCACGGGCGTTTGGGGCTTGGGTCAGGCTGTAGCTGTAAACCCGGGTAGTGCTTTTACCCTCTACCGTCTGGGTTTCGCTGAGCATGCGAGCGTGATGGGGCGAGGCCGGATCGTTAATGAAACTTTGAGTCGAGCGGCCCAGCTCACTAAATTTTTCACCTTCGACCAGCAGTAGCTGTTCCTCGCTGCTTTGAACAAAGGTAGGCAAGGCAAACCCCGGAGCATCCTGACGCACCGGTAGCGCCTGATAACGGTAGCGGGTCTGTTTGACCGGCCCTTCGGTGCCGGGTGGCGGGCTGACCGTACGACTTTTCAGACGGGCGATGCGGCCCAGAGGGTCGGCCGGGCAGTCGTCGCTCTCACCGGTTACCGGGTAGTACTCCGACTCTTCTACTCCACCCAGGGCATTGCGGTGCCACATCGGGTTACCCAGCTCGTCGTAGCGGGTTTCTTCCTCGGTAACAAGTTCTCGCAGCACCCGTTGGCCATCCAGCTGCGCCTTGCGGGTAATGACTTTATGCGGGAACTGGAAATACGGCAGTTGCCGGGCAATGGGCAGCCAGGGCTCATCGTAATAGGTGGTCTCGGTTTCCTGCAGGGTCTGGCCCTGCAAGGTGCGTTCACGGGTCAGCAGGTGGAAGCGGTTAAAGGTGCGGCTGATGGTTTGCAGGGGCGTGCCCCTAGCATCCATCAGGGTTTCGGTGGAGCCATAGAGAAAATCCCCGGCACCGGTCAGGTGGTAAAGGTTGTCTTCGCGATTACGCCACTGACGTACCGCCGGCCAACCAAAATAGTTGTTGCTGCCGTACAGGCCGTAGTCATAACGAACCAGCTGCACCGGCTGGCCGTCCCCCGGATCCTTGCGGGTCTGACTGACCACCGGCATCCGCGCAAACGGCGCCCCTGCAGGCAGGTTGAGGCCGTTGGCCTCGCTGTAAGTCACTTCCTCGGTGCTGCCGGTGGGCTGGGTGCATTTGTTCAGCAGCAACAGACCTGAATCACTGCGGGTGTATTCAAACTGCCAGCCATTATCGGGCAGGCCGTCCACCGTCACCCGGCGCAACTGCCCGGAGACCCGGTGAAAAGACATCACCACCTGTGCGGGGGTATCCGGCTGTAAGGTCAGATGGGTTGTCACGCCCTCGTAGGCCAGAGCCAGCACAGTGCGGCCTTGGGCATCACTGACTTTTTGCAGGTACGCCGCGTTGCCAACTGAACGCCAGTCAAAATTCAGGGCGCTGCCGTCGGCACCCACCAGGGTGCTGACCACCCACAGGCTGGCATGCCCCGGCAACGGCGCGAGTCGTTCACAAGTGCCCTCGTTATGCCGGACCCACATTTCCTGACGCTGAACGGTCACTGCGATTACCGGCAAACGCACATCCGGGAAACGCATGCTCTGGCCGACAATCTCACCGCGAAAGCGCTCGCCGGAATTGAGTTGCAGTTGCTGGCTGGCTCCATCCCAGGAAGTGGTGCCGAGCATCCAGCCCAGACCAAAGCCCTGATCGGCAGTCATCAACGGGCTATGGCTCAGGCGCAACTGGCTGATGGGCCCGCGCAAATCATTGGCGGCGCCGGTGGGCAGGGTTATCGAGGCAGAGAACGCACCGGTGCGCGCATCGACCCCGGCGCTGATGCTGCTCATAAAGTTGTAGGCCCCGGAATATACGTCGCCACTGCTAAGCAGGCTGGCGGCGGACTGGATATCGGGGGTGTGCTCAGATAAATCAGGCATGTTCGCTACTCCTTGGTTCGCTGAAAGGAGTCGCAAAATAGAATCTCTGACTTGAGGGTAACAATGAGCAAGGGCTGTAAGTGATGCCGCTACAGAAAGAAATGAGAGCCGGATCAGTTCCTCAACGACAGCAGAGTTCAGAACGCTGCACCCACACAAACTTTGAGAGTAATCCTATATAAGCACATTTCCTTACTCGCTAACTTACCAGGCTGCAGACTTGCTACATTGAACAGCAACCGTTCATTTATAGACTTGCCAATAACCCTATTGAAATTTGCCCATGGCATCCAATGAACGGCCACCTGCCACTCACCACAACTAAACAATGACCGATATATTACCCAGGGAGACGGGGATGGGCGGCATCATTTACAGGCATAAATTTGTTTTCATCAAGTCGATCAACCCTGCGGCGGAGCATGCCATTCTCTTCGCTCACGGAGGCATCAGACGCTCTCAGAAGGCCTATGCGACACCGGTGATTGTGCCTAAAGGAAGAAAACTGGTTTATTACGCCTACCACTCTGAAGATACAAACACCGACGTGGGGTGGCGCCTGCTATTGAATAACAGTACTTACAACCCCGCACGCGAACCTAAAAACATTAATCCTAAAGAATTCATCCACGCAGACAACACCACGTTTAACTACACACTGAGCAACGCATTCGAATCAGAGCTGGCATTACCCACTGCTCATCATGATGTAATCGGTGTCATCACAAGAACCTATATGCAAGAGGTTTTTGAAGCGATATCAATTTACCGGCCAGCCATTAAATATATTCACTGCATACATTGCAGGGCCGTTTACAGGCACCGTGGCAGTGAGCGACTGTATTTCGAACAACCTCAGATTTATGACGAGGTGGTTCGAAGTACTCAAACGCAAAAAGGGTATTACGACCGAGCCTGGGAGTACCTGTTCGGTTAATAAAAACCGATCGAAGGTTCTGCTGCCATGACCCGGACATGTATTTCTGCCAAAGCTGATTATTGACCCTGCGGTTTCAAGCGGGGGGACAGGCGCTTGGGAGCAGAGCGCAGGTGCTGTGGTGGTTAGCCCCAAACACCTGCCTGCCAACCGGCCCGGCAGTTGCACGCAACAGCGTAACGGGCAATCGAAATGCGGTTCCTAAACAATCAGGGACCGCAGCTCATTCTTCGCCACCTTGTTCGATGCATTGACCGGCAACGCCTCGTAGAACCTCACCATGCGCGGCACTTTGTAGTTGGCCATATGTTCCCGGGCCCACAGAATCAGACCCGCTTCGTCCAGCCGCTGTTCATGGCGCAGCACCACACAGGCACAGCCCACTTCGCCCATGCGCTCGTCCGGCACGCCAATCACCGCCACCTGGGCGATGGCCGGGTGTTCGATCAGGCCTGCTTCAATTTCCGCCGGGTAGCAGTTGAAACCCCCGACGATAAACATGTCCTTGAGGCGATCGGTGATGCGCAAGTTGCCCGCAGTATCCAGCTGGCCAATGTCGCCGGTGTGCAACCAGCCTTCACTGTCGATGGTTTCGGCAGTGGCCCGGGGATCTTCAAAGTAACCCTGCATCACGTGAAAACCTCGCAGGCAGATTTCTCCGGTATCCCCCGCTGCCAGGGCCCGGTTTTGCGGATCACGGATGCTCACTTCGGTGCCGGCAATGGCCCGCCCGCTGGTGCTGGCAATGGTCTGCGCCGGGTCATCCGGGTTGCAAATGGTGGCCAGGCCGCCGCACTCGGTGAGGCCGTAGGCCGTAGTGACCACCGCAAAGCCCAGTTCGCGACGCATCCGTTCGATCAGGCTCGGGGCAATGGTCGCCGCCCCTGTGACGGCAATGCGCAAGCTCGAGAGGTCGGTTTGCGCCAGTTTGGGGTGCGCCAGCATCGACAGATACAGGGTCGGCGGCCCCGGCAGTACGTTGATATTCTCGGCCGCAATGCGCTGGAAGACGGCTTCGGCGTCAAACACCGGGTGCGGCAAAATGGTTGCCCCGGCCAGCAGGCACGTCAACCAGCCCGCCTTGTAGCCGAAAGCATGGAAAAACGGGTTGATCACCAAATAACGGTCACCGGCCCGCAAACCAATCACCTTCACGTATTCGCTGAATGCCCGGATGTTCTGCCCGTGGGCACTCATTACCCCTTTGGGTTTACCGGTGGTGCCAGAGGTAAACAGCAGGTCGCTCAAATCATCGGCACTGACCCCGGCGGCCCGCTGCCTGGCGTCGGTTTCGCTGACGCCGGCCCCCGATGCCAGAAATTCATTCCAGGCCGGGGCATCTCCCAGCAGCACCAGCCCCTCAAGGCTGTCTGGGCGATGCGGGGCGAGCAAGGCCAGGTAGTCGGTGCCTAAAAACTTCGGCTGGACGAATAACAGCCGGCTGGAACTGCGCTGCAGAATATCCGCTGCCTCGTTGCCTTTCATCCGGGTGTTGACCGGCACCATTACCGCCCCTGCGCAATGAATGCCCAGTGCCGCAATGATCCAGTCCCGGCCATTGGGGGCCCAGATGGCCACCCGGTCACCCTTGCCGATGCCCCGGGCCATCAGGCTGCGGGTCACGGCCAGGGCCAGGCGCGGCAAATCGCGGTAGTCGGTGCACACGCCGTTTTCTTCAATGGCGGTACGTCCTGCGTGTTGCTGCGCGGCGCCAAGCAGTAACTCGGGAATAGTCGTAGGGCTGAAAGTCATCGATCACTCGTCCGGCTGATTATTCGGGGAAGCACACCCGCAGGTGTTCGCTGTTGGGCACGGACTGGCATGCCAGGACCCAGCCGTCATTGAGTTCCTGTTGGTCAAGGGCATCGTTGCGCAGCATCTCGACACTGCCCCGCTCCACGGTGCACATGCAGGTGGCGCAGGACCCCACCAGACAGGAACTGGGGGGTTTCAACCCGGCGCGCAGCATGGCATTGAGCACCGTTTCGCCTTCGGCGCAGGGCACTTCGAACTCCTCGCCATCCAGGCGCACCGAGAGCTGGCTGCCGATTACATCAGTGTTGACCGGGGCCGGGGCTGCGATGCTGCCCTCTTGCGGCAACGAAACAAAACGTTCGACGTGGATGCGCCCATGTTCCATGCCGATGTCATGCAAAGCACTGACAGCGGCATCCATGAACGGCCCCGGACCACAGATAAAGGCCTGGGCATGCACAAACGGCCTGGCCATTTGCGCCAGTTGCGCAACCGAAGGAATCCCTTGTACCGAGTCCAGCCAGTGGATCACCTGCAGGCGCTGCGGGTAGGCGCTGGCCAGGGCCTTGAGTTCGTCGGCAAAAATCACCGAGGCCTCGTCGCGGTTGGCATAGATCAGCAGGACCCGACCGCTGCCGGCGATCAACGCCGAACGCAAAATCGACAGCACCGGGGTTACCCCGCTACCGCCGCCAAACAACAGGAAATCATCATCGAAATGGCGCGGCACAAAGACCCCGGCCGGAACCAGCACCTGCAGTTGGTCGCCTTCGCGCAACTGCTGGCATAACCAGTTGGAAGCGCGACCGTCACGCACCTGCTTGATCGTGACCCGCAGCGGTTCATCCACCAGCGGCGTGCTCGACAACGAATAGCAGCGCGGCAACCAGCCGCCTTCAAACGGCACCCGCAGGGTCAGAAACTGGCCGCTCTTATAGGCAAACTGCTCGCGCAAGTCCTGGGGCACCTCAAACACCAGCGATCTGGAGTCCGCGGTTTCAGTGACGATTTGTGCCACGCGCAGAGAAATATAGGCAGGTGAATTCATATCAAATACTCATTACAAACTGGCCACTGTCGATCCGCAGTTCGATACCGTTGATTGCACGTGACTCGTCGCTGGCAAGAAACAGCACACTGGCAGCGACATCTTCAGGCAGGCACATGCGTCCCATGGGGTCGGCATCGATGGTCAGGCTCCAGGGGTCCAGGCCCGCCGGCAGGGTGGCCGTGGTCATGGGGGTGAGAATGCCGTCCGGGTGCAGGGAGTTGCAGCGGATGCGATATTTGCGACGCCGGCACATCACCGCCACGGTGCGCGACAGCGCTGCTACGGCACCTTTGGAGGCGCTATAGGCGGCGTAGTCATCACGCCCGGCCACACCGGCGATGGAGGACATATTGATGATCGAACCGCCGGCCCCCTGTTTCATCAGGCCAATGGCGGCGCGACACCCCAGAAATACGCTGTCGGAGTTGATCCGCTGCACCCGCTGCCAGTCGCTCAGGCTGGTGTTTTCAATGTCGCCCTTGAGCAGGATTCCGGCATTGTTGAACAGGATGTCCAGCTGGCCATGGCGCTGGCCAATGGTTTCGATGACCCGCGTCCACTGCGCTTCACAGGCCGCATCGTGCTCGATGAACAGCGCCTGGGGGCCGATTTCTTCAGCCAGGGCCAGGCCTGACGCCACATCGATATCACTGATCACCACGCGCGCGCCTTCGCGGGCCAGGAGCAGCGCGCTGGCCCTGCCCACGCCACTGGCGCCGCCAGTGATCAGGGCAACCTTGCCTTCAACTCGTGTGCTCATGCTGCAGTCCTTGTTGGATAGAAGTGCCGGTGGACGCCCGCTGGCCCGCCACCGGTTCATCGCGTTCGAGATCACTGCCAGCGGTGCTGGCCCGCCCTGCCCGGCGTCCCGAAAACACGCAGTCGGCAAGGGACAGGCCACTGATATACAGGTGTGAGGCCACGCCTATTGCGGTACGCCCGGCGCTGTACAACCCGGCAATCGGCTGGCTGTTGTCATCCAGCACCGCGCCCGTGTTTTCATCGACTTTAAGCCCGCCCAGGGTCAAGGCCCCCAGCGGAAATACCGGGTTGTCGACGCTGATATTGCAGGCGTAGAAGGGTCCTTTATCCAGCACCTGGCGACTGCCTTCAGACTTGCCGAAGGGGTCCGCCACTTCGCCCCGGGCAGCGGCGTTATACCCCCGCAGCGAGCTGCTCAATTCACCGGACTGCATGCCGCAGACCTGGGCCAGCCGGTCAGGGTTATCGCCCTTGCGCACCCGCAGCAGCATCAGGGCCAGTGCCGGCAGGCTCTGAAACCACCAGTAACCACCGAACAGGGCCTGGCGGATCGCCTGCTTGCGCAAGCGCGCATCCAGCACCAGCCATGCCTGACCGCCCTGCTCTTCGCACAACGGCTGGCCCAGGGTGGCGCCATAAACTTCCTCATTGCAGAAACGCTGCCCCTGGGCGTTGACCACAATCCCCTTGGGCCAGCAAAACGGCGGGTTGATAAAGCGCCAGGCCGATACCCGGCTCAGGCGTTCGCTTTTGCCCCCCACTGACTGTCCGAGGCGCAGGCCGCTACCATCGCAACCGGTGGCACCGACCTTGAAATTACGGCGGAATTTGGGGGCATGTTCACGGATCAAATCGCGATTGAAGATAAAACCGCCGGTGCTCAGAATCACTCCGCGCCGGGCCCGGACCAGCACAGGTTGCCCATGGTCACGTTCAAGGCGGCTGATCTTTTGCCGCAGGCGATCGCAATAACCGGGGGCAAAGTTTTGCCAGCGCTCGGCACGGGCTGCCAGACGCGCATGTACACGGGCTTCGCGGGTGCCCTCGGGCAAACGCCAAAGCTCGGCACCCAGCACGCGCCCGTTGTCATCCACCACCAGGCGGCGCGCCGCCGATTGCAACAAGGGTTGTACCCCGGCGCGCAGGCAGGCGGCTTGCAAATGGCCATAGAGCACGGCACCGCATTGCCCCTTGCCAACGGTGCGATGCCCGCGGGGTGCCGCGGGGTGCTCGCCACTATGGGACGGCACCAGTTCGTTGCCGGAGTAATACAGAAAATAGCCATCGGCCGGATATGAGGTTTTGCCACCCGGTGGCAGGCTGTGGGCATAGCGTGCGCCATGGCTTTCGAGCCAGCGCAGGTTGTCGGCACTGTCATCGCAAAACTTGCGCAGGGTGTCGTCGCTGATCACGCCCCGGGTTTCGTGCTTGAGGTAGTCAAACATCGCTTGCGGGGTATCGCTGAACCCGGCGTCCTGCTGTTGGCGGGTACCGCCACCGGCATACACCACCCCGCCACTTTTGGCGCTGGCACCGCCGCCGGTAAAACGGTCGGCAACAATCACTTCAGCCCCCTGGCTGCGCGCTTCCAGCGCAGCACAGGCACCGGCGGCGCCCCAACCGATAACCAGGACATCGCAGCTGTAGTCCCAGCCCCGGCCATCCAGGCGGTCGGCCTGTAACGGGGCCAGGATTTTGGTATTGCTGCCGGAACGGGGCCGGCTCATGACAGCGCCTCGGCGATGGCGCCCGCCGCCACCGGTACGTTGCTGCTGGCAATATGGTTGGCGGCGATATAGCCAAAGGTCATGGCCGGGCCAAGGGTGCCGCCGGCACCGGGGTAGCTGGTACCCATGACCGAAGCGGAGCAGTTGCCAATGGCATACAGGCCGCTGATGGGCTGGCCGTCTTCACGTACCACCTGGGCGTAGCGGTTAGTCAGCAATCCGCCCTTGGTGCCAATGTCTCCGGCATCCAGGCGCATGGCGTAATACGGACCTTTGCGCAGCGGCGCCAGGCACGGATTGGGCTTGATATTGCTGTCACCGTAGTAACGGTCAAACACATTGGCGCCGCGCTCGAAGTCAAGGTCGACACCGGTTTTTGCGTATTCATTGACCTTGTTTACGGTGCTGGTCAAGCCGGCACCATCAACGCCAATCTGCAAGGCCAGTTGCTCAAGGCTGTCGGCCTTCCAGTACAGGGTATTGAGCCATTCTTTGCGCAGACGGCTGTCTGGCATCACCTGGGCCGGCATCAGCGGGCCCATGGCGTAATGGAAACGGAAATGGCCATCAAAGATCACCCATGACGGCACCGTGCGGCCGCCGGTTTTCTGGTTGTCCTTGTACATGGCATCAACGAATTCAAGATACGGCGCAGCTTCGTTCACAAAGCGATGGCCCAGGCTGTTGACCACAATGGCCCCCGGAAACGCACGCTCGGCAAACACGCCGCGGGGTTTTTCTTCACCGGGCACGGCAATGGTCGGCGCCCACCACGCCCAGTCCATCAACGCCGTGGCCGCGCCGATATTGAGCCCCGCTTCCAGTGCGGCCCCGGTGTTGTTGCCCGGTGGCGTGGCACTCCAGCCGGCCTTGGTGGGTTGCGGCAGGAATTTTTCCCGCAGGGTCTGATTCTGCTCGAAACCACCCGAGCCAAAGATCACCCCACGCCGGGCCTTGAGTTCGAGAATCTTGCCCCCCGTGGCGACCTTGATCCCGCAAACGCGATCACCGTCCAGCAGCACGTCCTGGAAATCGGTGTTGAGCCACAACGGCACATTGCGATCCATCAGCGAGCGGCGCAGGGACGCCACCAGGGAACTGCCCAGTGCCGCACGACGGTCGTACTTGCTCTTGCGCCGCCACTTGAAGTCCATCTTGTAGCGGGCCATCAGCCTGAAGATCAGCCATTGCCAACCGAAGCTGCGGGCCATGGCCTTGTGTGCATCGCGGGCAGTCCAGGCAATACGCCCCATCAGCAGGGTCGAGGGCGAAGGCTTGCGCAGGTTGGGCAGTTCTTCTTCGAGCAAACTGGTGTCGAACAGCTCGGGGTCAAGGGTCCGCCCGCCCGGCAAGGCGCCGGGCAGTTGCGGGTAATAATCCGGATATTTGTCGGCCACGGCATAGCGCACCCGGCTATTGGCGGTGAGCTTTTTGATCATCGGCGCAGCGTTATCCAGATACGCCTGCAGGCGCACCGGATCGCCGTGTTCGCCGGTAGCGGCCTTGAGGTATTGCATTGACAGCTCAGCGCTGTCCCGCCCGCCGATGGCAGCGAAGTAATGGTTGTTCGGAATCCAGATACCGCCGCCGGAAATTGCCGATGTACCGCCGTATTTGTCGCTCTTCTCGACAATCAGAACTGAAAGGCCCTGATCGGCAGCAAACAGGGCCGAGGTCATCGCCCCCGCACCGGAGCCGACCACGATTACGTCATAGCTGGACTGAGACTGAACTTGAGCCGTCATTATTGTTATGCCATCCGCTGAGGTCAGAAAGTCATTACTCGATCAAACAAAAGGGTCCGAGTTGGGTAAACCCAATTGCACCACGCCATAGCTGCGGCGATAGGCCGCCTCGTTGTTGGCGATATGCCCGCGCGCCTGATGCAGGTCGCGGAAATAACGGGCCACCGGGTTGGTGTTGTACAAACCCGAGGCTGCCATGCAACGCAGCAGGTCGCTGACCCGGTCGGCGCAGACATTGGTCACATGGGATGACTGGTAGCGATACAACAGGCGGGTTTCAACGTCCGGATACTCGCCTGCAGCAGCCAGCGCCATGAGGTGTGCGTAATTGCGCATCAGCACCAGCTTGAGCGAATCAACGGTGATGGTGGCCTCGGCGACTGCCGCCTGGGCTGCCGGGTCTTCGGCGGTTTTGGCGCCATGCTTGCCGATATGCGCAGCGGCGTTGGTCCGGAACTCGTTGATCGCCCCTTGCAATGCACCCAGCGCCGAGGTGGATACCGCGCGGGCAAATACCTGGGCAAACGGGATGGAGTACATCGGGTTGGTGTTGACCAGCCGTCCCGGGGTGGCTTCGATGCTGTAGTTGTTGGTGCGTTGCACCCGGTGTGCAGGGACAAAGGCATCTTCAACGATGATGTCGTGACTGCCGCTGCCGCGCAGGCCCAGTACGTCCCAGTTCTGTTCGATCCGATAGTCAGAAGCCGGGATCAGGAAGGTGCCGTGTTCGGTCGGTCCGGTTTCATCTTGCGGCACGATGCCGCCCAGCAGGCACCATTGCGCATGCTGGCTGCCACTGGAGAAACCCCAGCGCCCGCTGACCCGGTATCCGCCCTTGACCGGAGTCACTTTGGCCACAGGCATATAGGTCGAAGCCACCAGCGTGGAGCTGTCTTCGCCCCAGACATCGCGTTGTGCTTCTACCGGGTAACGCGCCAGTTGCCACGGGTGAACACCGACCACACCAAAGACCCAGGCAGTGGACATGCAGCCCTCGGCCAGGATCATCTGAATTTCAAAGAAGGTGCGCAGATCCACTTCATGACCGCCCCACATCTTCGGCTGCAGGGCACGAAACAAGCCGGCCTCCTGCATGTCGCGAACGGTATCGTCGGGCAGTTTGCAATCCTTGTCCGCCTGGGCTGAACGGCTTTTTAGCGCAGGTATCAGATTGCGCGCGCGTTCCAGCAGCTCAAGCTCTATCGGACTTTTCTCTCGTATCTGATCCATCCGTCTGTTCTCCGTCAGTCTCTCGCTGCGCGAATGCGCGGGCGCTGTATGACGAATAATCCGGCCTGGCGCGCTGCTGATCATCGTCAAAGCGGACTAGGCGTTACGCCACCAACCCCCGCAGGGGTTGAAGAACTGCGCGAGGCTGCGATCGATTGCGCAGCGATGGCGGACCCTGCCAGCCGGGGTTACCGATCGCAGCCTCGCGCTGCTTGTCAGCGACTACAGACACTGCAATGGGTTATCAAACAGTGGGCAATTTCGCCCACGGCCGGTCCTGCTCGATTTGTGCGCTCAGACGCAACAGCACGTCTTCGCCGCCCAATGGCCCGGTAAACATCATGCCGATCGGCAAGCCGTTGTCGCTCATGCCCACCGGCAACGAGATCGCCGGCTGCCCGCTGACGTTGGCCAGTACGGTAAACGCCGCGCTGCCCATGGCGTTGTGGGCGTAGCTTTCCCAGGGCTGGTTGAGGCTGAGCAGGCCCAGTTCCGGGGTGACGTTGGCGGTGACCGGCGACAGGATCACGTCGTAGGTGTCGAACTGCTGCTCCATGTAGCCACCAATGCTTTCAAACGACTGCCGTGCCCGGTACAGGCCCTCGCCCGTGACTTTCTTGCCATTGTCCAGCACCACCTGGGTGATGCGTTCAAAGTCATCGGCAGTGGCCGGCCGGCCCATCGCCTGTTCGCGGTCGTGAACCAGGGTCAGCAAGGCGTCGCCGATCACCGATCCGTGGGCTCCGAACAACTGGCGCGGGTCGATATTCAAACGCAACTCTTCAACGTTGTGCCCCATCGCGCTCAGGCGTCTGGCCGTATCGTCCAGCACCTTTGCAACTGCAGGGTCCAGTGGCGAACCGGTCAGTGAATCCCGTACCAGGCCGATGCGCAAACGCCCGGGGGCGGTGCGCAGCTCTTCGATATACGGGCGTACCAGCGGCTTTGCCCAGTACGGGCTGCCTGGCTCATGACCCTGACCGACATCCAGAAACAATGCCATGTCGCGGATATTGCGCGATACCACGTTGCCGACGCTGGCACCGAACCAGCCTTCATATTTGCCCGGGCCGCTGGGGGTACGGTAACGGGTGGGCTTGAGGCCAACCACACCGCAATAGGAGGCCGGAATACGGATCGAGCCGCCGCCGTCAGTGGCATGGGCCACCGGCACAATGCCGGCCGCCACTGCCGAAGCCGCACCACCGGAGGAGCCCCCTGCGCTTCTGCCCAGGTTCCACGGGTTGCGGGTTTGCCCCCAGAGCAGGGATTCGGTGGTGGTGGTAAGACCAAACTCCGGGCACGCGGTTTTGCCGAAGGGTACAGCGCCAGCCGCCTGATAGCGGGCAATCAGAGTGCTGGTTTGTGGCGCCGGCGGTGCATCCTTGAACAGACGGCAACCATTGGTGGTGCGGGTACCTTCAAGGTAGGTGTTGAGGTCCTTGATCAGGATGGGCACGCCAGCCAGCGCGCCGGTGGCAGGTGCCCCTGCGGCGCGACGGGTCTGGAGCAGCGCACGGGCGTACTCGTCGTGACGCATGTTGACCGCATTGACCTTGGGATTGACCGCATCACAACGGGCCATGGCCGCAGCCAGCAGGTGCTCGGGAGTGAGTTCACCCTTTTGCACGGCCCGGGCCATGTCGGTGGCGTCCATCGCCAGATATTCGTTGGATGATACGGCGCTCGAACCCGCCGCACCGGCATAGCGGCCGAGCAGACCGGCGCCTGCGGCCAGGACACCGGCCTTGAGTACGTGGCGGCGTTGCCAGCCGGCCGGGGTCTGGGTGTCTTCTGGGGTAGCAGCAGGGATTGGCAAAATATCTCTCCGGATCACATCTTGTTGTTATGGGCAGGAGCAACCGCTCGACACTGGATTGCCCGCGATTGCGACACCCCGACCGGTCTGAACCGCCGGGTTGCCGGCATCGCGAGCAAGCACGCTCCTGCAGGGTTGATTTATTTCTGGGTGGAATCAGTCAGGGGTGACCATCGACTGCATGGTCGCCTGGAAGTGTTCGCCATAGGGCGGCAACATGCCCCACTCGCGGCGCGGATCATGGGCCGCAGCCTTGAAAACGGTGCGCATGTGGCTGAACTCGAGGAAGCCTTCACGGCCGTGGTAATGCCCCATGCCGGAGGCACCAATGCCACCAAACGGCGCGTCGTGCATGGCCGCGTGCATCATCACGTCGTTGATGGTCACGCCGCCCGAGATAGTGCGCTGCAGTACATGACGCCGCTCTTCTTCGCTCTGGCCAAAGTAATACAGGGCCAACGGCCGATCCCGTGAATTGATGTCCGCCAGCGCCCGGTCGATCTCATCGTAGGGCAGCACCACCAGCGCCGGCCCAAAGATTTCTTCCTGCATGATCAGGCTGTCACGGGGCGGATCGATCACCACTTGCAGGGGGCGACGCCGCGCCTGGGGATCAGCCTCCAGCTCTCGCGGGAAGCTCTCCACCCGGGCGCCCCGCTGTCGGGCGTCCTGCACGTAGCTTTCTATGCGTTGCAAGTGCCGGGCGTTGACCACGGCCACCACATCCGGATTGTCGGCCACGGTCGGCAACAGCTCGTTGTAAGCCGCACCAAGGGCGCCGATAAAGTCCCCCAATTGCTCTCGGGGCACGTACACCACGTCCGGATTGATACAAATCTGCCCACCGTTGTTGGCTTTGGCCACGGCAATGCTGAATGCAGCCTTGGCCAGATCGGCGCTGCGGGAAATGATCACCGGCGATTTGCCCCCGAGTTCAAGGGTCAGCGGCACCAGATTTTCGGCCGCATTGCGCATCACCGAGCGCGCCACGGCAGTGCTGCCGGTAAATACCAGATGGTCAAAGGGCTGCGAAGTAAACGCCTGGGCCAGGTCTGCATCACCGAGCACCACCGCGACTTCCAGCGAATCGAACAATTCACCGAAGGCCCGGGCCAGCACCTCGGCTGTGCGCGGTACCACTTCCGAGGGTTTGAGAATGGCCCGGTTACCCGCGGCCAGCACGCAGGCCAGCGGACTGAGCAAGGTGAACAGCGGCGCGTTCCAGGTGCCCATGATCCCGATCGAGCCCTTGGGCTGATGCATCACCCAGGCCTTAGCGCCCAACTGGTCATAGGGGGCGAATACCTCGCGCGGCTCGTCCTGCACCCAGTGCGCAACATGGTCGCGGGCATATTTGAGCGATGCCAGTGAACCCAGCACATCATTCATCAACGAAAAACCCTGGGGTCGGCCACCAAAGTCCGCATCCATGGCTTCAACCAACGGCTGCTGATAACGCACCAGCAGCTCTATCACCCGCTGGATCCGTTGCTGACGCTGTTCAACGCTGACCGGACCGGCCTCGATAAAGGCTTTTTTTTGCGCTGCCAACAGGCTGGACAGCTGTTCTGGGGCCGTACTGCTGCATGTCATGGATCAGTCCTCTTGGCATCGTTTTAATGCGCCGACGCTAGACAATTACGACCCACCACGCCTCGTCCGATCGGACGATAATCGGCTGTATTCGTTAGTCCATTAAGACGATGTAGGGCCCCACTGCGAGGGGAATACTGCAAGCACGAAAATTCAATCCATGAGGTTCGTCATGGCAATGCAAAGCAGTTTCGATCCCCAGGCATTCCGTACCGCACTCGGTACCTTCACCACCGGGGTGACCATCATCACCACCCAGGCTGAAGACGGATCACCTATCGGGATCACCGCCAACAGCTTCAACTCGGTGTCGCTCAATCCGCCGCTGGTGCTGTGGAGCCTGGCCAAGTCCGCCCGCAGCCTGCCGGTATTCAGCTCGGGCAAACACTGGAACGTGCACGTGCTGTCGACCGAACAGGAACCTCTGTCCGGGCGCTTTGCCATGCAGGGCGAAAACAAGTTCGCCGAAATCGAACTCGACAGCGGTATCAGCGAAGCCCCGCTGCTACAGGATTGCACTGCTCGCTTTCAGTGCCGTACAGCCTTTCAATATGAAGGCGGCGACCATGTGATTTTTGTCGGTGAGGTACTCGCCTTTGATCACAGCGACCGCGCGCCGCTGGCGTTCCAGAGCGGCCAGTACGCACTGGCAACCCGCAAGCCCCGTAGCGAGCTGCGCCTGGCAACCACCCCGCCACCTCCGGAATGCAGCTACACCGAGGATTTGCTGGGGTATTTGCTGGGCCGCGCCCACTACCAGCTGCTGGACGCCCTGCATCGCCTGTTGAGCAACCAGCAACTGGACGAACATGCGTTTTTCATCCTCTCCGTGCTGTGCATTCGCGACAACCTGACCCTGAACGAGATCAACACCTTCGTCAGCTACACCGGGCACGTGGTCACGCTGGCCAGCATGCGCTTCCTGGAAAAACAGAATCTGGTGGCACTGGAGGGCAGCAACCATGAACCGCGCTACGTCCTGACCGCCACCGGCCGTGAAGCCTCTTTGCAACAGCTGGCCCTGGCCAAGGCGGTTGAGGAGAACGTCTCGGCCAAACTAGGCCCCGGCGATGCCCAGGCGCTCAAGGTGCTGCTCAAGCGACTGATCAGTGTCAGCGACCCGGGACTGCCTGACCTGTGGGCTCCCCGTTAATAAAGGATTATGTATGAGCATTATTTCGCGATTTGACCTGACCGGCAGTGTGGCGGTGATTACCGGCGGCGGCCGCGGCATTGGCCGGGCCATTGCCCTGGCCTACGCCGAAGCCGGCGCCGATGTGGTGCTGGCGGCACGCACCCTGGGCGACGTTGAAGCGGTTGCCCAAGAGGTCCGCCTTTTAGGACGCCGGGCCCTGGCCCTGAGCTGTGACGTGAATGACAGCGAGCAGCGCAGCGCCCTGGTGACCCAGGCGCGTGAACACATGGGCAGCATCACCCACCTGGTGAATAACGCTGGCGGCGCCGGTCCGAACGATCCACTGACCCTGAGCGTCGAGCGTTTTGAAGAGATCATGCGCTTTAACGTGTCCTCGGCTTATCACCTGTGCCAGCTCTGCGTGCCCCATATGCGCGCTGCAGGCGCGGGCAACATTATCAATATCACCTCGGGGGCGGCGCGCTACGCGCAAACCCAGTTCAGCGCCTACGGCACGGCCAAAGCCGCTCTGAGCCACATGACCCGTCTACTGGCCCAGGATTTCGCGCCGCTGGTGCGGGTCAACGGGATTGCCCCCGGACCGATCCTGACCGACGCCCTGAACCGCGTCCTGCCGGTGGCCATGCGCGACGTCATGATCAAGGCCACGCCGCTGCAAAGTCTGGGCGAGGTGGAAGATATTGGTGCCGCCGCACTGTACCTGGCCACCCCGGCGTCGCGCTGGGTGACCGGCAAGATTCTGGAAGTGGACGGCGGTGCCGAGTCCAGCGTCTGGCCGGGCTGACGCTGCACCCATAAACCTGTGGGAGCTGGCTTGCCAGCGCTGCACACGATTGGGTTTTGCAGTCAGAGCACGCGCAATCCATCGCTGGCAAGCCAGCTCCCACAGCGACTCATATATTCCGGATTTTAGAGAGAGTGTTTATGGACCCGAAGTTGATTGAAGCCCTGGGCGATGAACTGTTTCACGCGCTGCTCGAACGCCGCAGCCTGCAGCCGCTGACCCAGCGTTACCCGGACCTGACGCTGGAAACGGCCTATCAGATTTCATTGCGCTTCCTGCAACGGCGCGAAGCCCTCGGTGAACAGGTGATCGGCAAGAAGATCGGGGTCACCAGCCGTGCCGTGCAGGACATGCTCGATGTGCATCAGCCCGACTTCGGCTTTTTGACCAACCGTATGCAGGTCGCCGATAACAGCGATGTCAGCTTCAGCGCCAATCTGCTGGTGCAGCCCCGGGCCGAAGGTGAAATCGCCTTTATTCTCGGCGAGGATCTGCACGGGCCCGGCATTACCGCCGAGGACGTGATGGCGGCCAGCCAATGGGTGGTGCCGTGTTTCGAGATTGTCGATTCGCGCATCGCCGACTGGAAAATCCGCATTCAGGACACCGTGGCCGACAACGCCTCATGTGGCGTGTTTGCCCTGGGCGAGCAGCGAATCGATCCCCGTGATCTGGACCTGGCCAAGGTCGAACTGCACCTGCTGAAAAACGGCCAGCCGGCCGGCAACGGCTTCGGTTCGGCGGTGCAGGGTCACCCCTGCGCGGCAGTGGCCTGGCTGGCCAACACCCTGGGCAAATTCGATATTCCGTTTCGCAAAGGCGAAATCATTCTGTCCGGGGCCCTGGCGCCGCTGGTACCGGTGCTGCCCGGCGACGAGGTCAGCCTGACCCTCAGCGGCCTGGGTTCTGCACGCCTGCGCTTTGTGTCTTAAACCCAGTTCGAGAGGCTTACCATGAGCAATAAAATCAAGTGCGCCCTGATCGGGCCGGGCAACATTGGCACCGACCTGCTGTACAAACTGCTGCGCAGCGAGGTGCTGGAGCCTGTGTGGATGGTCGGTATCGATGCCACCTCCGAAGGCCTGACCCGCGCCCGCGAGTTAGGTCTCAAGACCACCAGTGACGGCGTCGACGGCCTGTTGCCCCACGTCCTGGCGGACAATATCCAGATTGCCTTCGATGCCACTTCCGCTTACGTGCATGCCGAAAACAGCCGCAAGCTCAATGAGCTGGGGGTGTTGATGATCGACCTGACACCTGCGGCCATCGGCCCGTATTGCGTGCCACCGGTCAATCTGCAAGCCAATCTCAAACGCGGCGTGATGAACGTCAACATGGTCACTTGCGGTGGCCAGGCGACGATTCCGCTGGTGGCTGCAGTATCCAGCGTGCAGCCCGTGGCGTATGCCGAGATCGTGGCCACGGCGGCGTCCAAATCGGTCGGCCCGGGCACGCGCAAGAACATCGACGAATTCACCCGCACCACCGCCAGTGCCATCGAGGAGGTCGGCGGCGCGAAAAAAGGCAAGGCGATCATTATCGTCAACCCTGCCGAGCCACCGCTGATCATGCGCGACACCGTGCATTGCCTGACCGAAACTGCGCCGGACAAGACGGCGATTACCCTGGCAATTACCGACATGATCCAGCAGGTACAGAAGTACGTACCGGGCTACAAACTGGTGAACGGCCCGGTATTTGACGGCAATCGGGTCTCGATCTTCATGGAGGTCGAAGGCCTCGGTGACTACCTGCCCAAGTACGCCGGCAACCTCGACATCATGACCGCTGCGGCGGCGCGTACGGCCGAGATGTTTGCCGAGCAAATGCTCAACGGCGAGCTGCAACTCAAGGCCACCGCCCCTCAACCTGCCCTCGCTTAAGGAGCTATCCATGGATCTTCGCGGCAAAAAAATCACCGTGCATGACATGTGCCTGCGCGACGGCATGCACCCCAAGCGTCACCAGATCTCCCTGCAACAAATGAAAGACATCGCCTGCGGCCTGGATGCTGCCGGTGTGCCTTTGATCGAGGTGACCCACGGCGATGGCCTGGGCGGCAGTTCGGTGAACTACGGTTTTCCGGCGCATACCGACGAGCAATACCTGTCGGCGGTAATCCCGATGATGAAGCAGGCCAAGGTTTCAGCCTTGCTGTTGCCGGGTATCGGAACCGTGGATCACCTGCAAATGGCCTACGAGCTGGGGGTCAACACGATCCGGGTCGCCACCCATTGCACCGAGGCAGACGTGTCCGAACAGCACATTTCCTATGCCCGCAAGCTGGGCATGGACACCGTGGGCTTTCTGATGATGGCGCACATGAACAGCCCCGAAGGGCTGGTCAAGCAAGGCAAGCTGATGGAGAGCTTCGGGGCCAACTGCATCTACCTCACCGACTCCGCAGGCTACATGCTGCCCCATGACATCAAGGCCCGGGTAGCGGCCATGCGGGCCGCGCTGCACCCGGACACCGAGATCGGTTTTCACGGCCATCACAACCTGTCGATGGGGGTCTCCAACTCCATCGCCGCAATCGAAGCCGGGGCTACCCGGATCGATGCGGCCGCCGCAGGTCTGGGCGCCGGCGCGGGCAATACGCCGATGGAAATCCTGGTGGCGGTCTGTGACCGCATGGGCATTGAAACCGGAGTCAGCGTGTTTGGCATCCAGGACGTGGCTGAAGACCTGGTCGTGCCGATCATGGACTTCCCGATCCGCAGCGATCGCGACGCCCTGACCATGGGCTATGCCGGTGTGTATGGCTCGTTCCTGCTGTTCGCCAAGCGCGCCGAGAAGAAGTACGGCGTACCGGCACGGGAAATTCTGGTGGAGATGGGCCGACGCGGCATGGTCGGCGGCCAGGAAGACATGATCGAAGATACCGCCATGACCCTGGCTCGCCGCCGGGGCTGAGGCAGGGGTTTGGCAAAGGCGCTGACGCAATGCGGGTCAGCGCCTTTGGCGTTTTTATCTGACAGGAAAACCGATTATGTCCAACCCTAACGTCGGCTGGCGCAGCCATGCTTTGCTGTTGTTGCTGGCTGCGGTGTTTGCCGACAACTTTGTCGGCCGGCAGATCCTGGCGGTCATGATTGAACCGATCAAGCTCGAATTCGGCGTCAGTGACACGGCCATGGGGCTGATTTCCGGGCTGGCATTTGCCGGGGTCTACGCCCTGCTCGGCTTGCCTGCCGGGCGTCTGGCCGATCGCATGTCGCGCACCCGCCTGCTGGCCATGGCGTGCCTGCTGTGGGCCGTGGCGACCATGGTCTGCGGCCTGGCCGTGAGTTTCTGGATGCTGGCCCTGGCGCGCATGGCGGTTGCGGTGAGCGAGTCGCCCACCACCTCGGCGTCGATGTCGATCATTGCCGATTTGTACCCGCCCCAGCGCCGTTCGTTTGCCATCAGTTGCTTCACCGCTGCACCGACCTTCTCGGCGGTGATCGGCTTGAGCCTCGGCGCCTGGGTGGTCGAGCAGTATGGCTGGCGCATGGCGTTTATCGTAATTGGCATGCCGGCGCTGCTGTTTTCCCTGGTGCTGGCCTTCGTGGTCAAGGACCCGGCCCGTGGCCGTTGGGATCTGGCCAGCGCCCATGCCGCGCATCCCCTGCAAAGCCTGAGCCGCGAAGCCCGCGCACTCTGGGCCCTGCCCGCTTACCGCTGCCTGATCATGGCCGGGGGCCTGACCACCCTCAGCTCCTATGCCATCGGCATGTGGAACACCAGTTTTCTGGTGCGCTCCCATGGCTTGTCGTTGCAGCACGCCGGACTCCTGGCCGGGTTTATTTGTGGCGGCTTTGCCGGTATCGGGGCGTTGTTCAGCGGCTGGTTGAGCGACCACCTGACGCCGCGCAATCCGCACTGGCAAGTGGGTATTCCGGTGATCGGGCACGTGGCCGCGATCAGCGCACTGTTCGCCTATTTGTTGTGGCCCGACACGGTCTGGACCCAGGTTGCAGGCGTGCCGATCCCCAGCGCCATGCTGTGGTGCGCGCTGTACAGTTTTTTTGTGGTGTGGTGGGTGGCGCCGTCCTACAACCTGGTCACGCAACTGGTGCCGGCCAATCGCCGGGGCACGGCGATGGCCTTGCAAACCATTATTTCGACACTGCTGGGGGTCGGGGTCGGGCCTTTGCTCGCCGGTTTGTTCAGCGATGCCCTGCTGCCACGTTTTGGCATTGAATCGTTGCGCTACGGCTTGCTGCTGGTGAGCCTGCCGGTGGTCGGTGCGATCATACTTTTAATTCGCACATCCACCCACGCCGCGCAGACCCGCTATTTGCATGTGGAACGCGCGGCGTAGTCAGCGACCAACTTGCGGGTCAGTTCCTCGGACGACAATTGGGCGCTGCGTCCCGGACTCAGTGCGAAGGCCTGACCCGCCCACAGGTTGATGAAATCCCCGGAACCGGCAGGCTCGGTTTTGGCCTTGAGCGGTAGCAGTGCGCCGCCCGCCAACGGAAACTCCGGGGCCTGGGAGTTCATCGGCCCCAGCTCACGCATCACCCGGTTGAGGATGCCGCGGGCCGGTCGACCGGTGAACAGGTTGGTCAGGGCGGTGCTGCCGGGGGCGGCTTCGCGCAAGGCGCGGTAATGGGGCTCGGCAAGTTTGGCCTGCTGGCAGAACAGGTAGGCCGTGCCGATTTGCACGGCACTGGCACCCAGGGCAAAAGCCGCCGCGATACCCCGGGCATCGGCCACGCCACCTGCGGCAATCACCGGCACGGATACCGCATCGACAATTTGCGGCACCAGGGCAAAGGTACCGATCTGGGTCGCCAGCTCATTGCTCAAAAACATCGCGCGGTGGCCACCGGCTTCGTAGCCCATGGCAATGATCGCGTCACAGCCGTTGCGCTCCAGCCACTGCGCTTCTTCAACGGTGGTGGCGGAACTTAAAATCTTCGCCCCGCAGGCTTTGACCCGGGCCAACAGGTGCGGGGCCGGCAGGCCGAAGTGAAAGCTGACCACCGGTGCACGCAGCTCTTCAACCAGGGCGCAGGCGGCCTCATCAAAAGGCGCACGGCTCGACACCGGGGTCGGCGCGTCATAGTCCACTCCCAGTTCGCGGTAATAATCCTTGAACAACGACTTCCACTGCCGGGCCCGGGCCTCGTCGGGTTCCGGGGCCTGATGGCAGAAGAAGTTCAGATTGAACGGTTGATCGCAGGCTTCACGAAAGGCCGCCACTTCGGCGCGTACCCCCTCCAGGGTCAGGGTGGCACAGGCCAGGGAGCCCAGCCCTCCGGCCCTGGCCACGCCAATCATCATTGCTGCCCCCGCCCCCAGCATCGGAGCCTGGATGATCGGATGGGCAATGCCCACCAGGTCGGTAAAACGGGATTGAGTCATTGCAGGTCTCGCAGATCAGTTCAAGGTTGAAACGGACATCAGCGCTTGGCGGCCAGGGCCGATATCAATGCCGGGTCACGATTATAAATGTCCGGTGAGTACACCACCTTGCCGTTCTTGTCGGCATGGGCGGTCCAGTACGTCATGAGGATAGGCACCGGGTTGGACAGCCTGAACTCGGTGGTGCGCCCGGTGGCCAGCAATTCCTCGGTGCGGGCTTTCTCCGCCGGGGTCACCAGCAGGTCGCGCAACTGGAACACCGACTCGACCCGCACGCAGCCTGAACTGAAGGCACGGGGGCCTTTACTGAACAGGGCCTGGCTGGGGGTGTCGTGCAGGTACACGGCGAACGGGTTGGGGAAACGGATGACGATACGCCCCAGCGGGTTGCGCGGCCCGGCACCCTGACGCAGCAGGATGTTGCCCGGACGGTCCCAGTCGATGCTCTGTACCGCCAGCGGCTGCCCGCTGCTGTCGAGTACCTGCAGGTCATGCTTGCTGAGGAAAGACGGATCGCGGCGAATCTGCGGCAGTTTGTCTTCCTTGAAGATGGTCGGCGGGATGGTCCAGGTCGGGTTCAGGGTCAGGCGCGTCACCCGGGACTTGAGCAACGGCGTCTGCCGGTCGGCCCGCCCGACCTGGGTGCGGGTCTGCCATACCGGCTGGCCGTTCTGGAAGACGGTCAACTGTGCAGCCGGAACATTGACCAGCAGGCTGGTGGGTTCGAAGTCCCGGGCCATCCAGCGAAAACGTTCCAGATTGATCCGCAGTTGCTCACGGCGGGTTGCCGGACTGACGTTCAACTCTTTCACGGTGCCCGGCCCGACAACGCCATCGGCCTGTAGCGAGTGATCGAGCTGGAAGCTCTTGACCGCCGAGGCCAGCTCATTGGAGTAGGTGTTGTTGACGATCTGCGGCTCGCCGCTCAGGTAACCCTCGCTGGCCAGACGCCTGGCCAGTGCCGGTACCCGCGCATCCTGCATGCCGGGGCGCAGCAAGGGGCCATCCGCGATCGGCTGCCACTGGGGCAGCGGTTGCTGACGCTCCCGGGCATAGACCCGGCGCAAGTCTTGATATTGCTCAAGGGCGGGACGGGCCTGGGCAAAAGCAGCTGCCACGTTCTGCACCCCGGGCCCGGCGATTGCCAGCAGTTCGGCCTGGGGATCTACCTCTACAGCGTTGGCGTGCCAGACCGGTTCAAAGCGGCTTTGCGTCAGGCGACCAAAATGCAAATCGTGCAGGGCTTGCAGATATTGACGGCTGGTGTCGATGTCGGCACACAGGTCCTGGCCCTCGGGCAAGGGGTAATTGAGCGGGTCGAGCCCGTCGTCGGCCAGCTGTGGCAAGGCGGCCTGCAGAGCGGCCAGACGCCCCTCTTGTGCCCATACCGGCTGGTAGTTCTGGCCTTCATAAAAGGCCTGCAAAAGTGCCTGGGTCTGAGGCGTCAGGCCGGACGCCAGGGTCGGACAGGCCTGGGGCAGTTGTAGCAGGGTCTGCTGCACCGGGTTGGCAGGCTGGTCGGGGGGCATGTCGGCCCATGCGACCAATGGCGACGCGAGCAAGGCAATGCTCAAGTAAAATGCCTGTTTTTTGATCAACTGCTTTACTCCAATCCATGGCCGTCACGTTGGCGGTCACCGTAACAGCCGTCACGGCAACCCTGAAGGCTAGCAGTAAATAAAGGATCGCCATTAACTCGATGGAGTGTCAGGAGCCAATTCAACAGTGGAAACTCTTAATCTATGCTGATTTCTTTGCGACGACTTTTTCTGGTCGCCGCGACCCTGGGAGCCTTGTGCAGCCCAGCGTTCGCCGCCAATACTTCATCACCAGGGCTTTACAACAGCCTCGCCCAGGCCGCTCCGGAACTCAATCCCCAGGTACTTAAAAGTGCCCTCAGTGCCATGCAATGCGCCGTCAGCAGTGGCGCCAGCCCCGCACAAAACCTTGCCGTCATCGACTATTCGCAACCTTCCACGGCCCGCCGCCTGTGGATCTTCGACTTGCGCAAGAAGACCCTGGTGCTGCGTGACCTGGTGGCCCACGGGCAAAAATCCGGGGAAAACTTCGCCACTCAATTCTCCAATAACGAAGGCAGCCATCAATCCAGCCTTGGCCTGTTCCGCACCCAGGAAAGCTACCAGGGTGCCAACGGTTACTCACTGCGCATGGACGGCCTGGAGCCGGGTATCAATGACAGTGCCCGTGAGCGGGCCATCGTGATTCACCCTGCCAGCTATGTGAACCCGTTGTGGAGCCAGACCCAGGGCCGCATCGGCCGCAGTCAGGGCTGCCCTGCCGTACGCCCGCAAGTGGCGCGCCAGGTGGTAGACAAACTCAAGGACGGTCAGTTCATGTTTGCCTGGTACCCCGATCAGCATTGGCTGCAATCGTCGGCTTATCTGAACTGCAAGCCCCGCCTGGTGGCGAGTATCGTCTCCACCAAAGGCGGCTGAGAGGCAGGACGTCGGTGCTGACTACGCCGATGACACTTTTGAAGCGAACCCTTTCACTGACTGCCTCGATAATCGAAAGCATTCTGATGAAATGTCGAGGTTCAGCATGACGAGTGCCATCACCGGGCAGGTCAGCCCCAAAACCCTGAGAAAAGTCATTGCCGCCGCGGCCATCGGGAACTTCGTCGAATGGTTCGACTTCGCGGTTTATGGCTTTCTGGCCACCACCATCGCCCAGCAGTTTTTCCCTAGCGGTGATGCCAGTGCCGCGCTGCTCAAGACCTTCGCCGTATTCGCCGTAGCCTTTGCGTTCCGTCCCCTTGGCGGCATTTTCTTCGGCATGCTGGGTGACCGCATCGGTCGCAAAAGAACCCTGGCGATGACCATTCTGTTGATGGCGGGTGCCACCACACTGATCGGTGTGCTGCCTGTCTATGCCGCCATTGGCGTGATGGCGCCGATCCTGTTGACCCTGATCCGTTGCGCCCAGGGCTTTAGCGCCGGGGGTGAATACGCCGGTGCCTGCGCCTACCTCATGGAACACGCTCCTGATGATAAAAGGGCCTGGTATGGCAGCTTCCTGCCGGTATCGACCTTCTGCGCCTTCGCCGCCGCGGCCGTGGTGGCCTATGCCCTCGAGGCGTCGCTATCGGCACAGGCCATGGCCGACTGGGGCTGGCGCCTGCCGTTCCTGATTGCGGCACCACTGGGTCTGGTGGGGCTTTACATGCGTCTGAAGCTGGATGAAACCCCGGCATTCCAGGCGGTGGCCGAGGAACGTGCGGTGGCCCACTCCCCGCTCAAGGAAACCCTGCGCAACCATGGCGCGGCCATCTGCTGCCTGGGTGCCTTTGTGTCGCTGACGGCGTTGTCCTTCTATATGTTCACCACCTACTTCGCGACCTACCTGCAAGTAGCCGGGGGCCTGAGTCGGGCAACGGCGTTGCTGGTTTCGCTGATTGCCTTGCTGTTTGCCGCCGCGATCTGCCCGCTGGCAGGACTGTATTCAGACCGCGTCGGGCGCAGGGTTACGGTGATGACGGCCTGTGCACTGCTGATGGTCGTGGTCTATCCATCGTTCCTGATGGCCAGTTCCGGCGGCTTCGCAGCGTCCATCGTCGGCGTCATGCTGCTGGCGGTGGGCGCGGTGCTGTGCGGGGTAGTAACCGCCGCCCTGCTCTCGGAAACCTTTCCGACCCGCACTCGCTACACCGCCTCGGCCATTACCTACAACATGGCCTACACCCTCTTCGGCGGTACCGCACCGCTGGTGGCGACATGGCTGATCAGCACCACCGGCAGCAACCTGTCGCCAGCCTTCTACCTGATAGCCGTTGCACTGCTGGCATTGCTCGGTGGCCTGGCGTTACCGGAGACCTCAAAGATTTCCCTGCATGAGGCCGGGGCCGGAACCCCGGGCGCAACAGATCCGCGCAGCAAAATGGCCATTCACTGCGGGATAGGTGACGGGTAGTCAGCACCGGAAAAATGCGCAGCCAGATTGGCCAGGGTCAGGTCGGACATCGCCCTGCGGGTATCCCAGGTGGCACTGGCCATATGCGGCGCCAACAGCACACTGTCCAGCCCCAACAAGCCGGGATGGGGCCGTGGTTCATCCTCGAACACATCCAGCCCGGCCCCCAAAAGACGACCCTCGGCCAGTGCGCTGGCGAGCGCGGCCTCATCAACCACGCTGCCACGCCCCACGTTGATGAGGATGCCTTCACTGCCCAGCGCCGCGAGCACCGTGGCATCCACCAGGTGCCGGGTCGATTCCCCGCCGCCCACGGCAATCACCAGAAAATCCACAGCTGCAGCCAGCTCGGTCAGCGATGAATAGTAAGGATACTCAACCGCCAGCGGACGCCGCCCGTGGTAGCTGATGCGCATGTCAAACGCCGCCGCGCGCCGGGCAATCGCCATGCCGATGCGCCCCAGCCCGACGATGCCCAGACGCGCGCCGCTGACCTTGCGGGTAAAGCCGAACGGACCTTGCTGCCATTGCCCGGACCGCACGAACTGATCGGCCCTGGCAATGCGCCTGGCGGTGCCGAGCATCAAGGTAATGGCGAAATCGGCAACGTCCTCGGTCAGCACGTCCGGGGTGTGGGTCACCACAATGCCCCGGGCCCGGGCGAACGCGACATCGATACCGTCGTAACCGACACCGAACACCACTATCACTTGCAGATCAGGCAGGCGCCCGATCAGTTCGGCCCCCACCCGCGACTCACCATTGGCGACCATGGCACGGATTCCCCGCGCCTTCAGTGCATCGAGTCCGGCACCGCTCTCGCTGCATTCCAGCACCTCATATCGGGCATGTAAACGTTCGCTGAGCATGTCCGGCAGACGCGCCACTTTAAGCACTGTGAACATTTTCGCGGCCCTCCCGTATAGCATCACGTACGACCTGGCGCTTGCGTTGCCCCCCCAGGTACAGCCCCAGCACGCCACCGGCCAGCAAGGCGACGGCGACCATCAACAAGGCGTAGTCATAGCTGAGGGTGGTGTCCTTGATCCAGCCCATGACCGGTGGCAGACCAAGCCCGGCGATGTTGGCAATGGAGTTGATCAAGGCAATCGAAACAGCGGCCGCTGGCCCGGACAGGTACTCGGTAGTCGTGGCCCAGAACACCGGGGTCGCCGCCCAGTTCAGGCCGACCGCCACCACCAGCATCACGTAGGCCAGCCACTGATTGCCGGTAAACACCGCCAACCCCAGCATGCCCCCGGCCAGCAACAGTGGCCCGCCCAGGTGCCAGCCCCGCTCACCGGTGCGGTCGGAATGGCGGCCGTTGGCGTACATGAATACACAGGCAAGGAAAAACGGCATCGCCGACAGCAGGCTGACCACAAACGAACCTTGCTTTGATACCGACTGCACGATCAGCGGCAAAAACAGCGTCACCCCGATAGTGCCGAAAGCCTGAAGTAACCAGAACAGACTCAGCAACCACACCTGGCGACTGCGAAACGCCACATGCCAGGCATCCTTGTGCGAGATGACCGTGGTCGCCTGTTCGGCCTCGATGGTGCGGCTGAGCCAGGCTTTTTGCGCACTGTCCAGCCAGTTGGTAGTGGCGGGAGAATCTGGCATGTAGCGCAGGACCACGATGCCCAGCGCCACTGCAGGAATGCCCTGGAGAAAGAACAGCCAGCGCCAGCCGTTGATGCCCAGCAGACCGTCCAGGTGCAGGAAGGCACCCGACAGCGGCAAGCCGATCACCGACGCCAGCGCCGCGCCGATGTAGAACCATGACATGGCCCGGGCGCGGTCACTGCGCGGATACCACTGGGACAGGTAGTAGATGATCCCGGGGGTGAAACCGGCTTCGGCTGCACCCAGCAACAGGCGCATCACGTAGAGCTGGTTGGCGCTCTGGATCAGGCTCATGCCGGCGGCGATGATGCCCCAGGTGATCATGATCCGCGCAATCCAACGCCGTGCACCGACCCGGGTCAGGATGATGCTGCTGGGCACTTCGAACAGAATGTAGGTGAGGAAGAACAGACCCACGCCGATGCCGTACATGCGCGCGCTGAGCCCGAGGTCGGCGTTCATGGTTAACGCCGCCACCGAAATGTTCGACTTATCAATGTAAGCCACCATGTACAACAACATCAGGAAGGGAATCAGCTTCAGGTTGAGCTTCTTCATGGTGCTGGCATGCAGACAACTGTCCAGCGAAGGACCTGTCATGGGGAAAACCTCTTGTTGTATTTATTTTAGGAACCCGACAGCCGCCTGATCCCTTGGTTATGGCCAGACGATAAACCAGTCGCGACAACAGTTCAATATATGATGACTCATCCCTTTATATGGGATTAATCATTACCCAGTTCGACCCGCTGCCGACATTTGCATGCCGGTGCCGCGGCTCGGGGGTGGCGCCCAAAGGCTATCGCTGGCAAGCCAGCTCCCACAGGGGAGTGGCAGTGCACACCACTGTTCAGCACACAGCTCCCACAGCGGGAGCGGCAACTTTTCAGATCACAGCAAATCTGTAGGAGCTGGCTTGCCAGCGATGCGGGGGGCCGGGTGTCTGTGTTCAATCGCTGGCAAGCCAGCTCCCACAGGGGGAATGGCAACTTTTAAGATCACAGCAAATCTGTAGGAGCCTGGCTTGCCAGCGATGCGGGCGACCGGGTGTCTGTGTTCAATCGCTGGCAAGCCAGCTCCCACAGGGGGAGTGGCAACTTTTCAGCACACAGCAAATCTGTAGGAGCCTGGCTTGCCAGCGATGAGGAGGACCGGGTGTCTGTGTTCAATCGCTGGCAAGCCAGCTCCCACAGGGGGAGTGGCAACTTTTCAGATCACAACAAATCTGTAGGAGCCTGGCTTGCCAGCGATGCGGGTGACCGGGTGTCTCTGTTCAATCGCTGGCAAGCCAGCTCCCACAGGGGAGTGGCAGTGCACACCACTGTTCAGCACACAGCCCCCACAGGGGAATGGCAACTTTTCAGCACATAGCAAATCTGTAGGAGCCTGGCTTGCCAGCGATGAGGGCGACTGGATGTCTGTGTTCAATCGCTGGCAAGCCAGCTCCCACAAAACACAGTGCCCAAAAGGGATTTTCGGGCGGCTTTCAGATCAGAAGTTGGCGGGGGTGTTGGCACTGATGATTTCCGCCTCGTCCGCCCCGATATTTCTGAAGCGATGGGGCAGCGTGGTCGGGAAGTAATAACCGTCCCCGGCATTCAAGATGCTGCTCATTCCATCTACGGTGAGCTCAACCACTCCCCGCGTGACCAGCCCGCACTCCTCCCCTTCGGCGTGCACAATCGCTTCTTCACCCGAGCTTGCGCCAGGCGCATATTGCTCGCGCAACAAACGCATCTGCCGGCCCGGAACCGAAGCGCCAATCAGCAACAGGCGCAAGCCGTCACGGCCCAGATCCGGCTGTTCATTGGCCCGGAACACGTACTGGTGAGCACGGGGCGGCTGGTCGAAGGTGAAGAAGTCGGCCAAAGACATGGGGATGCCTTCCAGCAGTTTCTTCAGAGAGCTGACTGAAGGACTGACGCGATTCTGCTCGATCAGGGAGATGGTGGCATTGGTGACGCCGCTACGTCGGGCCAGCTCGCGCTGGGACATTTTGTAGCTTTCGCGTACTAGTTTGAGTCGTGAGCCCGTGTCCATGACAGCCTTATGTGTGAACTACTTAAGGGTAATGGGGGGGCGACGGATGGCGTAGATCGCACCGTACCCCTGTACCACAAACGTGAAAGGCGGCTATTAAATCACGTTTGCGGGTGTTGCTCAGCAGGTTCGCCAAATGACCGCTAAATATAAGACCTCCGGGAGCGGACTTGCCCGGGATCAGGCCGCTTGCCAGGTGTTCTCAGATACCGAAACGGTCGCGCATTGCGTAGTACGCCGCGCCCATGGCTGTAAGCGGCGCCTGGAAGGTACGGCCGCCAATCATCGGCATGTGCGGCAAGGAGGCAAAAGCGTCGAAACGCTCGGCATCGCCACGGATCATTTCCGAGATCAATTTGCCGGCCAGGTGCGAACAGGTCACCCCGTGGCCGCTGTAACCCTGCATGTAGTAGGCGTTTTTCTCGATACGACCGAATTGCGGCATGCGTGACATGGTCAGCAGGAAGTTGCCGGTCCAGCGATAGTCGATTTTGACGTTCTTCAATTGCGGGAAGGTCTTGAGGATTTTCGGCTTGATCAGTTTTTCGATGTCGTCCGGTTCGCGGGCGCCATAGACCACGCCGCCGCCATACAGCAAACGATTGTCGGCCGTCAGGCGGTAGTAATCCAGCAGGTAGTTGCAGTCTTCAACGCAGTAGTTGTTGGTGATCAGGCTGCGGGCAACCTCTTCGGGCAGCGGTTCGGTCACGGCAATTTGCGACCCGCAAGGCATGCTCTTGGCGGTCACGCGATTGTCGAGGTTCTGCGGTAGATAGGCGTTACCGGCGATCAGCAGGTACTTGGCCCGCACTACGCCCTTGGCGGTGCGCACTGTGATCGGCTCGCCGTAAGTGATGTCCACGGCAGCCGACTGTTCGTAAATTTTACCGCCCAGGCCAATGAACGCCATGGCTTCACCCAGTGCCAGATTCAGCGGATGGATGTGCCCGCCCTGCATGTCCAGCAGACCCCCAACGTAGTTGGCACAGCCTACTTCGCGCTTGATGTCCGCGGCGTCGAGCATTGTCAGTTTCTGGTTGCCATAACCCTCCCAGCTGCTTTTCTGCTCGGCCAGGGCTTTGAGCTGCTTGCTGTTCAGCGCGGCAAAAATTCCGCCCGGACGGTAATCACACTGGATGTCGTACTGGTCGATGCGCTGGCGAATGATATCGGCGCCTTCGAACATCATGCTGCCCAGCACCTGGGCCGTCTTTTCGCCGTAACGGGCCTCGATGACATCGACGTCCCGGCTATAGGAGTTGACCAACTGACCGCCGTTGCGACCGCTGGCACCGAAACCGACCCGGGCCGCTTCAAGTACGGTCACGCTGTAGCCCGCTTCGGCAAGGAACAGGGCCGAGGACAGGCCGGTGTAGCCGGCGCCGATCACACAGACATCGCACTCCACCGATTCCTCGAGCACCGGGAATTCGGCCCTGTGGTTTCGGGTCGCGGCGTAATAGCTGTTTACATGGGTTTGTTTCATGAAATTCTCCGATGGGCACCGCCGGCGTACCGGCAGGTCCGGACGCCGGCGCCACGCATTCGTGGGGGACGCAGGCTCTGCGTCCCCCACCAACTGCGCAATTGTTCTATCTGTGAATGACAGCCGTTGGCCAATCAGACGGTGTGCAAGTACCAGTTGTACTCCAGGTCCGAGATGGAGTTCTCGAACTCGGCCAGCTCGCTTTCCTTGCAGGCGACGAAGACGTCGATGTACATGGGATCGATATATTTGGCCATGACTTCGCTGTCATCCAGCTCGCGCAGGGCATCGCGCAAGTTGTTCGGCAAGCTCTGTTCATTTTGCTCGTAGCTGTTGCCTTCCACCGGTGGGCCCGGTTCGATTTCGTTGGTCAGACCGTGGTGAATACCGGCCAGTACCGAAGCCATCAGCAAGTACGGGTTGGCATCGGCGCCGGCAACCCGGTGTTCGATGCGTACCGAATCGGCAGAGCCTGTGGGGACGCGAACCGCTACGGTGCGGTTGTCGATGCCCCAGCTCGGTGAGTTAGGCACATAGAACTGGGCACCGAAACGGCGGTACGAGTTGACGTTCGGGCAGAGAAAGGCCATCTGCGCCGGCAGGGTCTCGAGCACACCGCCGATCGCGTGACGCAGTGCGGCGTTCTGCTCGGGATCCTCGCTGGCAAAGATGTTATTGCCCTGCTTGTCGAGAATCGAAATGTGCACGTGCAGACCATTGCCCGCCTGGCCCGGGTACGGCTTGGCCATGAAGGTGGTGTCCATCTCATGGTCGTAGGCAATGTTCTTCACCAGACGCTTGAGCAACACCGCGTAATCGCACGCCTTGATCGGGTCGTTGACGTGATGCAGGTTGACTTCGAACTGCGCCGGGGCGCTTTCCTTGACGATCGCATCAGCCGGGATGCCCTGCTCTTTTGCACCTTCCAGAATGTCCTGCAGGCAGTCGACGTATTCGTCGAGATCATCAATCAGGTACACCTGGGTCGACATCGGGCGCTTGCCGGACACCGGCGAACGCGGGGACTGCGGACGACCGTTTACGTTGTCCTGATCGATCAGGTAGAACTCGAGTTCAAAGGCGGCGCAAATGGTCAGGCCCATGTCATCGAACTTGCTGACCACCTGACGCAACACTTCCCTCGGGTCAGCGAAGAACGGCTGGCCTTCAAGTTCGTGCATGGTCATTAACAGCTGGGCCGTCGGGCGCTTCTGCCAGGGCTCGATGCACAGCGTATCGGGGATGGGGTAGCAGATGCGGTCCGAATCACCGATGTCCAGGCCCAGGCCGGTGCTTTCCACCGTAGAACCATTGATGTCCAGTGCAAACAATGATGCCGGCAGGTTTATGCCTTTTTCGTAGACCTTGTGCAGACTGGTGCGTTCGATGCGCTTGCCGCGCACCACGCCGTTCATATCCGCAATGAGAAGGTCGACGTACAAAACCTCAGGATATTTCTTAAGGAATGCGTTCGCTTCATTGAGCTGAATGGCACGCAGGGGGACCGACATGAGGCACCTATTATGTTAATTATTATGTTCACAGCCGTTTCTGAAACCCAGTCAATCCGAAAGGCAAAGTGAAGTCAATAGCGAACACCCGGGCCTTCATCGTTATTTTTCAGGCAAAAATTAGCTCATATTGTGCCAACGGAGCTTTGGCATAGCGGCGAATTATGACGATCCGAAGCTGCGTGTTTAGAATTTTTTACATAGAAGTTGTTAATTAAAATCAACAAGGCTAAGCTCCGAAAAAGCTCTTCAAGTGTCAAACTTCGAGGTGATAAAAATGGCAATCAAGCCATTGATCGGCGTTACAGCGTGCGTCAAACAGATTGGCCTGCACCCCTACCACGTCAGCGGCGACAAGTACCTGCGGGCTGTAAGTGTCGCGGCGCAAGGGCTCCCGGTGATCATTCCCAGCCTGGCCGAACTGACAGAAACAGATGAACTGCTGGCCCGTCTGGACGGCCTGCTGCTCACCGGCTCACCGTCGAACGTACAACCAGTCCACTATGATGGCCCCGCCAGTGCACCCGGCACGGAGCACGATCCGGCGCGCGATGCCACCACCCTCCCTCTATTGCAAGCAGCCATTGCGGCGGGGATTCCGGTGCTCGGCATTTGCCGAGGCTTTCAGGAAATGAACGTGGCGTTTGGTGGCAGCCTGCATCAGAAGGTGCATGAGCTCCCCGGTGCCCTCGACCACCGCGAAGCGGATCACCCGGATCTGTCCGTGCAGTACGCCCCGGCCCATGCCGTTCACGTGCAACCGGGTGGTGTATTCCAGGCGCTGGATCTGCCCACGGTGTTTGAGGTCAACTCGATCCACGCCCAGGGCATCGACCGCCTGGCCCCGGGTCTGCGCGCCGAAGCCATTGCACCGGACGGCTTGATCGAGGCGATTTCTGTCGAGCACAGCGAGGCGTTTGCCGTCGGCGTGCAATGGCACCCGGAATGGCAGGTCATGAACAACCCTGTCTACTTGAGTATTTTCCAGGCGTTTGGCGATGCATGCCGACAACGTGCAGCGCTTCGTGAGAGCCGCTGACTGACAAGTCCGATACCTGTTTGAACCCTGAACTGCCCCCGTGAATCAGGAGGGCGTGTCTTGGCACGCCCGTCCTTCACCACAACAACAAACCGCAATAACAACAAGTACTACCGACAGCCCGTCCACAGCTGTCTTGCAATCAACTCTTATGTCGGGCCCTTCTGGCCTGACGACTGAAATCTGTTGGGAGTTTCACATGGCAAACGCCTCCAGCCTTTACAGGAAGGTTCTTGAAGGCCAGCAGACACCGAAAAAGGTGCTGGTAAAATTCGATCGGGTCACGAAAAAATTCGACGAGACGATTGCCGTGGACGATGTGTCCCTGGAGATCCATCAGGGCGAAATCTTTGCCCTTCTCGGCGGTTCCGGTTCCGGCAAGTCGACCCTGCTGCGCATGCTGGCCGGCTTCGAGCGACCGACTGAAGGACGGATTTATCTCGACGGGGTCGACATCACCGACATGCCGCCCTACGAGCGGCCGATCAACATGATGTTCCAGTCCTACGCCCTGTTTCCGCACATGACCGTGGCCCAGAACATTGCCTTCGGCCTCAAGCAGGACCGTTTGCCTGCCAGCGAAATCGACGCCCGGGTTGAAGAAATGCTCAAGCTGGTGCACATGACCCCGTACGCCAGGCGCAAGCCCCATCAATTGTCCGGCGGTCAGCGTCAGCGTGTGGCCCTGGCCCGTTCGCTAGCCAAGCGTCCGAAGCTGCTGCTGCTCGATGAGCCGATGGGCGCACTGGACAAAAAACTGCGTTCGCAAATGCAGCTCGAGCTGGTGGAAATCATCGAGCGCGTCGGCGTGACCTGCGTCATGGTGACCCACGATCAGGAAGAGGCCATGACCATGGCCCAGCGCATCGCAATCATGCACCTGGGCTGGATCGCCCAGATCGGCAGCCCGGTGGATATCTATGAAGCACCGGTCAGCCGCATGGTGTGTGAGTTCATCGGTAACGTGAACGCCTTTGACGGCGATGTGATCGAAGACGAAGAAGGTTTCGCGATCATTCACTGCCCGGAACTGGAGCGTAATATCTACGTCGGCCACGGGGTCACTACGTCACTGGAAGACAAGTCGACCACCTACGCTATTCGCCCGGAAAAAATGCTGGTCACCACAGTCAAGCCGGTCTTCGAGTACAACTGGTCGCGGGGCAAGGTGCATGACATTGCCTACCTGGGTGGCCATTCGGTGTTCTACGTCGAACTGCCCGGCGGCAAGATCGTGCAGTCGTTCATGGCCAACGCCGAGCGCCGTGGTGCACGACCGACCTGGGACGACGAAGTTTACGTCTGGTGGGAAGACGACAGCGGCGTGGTACTGCGCTCATGAACCTTCGAAAATTCAAACGCCGTCTGCAACGAATAACCCCCGGTGGCCGCCAAATGGTCATCGGGATTCCATTCCTGTGGCTGTTCCTGTTTTTCATGCTGCCGTTCTTTATCGTCCTGAAGATCAGCTTTGCCGAAGCCGACGTGGCGATTCCGCCGTATACCGAGATCTACAGCTACGTTGACCAAAAGATTCAGCTGCTGCTGAACCTGGGCAATTTCGCAATGCTGGGTGACGACGAGCTGTATATCGCCGCTTACCTGGGCTCGTTGAAGATGGCTTTCTTCAGCACCGCGTTGTGCCTGCTGATCGGCTATCCGATGGCCTATGCCATTGCCAATGCGCGCAAAGAGATGCAGACCGTGCTGGTGCTGCTGATCATGATGCCGACCTGGAC